>DASVYC010000020.1:0-28840 GCA_036392375.1 Phycisphaerales bacterium
GCTTCGACGTGAAGTACGTCAACGACGACCTCAACCGCCTGACCGAGGCGGACGAGGGGACGCTGGACGGGTCGGACGCGATCACCAGCCGCACGCGCAAGGAGAACTGGACCCTCAGCCACACCGGCAACTGGCTGGAGCACAAGCTCGACGCCAACGGCGACGGCATATACACACGTCCCACCGGCACCGATTTCCAGGCCGCCAACGGCGATCTGGAGGAGGTCCGCGAGTTCGCTCAGGTCAACGAACTGTTCGAACGCAAGAACATCAAGAACATCGTCGGACAGCATTCGCGCCGTGTGCTCGTCCCCCCGCCCGCTTCGTACCTGCAATCTCGCGAGCCCCTGCATGGCCACGATATCGTCGGGCAGAACTTCCAAAGCCGTTCGACAGGTCGCGATCGCGTCGTCCGTGCGGCCGGCGCTCTCCAGCGTGAACGCAAGGTTCACCCGAGGATCGGGGTGCCCCGGCATGAGCTTGCGTGCCCACTCGAACTCCGCCGCGGCTTCGTGGAGCTCATCACGATGCAGGAAGATCACGCCCAGGTTGTTGTGGGCCGGGCCGTAATTGAGGTCGGCGTTGAGGGCTTCACGCAGCAGCGTTTCGGCCTTCTACATAGATCCGGGGTCTTCCTGCGATAGAAACTCTGATTGATGGGCATCATTGGGGCTACGGCCCTGCTCGGGAGAGACGGAGAAGGATCCCGACCCGCACCCGTTCAATGCCCCGATTGTGCGCACGCTCTTCGAGAAGTACTCCACGTGCCGATTCTCCTTCCGTCAGCTTCGGGACATGGCGATTGACATGGGTATGTCCGTCGTCTCTCGCAGCGGCTGGCAACGTGAGACTCGTGTCCAGAAGCTCCTGGAGAACCCGTTCTACACGGGGTCAGGATCTACAAGGGCGAGCTGTACGACGGCACACACGAGCCCCTGATCTCAAAGGCGCTCTTCCACGAGTGCCAGAAGGTCATGAAACGGCGAGGGCACCCAGCGTACAAGCCCGTCCCGGCCGCGCTGCCGGCGGATTATCTGCGAAATCAAGAGTTGAACCAGACCCTGCGGGATCAGCGGCTGAAGTGGCATCTGCGGGGGGTGGCAACTGGTTGAGGCCGAGGACTTTCTGGCGCTGAAGGGACTGGCGAGTTGTGGATCGGATGTGAGCGAAACGGAAAAACGGGAGGAGGAGGAAAGGAATGGCCCCGGCGGGAATCGAACCCGCATGCTGGTTGCCCAGCGAGGGATTTTAAGTCCCTTGCGTCTGCCAGTTCCGCCACGGGGCCGCCTCGTGGAGGATACCGGCGCCGACGGGACAACGCGGGAATCCGCGCCCGCGCCCTTCGGCGCGGCCGCGGGTTGAGATCAGCGACGACGCCGCAGGGCCAGCGAACCCACACCCAGGAGCGCGAGGACGCCCGGCGCGGGAACCGCCTCACCCTCCGCACGCACCAGCCACGCGCCCGGCAGCGGCAGCACCTGGTCCACGCGGCGAGCCAGGGCGTTGGCGCCCAGGTTCGCCAGGTTCATCCCGCTGGTCGCGGGGTTGTAGAAGTACCACGAGCGATCGGTGCGACCGGTCAGGTCCGCCGCCGCCGGCTTGTCCACGCCCTTCACGGTGAACGCGGTGCACATCACGAAGAACCCGCCCGTAACGACGGTGGGGTTGATGTCGAACGTGGTGAACACCGAGCCGCCGACCTGCGTCGGGACCTTGGTTACCGACGTCAGCAGCACCGCGTTGAGCGGATTGAAGTCGCCGTCGGGATCGGCGAAGAGGTGCATGGTGACAGGCGTCGCCGGATTGAAGTTGGGGCCGAACGCCGCCGACAGCTTGGTGATCCGGGTGCCCTGCGGGTCGGACACGTAGTAGTTGCCCCAGCCCGTGACGGGGTTCACGGGGAACGAGTTGGGAGGCCCGACCGCCACCGTCGTGGTGCCGTTGTCGTACGAGAACACCGTCGCTCCCGCCACAGCCGAAGCCAGCGCGGCGGCGCCGAAACCGATCACGAAACGAATCTGCATCTTGTATCTCCTCAAAAAAGAAGACCCGGACCTCTGCGGAAAGAGGTCCGGGCCGCTGGCAGCGTATCGACTCACGCCCTCTTTGCAAGAGCGCACCGCAAAAGACACCCCCAATTCGGGTCCGGGCTCGGGTGGCGCTCGGGTGAGGATCGGGTCTCTGTCCGGATCGGACGCCGCGGGCCGCATGCTCAACGCACGTCGGCATGTTTGACGCGCTCGATCGCTCAAGCCACGTCCCGGCGTTGCTCGCTTAGTCAACCCCCGTTGGACTCTCGAGCGCTGAGAGGATCTGCAGCGTTCCTTGACGCACCAGCACACCGATGGCCACCACGCCCATCGACAGCGTCCCCTACACCAGCAGGCCGCCGCACGTCAGGGTTATGGGCCGGGATCGAAACCCGCGGGGCGTGCCGCCGGGGCTACGGGCAGAGCAAGTCGTTGTACCACCCGGCGAAGATCACGAAGTCCGCGTCGTCCACAAAGCCGTCCTCGTTGAAGTCGGCCGGGCAACCGGCCAGCATCGCGGGATCGCTGCACACCAGCACGTTGTAGGAGTAGGCGAAGAAAAGGAAGTCGTCGTCATCGACCACGCCGTCTTCGGTG
This sequence comes from Phycisphaerales bacterium, assembly GCA_036392375.1. GTDB lineage: Bacteria > Planctomycetota > Phycisphaerae > Phycisphaerales > UBA1924 > JAFEBO01. The sequence goes on from DASVYC010000020.1 coordinate 2,628, forward strand.
ATGTCGGCGACGCAGGTGTACACCGTGAAGTACTGCGTGCCGCCAAAGTTCGTGAAGTTGATGCCCGACAGCGAGCCTGTGAACGTGCCGTTGCCGTCGCCTCCCAGGTTGATCTGAGGGGCCGGGACTCCGGGGAGAATCTGGTTCGACAGGAAGTCGCGGTTCTGTCCGTTGATCATCGCCACGACGCGGATGTTCTTGAACGCCGAGGGACCGCCCAGGTCGGCGAGCGGGATCGAGAACTCAACGCCCGACGTCACCGCCGCGGCGGCCGCGGCGTTCGCCGCGTTGCTCCCGGCGATCACACCGCCGGTGTTGAAGTTGTAGATCGCCATCAACAGGTTCTGCGTCAGGGCGCTGCCCGACGCGTTGGGCGCCACGTTGCCCGCGTTCACCGAGCCGATGGCGCTGTTGGAGACCGTCACCACCGTGCCCGCGCGCGAGGCGGGCACCTGCGCCTGGGCGCCGCCGGCTCGGTGCACGAACGTCACCTCGAAGGGTGTCTCGACCGCCGCCTGGATGCCCCAGCGGCAGTAGAGGTGATAGTCGGCGAAGAAGCCGGGATCGAAGCGCACGCCGTTGAGCTTCGAGCTTCGGTACGGCCCACCGGGCGCGTTGTAGCCGCCGTCGTACTGCGGCGTGCCGGTCAGCACGTTCTCGCCGCCGGGGCGGGAATCGATGTAGATGTCGATCAGGTTGAAGTTGCGTTCGAGGTTGCCCGTGAGCATCAGGAACAGGCGTCCGCCACGGATCACGCCGTACGCCGCGTCGAGCTCGCTGCCCGAGTTGTCCGCGGGCGGCGCGGCGTCGCCGAAGCCCGTCTGCACGGTCTGGACGGCCCGCGGTTCGCCGTATGTGGCGTCCACGATGCCGTTGACCGTGGGTGTCACCGCCGCGGCGTTCCAGGCGATTGACGCGACCAGAAGGGAGGCGGGAACGTGCTGGGTGTGCGACATCGGTGGCCTCCGGCAGATGGAACCGCGCGGGACGTGCATCGATGCAGCGTACCCGCGGCTCGACTTCTACCAGAGAACGCGGCGAATTCGATCAGAAGGCGCAGAGATTCGGTGTGATCGGCGGGATCGCGCCCTTTGTGTCGTCGGGAGAGCCTGCATTCTCGGTCCGGGGCGGGTCACGGCGGCCCGGTCCGGACGGGTCGTCTCCCGCGTGCGGCGTGGTGGTGGCGTCGGCTGGGTGTGTGGATTCGGGGACCTCTTCCCGGTGGGCGAGGCGAGTGGGCGGGCATGGAGCGTTGGTGGACCCACGCTGGCGCGTGGGGGTTGTTGTGGGGAGAGGTGTTGCGGCGGTTTTGGCTTGGACCGCGTCGGCGTTGAGGTACGCGTCGGACCCCTCCGTTGCTTGGCATGTGGCTTGGCCTTTGGCCAAGCGGTCCTCTCCCCCCACCTCCCGCGAGCGGGGAGAGGGGGCGCGCGGAGGCGGCGCGGTGGGCGAGGGTGGGACGTAGCGGGCGATGCGGAGGAGGAGGTTGGCGGTTTTGCGGGCGCTTTCGCGGCTTTGCATGCGGGCGGCGAAGGCGTGGTGCGTGGCTGCGGGGACGCGGTGGATGGATTCGTGGTCGAGCTTGGATTCGGTGAGGAGGTGGAGGAGCTTGTTGGCGATGGCGGCGAGGTTGTTGGCGACGACGAGGCGGGCGCGGGCGGCGCAGGCGGATTCGAGGGCGAAGAGCCGCTCTTTGATGTCGGGGCGGGCGAGCCAGAGGGTGAGGGACTCGAGGGTGGTTTCGTAGTTGTCCGCGATGTCGCGCAGGGTGAGATCCTGAGCGGCGAAGTCGTTGATGATGGCGGCGGCGGTTGTTTCGTCGGGGGAGAAGAGGGGAACGGGTGAAGAGGGGAAGAGGGGAGCGGGGGAATCAGCCCTTCCCCCTGCCCCTTCCCTCTGGGAAGGGGGGAGCGCGTGCGGTGATGCCGCGGGGCGCGGGGTGATGGTGAGCGGGGTGAATGGGAGGGCCGACATGGTGGGTAGTTTCCCACGAGTCGGGTGGATGATTCAAGGGGGGAAGAGACGGAGAGACGAAGAGACGGAGAGATTGAGTGGAAGGGGTTGTGCGGCCTGGGGTTGGGATCGGTGTTCCAGACGCACTGACCTTGCAAAGCCAAGGCCAGTGGCAAGAAGTTCGTGCCACCCCGCCTGGTTGGGCCACCGGCCGCTATCCTTAAGGCATGAGGGCGATCATCGTTCCCGATATCAAAGTGGCGGTCTCCCGAATCATCGCCACGAAGACAAAGAATTGCACGGATTTATTGAGTTCATTCCTTGCCGCCGTAGGGGACATTGACGATCCGGATACAAAGCGACGAAAGAAAGATTATGCTCGACTAGTAGTCGCCGCCTACCTAACGTTCGATGACGTTCGTGAGTACGGTTCAATAGATAAAATTGCAAATGACATATCTATTGATCAAGTTATGACGGCTCGATTGCTTCAAGATGCATTGGCGCGAAAATCAAATTCATCCGAAGAAATACGAAACTTCGTTAGCAACATTAAAAAAATTGAGCGCCTTGCAAATGAAGGCCAAAAAGATGCTATTGAACAAGTTCGTATTCTTGACAAGTTGATTTCCTCTAGTGATCAGGATGGATTCGTTGTATCCCCCGATCCTGGAACTCTGGCCTTCGTCGAAAGCCGTCAAAGCGATGTTACGCCCGAGCGTGTTCTTATGGCTTTGGCATCGAGCGGAATCGCATTCGAGCTGCCTTGTATCGAGCCTGCCGAACTTCCGCGGTTCATATCGGCCGCTTGCGAAGTGCGAGAGCGACACCGGAACGCGAGAGACGATTTTGTTGGCGAGCTCTGGTCGTATGTCGGAACTTGCAAGAAAGCCATTGACACGGGCGATGCGAAGTCCGTGCAGTCATTCTTTGAGTGGAACGTGCTTCCGGAACTGCGACATAAGATGATCTCATATCAGCGATCGATCATCAAGGATAAGAATGCTGGCAAATGGGGCATAATTCAAGGAGCGCCGGCGCTGGTGGCAAAATTGGCGGCTGGTGATGTTCTGGGAGCAAAGCTAAGTGCTGTTGAAATGTTGGTCGGTCTCCTTCGGGGATCTGTGACGGCGGGACAAGAGTCGCCGGCCAGACCGCTCTGCGAGTACATGATCAATATACGAGAGTTGTCATCGGTTGTCCGTGGTTCACGCAACAACGCCTGACAGTGCGTTCATCCGTCGGGCGCAATGACCAAGCCCTGTTCGGGGGCCGCAATGTGGATTGCAGCCGCCAAGGAGCGATTATCTTTGCTAACCGCTATCGGGGCGGGAAGTCGTAGAGCAGGACTGCGCCGGTTTGGTTGTCGATCTTTGCGACGCGAGAGGGGCGGATGTCGGGTTCGAGCCAGACCCACCAGTAGCGGAGGTGTTCGTCGGCGCGAGGGGGGCGTGTTGCACCGGTGGGCTGCGACCATTCGCCGTTGTTGTGACGCATGGCTTCGGCAATGGCGAGTTGGATGGCTTGCTCCCGCGAGATTCGGGGCTCGGGGATCGAGCGGATGCGGCGGATGAGCTTCAGGAGCATCGGAGGCTGCAGCGTACCACGCGGCGTGCTCTGGGGGCCGGTCTACGTCCGGGCACGACAACCTCCCGGGTGCCACGATCACGACCTGCTCGGAGGTCGTGATCGTGCTTGCGGGTGAAGACGGAGCTTGCGTGAGACGGGAGCGAAGACACGCCCGGGCACGATCACTCGCTCCGAGCAGCGAGTGATCGTGGCACATCGCTGTGTGATCGGGCCACCTGCCGCTTCACGGAGAGGTCGGTCCAACTGCGGCGGCGGCAATAGGCCACTCGCCATTGGCGTACTGTCGAAGGCGTTTCGACAGGTGTTCCGGGAAATCCCAAAGGGGGCAGGCTGCAAGGTATCGGGACTCTTTTCCCTGTGCACTCTGTAAGCCAACGAGTTTGGTGATCGTCTGGGATTGCTCGAAGCGAACTCCGAAGATGGGACCTCCCGACATTCCCGCGACCGATGTGATTTCATCGGGCGCTAGCGGATCTGTGCAAAAATGTGGCAGTATCTCGAAATACAGGCGAGATCTATTCGGATCAATTGGAGTGTCTGGCGGTGAGATCCTTTGTAGAGGCAGAAGAGGAGTACTAATGTTGAAGTATACTGTTCGCTTGTCGGGCCCACTTGCACGAAGAACTGGATTGCGAGCTGATTCTGGAAAACCAAGAAGGACGTAGCAATCAAAGACCTCGTCATCGCGAGCAATCATGTCGGAGGTGATCCAACGAGACGGGCCTTTTAGTAAGTTGTCAACAATATATGGCCGGAGAATCATGGCTCCGTGATCGATGCCGGCGGTGTCGTCGACAATGGATATGCGATATTGTGGTTCGTTTGGGATGATGATGAACGGCGCAGGTGGCTTAACGTGGCTCGCAATTGAGTCTGCGAGCCGAAGCTCACTGACGAAGAGGTTAGCGTCGCGAGAGTAGGCATTGATGTCGTCAATCACATGCCCTGCAGTAATCCAGAGAGGGAAGCAATCAGTTTTGTAAAGGAACCCGCTCGCGCAGAAGACTTGAGCGGTGTCCGTCGCCGCTTGGCTGGTTGATGCTCGTGGGCGAATCAGCGCGGTAAGCGCAACGAGGCATGCGCTGAGACTGTCGACCAGGCCCTGCGATTCGGACTGGAAGCGAACTTGGTGTTCCGGGGTCAAATCATGACCCAGCCATTCACGGCGGGGCCATGGGTAAATCAATAATCCATGTCATCATGCGAGTGGTCATGGCCGCCCGCGGGCTTCTTCTTTTCCTTGATCTCGACGATCGCGGCCTCGGTGGTCAGGAGGAGGCCGGCGATGCTGGCGGCGTTCTGGAGGGCGACGCGTTCGACCTTCGTCGGTACGATGACGCCCATCTTGAGCAGGTCGCCGTACTCGTGGGTGAGGGCGTTGTAGCCGAAGTTGGTCTCGCTGGACTCTTCGACCTTGGACGCGATCACGGAGCCGTCGAGGCCGCAGTTGGCGGCGATCTGCTTGACGGGGGCGGAGACGGCGCGGAAGACGATGTCGACGCCGGCGCGCTCGTCGTGGTTGTCGAGCTTCTTCTTGAGCTTCTCGAGGGAGCGACGGGCGCGTAGGATGGAGACGCCGCCGCCGGGGAGGATGCCTTCTTCGACTGCGGCGCGGCAGGCGTGGAGGGCGTCTTCGACGCGGGCTTTCTTTTCCTTCATTTCGACTTCGGTGGCGGCACCGACGTTGATCTGGGCGACGCCGCCGGCGAGCTTGGCGAGGCGCTCTTCGAGCTTCTCGCGGTCGTAGTCGCTGGAGGTGTTCTCGATCTGGGCGCGGATCATCTCGATGCGGCCCTTGATCTCGTTGGTGGTGCCGGCGCCCTCGACGATGGTGGTGTTGTCCTTATCGACGGTGACCTTCTTGGCGCGGCCGAGGTCGGAGAGTTCGACCTTGTCGAGGCTGATGCCGAGTTCTTCCATGATGGCCTTGCCGCCGGTGAGGGTGGCGATGTCCTGGAGCATTTCCTTGCGGCGGTCGCCGAAGCCGGGGGCCTTGACGGCGACGACCTTGAGGATGCCGCGGAGGCGGTTGACGACGAGGGTGGCGAGGGCTTCGCCTTCGATGTCCTCGGCGATGATGAGGAGGGAGGCGCCGGCTTCGGCGATCTTGCCGAGGACGGGGAGCATGTCCTTGGCGGAGTTGATCTTCTTCTCGTAGATGAGGATGTAGGGGTTGTCGAGGGTGGCCTCCATGGTGGCGGCGTTGGTGACGAAGTGGGGGCTGAGGTAGCCCTTGTCGAACTGCATGCCCTCGACGAGTTCGACTTCGGTGTTGATGGACTTGCCGTCTTCGACGGTGATGACGCCGTCCTTGCCGACCTTGTCCATGGCCTGGGCGATGATCTTGCCGATCTCTTCGTCCTGGTTGGCGGAGCAGGTGCCGACCTGGGCGATCTCCTTGGAGGAGTCGACCTTCTTGGACATCTTCTTGAGCTCGTCGACGATGGAGGCGACGGCGGCGTCGATGCCGCGCTTCACGGCGTTGGGGTTGGCGCCGGCGGTGATGTTCTTCAAGCCTTCGGCGTAGATGGCCTCGGCGTAGATGGTGGCGGTGGTGGTGCCGTCACCGGCGTCCTTGGAGGCCTTGGAAGCGACTTCCTTGACCATCTGGGCGCCGAGGTTCTCGTACTGGTCTTCGAGTTCGATTTCCTTGGCGACGGTCACGCCGTCCTTGGTGACGGTGGGGGCGCCGAAGGACTTCTCGAGGACGACGACGCGGCCGGAGGGGCCGAGGGTGACCTTGACGGCGTGGGCGAGCTTTTGGACGCCGCGGAGGATGCGCTCGCGGGCGTCGGTGTTGTACGCAATGGATTTGGCAGGCATGCGAGTCCTTTCGATTCGAGTTTTCACCACAGAGACACAGAGGCACAGAGAGGGGAGTTGGGGATTCGGATTTGCGGGAGGGGAGAGCGTGCTGTTCGCCCTTGCGCTTTGCCTTGAAACAAACCTGCCTTGAACCAAACTCTCTTCTCTGTGCCTCTGTGTCTCCGTGGTGAATGTCTTATGGGTGAACGGGTTACTTGACGGGTTGTTTGAGGGCGATGCGGACCCAGACGACTCGGTCGGCGTCGATGACGTAGATGTGTTTGCCGTCGGTGACTTTGACCATGTGGTCGGGCTCGTCGGGGATCAGCATGGCGTTGCGGATCTCGAGGAGGGCGTTGTTGAGGACGCCGCCACCGGCGGGGAAGACGTCGGAGAAGGCGATGGTGCAATCGCGATCGCCGCTGAGTTCACGGAGGGATTGGCGGAGTTGGTCTGGGGTCATGGGGCGGAAGGGGAGCAGGGGAGGAGGGGAGCAGCGGTGCAGGGGAAGAGCGGAGCCCTGCTCCCCTGCTCCACTGCCCCCCTGCTCCACTTTGCTTAGTCGATCACGGCGAGGATGTCGTCCTCGGACATGATGAGGAGTTCGGCGTCGTTGATCTTGACCTCGGTGCCGGCGTAGGAGGAGAAGATGACCTTGTCGCCCTTCTTGACGGAGAGGGGGATGCGCTGACCGGTTTCGGTGTTGAGGGCGCCGTCGCCAACGGCGGTGATGACGCCGGTCTTGGGCTTGTCCTTGCTGGACTCGGGGAGGAAGATGCCGCTGGCGGTCTTGGTCTCGGCCTCATCGCGACGGACGAGGATCTTGTCGTGGAGGGGACGGACGGCGGGGGTGTCGGACTTGGGCACGGGAAGGTACTCCTTTGGTGATATGGGGATTGGGGGAGAAAAGCTCAAATCGCAAATGGGCAAATCGCAAATTGAGGCACACAGAAGACGTTGGTTCGACTCACACCTCAGCCCTCACCCCTTCCCACTCCCCCCGGCCATCGGCCTTGGTAGAAGCGGGTGAGGCAGCGTCTCAGGACTTCGAGGATCAGGTTGAGGTCGTGTTGGTCGCGGGGGCGGTCGACGACGGCGAAGGCGCCGAGGCGGAGGGCGGCGGCCATGTCGCGGTGGTCGTCGCGGGTGCTGCGGGCGCGCTTGACGACGACGGTGGGCGGCGGCTGGTCGAGGCGGTGAAGCAACTCCAGCAGGCGCGAGCCGCCTTCGGAGAGTTCCGGCGCGTCGGCTTCGGAGTCGACGGAGTCGAGGGGCAGGCCGAGGTCGACGACGGCGATGTGGATGGGGTTGGAGCGGATGACGTCCTGGGCTTCGCGGCCGGTGGCGGCGCGGAGGGACTGGACGCCCATGGGCTCGAGGAGGGGGGGCAGACGCTCGACCCAGGGGTCGGGCTGCCAGCCGGCGTAGGACAGGAGGAGGTTGAGGCGGCCGGCGTGGGGAGGGGTGGGGGTGGGGGTGGGCGCGGGGGTCCCGTGCGGGTGGTTGCCCGCGGAAGGGGGACCGGGATGGAAGCGCACCGACAGCCGCATGTTGGTGGGGAAGGCAATGGGCGTGCCGGAAGTCGGGAGTGGGAAGAGGTGAGGGGCGCGGGATGAGACGGGGTTTTTGCCTGTGAGGATGGGCGGTAGGGGCGGCGACGGCGGTCAGGAGCGACGGTCGTGGGGGTGGGGGTGCCGAAATGGCAGAAGAAGGCATCGAGGCATCAAGGCATCAAGGCATCGAGGGATCGAGGCATCGAGGCATCGAGTCGGGAATCGAGGGGGAAGGCGGAACCTACACACGTCCCGTTCCTCCGGGAGGGGGAGTGGATGCAGGTACACTCGGGGCATGAGCGATGTTGTGGCGGTTGTGTTGGGGGTGTTGGCGCTGCTGGGGGTGGTGGCGGCGGTGGTTGCGGTGTGGAAGGCGCAGGGGTTGTTGGCTGAGAGGGGGGAGTTGCTCGCGAGGGCGGCGAAGGCAGAAGAGGCGCGGGCGGGGTTGGTGGAGGATGTGGCACGCGCGGAGCGGGCGGTGGAGGCTGAAAAGCGGGAGGCGGATGCGAGGCTGCGCGAGCTGCAGGCACGGCTGGATGCGGTACTGAAGGACGCGGACGAGCTTCGCGTGCTTGAAGCGCAGCAGCGTGAGAAGGTGGCGGCATCGGAAGCGGCGCGGGTGCGGGAGCGCGAGAGCCTGGCGCAGCAGCAGCAGTTGATCGAGCAGAAGTGGAGCGAGCAGCTCGAGGAGATCCGGCGGCAGTCGGGCGAGACGTTCAAGGCGCTCGCGGGCACGACGCTAGCCGAGGCTCGCAACGAGTTGATGAAGATCGCCGACGAGAAGTTCAAGGGGCAGACGACGATCGCGCAGCAGGAGATCGAGGCACGGAAGCAGGCGGTGGAGCGGTTGCTCTCGCCGATCTCGGAGACGCTGAAGAAGACCGACGAGAAGCTGGCGGCGATCGAGAAGGAGCGGACGGAGAGCTACGCGGCGCTGCGGACGCAGGTGCAGTCGATGGCGCAGGCGAGTGAGCAGCTTCGGGGTGAGACGGGGAAGTTGGTGAAGGCGCTGCGCGAGCCGCACGTGAGAGGGCGGTATGGGGAGATCCAGTTGAAGCGCGTCGCGGAATTGGCGGGAATGACGGGGTACTGCGACTTCAACACGCAGGATCAGACGACCGACGGTGACGGCGCGGCGCTGAAGCCGGACATGGTGGTGCGGCTGCCCAGCGCGCGGGTGGTGGTCGTCGATGCGAAGACGAACATCCAGGCGTATCTCGATGCGCTGCAGGCGGAGACGCCGGAGCTGCAGGAGCAGTGCCTGGATCGGTTCGCGCGGCACGTGGCGGAGCAGGCGCGGGCGCTGTCATCCAAGAAGTACTGGACGCGATACGAGGGATCGCCGGAGTTTGTGGTGATGTTTATCCCGGGCGATCAGTTCATCGATGCGGCGTTGTCGCGGCGGCCCGAGATTCTTGAAGAGGCGGCGCGGCAGAACGTGCTGCTCGCGAGCCCGAGCACGCTGATTGGGCTCTTGCGCGCGGTGGCGGTGGGGTACGGCGAGCAGCGGCTCGCGGCCGAGGCGGCGACGCTGCGGGAGCTCGGGAAGGAGCTGCACGAGCGTGCCAGCGCGGCGTTTGAGCACGTGGCGAAGCTCGGCAAGGCGATCGAGTCGGCGGGGGATCACTTCAATAACTTCGTGGGTAGTTACGAGCGGCGGCTTGAGCCGACGTTGCGGAAGTTCGAAGAGGCGAATGTGAAGGGGGCGAAGGAGTTGCCCGAGCTCAAGCCGGTGGCGACGCAGTTGCGGTTGCCTGCGGTGTGAGGTCTGGCACCCCGTTGGGGTGCGCGTGTTCCGGCGGATGCACGCGGTGGTGCGTGGTTGACCGTGGGTGTCGCTCGAAGACTCGCTCCACCCACGGCTTTGTTCTGCGAGGCCTTTGGCCTCGGGATGCGGGGATGGCGTCCCGGTGTGTGGTCGATGCGAGCGCGTGGGGACCGGGGCGCTTGCATAGCTTGTGGTGAACGAGAAGTCCGAAACTTGTGGCGAATGAAAAGCCACGCCTTGAGGCGTGGGCTTCGGAAGGACGTTGCTTGCGGGTTCGGCGCGAGGTGTGTGGTGGGGTGCCTCTCGCCCCTCACCGGCCTCGCGGACTCGGCCACCTCTCCCCGCGGCGCGGGGAGAGGGTGCGCGTGGTCGGCGCGGGTGGGGTGCGTGGCGATTGCTCACACGTGGAAGCTGCCGACGACGGCTTGCAGCTCCTCGGCCTGGCGGCTGAGCTGCGCGGCGGCCTGGGCGGCTTGCGAGGCGCCCTCGGTGGATTCGCGGGTGATGGCGTTGATTTCTTCGACGCTTCTGGCGATCTGGTTGCTGGTGCCGGCCTGCTGGTCGGCGGCGGCGGCGATGGACTGGACCATGCTGCCGACCTTGCCGCTGCTCTCGACGATGGTGCTGAGCGAGGTGCCGGCCTGGGTGGCGAGCTCGACGCCCTTGTTGACGCGTTCGGCGCCGGATTCGATCTGGGCGACGGCGCTGGTGGTGTCGCTCTGGATCTCGCGGATGCTCTGGGCTACCTCGTCGGTGGCTTTGGCGGTGCGTTCGGCGAGCTTGCGGACCTCGTCGGCGACGACGGCGAAGCCGCGGCCGTGCTCGCCGGCGCGGGCGGCTTCGATGGCGGCGTTGAGGGCGAGGAGGTTGGTCTGATCGGCGATGTCGTTGATGACGCCGATGATCTGGCCGATCTGCTCGGACTTCTTGCCGAGGTTGCTGATGACCTTGGAGGATTCCTGGACTTGGTCGGCGATACCCATGATCTCGGCGACGGTTTGCTGGACGACGGCGGAGCCGCCGTCGGCGCGCTGGCGGGATTCGTCGGCGGAGGCGCGGGCCTCGCTGGACTGGCGAGCGACCTCGGCGACGGAGGCGGACATCTCGGTGGCGGCGGCGGCGACGGAGGCGGCCTGCTGCTCCTGCTTGCGCATGCCGCTGGCCATTTCTTCGGCGGAGGCGGCGATTTGGGTGGCGGCGGCGGCGACGTCGCGGGTGGTGGCGCTGGCGGACTTGACGATGGCGTGGACGTCGTTCACGAAGGCGTCGAAGGAGGCGGCGAGCAGGCCGACCTCGTCCTGGCGGTGGAGATTGAGGCGGCGGGTCAGGTCCTTCTTGGCCTGCATCTCGGTGATGCTGGCGACGAGGGAGGCGACGGGCTTGGTGATGCCGCGGGAGATGACGAAGGAGAAGACCAGGACGCAGGAGACGACGGCGGCGCCGATGACGAGCAGGGTCGCGAAGCTGGAGGCGGTGATGGCGGCGGCCTGCTTCTCGGCGGACTGCAGGTAGTCGTTGGCGTGCTTGACGACGGCGTCGATGGCGGTGCGGTGGGACTCGAAGAGCGGGACGAGTTCACCGGTGTGCAGCGCGGCGGCCTCGTCGTGCTTGCCGGCGCGGGCGAGAGGGAAGAGCCTGGTGTTGGTGATGCGGAAGAAATCGTCGGCGGGCTTGTGCGCGGCGACGAGCAGCGAGTCCTTCATGGGCGAGTCGGGCAGGAGCTGCGACCAGTAATCGTGGCGGGTGCGGTAGTCTTTTTCGAGCTGGGCGAAGCGTTCGATGAGGCGGGCGGACTCGACGGGATCGGTGGTGTCTTCGATTTCTTGGGAGACGAGGAAGGCCTCGATGATGTAGGCGGGGGGCGGGAGGACGTCGGCGATGAGGTCCTTGGCGGTGACGATCTCGGTGTAGACGGGGCCGCCGACCTTGACGGCGGTGAGTGTGCGGTAGCCGACGGCGGAGAAGCCGAGGATGCCGAGGATGCAGATGGTGACGAGGGCGGCGAGCTTGGTGCCGATGCGGAAGTTCTGAAGACTCATGAAGTACTCCGGGGCGAGCGATTGGAGAAGAGAAGTCGGGGAATGCGGGGAAGATGGGGGGTTTGGTGCGATGTGAGCGCGAGATGGCCCGGGGCTCCGGGCACCAGGCTCAATACGCGACGCTCAGGCCGAGCATGCCGATGACCTCGAAGTCTTCCCGGTTGGTGTTGAACTGGCGGGCGGCGTCGCCGAGGACGAGGAAGCGGACGCCTGCGGTGAGGGTCCACTGGCCGTAGTTGCGGTTGACGGGCAGGGGGATGAGCAGGCGAGAGCCGAACTCGATGAAGCCGAAGCCCTGGTCGGCACCGGCGGCGTTCTCGTAGTAGTTGCTGAGGCTGAAGCCCGCGATGACGGGGAAGTTGACGCGGATCTTGTCCACGAGCGGGACCTCGGCGTCGAAGCCGGGGGTGAGGCCGAGCTCGAGGTAGGAGCCGCCGCCGAGGTTGTTGCCGTCGGTGCCGTGCTGCCGACTTCCTGGACGAAGAGGACGCTGGGGTTGAGGGCCCATTTGCCCATCCAGCCGGAGTCGTCGAGCGTGAATGTGAAGTCGAGCTCGTTGATGGTGGAGAAGTTGTTGGAGGGGCTGATGAGCGCGATGTAGGCGGTGCGGAAGGCGAAGATGTCGTACTTGAAGGTGATGCCGGCGGAGAGGTCGGACTCGAACCAGTTGCGGGCCGAGCCGGTGGCGGTGGAGCCGCGGGTGTCGCCGTGGAAGGAGTTCCAGGCGCCGAGGTCGGCGACGAGCTTGAATTTCTCATGCTCGTAGAGATCGATGGCGAGGTTGGCGGCGGGCTGGATGATGAAGCCACGGTCCTTGGTCATGACGCCGCGGGAGAAGTACTTGGTGGGGATGTCGAAGCCGAGGGTGAAGTGGAGCTTGCCGGCGTTGACGGGCTGCTCGCCATCTTTCTTTGGGAGTTCGACGGGCGGGGCGACGTTGGGCTGGGTGGCGGGGGTGGGGTTGCCGCCGATGGACTCGGGGGGCTCGCTCATCTCGACGTTGGCGAGCTGGGCGTGAGCGGTGCCGACGAGGGCGGCGAGTCCGAGAATCGGCTGAGCAACGGAGCGAATCGATCCACGCATGTTCCACACCTCTGGGTGCTCGCGGTGGCGTCGGCAGCGCGGGGTGCGTTGGCGGCGTCGCGGGCAGGGGGGTGGATCGACGTGGACGAGAAGCGCCGGGATGAGGGGGAACTCATCCAGGTTCATTGAACGATTTTGGTCCCGCACAGACGGCACAGGGTGTCACCAAAACGGGAGCGATTTCTCCGTTTGGTGCGCTGGTGCGAGACATGGGTTGGATTACCGAGACAGGCGGAGGGTGCCGTCGGGATTGAAGGCGTTGGGGAGCGGCTTCTTGTTGTCGCCGGGGCCGAGGGGGATGTTCCACTCGATGGTGCCGTAGACCTCGTCGAGGATGTCGAAGGCGGTGTCGCGCTGCTGCTCGGGGAGGTAGCGGGTGGCGCCGAGGCCGATGTTGGCGGCGGAGAGAGTGGCGCGGAGCTCGGAGAGGTGTGAGAGGCGGGCGCTGCGATCGGCGCTGGAAGCGGTGGAGAGCTTGGTGCGCTCGGAGAGGAGAGCGGTCTCGATGCGGTCGGATTTGGCGCGGAGCTGGTCGTAGCGGGAGGCGCAGCCGGTGAGGAGGAGGGAGAGGGTGAGGAAGATGGTTCTATTGGCGAAGCGAGTCATCCTCGGAGCGTACCAGAGGGGAGGAGGGGGGCAGGGGAACAGGCGAAGCGGGGACACAGCAGAAGAGGAGAATCGGTGCGGCGTCTGTGCGCGGGATGGGCCGCCGGAACTTTGAGCGGGGAAGGGAGCGCGAGTTGGTTGTGAATCTGGATGGGCGCGGCGTGAGAAGACGCGGATGCAGTGGGTTTTTCGCTGGTTCGCGCGTACCATTGCGTTCTGGTCCCGAACACGGGCCGGACGGGGGATGGGAAATGCAGGAGGGCGTAGCTCAGTTGGTAGAGCAGCGGCCTTTTAAGCCGTAGGTCCAGGGTTCGAGTCCCTGCGCCCTCATTGAGAAGCGACCGAGCGGGTCGCGGTCATGGATGATCGGCCGCGGGAGGGCCCGCGGGGGAGACGAGCGGTTGCTTCAGGCGTTGCATGCGATCTGGACGGTGGGTGAGAACACCGCCACCGCGGTGGTGGCGGCGAACGCGCGCCCAGTTCCGGGGTTGCACGTCTTCGGCGAGGACGCGACCAAGCTGGCGGGGCCGGCGGTTGCGGTGGTTGGGGATGAGGTGATCGACCATCCGTTTGCGGTGGACGCCGAGTCGCTGCGATCGCGGCTGGGGGCGGCTGGGGAGCACGCGGTGGTGTCGAGCGTGGTGGTGCAGATCCCGGCGACGGGGTCGGGCGTGCTGCCGAGCTCGCATCTGGCGCGGGCGGTGGGGCATCGTGCGGACGGGGTGATGCGGCTGTCGAAGGTGCGTGTGCCGACGCTGTATGTTGCGGCGGAGCGGACGCCGGCGGCGCTGGACGCGTTGCTGGATGAAGGGCCGCGGCTGGATGGGAATGGCGGCGGAGCGGCGCGGACGCAGTTGATCGGTTCGTCGGTGGTGTACTTCGGCGCGGCGCTGCGGCTGGTGCGGAGCTTGCTGGCGCAGCAGCGGTTTGTGCCGATGGTGGCGCAGGCGGGCGCGTTGAGCTCGGGCGCGTTGGGCTCGGGGTCGTTGACGCCGACGGAGTTCCGCGGGGTGTGGCAGCCGTGGCTGAGCGATGAGAAGACGTCGGAGCGGGTGGCGACGCTGGTGCGGGCGATGCCCTCGATCGCGCGGGCGGCGGAGGATTCGTTCGGGCATCAGCCGTGGCCGATCGTGGAGGACTTCCTGTGGCGGGTGGTGGATGCGGCGTGCCGCGCGACCTTGACGCGGGAGGATTTCATCTCCTCGGTGTCGGAGAAGGACGCGAGCAAGGACCTGCACGTGGCGTGGCTGCAGGGGCTGCTGTCGCAGGGCGACCAGGTGCCGGCGACGAGCACGCGTGGGCAGGAATTGGCGCGGCGGGTGCGCCAGTGGATCAGCGGGCTGGAGGAGCGGGGCGCCAGCAGCGCGTGGCGATTGCTCCTCAAGATGAACGAGCCCTTGGTCGAGGGCGGGGACGACGAGGACGACGACGAAGCGATGTGGACGATCTCGTTCCACTTGCAGAGCGTGGACAAGCCGGGGCTGGTGGTGGACGCGGCGGACTTGTGGGCGCTGACGGGCGATTCGATGACGATCGAGGGGAAGCGGATCGATTCGCCGCAGGATCTGCTGCTGGGTGAACTGGGGCGGGCGAGCCGCATCTATCAGAAGCTGGAGAAGGCGCTGGAGGACTCGGAGCCGGAGTCGCTCGAGCTTTCGACGCGGCAGGCGTATCAGTTCCTGCGCGAGTTTGCGACGATCCTGGGCGAGCAGGGTTTCGGGATCGCGACGCCGGATTGGTGGGATTCGCCCCTGGCGAAGCTGGGGGTGCGGTTGCGGCTGGAGAGCGACACGCTCGAGAAGGTGATGGGGCCGGAGGGCGTGGGCGGGGCGAGCGGGTCGGCGAGTTCGCCGCAGCTTGGGATGAGCGCCCTGGTGCGGTACCGCTGGGAGATCGCGTTGGGCGACACGGCGCTGTCGCTGGCGGAGTTTGAGAAGCTGGCGGCGCGGAAGAGCCCCTTGGTGCGGATGAACGGGCGGTGGGTGGAGGTACGGCCGGAGGACGTGCAGAGCGCGATCAAGTTCGTGCGCGAGCACCCCGGCGGCGAGATGAAGGTTGGCGATGCGCTGCGCATGGCGTACGCCAGTGACCCGCGTGAGACCGGTGTGCACATCACGGGTCTCGAAGCCACGGGCTGGGTGGCGGCGCTGATGAACGCCGAGGCGGCGACGCAGCAGCTGGAGATGATCCGCCCGCCGGAGCGGTTCCACGGGACGTTGCGGCCTTACCAGGTGCGCGGCGTGTCGTGGATGGCGTTCCTGGAGCGGATCGGGCTTGGGCTGTGCCTGGCGGACGACATGGGCCTGGGCAAGACGATTCAGTTGCTGGCCTTGATGGCGTTTGAGCGCGAGCAGATGCTGGAGGCGAACGCGAAGCTGCCGCCCGGGACGCCCGGGCCGAAGGTGAAGCCGACGCTGCTGGTGGTGCCGATGTCGGTGGTAGGCAACTGGCTCCACGAGACCAAGCGGTTCTGCCCGGAGCTCAAGGTCCTGACGCATCACGGCGCGGACCGGCTCGACGAGGCGAAGTTTGTCGATGAGGCGCGGTCGAGCGACATGGTGATCACCACGTACTCGCTGGCGCACCGCGATCGCGAGCTGCTCACGCGGGTGGAGTGGGGGCGCGTGGTGCTGGACGAGGCGCAGTACATCAAGAACCCGGCGGCGAAGCAGAGCCAGGCGGTGCGCGCGATCACGTCGGAGCGGCGCGTGGCGCTGACGGGTACACCCGTCGAGAACCGGCTGAGCGAGCTGTGGTCGATCATGGACTTCCTGAACCCGGGATACCTGGGTTCGGCGGGGAGTTTCCGGACGCGGTTCTCGCTGGGGATCGAGCGGTATCGCGACAAGGCGAAGCTGGATCAGTTGAAGGGATTGGTCCGGCCGTTCATCCTGCGGCGGTTGAAGAGCGATCCGACGGTGGTGGCGGATCTTCCGGAGAAGGTGGAGAGCAAGGAATTCTGCCCGCTGACGAGCGAGCAGGCGACGCTGTACGAGCAGTGCGTGCAGCGGATGCTGGCGGAGGTGGAGCGGAGCGAGGGGATTCAGCGGCGCGGGCTGGTGCTCAGTGCGCTGATCAAGCTGAAGCAGATCTGCAATCACCCGAGCCAGCTTCTGAAGGATTGGCAGGAGGGCGGGCTGACGCCGCCGAAGTTCGAGCGGAGCGGCAAGTGCATCCGCTTGCTGGAGATGCTCGACGAGGTGCTGGCGGAAGGCGATCAGGCGTTGGTGTTCACGCAGTTCCGGCAGATGGGGAACATCCTGATGTCGATGCTGCGGCATCACCTGGACCGGGACGTCTTGTTCCTGCACGGCGGGAGCACGCAGAAGGAACGCGTCGACATGGTCGAGCGGTTCCAGAAGGGCGACGGGCGGTACCCGATCCTCTTGATCAGCCTGAAGGCGGGCGGCGTGGGTCTGAACCTGACGGCGGCGAGCCACGTGTTCCACTTTGACCGTTGGTGGAACCCGGCGGTCGAGAACCAGGCGACGGACCGGGCGTACCGCATCGGCCAGACGCGGACGGTGCAGGTGCACAAGTTCGTGGTGCGGGGCACGCTGGAGGAGCGGATCGATCAGATGATCGAGCAGAAGACGGAGCTGGCGGAGAACATCATCGGTTCGGGCGAGCGGTGGCTCACCGAGCTGGACACGTCGCAGCTTCGTGAGCTGTTGACGCTGCGGAACGACGCGATCGCGGATGAGATGTGATGAGCGGAACGAGCGGTCCAACTCCTCCGGTTCCCCCACGCGGGCCTTTGGGTCCGGGTGGCGGCGCGTCGGGCGCGACTGGGGGGGCGTCTGGGGGGTCGTCTGGGGGCTCGTTCGGCGGGTCGTTCGGGAGCGGGCCGCGGCCGGTGTACCTGCGGCCGGCGAAGCCGTTGCCTTTGAAGCCGCGGCGGGTGCGCGGGGGCGTGAAGATCTCGAGCGCGGAGCAGCAGGACCTGTGGTCCAAGAGCTGGGCGGCGCAGCGGTGGGTGCGGCTGATTGAACAAGGCGCGCCCGGGAAGCGGGCGGTCGAGGGGCTGGAGTACGCGGTCTTGGGGCAGACCAAGAGCCTGCACGTGGAGCACGGGGCGTTGGTGGCGATGGTGCAGGGGCGGGCGGAGCGGGCGTACCAGACAAAGCTGACGCTGACGCCCCTGACGGCGGAGCAGTGGGACCGCGTGGTGCAGGTGATGACCGACCAGGCGGTGTACGCGGCGAAGCTGCTCGCGGGCGATCTGCCGACGAACATCGAGGATGTGTTCAGCCCGCTGGGGCTGAAGCTGTTCGTGACCGAGCCGTCGGAACTGACGTGCTCGTGCACGTGCGTGGACTTCACGAGCGAGGCGCACGAGCGGAATGAAAAGGGGGAGACGGGGGCGCAGCCGTGGTGCAAGCACGCGGCGTGCGCGGTGTATCTGTTTGCCCAGAGGCTGAGCAACGACCCGTTCCAGATGTTCAAGCTGCGGGGCCTGGACGGTGCGGAGCTGTTCGAGCGGCTGCGGCACAACCGAGCGGTGGCGAACGCGTCGAAGACGAATCCGTCGGTGTATGTGGGAAGGGTGCCGGGGGTGTCGGACGCGGGGCCGCTGGCGCTGGAGGCGACGCGGGATTTCTGGGAGTTGCCGCCGGAGTTGGAGGCGCTGGAGACGCCCATCGAGCCGCCGCCGGTGAGTCACCCGCTGCTGCGGCGGTTGGGCCCAAGCCCGCTGGCGACGGCGGCGCCGGGGAAGGAATCGACGCCGCCGGCGACGTTCCCGCTGGTGGGGCTCTTGGCGTCGTGCTACGAGGTGATCAGCGAGTCGGTGATCCGGGAGGAGCGGGGGGCGGATCTGACGAAGCCGGAGTGAGCTCGGCGCGGATGCTGAGGCGTTCGTTGCGCGAGGTTGCGGCTCTTTGGGTGTTCGAGGGAGCGGCGATCGTTGCTGCGGGCGATTCGAGGCTTCGTCGCGGTGCTTCCTCACACTCGGCGTTCGGACGCAGGATGCGGGGGCGTGGAAGCTCTATCCGCGGGTTGCGAAGACTTGCAAGCGGTGGCTTTGGAGCGTGAGGCCTCGGGCGCGGCAGGCGGCTTCGCAGAGGGCGCGGAGTTCGGGGATGTCGAGGGCTTCGGCGTGGGCGTTGTCGGTGCGGACGAGCAGGTCGCGGGTGCGCGAGCCGAAGACGACCTGGTAGCGGCCAGCGTCGTCGTCGTCGAAGAGCAGGCGCTGGATGATGCCGGCTTGCTGCATGAGCTTGAGCGTGCGGTAGACGGTGGCTTTGGAGACGCGGAAGCCCGCGGCCTTGAGGCCGGCGATCAGTTCGTCGGCGTGGAAGAGGGCCTGGGTGCGGAGCACGGCGTCGAGGATCTGGGCCCGTTCGAGGGTGTACTTGAGGCCCTCGGCCTTGAGCGTGCGACGGAAGACGGCGCAGACGGGCTCGACGATCGTGGGCTCGCTGGGGAAGGGCGGCTCGTTGGGAGCAGGGGCGGTCGACTCGGCTTTCTCGGTGCGACGCTGCGGCATCGGATTATCCTACGTCCGCGACGGGGCGATCCGGCGCATGGCGAGGAGGCGACCGCGGGCGATGGCGAGTGGTGTTGCGACAAGTTCTCAGCGGACTGCGACCGGACTCGCGGTGCAGGTTGGCGCGGCGTGGCTGGTGCTTGCGGGTGTGCTGGCGGTGCTGGTGGGGTCGATCGGCGGGCCGCACACGATGGGGCAGGGGGCGGCGGCGTTGGCGTGGTGGCTGCTCGCCGCGGGGTGGCCGGTGGGGCTGTACTTCGTGTCGTCGCTGGGTTTGGGCGCGATGGTCATGCGGGCGGTGCGGTGGGGTCTTGACGCGGAGCGGTTGCCGTTGGTGTTGGGCGTGGGCTTGTCGGTGCAACTGGCGTTGGGGCACGCGATCAACTGTGTGGGGGCGTGGCTGCCGGGGATGGCGTGGAATGTTGCGGCGTTGGTGCCGTGCGTGGTGGGGTGTGCGGCGGCGATCGGGGTGGTGCGTCAGATCGAGTGGGGTTCGTTGGTTGGCGACGAGCGGTCGTATGCGGTGCTCGCGCTGGCGGGTCTCGCGACCGCGCTGGTCACGGCGGTGTTGATCGTGGCGGCGTGCAATCCGCCGGGGGTGTTGTGGGGGAGCGAGTTTGGCGGGTTTGATGCGCTCAGCTATCACTTGCAACTGCCGCAGGAGTGGCTGGCGGCGGGGCGTGTGGCACCGGTGACGCACAATGTGTATTCGTATCTGCCGTCGTATCTCGAGAGCGCGTTTGTGACGCTGGGTTTGTGGGGATTTGTGCCGCGGAGTTCGGCGGATGGAGTCGCGGGTTTGTTGGTGGGCGAGGGGGCGATGGCGTTGTCGTGCCAGTTGCTGCACGCGGGGTTTGCGTTGGCGGCGGCGTGGATGATCGCGGGCGCGGCGCGGGAAGCATGTCGGCGGGTGTGGGGCGAGCAGGGTGGTGGGCCGAATGGAGGATTGGTGGCGGGGGTGTTTGCGGTGGGCGTGCCGTGGGTGGTGGTGACGGGGTCGCTGGCGTACAACGAGATGGGCGTGAACGCGCTGTTCGCGGCGGCGTTGATCGCGGCGCTGGATGAGCGGATGAGTGCCGGCGCGAAGGGCGTGCTGGTTGGGTGGCTGGTGGGCGTGGCGTGCGGGGTGAAGCCGACGGCGTTGTTCTTTGCGGCGCCGCCGGTGGGGCTGGTGCTGCTGGCGACCGGTGGGCGCGAGAGCTGGAAGGGTGTGGTGATTGCGGTGGCGGGCGCGGTGATCGGCGGCGTGGTGGCGATCGCGCCGTGGCTGCTGCGGAACTACGTCGCGTGCGGGAATCCGGTGTTTCCGTATCTGCACGGGGTGTTCGGAGAATCGCATTGGACGGCGGAGCAGTTTGCGCGGTTTGCGTCGGCGCATCACTTCGACGGATCGTGGATGGATCGGGTGCGGCTGCTCGTGTTCGCCGATCCGAACGACCCGGCGGGGCTGCGGCATCGGGGGTTGATGCACTCGCAGTGGAGCGTGTTCCCGTTTGCGGTGCTGGGGGCGATGGCGGTGTGTGTGGCTGCGGGATGGCGGCGGGGCGTGATGTGGGCGTTGGTCGGCGGTGTGATGGTGCAGCTTGCGGCGTGGTTAGCGGTGACGCACTTGCAGTCGCGGTTCTTGGTGCCGCTGGTGGTGCCGGGGGGTGTGTTGATCGGGCTGGCGGCGGCGTGGTTGGCGCGTGGGTCGGTGGCCCGTGCGAGGATCGCGACGGCGGCGGTGTTGCTCGTGGGGTTGTATCAGTCGGTGCGGACGCTGGATCACTTCTGGAGTCAGCGGGAGGGGCGACCGAACGTGGGGTTGACGGTGGGGCCGCAGGGTTTGGTGCAGCGGGAGATCCGCGCCGAAACGGCGGAAGGCCGGGGCGATGCGTTCGCGGCGGGAGAGTTGGTGTACTTGTTCGGCGATTCGACGCCGTTCTATGTGTCGGGGCCGGTGCTGTACCACACGACGTGGGATACGCTGCGGCCGAAGGAAGCGAGTGGTTCGGCGGGGGATGCGATGGCGGCGCTTGAGCGTGAGCTGCGTCGGCGGGGCGTGACCGGGATCATGGTGAATCCGATGGAGATCACGCGGCTGAGCGGCACGGGTTGGTATGACCCGGCGGTGACGCCGTCGGGAGCGCGGGCGTGGGCGGAGCGGTCGATGCGGACGGTGCGGGTGCTGGAGAGCGGGCAGGTGTTGATGCGGTGGAAGAACGCGGAGGCGGCGCGGTGAGCGTGGAGCGTGATGGAACCGGGTCGTCCGCTGTGCCGTCGGTCGTGCCGTCGGCCGTGTCACGGATGCCGCCGTTGGAGGTGGATGGGCCGCGTCGCGGTGGCTGGAAGATGGTGGTGCAGATCGTGGGTTTTGTCATCGGGCTGGCGCTCCTGGTGTGGTGCGTGGTGCAGGCCTTCAGCCCGAAGAACCAGGAGCAACTGGCGGCGCTGCGGAACGCGCCGTGGGCGTTGGTGGCGGCGCTGTTCGCGACGAATGTGCTGATCATCGCGAGCGCGGGGATGAACTTCTATCTCGCGCTGCGGCCGGTGCGGAGGATCAACTTCCTGGACTTGCACGCGACCAACGCGATCGCGATCCTGCTGGCGTATGCGCCGTTCAAGTTGAGCATGGTGTTCCGGGTGCTGGTGCATCACCGGCGGGATCGATTGCCACTGGCGTTGATCGCGGCCTGGTTCGCGTGCGTGACGCTGGCGATGCTGGCGGCGTTCGGGCCGCTGGTGCTGGCGTCGGTGACGGGGCAGGGGATCGATGCGCGGTGGTTCGCGGTGGCGGCGGCGGGGGCGGTGTTCGCGTGGTTGTGCTTGTGGCAGGCGGCGCGGTTCTTCTCGGGGGAGCGGGGGATGCAGCGAATACACGGATTGGCGCGGGCGACGGGCATTGCGGCGGCGGAGCGGTTCGCGGTATCGAAGCTGGTGCACAACCTGCACGATGGGTTGGGGATGCTGAACAAGCCGCAGCGGGTGGCGTCGCTGATCGGGATGCGGCTGCTTGATATGGTGATCCAGGCGACGCGGTTCTACATCGCGGCGAAGTTGCTGGGCATCGAGATGACGTGGGAGTCGGCGGTGCTGATCGCGTCGACGCACTTCATCATCGGGGTGATCTCGCCCTCGGGGATGATGGGGACGCGCGAGGCGGGCGCGGCGGGGCTGGCCAGCTATTTGCATGTCGCGGACATGTCGCAGGCGGCGGCTGTAGGGGTGCTCATTCTCGCGACCGAGGCGATCGTGAACGTGACGCTGGCGGTGGTTGGGGTGCTGCGGCTGGGCGTGGGGCGGATGTTCACGCCGCGGGGTTGAACGCAGAGGCTGTTCCCCGCGGCGGACGCGGAGCATGCGGAGAGAAGCAGTTCACCACGGAGAGCACGCAGAGCAGGGAGAGCACGGAGAAGAGGTGAAGACGATGTGGTGGGGGAGTTGATGAGGCGGGCTGATCTTCATCTGCATCATCACCATCATTTTCTTGCTCTTCTCCCTGTGTTCTACGTGGTCCATTTGATACCGACTTGCTCGGGGTTCTCCGCGTCCTCTGCGGTGCAATGCCATTGGGCTATTTCGTGCTGGTGCGGAGTTTTTCGAGCGCGGTGAGGCGGTCTTTGTGGATGGGGCGGTCGGGCTCGAGGATGGTGAGGGCTTCGAGCTGCCACTTGGCATCGTCGAAGTGCTGCCGCTGAATGGCGATGGTTGCGGCGAGTTCGCGGATGGGCGCTTCGTAGGGGGCGATGGTGGCGGCGCGGAGGATCTTGGTCCAGGCTTTGTCCCACTCGCCCTGCTCGGCGTAGAGGCGGGCGAGTTGAGCGGCGAGGCTGGAGGAGTGCTGCTCGCGGGCGTCGAGGTACTCAAGGTGTTCGGCGGCTTTGGAGGGGTCGTGTGACGCGGAGGATTCGTCGAGGTAGAGCGCGGCGAGGAGCTTGTGGGGCATGGGATCGACGGGGCGTGCGGCGGCGTAGCGGACTGCGAGATCGATTGCGTCGGGCGTGAGCTTGCCGTTGGTGGTGGCGAGGCGGCGACGCAGGGCCATCTCGAGGATGTCGGCGTGGGTGGGATGATCCTGCAGCCAGGCGTCGATGACTTCGAGTGAGGGGCCCTCGTCATTGGCGCGTTGGTTGGCGCGGGAAAGCTTGGGCATCGGCTTGTCGGCGGGCTCGCCTTCGGCGGGCGCGTCTGGCTGCGCTTGCGGCTGAGCGTCGGATTTGGTGCTTTCCTCTTCCCACTTCGCCAAGAGGTCTCGGTACTCGGGCTGGCCGGGCTTGGGCTTCATCCCCCAGGCGATCAGCTGTTCGCCGGCCCAGGTGTGGAACTGCTCGAAGAACTGCTCGCGCGAGAGGCCCAGGACGGTCTGGAATGCCTCGGGCTCGCGGTCGCCGGCGGCGTAGCGGTCCATGAGCTTGAGGGGGGCCTCCGGGCCGAAGCGTTCGACCATGAACTCGTACATCCACGCGCCCTGGGCGTAGGCCTGGCCGCGGTCGGTGGGTTTCTTGGGGCGTGTGAACGCGATGTTGATCTCTTCGAAGTCGAAGAGGGTTTGCGTGTCGTGGGCGCGGGCGAGGATCTGGACGGCAGGCCAGTCCTTGGGGGCGTCTTCGAGGTAGACCGCGGCGGCCTCGGTGAACCAGTGGGGCAGGCGGTTGTTGGTGCGGTCGAGGGAGACGGTGTGGGCGTACTCGTGCTGGACGACGCGGGCCCAGTCGTAGGCACCGACCTTGCTCTGCTCGGCGAGGCGCGGGGCTTCCATGGCGATGAGCGGGCCGGTGGCGGCGGCCATGGTGTGGACCTGGGGCATGCCGGTGATGCGGACGCTGAACCAGTGGTGATCGGGCATCAGCTCGATGACGGTCTTGGTGCGCGGGACGTGGCGGATGCCGCCGGGCTTGTCGCCGGTGACGCGGGTGAAGATGCGTTCGAGGACGGCGGGCATCTCGCGGGCGAGGACCTGATCGACCCCGGGTCGATAGCGGACGATGAAGTGATCGGTCTCGATGCGGCTGAAGGCGCCGACGTCGCGGACGAGCTTGAGGCTGTTGGAGGCGCGGACGTTGAAGGGGTCGAGGAGGGCGGCGCGTTCGAGGGCGGCGAGTGCGCGGTCGTCGCGGGCGGCCTGGACTTCGAGCAGGCCGAGCTCGATCCACACCTCGGCGTCCTTGGGGGCGCGCTTGGAAGCTTCTTCGAAGTAGGTGGCGGCGTCGGCGTACTGGCGGTGCTCGGCGAGGGCCTTGCCGACGGTGAAGTAGCCGCTGGGCGTGCTCGGGCTGAGGGTGTCGAGTGCCGCGAGCTTGGCGTCGGCGGCTTTCATGTCGAAGGCGAGGGCGCTGGCGGCGGCTTCGAGGGCGCGGGCTTCGAGGAGATTGGGGTAGCGAGCGAGCGTGGGCGCGAGGGCTTCGTTGACGCCCTTGGGATCGCGCTGGCGGATGCGGATGCGTGCCGTCAGCATGTCGGCGAGGGGCGCGACGCCGGAGGGGGCGTCGGGTGAGGGCGGGGCGTCGGATGAGTTGATGGGTTGGGCGAGTTCGCGGAGGCGGGCGACGACTTTCTCGGCGCGGTCAAAGTCGAAGCCATCGACGGCCATGCGGCCGAGGAGATACCAGGCGTCGGCGGAGGCGTTGTTGAGCTGGAGGGCTTGCTGGAGAGCTTCCTGGGCCTCGGAGCCGTTGTCTTTTTCGTCGAGGATCTGGGCCTCGGCGAGAGAGGCTTCCCAGCTCAGGCGGTCGAGCTGCTCGCGGGCGCGTGCGAGCATGGACATGAGGGACTGGAAGGATTGCGATGCGTTGCCGGGGCCGTCGATCTTGGTGCGTTCGTGCAGGGCGCGCACGCCTTCGACGAGTTCGCGGGAGGAGGCCTGGCGGTCTTTGTTGAGGCGGCGGTCGATGTCGGCGCGGACGGCACGGGCGTCGTCGTGTTTGCCTTGGGCGTCGAGCGCGAGGGCCTTGAGTCGGGCGGCGCGGAGGGTGGACGCGTTGGCGAGGGTTTCGAGCGCGAGGGCGAAGTCGCCCCGGCGGACGGCGGCATCGGCGCGGTCGATGGGGTCGGCCTTGGCGTCGCTGAAGGCGGCGTCGTCCCAGACGCCGCGAATGAGGGCGGCGCGAGCGCGGCGCGCGGGGTCGACGAGGTCTTGGGGTTTCCAGAGGCCGTGGCGGACGCGGATGTCGGCGCGCTCGGCATCGGTGAGATAGGGCGTGTCGAGGAAGCGTTGGACGGCGGGGGAGACGCCGGACTGGTCGTCGGCGTGCGCGGGCAGCGCGAGCCCGGCGGCGAGCGCGAGCAGCGCGGCGGACCAGCGCCACGGCGAACGGGTTGCGGCACGCATCGGGGTTCGGTGCATCGTGTGTGTCCGTTCGAGAGAAGCCGCGGCTTCCGTGTGCGGCGGGGCTGGCGCGTGATGGGGTCACAGGCGGGACGCCTGTGGCACCGGGACATACTTACTTCGGCTGGTTGGATGCTCCGCCAACGCTCGGGGCACGATCGACGCCGGCGGGCTTGATATCCGGACCTGAAGCTGGGTCGGGTTCATCGATCCCGCCGCGGAAGGGCTGGACGATGATGTCCCAGTCCTTGGGGCTGGTGGTGTCGAAGACGGCGGATTCGGCCTTGGCTTCTTCGTTGATCTTGAGATTGATCAGGTAGACGGTGGATTCGTCGTCGGCGGTGTTGATGGTGTGAGCGAGGCGGGGGAGGAGACGTTTGCCGGCTTTGGATTCGGTGGGCTTGTACCAGAGGCGGATGGCCTTGAAGGGGTCGCGGCCCCCGGCCTCGGCGCGGGGTTCGAGCAGGAGCTGGACGCAGCCTTGCGTGAATGTGCGGAGTTCCTTGGCGCGTTCGAGAGACATGTCGTCGAATCCGTCGTCGGCGGGGAGTAGTGTGGCGTCGTAGCGAGCGAGGATGTCGGCGCGTTTCTGCCCGATCGGGATGGGGAGCGGGCCTTCGCCGATCTTGAGCGGGTCAAACGTCTCGCCGGGGCGGACGACCTGGCGCTTGACCATGCGTTTCTCGCCGGGGAACTTTTCGACGAGCCACTCGCCGTCGAAGATGTAGAGCTGCTCGCGTTTTTCCTCGCGCTGGCCGACGAGGAGGCTTTCGAAGCGGATGGCAAAGCTGCGGCGGCGGGCTGTCTCGCCCTTCTTGGTGGAATCGACGAACCAGAGATTGCCGGTGCGGGTCTGGGTGTCGCCGGCGATGGCGAAGTCGCGGACGTACTTGATCTGGGCGGTGAGAGTGGAGAGGTTGGCGTCGGCGGTTTCGAGGGAGGTGAGGAGGGCGTCGGCGTCGGCGAAACCGAGGATGGGCTCGTTGGGTAGGACTTTCACCTTGCCGCCGGGGATGGGTTCGCT
>DASVYC010000021.1:0-43036 GCA_036392375.1 Phycisphaerales bacterium
GTGGTGCGACGACGTACAGCAGCGACGCGCCCGCTCGGCTTCGCACCAATCCGCGTAGCCGTGGTGCCCTCTGGGACTCGCTCGTCAACCATCAAAGTCCCACCCCGCCACATCGAGGGCGCGGCGGAACTCGCGCAGGAACGCGGGCTGCTGTCCGCTCGCGGGGAACGGGATGCGGGCGTCGATGACCTTGAGCCCGGCATCACGTAGCGGCTGGAACGCCACGTCGTAGATCTGCGACTTGATCAGGATCATCGCGTCGGGCTTGAGCGACCGGGATCGCGCGACGGCGTCGGGCACGAGCGGCAGGAGCTTCTTTGGCGTCGGGTCCTTCATGCCGCCCGCGGCGAGATCGATCAGCCAGACGCCGCGGTCGTGCATGCGGGTGAGGTACGCGGGCTTCTCGGCTCGGAGCTTGGCGACGGGTGCCTCGCCGAAGAGACCCTTGCAGACGTAGATGTACAGCCAGTCGTGCTTGGGGACTTGCTCGAAGTAGAAATACCGCGTCGTATCGCACGGCGGGGCCTCGCCCAGCAGCAGCAGCTTGACCTTCTTGGGTCGGTACTTGGCGGCGGCATTCTCACGACGGGCGATGTCAGCGGCGGAGTGCATCTTTCAATCCTTCGCAAGCACCCGCGAATCCGATGCGATTGTGGTAACGAGCCCCGAGCCTGAGAGAGCGGGTCGCGATCGGTCGAAGCATGCGGCGACCGGGTCGCTTTCACTTGAAGGCGAATCGAACCGGTGCCGAACGAGCTCTGCCAAACTAGCGTCGCGAGATCCGAGGCGTTTCGCCGCGGGTCAGCCCGAATGCCAGCAGCAAGCGGTGCAAATGTGCCGCATCGTGCTCGTCGAACGCCGCTGTTGCGTAGCTGTCGATATCGAGCACGCCGAAGCACGTGCCGCCCGCGTTCACCAGCGGCACAACCAACTCGCTCTGATCCCGCGGATCGCAAGCGATGTAGTTCTTCCCGAGCGTACGGACGTCGTCGATGATGATTGAGTTGTTCTCGATCATGCTGCGGCCGCACATGCCGTGGAGGCCGATGGGCGAGCACGCCGGCTTGGGCTCGCGGTCGATGAGGAGCATCTGCTCGGCGTTCGACGGATCGCGCTCGTAGAAGCCGATCCAGGAAATCGTCTTTCGCTCGGCTGTGGGGGAGTCATCGCCGAAGGCTCGCCAGGTGAGCTCGAGAAAGCGCCGCATCGCCGCGACGCGATCGTGTGCGGGCGCAGCAGCGGTGAGCAGTGGTGCGTAGTCACGCATGAGAGAACTCTACGGACGGATCGTTGAAAATCGCGGTTCGGAGCGCGGGGGGTGCCACGGCTTGGCGGCTCTGGACCAAGCCGTGCAAGCGTGTGATGATGATCGAGCTTTCGGCGTTACCCCGAGCGTTTACACTGCCCGGCTCCGAGCAGCCGGACAGTGGCACCCAAAAACAAACAAGGCCCGCGTGGCGGACCTTGTCGTTGATTCGGGATCAGGTCGGCTTACAGCGTCGCGCTGGTGTAGGGCAGGAGGGCCATGAAGCGGGCCCGCTTGACGGCCTGAGCGAGCAGGCGCTGCTCCTGAGCCGACGTGCCGTTGCGCTTGCGGGCGTAGATCTTGCCGTTGGGCGACATCGTGCGGCGGAGGTTCTCGATGTCCTTCCAGTCGACGATGATGTTGCCCTTGGGGGAGCTCTTGGTGATCTTGGGCTTGGGCTGGGGGCCGGCGCTGAACTTCTGGAACTTGCTCATCGAAAACTCTCCGTCACGGTCTGGGGCCCGGGGTCTCGGAGCGACCGCTCCGTCCGGGCGACGTGTTCTGGGCCGAGATGATAGGCGAGAGGTCCGACGCTGGCGAATCGGACCCGAACCCGGGGTGCCGGTCTCGACTCCCAAAGACATACCAGTTGCTACCCGACCGTCTCCCGCACTACACTCCGCGCGATGACTCTGCCCGACTTCGTCACCGCCCAATTCTTCGTCAGCATCCACGTCCTGATCATCGTCGTCCACGTGATTCTCGTGGGCGCCGGCGGATGCATCTACCTTGAACGCAAGATCTCCGCGTACATCCAGGACCGCATCGGCCCCAACCGCGTGGGCTTTGACCTGGGCCTGCCCTTCCTCTCGTTTCTGAAGGGCTTCTGGGGCCTGGGGCAGTCGCTCGCCGACGGCATCAAGCTGTTCCTGAAAGAAGACTATGTGCCGGCGCGGGTGGACAAGATCCTGTTCGCCCTGGCCCCGATGATCGTTGTGATTCCGCCGCTGGTGGCGTTTGCGATCATCCCGTGGGGCGGATACTGGGATTGCCCGAATATTCCGCTGCCGTTCATCGGCACCATCCCGGGTGACACCGTGCTCGTCGCGGGGGCCAACGTGAGCGTCGGCATCGTCTATCTGCTGACGGTCGCGGCCCTGGGCGTCTACGGCATCACGCTCGGCGGCTGGGCGGCCAACAACAAGTACACGTTCCTCGGCGGCCTCCGCGCCACCGCTCAGATGATCTCGTACGAGATTCCGATGGGCCTGTCGCTCCTGGCGGTGCTGCTGCTGATCGGTTCGCTCCAGCCTCACGACATGATCCGCTATCAGTACGAGCACGGGTGGCTGATCCTGTCCCATCCGCTCGCCGCCGCGTTGTTCTACATCACCTCGCTGGCCGAGGGCAACCGCGCCCCGTTTGATAACGCCGAGTGCGAGCAGGAACTCGTCGGCGGCTTCCACACCGAGTTCTCCTCGATGCGGTTCGCCCTCTACCCGCTCGCCGAGTACGCCCACCTGATCACTGGCAGCGCGATCTTCGCGATGATCTTCCTCGGCGGCTACCACCTGCCGCTGGGCTTCCTCGGTGACAACCACCTGCTCAGCCCGGACAACACCACCTTCTTCGGCATGCTCGCGAAACTCGGCGTCTTCGGCGGCAAGACCGTGCTCCTCATCGCCTTCGCGATGCTGATCCGCTGGACCATTCCCCGTCTCCGCTACGACCAGGTCATGACAACCGCGTGGCAGGGCGCGATCCCGATCTCGCTGCTCGTGGTCGTGGTGACCAGTGTGATGGTCTACATGGGTCAGACCAGCCTGCTCCCGATGGTCGGCGCGAACGCCGCGATGGTCGTCTTGATCCTGATCGCGATGCCGCTGATCCCCAAGACCAACACGAATAGGCGGATCCCGCTCTACGGCAGCCGCTACAGCCCCATGCCCGGCGAGCGCGTCATCACCGGCCCGACCGACCCGACGGCTCGCGAGGATCGCCCAGTCGAGGGGGCGCTGGCGTCGTAAGTTCTGGCGTTCGACCCGTGCCGCGTGTGATTACGATTCGTGGTGATCGCACGCTCTCTCCAACTCGGCCCCATCCGGCTCGCCAGCAATCTGCTGCTTGCACCCATCGCCGGGTACTGTGATCTGGCGTTCCGCACGATCGTCCGGGAATGGTCGGCCCATCCGGCGGGTGTCGGCATCGGCGTCGGCTTGGCGTGCACCGATCTGCTCTCGCCCCAGGGCCTGCTCCGCGGCACCGCCACAAGCCTTGACCTCGCCGCCACCAACGACATCGACAAGCCCGTGGGCATGCAGCTCTACGGCAGCGATCCGGAGATCATGGCCCAGGGCGCACGCTGGGCCGTCGAGCACGGGGCGACCATCGTTGATATCAACATGGGTTGCCCGGTCGACAAGGTGACCAAGAAAGACGGCGGCAGCAAGCTCTTGACCGATCTCTCGCGTGCGGTCGCGATCGCGAAGCGGGTGGTCGAAGAGCTCGAAAAGTGCCCGTTGAGCCGCGAGGAATGGATGCGGCGAACGGGCAACGCGGTGCTGCTGGCGCCCGGAGCGTCGTGCCCGGTGCCGCTCACGTGCAAGATGCGGCTGTGCTGGGCTACGAGCGACTACGAGGCCGGGCTCGCGTGCTCGCCGCACCTCGCGAAAATGCTCGCGGACGTCGGTGTCGTCGGCGTCACGGTACACGGTCGGACGACCGAGATGAAGTTCAGCGGCGAGGTACAACTCGCTGGCATCGCACGCGTGGTTGAGGCCGTGAACGGCGCGATCCCGGTCATCGGCAACGGCGACGTCCGCGAGCCCGAGGACGCGGTGCGGATGATCAACACCACCGGTTGCCAGGGCGTCATGATCGGGCGTGGGGCGTTGAGCACGCCTTGGATCTTCCGGGACGCCTGGGCGCTGCAGACCGCGGGGGTGGCACCTGCGAAACCGAGCGAGCGGGAGATCATCGACAGCGTGCGTCGGTATCTGGCGTTAATGGTCGAGCACCGCGACGAGCACTACGCGATGGTGCAGATCCGCCGCCGCATGACGTGGTTCGCCAAGCGGCTGATGACCACCGACGAGCGTGGCCGCATCGTGGGTGTCAAGCCGCTGAAGGAAGCGGTGCGCAACAGCAAGTCGCCGCTGGAGGTGAACCGGCACCTCGACACGTTCCTCGCGGGAGGGCTCCGCGGCGGGTCGTACGAGACGGAAGAAGCGGGTGCGTAGCCGCCGGATGCGCGGTCGCGAACGGGAATGCTAGAACCGCTCCCGACTTCCGGCGTTTCGGCCCGGTGCGGTAGCATGGGGCATGAACACCGACGTCTTTAGCGGAGCTCTTGCCCGCATGCGTGCCGCGGCCGAGATCGTCACGGTTCATCCCGAGACGCTCGCCCGGCTTTCCCAGCCCAAGCAGTTCCTCGAAGTCAGCCTGCCCGTCCGCATGGACGACGGCTCGCTGCGGGTTTTCACCGGATACCGCTGCGCGTACGACGACAGCCGCGGGCCCGCCAAGGGCGGCATCCGCTTCCACCAGGATGTCTCGATCCCCGAAGTGAAAGCGCTCGCGTTCTGGATGGCGTGCAAGTGCGCGGTGGTTGGCATCCCCTTCGGCGGCGGCAAGGGCGGCGTAATCGTCGATCCCAAGAAGCTCAGTCAGGGTGAGCTTGAACGCCTGAGCCGCGCGTATATGCGGGCGATCGCCAAGAACGTCGGCCCCGCGACCGATGTGCCCGCGCCGGACGTGAACACCAACGCACTCATCATGGCGTGGATGATGGACGAGTACAACAAGTTCACAGGATCGATCGAGCCCGGCGTGATCACCGGCAAGCCGGTCGCCGTCGGCGGCTCGCTGGGTCGTGACGACGCCACCGCCCGGGGCGGGTTCTACATCCTGCGTGATCTGGAAAAGACGCTTGGCTGGGACCCCAAGGTCAAGCCCATCCGCGTCGCGGTCCACGGCTTTGGCAACGCGGGGCAGCACTTCGCGAAGTTCGTGCACGACGTGGGCTACACCGTCGTCGCGATCGGGGACTCGCGGGGCGCGATCGCGAACGACGCGGGCATCGATATCCCCGCCGCGATCGAGCACAAAAACAGGACCGGGGCGCTCCCGAGCGGCAAGGCCATCAGCAACGCCGAGCTATTGGAAATGGACGTCGATCTGCTCGTGCCCGCCGCCATCGAGGACGTGATCACGACCAAGAACGCGGGCAAGATCCGCGCGAAGGTGATCCTGGAACTCGCCAATGGCCCGGTCGCGGCCGATGCCGACGCAACGCTGCAGCATAAGAACATCCTCGTGATCCCCGACATCCTGGCGAATGCGGGCGGCGTCACTGTCTCCTACTTCGAATGGACCCAGAACCGAGCCGGATTCGCGTGGTCGCTGGAGGAAGTCCACACGCGGCTCAAGGAGATCATGGTGCGGGAGTTCCGCAGCGTGCACGCGCTGGCCAAGGAGAAGGGGGTACCGATGCGGATTGCCGCCTACGCCCACGCTCTCGGACGGCTGGACGCCGCCATCCGGGCCTTTGGAGTCGGCCCGACAAAGCGTTGAATCTGGCCGGCCCTTCCAAAGTTCGAACAAAAAGCCCCCGTGTGTTGTTCGTGATAAACTCGGTTGTCCGTCGAACCGATCGACCCGCGTCGGCGCTGCATGCCGACGCGTCTGTTGGTACCGCTCGAACTTTACAGAGGGACCTCGGCCATGGCTCATCTCCGCACCACCACGTTCTGTGTTCTCGCCGCCGGCGCCGCGTGTTCCGCGGCCGCGTTCGCGCAGCAGGCCGCTTCCCCCGCGGGTGATCCCCTCCCGCCCCGTCCCGGCCAGGTCGCGCCCGAGGCGCCCAAGCCTGTCGGGCCGTCGGGCCGCTTCACCCCCGTCGCCAAGACCTTCGACTTCGGCAAGATCCTGTGCGACAAGCCCGTGGAGCACGTCTTCAAGTTCAAGAACACCGGCGACGCCAACCTGATCATCACCAGCGCCACCGGCTCGTGCCACTGCACCGTGCCCGCCCTGGCGAAATCGGAGTACGCCCCGGGCGAGGAGGGCGAGATCAAGGTCGTCTTTGATCCCAAGGGCAAGGCCGCGGGCAAGGTTCAGCAGCGTGTGACGGTCGTCAGCAACGACCCCACCTCGCCGACCAGTTCGCTCACGATCGAGGCCGACCTGATGGCCATCGTGACGGTCGAGCCCGCCCGCCTCGTTGCCTTCGGACAGATCGCCAAGGGCGAGAGCAAGACCGTGGAGCTCAACCTCACCGGTCGTCTCGAGAACTTTAACATCACGGGCGTCACCTTCGACGGCGTCGGCGAGGAGATCAAGCCCGTCATCGGTTCGCCCGAGCCGGTCGAGATCAACGGCGAGAAGATGAAGCGCGTGAACGTCAAGCTGGTCTACCCCGCCGCCAAGAAGATCGAACGCTTCCAGCGCAACGTCATCATCACCACCAATGACGAACGCGAGAAGGAGATCCGCCTGCCGGTCATGGGCGAGGTGCTCGGCGATCTGGACGTCCGCCCGATGCGGGTCAGCATGGGCCTCGTCGCCCGCGAGGCCGAGTTCAGCAACACGGCCACGATCACCAGCCGGGGCGGAAAGCCCTTCAAGATCAAAGGCATCAAGCAGATCGCGACCCCCGGCCGCGAAGACCCGCAGCTCACCTTCGACATCAAGCCCAACACCAAGGCCGGCGGCGGCGAGCCGTCGGAATACACCGTCGCCGTCTCGGGCAAGGCTCCGAAGGAGTCGTTCCGCAGCGTGATTGACTGCGAGGTGCTGACCGACATGCCGGGGGAAGAATCGATCAAGCTGGGCGTTTACATCGTTGTCCGCTGAATCCAGTTCCCCGGCACGAATATGAGCACGCCGAAGGATTCGGAGATGCCGACATGCCGCTGATCCTGGTCCAGCGGACACTGGCGATCGTGGGCCTGGGCTGCGTGCTCGGCGCGGCCGACTCGTGGCTGCGACCGACGGTCATCACGCTCAAGGACAACGCTTCGGCGCCCCGCAGCGAGCCGGCCCCGACGACTCCATCGCGATCCGCTGCGGCGCGCGGCATGCCGGCGCAGACGACGACCCCCGAACCGGCGCCAGCGCTCTCGGACAAGGCGACGAAGACGCCCGATGCGACGAGCGCCGCGTCCCTTGGATTAATGATCGACGCCAAGGCCGCCAAGGCTCTCTTCGATCAAGGTGTCGTCTTTCTGGACGCACGCATCCAGCCGGAGTTCGACGCCGGCCACGTGCCGCAGGCGTTCTTGCTGAACTCGACGATGTTCGGCACCCCCGCCGCGGACGACGCGATGAAGGTGCTGGACGCCAACGCGCCGGTGGTGATCTACTGCGGTGGGGGCGACTGCGATGCCTCGAAGAACGTCGCGATCCTCCTGCAGCAAGCGGGATTCAAGCAGATACACATCATCGAGAAGGGCTTCCCCGAGTGGAAGGAGCTCGGGTATCCGATCGAGACCGCGGCCGATAGAACCAACGCGGGAGGCAAGCCGTGAGTCGCCTCCGCCACAGCGTGCTGTTCCTCTGCCGGATCGCGATCGCGGCTCTCTTCCTGTTCGCCGCGTGGCAGAAGCTCAAGCCCGGCGGCGAGCTGATCGTGGACTCGGGCCCGCAGAAGTTCGCGATGGCGATCCACTCCTTTAAGATCCTGCCCGAGCATCTCGTGCATCTCGCGGCGGGCGTGATCCCGTGGCTCGAGGTGCTGTGCGCCGTGCTGGTGCTTGTGGGCGTCTGGACCCGCGCCGCCGCCACGGTGCTCTCCCTGCTCATGATCGGCTTCACCGCGGCGGTCGTCTCGGTCCTTCTCCGTCAGATGAGCTTGACATGCGGCTGCTTCGGCAACCTCACCCTGCTCTGCCCCAAGGGCGTGATGGGCTGGTGCAAGGTCGGCGAGAACGCGCTGATCCTGATCCCGTGCGTTCTGGTCGCCGTGTTGGGCGGCGGATGGCTCGACCTCGATCGCCTGCGGATGTCTAACGCGACCCGCAATACGTGATCAAGATCGGCGACTACCTTGCCGCCCCGGGCGACGGGTTCTTCGGCGTGGTCTTTGCGTCCACCTTCAACTCGATCGACGTCCGCGGCAGCGGCGAGATCCCCAACGAGTTCTACAACATGGACAAGATGCTCTACGGCGGGAAGATCCCGACGCCCGGCACGCTCGCGGGCTTCGCCCTCGCCGGCACTGTGGCCTCGCGCCGCCGCCGATAAGCGGCGGGTCCGTGGGCCTGCCGCCCGGCGTTCGATCGACCGCTCATCCAGCGTTGGCCCGCACGACCTGCTCCAGCGTGTCGCGGGTGTTGGCGCAGCGGGGGCACTTGTGCTGGCCGCCCAGCTTGCCCTTGGAATCGAGCCAGCGGTGGAACGCGCCCGGACGCAGCGGTGTAACGGTGGGGGGTGCCATGCCCACGCCGTCGGTCCGCTTGGTCGTGTAATCGACGTTCTGTTCCTTGAGCGCCGCGTCGAACGCGTCGCGGAAGCGACCGAGCGTGGAATCGTCGCCCGGCTTGCCCTCGATCTCGATTGCGAGTTCCAACGCTGCGCGGCGCGTTGAACCCGAGGCATCAACTCCCGGGTACACCGGGGCCGCGGTGAACTCGCCGACCACCAGCCCCGTCGCCGCCGCCGCTTTGGCGACGGCGTTCTCAATGTGCTCGACGATCAGGTTCTCGCCGAAGGCGTTTACGAAGTGGCGGTGACGCCCGACGATCCGCAGGCGTGCGGGCCCGCCAGGCAGACCGCTTCCCCGCTCGCCCTCGGGCGTATCGCACGCCGAGTCGAATTCCACCACGTCGCCGATGTTGTACCGCCACAGGCCTGCGCAGGTGGTCAGGATCACGCAGTACCGCACGCCCTTCTCCACGCGGTCGGCGGTGAATGCCTCCGGGTTGGGGTCGTTGATGCGTTCGATCGGCACGAACTCGAAGAAGTTGTCGAGATCGATATTGAGCCGCAGCGACGGATGCGTGGTGCCCGCCCTGGCGTTCTTGGGGTTGGCCGCGTCCTGCATCGCGATGAACGCCTCGCTGGCGGGATACAGCTCGAAGCGTGTGGGGATGTCGGCGCCGTCGGGCGAGCCGGAGTAGATCTGCCGCACGCGCGGGTCGAAGGGCTGGTAGCGCACGCCCCCGTGAACGAAGACGGAGAGGTTGGGCCAGATTTGCCGGAGCGTGTCGACTTTGACGCCGTCCTCGCCGGGGATGCGGCTCGTGATGCCGCGTTCGTTGGCGAGCGCGATGAGCCGCTCGGCGAGCACCATGCCCCACGAGGGCATGCCGCTGATCATGCGGACGTCTTCGTTGATGCACCGCCGCGCCATTGCTTCGATCTTGCTGGGCCAGTGGCTCATGAGCGCCACCTCGGGGCCGGGCAGGTAGATCGTCGAGATCGGCCACTTGATCAATGGGGTAACGATCCCCGACAGGTCGCCGGTGCGGATGCCTTTCTCGTTGGTGTCGAGGTTCGACGAACCGCCGAGAAAAAGGCAGCGCCCCGAGAGCAGTTGCGTCAGACTGACGCCCTGGTTCACGAGGTTCGCGAAGATGTCGAGCGACGCGCGGAAGTTGGACTTCAGCATCGCCTTGCTGACCGGGATGAACTTGTCGCCCGCGGTGGTGCCGCTGGTCTGCGCGAAATCCTCGACCAGCCCGGGCCAGAGGATGTCGGGCTCGCCGCCCTCGCGCATGCGAGCGATGTCGTCCTTGAACGCGTACCAGTCGCGCACCGGCAGCGTCTTGCGATACGCGTCGATGATCTCGCGGTCGGAGCAGCGTGCGACGGCGGCGAAGCCGTGCTCGCGCCCGAACTTCGTGCCCGCGGCACGCGTCAGGAGCGAGCGCAGCGTGTCGATCTGGATCTGCGCGGAAGATCGCTTCCAGTATCCGGTGTCGGCCAGCGCGCGGGCGCGACCCGAGACGTACTTCTGCAGCCCGAAGCCGACCAGCGCCGTCCACGAACCGGCGCCGGAAAACCGCCCCGGGCCCGCGGGCAGGTTCGGCGGCAACTGAATCGTGTGTGTGCTTCCGGTGCCCATGCCCGTTCGCCGATCCTCAGGCCTTGGTGAAGCTCGCCGCGAAGCTCGTCATCGCGTCGGCGAACCGCTCGGGGCACTCGATCATCGGGGCGTGACCGCAGCGATCGAACCACACCAGCGTCGAGTTGGGGATCGAACGTTTAAAGCCCTCGGCGGCCTCGGGCGGCGTCACGATGTCCTCGCGGCCCCAGATGAGCAGCGTCGGGGCCTTGATCTGCCCGAGCTTGCTGCCAAGGTGGTTGCGACGGGCCGAACGACTGAGCTTCACCATCGCGCGGGCTCCGCCCCGCGACGACAACGCCGCGTGCGCACGCTCCAGGTCGCTGTCACGCATGAACTTCTTGTCGTAGAAGAGCTCGCCGATCTTGCGGCTCAGCCACTCGCGGCTGGGCCGGATCTGGACATCCGCGACCATCGATTTCTCGATCAGCCCCGACGCCCCGGCCAGCACCAACGCTCGAACCAGATCGGGACGCTCGATCGCCAGACGCAGCGCCACGTGTCCGCCGAACGAGTTGCCGACGATCCCCACCGGAAGCGCGTTCGAACCCGCGAAATACGAATCAAGGAAGCGTGCGGTGAGTGCCGTTACGCCCTGAATGGAGCAATCTTCGCCGGTCAGCTCGAGCAGCGGGATCTCGAGCATCACGCATCGGGCCCGAGATGAGAACTGCTTCACCACATCTTCCCAGTGGTCGTTGAGCCCCACGAGGCCGTGCAGGAAGACGAACGTCGGACCGACGCCGACATCGATGACCATCGCCGGCACCGGACCAGTGGCGCCCTGAATGACGGTCTGACGCTTCGGATAGGAGGTGGGCGCGGAGGTCGGTGCCGCCGTGTCCGATGTGCGGCCTGCAGAAGGGGAGATGACGTCGGCAGTCTTGAACATGCGACCGTGCGGGTCCCTCGGGCGTACGCGGCGAACAGTGTAGCGGTTTGCAAACGCTAGCCTTGGCCTCAAGCGTAGCACGGCCGGGCATGCTGACAGAAGGTGAACGATATCTTTGCGCGTCTCGGATCTGTCTCGCCCGACCCAAAGGCGGGGTCACCGGTCCGACTGAACGGCCCCGTCGACCAGCCGCACCACCCGGTCTGCCCGGGCCGCGGTCGCCTCGTCGTGGGTCACGACCACCATGGTCTGGCCGGACGTGTGCAGGTCGGTGAACAAATCCAGAATCGAGGCACCGGTGACGCGGTCGAGGTTGCCCGTCGGTTCGTCGGCCAACAGCAGGTCGGGCTTGTTGACCAACGCCCGAGCAATCGCGACTCGCTGGCGTTCGCCACCCGAGAGCTCGGCCGGACGGTGCAGGAGCCGGTGCCCGAGGCCCACACGCTCCAGCAGCGACGAAGCCTCGGCGCGGACCTCGCGACGCTTCGACCAATATTCCAGCTTGCCCATCGCAGTCATGGCGGCGATGGTCACGTTCTGCAGCACGGTCAGCTCCGGCAGCAGGTGGTAAAACTGAAACACAAACCCGACGCGGCGACGCCGGTACTCGTCGAGGCGGCCGGCCGAGAGGCGGATCAGATCTGTCCCCTCGAACTCGATCGCGGCCGGGCCCGTGGCGGCGGAGGCCTTGTCCGCCGCGTCGAGCCCGCCCAATAGATGCAGCAGTGTGGACTTGCCCGAACCCGACGCCCCAAGGATCGCGACAAACTCGCCCCGTGCGACGTCGATGTTGACGCCCCGCAGCACGGGCACGCGGAGCCGACCCAACTGATACGTCTTGCGGACGTTGGTCGCGCGGAGCACGGCGGGGTTGGTCGCGGTGGCGTTCATTGTTACTCAAAGCGCAGGGCGCGAACCGGGCTCATGCGGGCGGCCCGCAGCGCGGGCCAGAGTGCGCCGACGCAGCTCGCCAGCACGCCGCCCGCGAGCACGATCGCGACGTGCCGCGCGTTCAGATCGCTGGGGATGCGGGAGAAGTAGTAGATCTTGGGGTCCCAGATATAGAGCCCGAGCTTCTCGCCCAGCCACTCGTGGATCGCGTTGATGTTGGTGACCACGCCGTAGGCGATGCCGAAGCCGACGACCGCGCCCAGCAGGCCGATCGCCGCTCCGTACAGAAGCCACGTCCCGGCGACGCCCGCGCGGCTGGCGCCGATGGCCCGCAGGATGCCGATGTCCTTGGTCTTCTCGCTCACCATCGCCCAGAAGATCGCGAGCACCAGAAAGACCGCGGTCATCGACACGAACGAGAAGATGAACAGCACCAGCGCCGTTTCCTTACGCACCGCGTTGATCATCGTGCGGTTCTGGTCTTCCCACGTCAGGATGCGGATCGATGTCGAGGGCGGCACCTGGCCTTCGAAGTCCTTCGCGAACTGGCGGTAGATGGCGGCTACCTTGTCCGCCAGCCGATCGGCCGCGGCGGACTCGAACGATTGCGTCTTGCCACGCACCAGCACGTTGGTCACTCGGGCCGGATCCTCACCCAGCACGGTGGGGGCGGTGAACGACTCTTCGCCACGCTCGTTGACGGTGACGGCGCTGGTGGTGCTGACTTTCTGGGCCCGGTTCATCTTCAGCATCTCCTGCAGCGCGCCGAGCTGCAGGAACACGGTCTTGTGATCGATCTCGTACAAGCCGCTGTGGAACTCGTTGGCGACCGGGAACGAACGAGCGACCATGTCCACGGCGCGGCCCTTGCTGTCCATCGGGAGCACGTTGATGGTCACGTTCCCGTCAACCGGCAGGATCGTCGGCACCATCTTCAGCGTGCCGTCGGGCTGACGGGCCCTAGCCTGGCCGGGATAGAAGCCCCAGCGCTCGCGGATGTTGAAGCCGCTGACGGAAACGCCCAGCACGACGCCCGGTTTTTCCACCGCCACGTTGCCACGCTCGGGCTTCTCGAAACGCACGAGCCGCTTGCCGCCCTCGAACGCGAACTTCCAGAGGGTGTGATTCGACAGCCGCGGATCGTCCTTGTGGACGTCCTTGGGATGCGGCGTGTCGATGGGTTTCCAGTACAGCGTGTCCGCAAAGTCGGTGACCAGGGTGTACGAAGGCCCGTCCACGCCCTTGATCATCACCGTCTCGGTGCGCCCGTCGGGCAGGCCGATCAGGCCGTAGGTCTCGATCGTCGGCGTCGCGGCGGCCACGTCGGGATCGGCCTCGAGCCGCTTGATCAGTTCCTCGTAGTGCGCAAAG
This sequence comes from Phycisphaerales bacterium, assembly GCA_036392375.1. GTDB lineage: Bacteria > Planctomycetota > Phycisphaerae > Phycisphaerales > UBA1924 > JAFEBO01. The sequence goes on from DASVYC010000021.1 coordinate 13,465, forward strand.
CCCGTGATCGGCCACGAGACAGTGACGTCGCCGACAAGCGTGCGCCCGGAGTTGATCAGCATCACCAGGAACCCGCCCATCACCGACCACACGATGATCACCATCGCGGTGCACAACGCCACCGCCAGTGCCGCGAGCAGCGGCATGACCTTGCTGGTGAGGTATCGGTGGGTGAGAAGAAACTGGTACACGGTGGAGGGGGGCGAGTGGGGGAGGGTAGCCGATGCCGGTGCTGTCACGCGAGCCAGCGACCACCATCGACACGGACGATCTCGCCGGTGCAGTACGAGGCCTCGAGCGCCAGCCAGCGCACCACCTCGGCAGCGTCCGCGGGTGTTCCCGACCGCTGCAGCGGGACGCGTTTCAGGTACGCCTCCTGGAACTCCGGGTTCGCGTCCGGGCCGCTTGTCGGCCACTCGATCACACCCGGGGCCACAGCGTTGACTCGCACGCGCGGCGCCAGCTCCCGCGCCAGCGTGCGGACCGCCTCGACCAGCGCCGCCTTGGACATGGAGTACGCAAGCAGGTTCTTCCGTGGCCGCCCCAGGACGTGCATGTCCGCCATCGCGACGATGCCGCCCCCGTGGGGCAGCGCGGACTTGGCCAGCAGCCCCGCCAGCCCGCGCGACAGCAGCGCCGGACCGAACGCGTTCACGCGCATGTGGCGGTCCAGGTCGGCCGCGCGGACTTCGTGCAACGCCGTCTCGTCGTAGCTCGACGCGTTGAGGACCAGTGCGTCGAGGGATTCCCGCGAGCGGGTCAGGGCCTGCGCGAATGCTTCGACCGCCGTGAGATCGCCCGTGTCGAGCCGCTCGATCGCGACGGTGGCCCCGAGCGATTCGAGTTCCCGCTTGGCCGCGTGGGCATCGGTTCCGGGGTCACGCGTTGTCAGGATCAGATGAGGCTTTGGGGCGCGGCTCGCGAACGCTCGCGCGATGGCCAAGCCGACCCGGCGGGTGCCGCCGGTGATCAACGCCGAGATCTCGCCGCTCGCAGAGGTCACGCCGGATTGTTCGCGGCCCGGTTCCGTCATGCCGCCCAGTGTCAGGCTTGCGTTCGAATTCACGCCCGTGGCTCGTCCGGGTCTCGGGGCGAGTCCTCAATCCGCGTGTCGTCCTTGTCAAAGCCGCTGGACCGGTACAGCTCGTCCGCGCTCGGGGCCTCGGTCCGTTCGGCGCTGACTTTCCAGGGGTCCTCGCTGCGGCGGCGCTTGGTGTCAGCCGCCAGGCCGCGCAGGTGCGCCCGCCGCCGCGCCTGCAGGTAAAGCACCGTCACGGTGATCACCGCGATGGTCCCCAACACGATCAGCATCAGCAGGAAAAAGCCCCGCGAGATCGACGATCGATCCACGGCCATCCACGCCGCAGCGTGCATCTCCACCAGAGTCTTCAGCATCGGCGCCCCTCTCAGGCTCCCCGCCTGCGCGGCTCACTGCATTGGCTTGAGCTGTCCGTCGGCCTCGATCTGCGCGAGCAGCGGCAGGATGTAGTTCTGGCCCCGGTACGACAGCACCCGCCCGGTGACCACGACGACCACGCCGTCGGTGGTCGGCCCCAACGCCGCCTCGAGGCGCTCCAGCGCCCGCGACGGGATGACGATCATGGCCGGGTCGGACTTGGAATTGGCGTCGCCGTCGAATGCGACCGCGAGCTTTTCCTTGACGCGTGTGAGCCGTCCGCGTCGATCGGTGATCATGGTGCCTTCCCCGACAAGAGACTTGGGCGCCTTCTCGTCGGCGTCGGGCGTGGGGCCGGTCTCCGGCGTCGAGCGCGTTTCGTTCCGACGCGACTCGATCTGCGTGATCATGTCGGCGACTTCCGGGTCGTCGGTGGGCTGGACGGACGAGGCCGCTTCCTCGTCGTTGGCGCTGCGTGCGGGAGCGGGCTTGGCGTCCTTGGGGCCGGGAAGAAACGTGAACACCGTCGGCAGGAGTTGCTGGCGGTCGCGGTACACAAAGAGCTGGCCAGAGAGCTCGACGCGGGCCTGGAGCGGGTCGGGAGCGCCGTTCACGCTGGACTCGATCGAGGCGAGCGTCTGCGACGGGAGCAGCACCATCGGTCGTTCGCCGCGGCGTCGCGAATCGCGGGCGGCGGGCTTGTCGGGGATAAACAGCACGTCGCCTGACTTGAGGGCGCGGATCGTCCCGACGCGTCGCACAAGGAACGTCCCCTCGGGGTAGTACCGCCCCGGCGGCACGGTGAACGTCTCGCTCGTCAGGCCCGGGATCGACTGCGTTGTCTTCTTGTCGTCTCCCTCCCGCTTTTCCGGAGCGGAGCCCGCCGGGTACACGGCGTCGCGGGCCGGAGCGGTGTCCTGAGCCCAACACCAGGTTGCCGCCGCCAACGCGATCGCGATGCCAAGCCGCTGTGAGGACTTCATGCCAGTGAACATCGGCGAAAGGCTAGCCGCGAGGCGAGCGGCGGGGTCCGACGGTGCGTGCTTCCATCGCGAGCGGCCAACACGGGGCCGCCGTGCTATGCTCATGCCCGCTCAGCGGCCGGGTGCCAGAGTGGACAAATGGAGCGGATTGCAAATCCGTTGCGCAAGCTACGTGGGTTCGAATCCCACCCCGGCCTTTTCGATCGGTTCCAGGTCCCTCGTACGAGATGGCGATCCGAACCTCCCGCGCTTTCTCAAGCCCCGCACTCTCCCCTCAATCTAGGGTTTTCCCCTTCCTTGGTCCGAGTGGTAGTTATACTGCCCACGCTGGCGGGCCGGAAGTCTCGTGTGCCGCCGGCGCTACACGAAAGGGAAAGTCATGGGCTTCATCAAGGAATTCCGCGAGTTCGCTCTCAAGGGCAACATGCTCGACCTGGCGGTCGGTGTCATCATCGGCGGCGCCTTCGGCGGGATCGTCAACTCGCTCATCAAGGACATCATCATGCCGGTCGTCGGCATGGCGGGGAACGTGGACTTCAACAACCGCTTCGTCCCGCTGGGCGGCACGGTCGCGGAGCAACTCAAGACCAATCCGAATTTGACCCTGGAGCAGGCCCGCGGCTTCGGCCCGGTCCTGGCCTACGGCTCGTTCATCACCGTCACGATCAACTTCCTGATCCTGGCTTTCTGCATTTTCCTGGTGGTGAAGGCATTCAACAGCGCTCGCAAGCGATTCGAGGCCGAGAAGCCCGCGCCCGCACCCGCCGGGCCCACTCCGGAGCAGAAGCTGCTCACCGAGATCCGCGACCTGCTCGCTCGCAAGTGATCGCGGCCGCTAGGTCCCGTGCACACTCAAAAACACCGCGGCCCCCGATTGCTCGGGGGCCGCGTCGTTCTTTGAGCCGGGGGCTTACTTCTTGTTTTCCTTTTCGGAGCGCTTGCGCTTCAGCTCCGCGTCGATGAAGTCCGCGATCTCGCCGCGCAGCACGGCCTCGTAATCCGAGGTCTCGACGCCGGTGCGGTGGTCCTTCACGCGGTTGTCGTAGAACACGTAGCTACGGATCTGCGTGCCCCAGCCGCGGTCGAGGCTGCCGCCCGTGGCCGCGGCGATGTCCTTCTCGCGCTGCTCCTCGGCCATCTGCTCGAGGCGTGCCTGCAGAATCGACAAGCACTGTTTCTTGTTCTGCGGCTGATCGCGGTAGGTGCTGCTGACGATCATGATGCCCGTGGGCTTGTGCACCACGCGGATGGCGCTGGCGACCTTGTTGACGTTCTGGCCGCCCGGGCCGCTGGCGCGGACGAAGGGCGTGATCTCCAGATCGGTATCGGGGATCTTGACGTCCACTTCCTCGAATTCAGGCGTGACCTCGACGGTCGCGAAAGAGGTCTGGCGCTTGCCCTGGGCATTGAAGGGCGAGACGCGCGCGAGGCGGTGCGTGCCGCGCTCGCAGGAGAGGTATCCGAACGCGAACGGGCCCTTGACGTGCAGCGTGACCGAGTCGAGACCGACTTCGCCGAAGCCCTTGTCAACCTCTTCCAGTTCCCAGCCCATCTTCTCGCAGTAGAAAACGTACATGCGGAAGAGCATCTCGGTCCAGTCCTGGGCCTCGGTGCCGCCGACGCCGGCGGAGACGGTGAGGAAGCAGTTCTTGGCGTCGTGCTTGCCGGAGAGGAGCGACTGGCGCTCGATCTTCTCCATCCGCGACACCAGCCCGAAGAGCTGCGTGTCGGCCTCGGCGAGCAGGTCCTTGTCGCCGGCTTCCTTCGACATCTCGTACGCGGTCTTGGCGTCGTCGAAGTCGCGGATGGCGTTCCGCAGCGGCTCGAGCATGGCCTTGAGCCCCTTCACCTCGGCGACCACCTTCTTCGCCCGCTCCTGGCTGTCCCAGAAGCCGGCGCCGTTCATCTGGTCTTCCAGCTCCTTGAGCTTGGCGGCCTTGGCGTCGTAGTTAAAGAGAGTCACGGATCGTCACGATCCGCGCCTCAAGGTCGTTGATGACAGGTTGGTGGGCGTCGTAGTGCATGGGTGTCTCGAGAGGGGGCAAGTCTAGCCGCTCGCGGTGACGGTTCCTGAACTGTCCGACACTGGCTGCCGTGGGAAGCGATGAGCAGCCGGGGCAGTCCCCTTCCGATCGAGTCGCGTGTTTGCGGTCGGCCGATGTGCGAGTCTCGCGCATCAATAAATCGGCCGCGTGAACCGTCGCTGCGGGGCCTGATGCACGCCCAACGCCGAGGTCAGCGGCCCGGCGAAGATGCCCACCACCACGCCCACTACGCCGGTGTAGAGCGCGACACCGAGTCGTACCAAAAGCTGCGACGTCGGCTGCCATTCCAGCTCCGGCGTGTAGCCCGAGCGGAAGGCGTAGAGCGCCACGATCACGATCTGGGCGATCGCCAGCCCCACCGCGCACAGCACGCCCAGCGTGAGAGGGTTGCCCCGGAACATGTCGCGGCGGACGCTGAGCACGAACTGCCCCGCGACCAGGTACCCGATCGCGTACGGCCCGATGAACGTCTGCGTGCTCACGCCGCTGACCAGTTCGTGCGGCCAGGTCAGGTCGGTGAGCAGCCCCACAAACAGGCACGTCCACAGCGCCGCCTGCGGCGAGGCGCTCAGGCAGATCACCACGCACAGGATGAACGCGAACGACGGTGACACGCCCGCGGCACCGATCGCGATGGCCTTGCGCAGACCGAGCTCCAGCGAGAAGCAGATATAGCCCGCGACCAGGGCGGCGATCACGTTCATGGCTTGCCTCCGCCCCCGGCCCGTTCCTCACCCCGATCGTTCACGATCCGCAGCGTCATCTCGCTGATGCGCTCGATCTCCACGGTCGGCACCACGATCGCGATCACGCGTAGCGGGTTGGCCGGGTCCACCTCAACGCTCTCGACCTTGCCCACCACAAAGCGCTGCGAGCTCTCCGGCCAGCGATCGTCGTCGAGCCGCACGGTCTGCCCGGGTTCGACGACCAGCCTGGACGCGTTCGCCGCGGACGCGTCGGGGGCCTGCACCGCCGCCCGGAAGCGGGTGCCGATCGGTTCGAGCAGGCACTGCAGCCCGATGTTGTTGGGCTCATCGACCATCACCCGCCCCGCGATCTTGGGCGCACCTTTGCGGGTGATGGGTTGCACCAAAGCCGTCGGCCCGCTGACGCTGAGCACGCGGCCGACGATCTGCACGCCGTCGGTGACCGCGACCGTCCCCGCCGTCACGCCCAAGCTCTCCCCCGCCCGCACCCGCAAAAGGCCGCTGGAGAGATCCGACGACATGCCCACGACGCTCGCGACGAACTGGGTGATGTTCGACTCGGGGTTGATGAGCCGCCCCAGCTGCAGCTCCGCCATCTGCTTGCGGAGCTTCTCGTTGTTGCGTTCCTCGCGCTGGTAGAGCGTCTTCCAGTGTTCGAGCTCTTCGACCAGGGCCTTCTCACGCTCGCTCGTCACGACCGGGCGCTTGGCGGGCAGCAGCCATCCGGCCGCGGTCGACACCACGGCGCTCCCGGGCGTCAGGATGGCGGTGGGGATGTTCGCCACCGAGTTCACCCAGCCCAACCATGAGCGCTTGAACAGGCTCAGGAGGATCAGCAGCACCACGATGCTGGGCATCAGCAGGCGGCCGGTGGTGGATTGGTGCGGCAGTCTCGACATATCCCTGTCGATTCCGATTGCGGCGAGCGGCCCGGGCCTCCGGCCCGGGTGAGAGCAAGGGGCCTCAACGCTTCATGCTGTCTTCGAGTGAGTCCTTCCAGTCGTCCAGATGCTCGAGGTACACCGCCGTCCCCCGCGCGACGCAGGTGAGCGGATCGTCGGCGAGGTGCGTGTCCAGGCCCGTCGCCTTCTGCACGACCTGGCACAGCCCCCTCAGGAGCGACCCGCCGCCGGCCATGGTGATGCCGTTGATCACGAGGTCGGCCGCCAGTTCCGGCTCGGCCTTCTCGAGCGTGCGAGTGACGGCCTCGATGATCGCGGTGACGGGTTCCTGCAGCGCCTCGCGGATCTCTTCGCTGGTGATGACGGTCTTGCGGGGCAGGCCGCTGATCATGTCGCGGCCGCGGACTTCCATGGTGGTCTCGGGGCCGACGGGGGAGGCGCTGCCAACCTCGATCTTGATCCGTTCGGCGGTCTGCTCACCGATCATCATGTTGTACGTGCGCTTCATGTGGGCGATGATCGCCTCGTCCATGTCGTCGCCGGCGACACGGACCGACTCGCAGGTGGCCAGGCCGCCCAGCGAGAGGATCGCGACCTCGGTGGTGCCGCCGCCGATGTCGACGATCATCGAGGCGGTGGCCTCGGTGAACGGCAGCCCGGCGCCGATCGCGGCCGCCAGCGGCTCCTCGATCAGGAAGATGCGGCGTGCACCGGCGTTCTCCGCCGACTGGATGACGGCCTGCTTCTCGACCTCGGTGATGCCCGACGGAATCGAGATGACGACGCGGGGGCCGAAGATCTTGCTCTTCCCGTTCACCTTGCGGATGAAGTAGCCGAGCATCGCCTCGGTGATCTCAAAGTCGCTGATGACGCCGTCCTTGAGCGGGCGGACGGCGGTGATCCCGCCGGGGGTTTTGCCGAGCATCTCCTTGGCCTTCCAGCCCACGGCTTCTCCGTTGTGGAGGACGGTGCTGGTGCCCTTGATGACAGCGACGACGGACGGCTCGTTGAGCACGATGCCCTGGCCGCGCACGGCGACGAGTGTGTTGCAGGTTCCCAGGTCGATACCCATATCGACGCTGAACAATCCCAAGAGTCGATCGAAGAATGGCACGAGTGGTTCGCCTCCGCCGCTGGTGGCCCCGATGGCCTTCGTCTGCGGACATCCTGTCCGCGGACAGTTCGGCCCGCCGGGAGCGCAATGGGTGTAGAAACACCCCGTCCCGGCCGGGCAACCACAGAGATTATCGGCACTCGACGCCCGATGCCACCAAACCGGGACCGATCTGGGTGGAATCGAGGCGATTCGGGAAGGGTTCATCGACCGGGGGCGGGGTCTTCCAGGCTCTGGTGGCGCATCCCCAGCGCGACCGATCGACCACGCGATTCCTTCCGGTCATCGCGCACGGTGTGCTCCAACACCGAGGCGCCGGGGCCTGGAAGGCCCCGCCCCCAGCCAGATTCCACGCGGCAAAGAAAAAGCCCCCGTCGTCGGGGGCCTGAGTCGTCGTGACTCGGAGGGAGACTTCGAATGGGTGGAGTTACTGAGGCGTTACTGAGGCTTGGAGGCGAGCACGCCGGGACGCTCGATCGAAGCGGACGTCTTGGGGGCCTCGCTCTTCACATCCTCGGGCTTGACCTCGATGACCGGGGTCTTGCTCTTGGGCGTAAAGGTGCGAGTCGGGGCCGAGGCGTTGCGAGCGTTTCGGCCATCCAGGTCCAGGCGGGCGCGGTTCTCGTAGTTGTTCGCGGTCGTGGTCTTCGACAGCGACTCGAGTTGGGCCTCCTGGCGAGCCCGGATGTCGGCGACGCGGACGTTGACCTGATCAAGGCTCTCAGCCCGGTAGCGGCTGTGCTTGTCGATCGTGTTCTGACGCTTGCTCATCATCTCGATCATGCGGTCGTTGCGGGCGATCGCATCCACCTGGCGGTCGAGCTGCCAGAGCTGGCTCTGGAACTGCCCGTGCTCGGTCTCGAGCTGATCCAGCAGCGTCGCCAGGCGGCTCTCCTGCTGGTTGAGGTAGCCCAGGTCGCGGTCGATGTCGGCCACTCGCTGCGCGAACGCGGCCGAGTGCTGCTCGATCGCGTTGAGCTTGGAGTGGGCCTGATCAAGGCCCAGGGTCTCGCCGGCGAAGCGCACGGCGAAGACCGGGGCGTTGTCCTCGCTGCTGGTCAGCACCGCGTTGGTCGAGCCGCGGAGGTTCTCAGCCCTGGCGAGCATCGACTGGAGCGAGTTGAGGTCGGCGGCGGCGAGCTCCATGGCCCGGCCGTTGACATCGCGATCGCGGTTGAGCTGGCCGATCTGGGTGCGGAGTTCGGCGAGATCGCCGCGGACCTCGGCGATGCGGGCCGGATACTGGCCCTCGAGCTTGCGGAGCTGAGCCCGCAGCGCAACGGGGTCCTTCACGCATTTGTCGAGCTGCGTGTGGATGGAATCACGGGTCTGGGTGAGCAGGGCCGAGACGCGCTCGGGGCCGGCAACAACCACGCCGGCGCCGGCGACCAGGCCCGCAATCAGACCGTAACGAACAAGACCCTTCACAAAGCACATGGCGGAGCCTCCCAAATCTCTGGTGCCGCGGCGGTGTTCCTCACCGTCCGACCGGGAGAGTCCCGGTGGAGAGTGATTGGGAGACCGGGGGGCAGGATTTCAAGGTCACAGAAAAATCGGAAAACGACAATGCAGCTAACTCTCTATACTTACAGAGATCGAACGGAGGTTCACATATGGCCTTTTTTCCGATACAAGCTCTCAAGCTGGCCGCATGTGCGGCTGCCAGTTTACTCTTCGTGAAATCAGCAATCGGCCAGTCATTGACTCGCATCGAGCTGCCTGCCGGGGCAACCTTCGCGGCGCCAATCGATATCTCTCGCGACGGCCAAATGATCGTTGCCCAGCTTTGGACCGATGCCGGTCCGTCGCCCTTTTTCTGGACTGCCTGTAGCGGCGGACGAGTTATCGACCACCCTCCCGGAGGCGGATTGCCGACCAACTGGGTCGCACCGTTTGCAGCGGATGCTGATGGTCACTCGGTTCTCTGCACTTGGACGCCAACGGATAACTCGGCACCACGGATATTCAGGCGAGAGGTGAATGGTTCGGCGTGGAAAGACACAGGAATTTCTATCCCTCCTGATTCTTTCTCCAGGTACGAAGGAAGCGCATGGGCTTCGGACGACATGAAGGCGATTGCGTTCACGACTTCCGATGCGGAGGCGAACCGCGCGTGGCGATGGGCCGAGAATGGCGGCCTTCACGAATTTGCCAAAGGCAACGCGGACACCGCAGATGTATTTGGAATCAGCCGCGACGGGTCCGTCGCGTGGGGGGAGTTGACCCGGTACAGCAGAGGCTCACCTCCCACCGGCGGTTACACCAGATTGGTGCGATGGACGCCGAACAACATGGATGTTATCGAAGACGAACCGGAGTTTTCTCCACTCGTTGGATTTGGGTGGGGTGCTACGAGCGGGAATCTGGACGGTTCAGTTCTTGTTGGCTGCGTTTTTCCGGTTCGCGTCCCATACGAGCCCGGTTACGCGGCCAGGTGGGGTCCGGGTGGCCGCCAAATACTGGGCGTGCTTCCCGGAACAACCAACTCGTGGGCGTTAGGAGTCGATGGATCAGGGAATCGTGTTGTTGGCGAATGCCTGATCGTTGACCCATTGAATCCGAGCGTGCTGGAGCCTTTGTACGCCTTTGTTTGGACTCCTCAAAATGGAATGCGATCTTTGGAATCGCTCCTCACGGAAGAGGGTGTCAATCTCGCGGGATGGGAGCTACGAAGTGCGAACGTCATTTCTCTCGACGGCAGCGCGATTGCTGGCTGGGGATACTACCAGGGCGTCAAGACGCTCTACCTCGCCCGACTGCCGCAGCTCATCCGCAAGGTCGACGCGCTGGTGGACTACAACGCGGTGCGGCACGAGACGGAGGGGTACAAGCCCAAGGTTGTCGATGCCCAGGTGGTTCGCCGCGACAGGCTTGTTGAAATGGACGTTGAGGTATTCACTCCATTCGAAGTGTCGGCCTCCAGCCTGAAGTTCGAGGTGACGCACCGTTTCGATCGCGCCCCGAACTCCGCGCCTGACTCGGACCCAGTCGAGACGAAGATCACCGTGCCGTTTTATTCGGACACTGTGCCGCCCACTCAATGGGGGTTCACGGTGCTTCGTGAACGAGTCGGTCCAATCAACTCGAACGACGCCGGGATGCGTCCGGTGAAGACCGTTACTGTGGGTTTCTACGCCCCGAAGAACGCTCCGGTGGGCGAGTACATCGTCCGAGCGATCGCCAAGGTTGGTGAGGTGGAAGAATCGAGGCGACTGGACTGTAACGTCATCTTCCTCTTCAACCCGCTCAGCGGTGGCGACCCCGCGATGCCGGAACGGTTGAACCGGGACGAGTATCTGCATCTCACTCGTGGCGCCATTCCAACCAACAAGAGTCCGTACAAGTGGGAGTATGCACAGTTCTCCAGAGAGGTGCTTCGTGGAACGATGGAGTTGCTAAGCAACGCGAGCTCGGAGACCCGGACGAGCTCGGCGATGACCGCTCGGCACATTTCTGCATACGGGAACTCCAGCAGTTCAACGAGGGGGCTACTGACCGGAGACTGGGAGAAGCAGCCAGCCGATATTGTGGCTGGTGAAGTACACCCAACCGCTTGGAGTGGTAGTGTGCCAATTTTTAGTAGATACGCGGAGTCCGGCGCAGTGAAGTACGGTCAGTGCTGGGTCTTTGCGGGAACATTGACGTCGGCTTGCCGCACGCTCGGAATACCTTCTCGTCCGGTGACAAATATCGTTTCTGGGCACGACGAGCCACCATATGACTTCAAGATTCCACTGTGCTGGGAAAAGTACCACGACGTAAAACTGAATCGCGACCTGTGGCAACTTTCCGGCGATGTTTGGAACTTTCACGTCTGGGTGGAAGCGTGGTTGAACGGTGGCTGGAGCGCGATCGACTCCACGCCGCAAGAAACCAGCGATGGGCTGTATCAACTCGGGCCGGCACCCGTGCAAGCTGTCAAGGCGCGAAGCCTGAACACGCCTTTCGATGTTCCTTTTGTCGTCGCTGAGGTAGACGCGGATGTGTGGGTTGAACCCGGGGACGACGTGACGGGACCGACGATTCCGCGACAACCGAATGTACCGTGTGTGGTGCCCGCGAACCCCGCCTTTAACACAACGTTTGTCGGGCAAGGGGTTCTGACGAAATCCAAGGGGAGCAACCTGATTGAGGACATTACGATCGCGTACAAGACTCCGGAGGTCGTCGCGCCCGCGCCGATCATGCAGCCGCCAGCGGCAAGAATCGTTGTGCCAGCAAAAATCGAGCTTGGGGCGAACTTCGCGGGAGAGATCGTTGTCACGAACTCCGCGGATACAAACGAGGACTTTGTTGTCCGTCACGTTCTGACAGCGGCGACTTATACGCGGCGGCTGGTGGGCATATTGGGAGAGCCGACCGATGTGGTTGTCTCGTTGCTCCCCGGCGGCACCACCTCGGTTCCACTCTCCTGTCCGTGGAGTAGTTTCAAGTCTCACTATCCAGGCGGAGACCATATTAATATCTCCGCTGTGGTCACTCGCGTAAGCACGGGAGAGATATGGGGATTGACGAGCAGCACTCCGGTGTTCGATCTCCCGATCACCGTTGCCTCGCCCGCTCCGTCCAGTGTTCCGGTCGGGACCCTTTTCGACGCGACCGTTTCCGTGACGAATTTGCTGGACAATGCCCTCGTTAACTGTGTAATCAAGATTTCCGGCGACGTGGTGACTCCGATCGATGGCACCCGAGAAAGCGACGAGGTAAGCGTCGGGACACTGAATCCTGGGCAGTCTGTCGCCGTGACTCGAAGCTTTAAGGCCATTCGAGAGGGCTACTCTGGTGTCTCGGCATGGTTCTCCGCTGAAGGCCTGCGAACAAGCAGCAACGGCATCTCGGTAAACGTCAACCGGTGCGCGGGGGACTTGACGGAGGACACGATCATTGACGATGAAGACTTTCAGCGATTCGTTATCGCTTACAACATCTTGGATTGCGATTCGCGTCAGATGGACGTGCGATGCCTCGGCGACCTGAATGCCGACGGCATCGTTGACGATCTTGACTTCCAGCTATTCGTGGTCGCTTATGACCAGCTCGTTTGCCCGTAGCGAGGCTACTTCACCGCTTGTACTTCGCCGTCATGAACTGCACCCACTTGCCGTCGGGGGTTTTCATGTGCGAGGTCAGGCTCCGCTCGCCCGACGGCGACAAGCGATAGACGTCTTGGTAGTGTCCCAGCTTGGTCGGGTCGGCGAAGTCGGGGCCGGTGCAGTGCAGCGGCAGGGTGCCAGTGGCCTCGTCGAGTTCGCCCTCGTAGACGAACAGGTGCGTCATCATCGAGCCGACCCAGGAGCCAACAAATTTCTTGCGGATGGGGTCGTAGCCGATCGTCAGAATCGCCTTGCCCTCGCCGGCCCCGGGCATCGACATCGTGCTCTCGCCGACCATCCACAGGTCGCCGAGCATGCGGACGGTTTCCTTCCCGGTGCCCTTCATCGGCGGCTGGTCCGGCCCCATCACGCATTCGGATTCCATCTCCCACTGGCCAACGAAATTCTTCAGCCACTCGTGGTTCTTGTCGGGCTTGGCGTTGCACATGTCGCTCATGGGGCGGGCTCCGAGGAATGGTTAGTATGGTCGAGGACGACGTACCAAACAAAATACAGACTCATGACTGAGAGTCAAGGGGAAATCCTTGGTCTTTTTCACAAGACCATTCTGAATAGCCACTTGAGATCGAGGCCCGACGGTCGGTCGTCGCGCGACAAAGCTCTGCGGCTGCGAATGGTGATGACGCCGAATCGATGGCTGGAAGCTGGTTCGGTGCGTTCGCGCAGACAGCCGCGCTTTGCACGTCGGCCAATCGTCCCTCTCACACCTCAACAACCATCGCCACGCTGTTGCCGCCGCCCAGGCACAACGCCGCGACGCCGCGCTTGCCGCCGGTGCGGTGGAGCTGGTGGATGAGGGTGGTGAGCACGCGGGCACCGCTGGCGCCGATGGGGTGGCCCAGGGCGATGCCGCCGCCGGCGATGTTGAGCTTGCTCTCGGGGATCTCGTGGCCCGCGGCCTTCAGCCCCTTGAGGTTGCACAGCACCTGGGCCGCGAACGCCTCGTTGATCTCGAAGAGGTCGATGTCCTTGGCGCTGAGCTTGGCCTTGGCGAGAGCGCCGGCGATGCCCTCGATGGGGGCGGCGAAGATGTCCTTGGGCGCGACGCCGCTGGTGTGGTAGGCGAGGATCTTGGCGATGGGCTTGGCGCCGAGCTGCTCGGCCTTGGCGAGGCTGGAGACCATTAACGCGGCGGCGCCGTCGGAGATCTGGCTGGCGTTGGCGGCGGTGACGGTGCCGTCCTTGTCGAACGCGGGGCGGAGCTTGGCCACGCCGTCGATGGTGGTGTCGGCGCGGATGCCCTCGTCGGCGCTGACGCCGGGGGACTTCTTGTCGAGGCACTGCTCGCCGGTGAGGAAGACGAGTTCGTTCTTGAAGAACCCGTTCTTGGTGGCGTCGGCTGCGCGTTGGTGCGATTGCACGGCGAAGCGGTCCTGATCGGCGCGGCTAATCTCGAACTTGCGTGCGATGTGATCGGCGCTGTTGCCCATGGCGCAGGCCTCGAACGCGCAGCGCAGGCCGTCGTACGCCATGTGGTCTTCCATCTGGGCGGGGCCGTACTTCACGCCTTCGCGGACGCGGGCGAAGTGGGGGGCGCCGGTCATGTTCTCGATGCCGCCGGCGGCGACGAGTTGGTTGTCGCCCGCCTTGATGGACTGGGCGGCGAGCATGACGGCCTGCAGGCCCGAGCCGCAGACCTTGTTAATGGTCTGGGCGCTGATGGTGTCGGGGAGCGAAGCCTTGAGGGCGACCTGACGGGCAGGGTTCTGGCCGACGCCCGCCTGCAGCACGCAGCCGAAGATGGCTTCGTCGATGGCGGAGGCGAGGGCCGCGCTGCCGCCGGGCAGTGCATCCATCGCGGCCTTTAACGCGTACGAACCCAGCACAGGCGACGGAACTTTCGACAGCCCGCCGAAGAACTTGCCGATGGGGGTGCGTTTGGCGGCGAGGATGACCGGGATCGTGGCGGCGCTGGACATGAATCGCTCCGAAGAATGTGCCGGGCGGATGAAACGGCAGACCGATTCGCACAGGATATGCGGGGGAACGGCGATGAAACCCGGGCAGCAGAAACAGGAACAACCCGGAGTGGATCAGCCCGCCATCGCGATCGCTCCGTGCCCTGTTCCCGCCCCGGCCGCACCCTTGAGCATGTCGGACCGTGTCTACCTCGGCGTCGAGTTCGCGGTGCTGTTCGCGCTCTTGCCGTTCATGCTGGCGTTCCGGCCCCCGGGCAGCGGGATCTTCCTGTTCCTCTGGATCGCCGCGGCTGTCTGCACGTTGCTGCTCTTGTGGGATCCAACATTTGACCGTCGGCGCTTCTGGAACTGGGAGGGCGTTCGCCCGCAGCTCGGTCGCGTGCTGGGGCTGTTCACGCTCGGGGCGGTGCTGGGCGTCGTGGGAACGTGGCTCTTCGTGCCTGAGCGGCTGTTCGCGTTCCCGCTCGAACGTACGAGGCTGTGGCTCGCGGTGATGATGCTCTACCCGGTGCTGAGCGTGGTGCCGCAGAACGTCGTCTACCGCGCGTTCATGTTTCACCGCTATCAGCGGCTGCTGCCCGAGCAATGGAGCGTGTCCCGCCAGCGCTGGGCGATGATCGCCGCGAGCGCGGCCGCGTTCAGTTGGGCGCACGTGGTTTTCTGGAACGTCTTCGCGCTCGGCGTCACGCTGATCGGGGGCGTGCTCTTCGCGTACACGTACGAGCGCTCACGATCGGTCGCCGCGGCGACCCTTGAGCATGCGCTCTACGGCTGCGGGCTGTTCACGGTGGGCCTGGGTGTGTACCTGTACCATGGAGCGGCACCGCGATGAGTCATCGTGGGGTTGGCGCGAAACCCAAACGTCACAGCCCGCCGCGGGGGGGCGAGCTGTGGCGTCGTTGAGAGTCGAGCGAGGTGTCGTCAGTTGCCCTTGTGGCGCGGCGAGACCAAGATCTTGTTGATCTGCTCGTCGGTGAAATCCTTGGGCACTCGGACCTTGCGACCGTCGGGGAGGGTGACCTCCTTGGACTCGGCGGGATTCAGCGGCTTGGTGACGAGCTTGGCCTTCCCGCCATCGGGCATCGTGATGTCCATGCTGCCGCCGCCCGACATATCGGCCTTGCCGTCGGCGTGGAGTCGCATTTCGAACTGGCCGTCGCCGGTGCGGACTGCTTCCCCCTGCACGTTGGCGGTCTGGCCGTTGGCGTCGTGGAAGACGCCACTGAACGTGAAGCGTTCCCACGCGACGCCGCCCGCCGCGCCAGCGGCGAAGCAGCCGCCGGCGAGCAGCGCGAGGACGCCGAGTTTCTTCCAACCGAACGAACGAGTGCTCATGAGTCGCTCCTGAAACGAGCGCCAATCGGACTCCTTGCTCCAACGCGGAGCGGAGAGAGCCGAGAGCGCGGTATCGACGGGGTCGGTGGCGGCGGACGGATCGGTGTGGGAGTCGTGGTTCTTCATGGGTGGGACTCCTTTGCTTGGTGTGCGAGTTCGCGGCGCAGTGCATCCCGGGCGCGGGCGAGGCGGGACTTGGCCGCGGCGGGCGAGATCGAGAGCATGAGCGCGACTTCTTCGAGGGAGAGACCTTCGAGGTAGTGCGCCGAGAGCACTTCCTGCTGATCGACCGGAAGACGCAGCAGCGCGGTGAGCGCGGCCGAGCGGGGTTCGGAGGTGTTTGTTTCGGGCGCGACGAGCACACTGAACAGAGGCAGTCGGCGGAGGATGCCGCGGAGACCGATCTCGCGTCGCACCCAGCGATTGACGCGGTTGTTGGCGATACGGCGGAGCCAGACGATCGGCGGGACCTGGCCGCGGTACTCGTCCATCGACTTGTACGCGCTGAGGAAGACGTCGGCGGTCAGGTCCTCGGTGACGTGGGTGTCACCGGTGCGGCGGTAGACCAGGCCGGCGATGGCCTGGTAGTGCTCGCGGTAGAAGTCGCCGAAGGCTTGAGATTGCGAGCGCGGGGCGACGGTTGCCTCGGGGCTCGCGTTCAGGCTGGCGGCGGGGTCCATGCACACACCATGAAAGAGTCACGAGCGGCGGGGTGGTGTCGGGTTCTGAGAATGCAACGTACAAAAAAGATGAGACCGGCCGGAGGCCGGTCCCACTGGGTTCTTGGACGGACCGGCTGGAAGCCGGTTCGACTGGCGTTACTCGATCTTGCCGCCGGACATGTCGTAGATCCACTGGTCGCCGTGGCGGGGCCAGTTGAGGACCTCGCCGGGGGCGAAGAAGAGCTTGAGCTCGCGCTCGGCGGCCTCAGGGCTGTCGCTGCCGTGGATGAGGTTGAACGAGTTGCTGACGCCGAAGTCGCCGCGGATGGTGCCGGGGTTGGCCTTGCTGCCGAAGGTCGCGCCCATCATGTTGCGGGCGATGGTGATGGCGCCGTTGCCGCGGACGGCCATGACGACGACCGGGCTGCTGGTCATGAACTTGACGAGGCCGGCGTAGAACGGCTTGCTCTGGTGGGCCTCGTAGTGGGTGGCGGCGAGCTGCTGGCTGATCTGCATGAGCTTCATGCCGACGATCTGCAGGCCCTTGTTCTCGAAGCGGCTGATGATCTGGCCGGTGATCCCACGCTGGACGGCGTCGGGTTTGAGAATGATGAGCGTGGTTTCCATGGTCGATTCTCCGTTCAGGTCAGGTTGGATTAACTGCTTCTTGCGTTGTTCGGTCGCACCAAGAGGGCGGCCGATATGGGAGGCAAGAATAGGCGACGAGCCCCTTCGAATTCCCGGGAAATCACGATGCAAGTCGGTGTCATCGGATGCGGAACAGCGGGACCGGCGGCGGCAATCCTGCTCGCCCGGCGGGGGCACCGAGTGCAGTTGTTCGATCAGGCCGCCGAGCTGAAGCCGCTGGGAGCAGGGCTGTTGCTACAGCCGACGGGGATGGCGGTGCTGGAGCAACTTGGGGTGTTGGACGAGTTGATGCGTTTGGGCAGCCGCGTGGAGCGGCTGCTCGGGACTGATCCGCACGGCCGCCCGGTGCTCGATGTCCGTTACGCGGATCTGCGTCCGGACCTGTTCGGTCTCGGCTTGCACCGGGGCGCGTTGTTCTCGGCGTTGCACGGTGACGCGGTGCGGGCGGGCGTGGATATCCGCAGCGGCGTCGCGGCCGCGTCGTTCGAGGAGCGGGCCGATTCGGTGTCGTTCCGCGATCGCGAGGAGCGTGAGCACGGGCCGTTTGATCTGTTGATCGTCGCCGATGGCGCGCGGTCGTCGCTCCGCGAACAGTTCGGCGGCGTGCGGAGGTGCGATCGCTACCCGTGGGGCGCGTTGTGGTTTGTTGCCGAGGATTCTGAGGAGAGGTTCGCGGGAGTGCTGCGCCAGGTCTATCGCGGCACGTCGGGCATGATCGGGTTTCTTCCCTCCGGACGTGCGATGCCCGATGGCCCGAACACGGTGAGTGTGTTCTGGAGCGTGCCGATGGCGGATGTGGAGCGGATCCGCGCGGCTGGTCTTGAAGCGTGGAAAGCGCGGGTGCGTGCGCTGACGCCGCTCGACGAGCCAGTGCTGGATCAGATCCGGTCCTTCGATCAGTTGATCGTCGCGGGATATCACGACGTCGTGGTGCGGCGTGTTGGTTCCGGGCGAGTCGCACTGCTGGGCGACTGCGCGCACGCGATGAGCCCGCAGCTGGGTCAGGGTGCGAACCTCGCGCTGCTCGACGCGGCCGCGCTCGATCGCGCGCTGGCGGATTCGCCCGACGTTGCTTCGGCGACTGTGGCGTACGACGGGGCGCGGCGTGCCTCGACGCGCTACTACCAGTTCGCGTCTCGGTGGCTCACGCCGGTGTTCCAGTCGGGGATGGACTGGATTGCGCCTCTTCGCGATCGGGTGCTGCCGATCGGGTTGCGAGCGCCGGTCGGTCGTTCGATGGCGTTGACATCGCTCGTGGGCGTCCGTCGCGGCATCTTCTCTTCTGAGCCCGTTCCGGTTCTCGGCAGGCCCGAGTAACACGTGAAGCTGTAGCGGCTGTGCGGGCTGCCGCGTTTGTCGAGCCAGCGGCTCGTGCGTCGGGAGGGGTTTCGCCCTCGCTTCGTGGTGATTCGCGCCGGCGCGGGCATGGTTGTCGGGGAGAGAGACCCGGCGGCACTGCCGTCCGCACGACACGAACCCAGAGGAGAGAGAGATGAACCGTTTCACGATGGCCGTCATTGCCTGCGTCGGTGCCGCGACCGCTGCCAACGCCGCCCCGCTGTACCTGAAGATCACCGCCGACAATCACTACGCGTTGTACTCGTCCACGAGCAACGTCTTCTCGTACCACGGCGGCAACGAGACCGGTCCCGGCGGCGCGCCCGGCACGTACAACTGGTCGCTCCCCGAGACGTACAACCTCAACGTCGGCGACCGCGTGTTCATCGCCGCGTGGTCGGATGACTCCGTCGCCCAGGGCCTGCTCGCTGAAATGTGGGACGGTCAGGAGAACGAGCTGCACACCGGCGTCGGCCCCTGGGAGGTCTACAAGACCGGCGTGAATCGCGGCGACGGCGACACGCACCCCACGACGCTCGAGATCGCAGGCCACGTGCAGACGGCCGACCTCGGTAGCCTCTGGGAAGTTCCCTTCGTCGGCGACGCCAACGGCATCGGCCCCTGGGGCGTCGTGCCGGACATCACCACCGCCGCCAAGTGGATCTGGTGGAATAACCCCGCCGACAGCGACCCGCTCCGCAATGGCGACGGCGCCGGCGAGATGCTGATCTTCTCGTACCGCGTGCCGACCCCCGGTTCGCTGGCTCTGGGTGGCATGGGTGCGCTGCTGCTGGCTCGGCGTCGTCGCGGTCAGTGAATGAGAAGCCTTGAAATGACAAAGGCCCGCACATTGGTGTGCGGGCCTTTTCGTTTGCTGGTGCGGAGAGTCGGCGGGGCCTGGAAGGCCCCGCCCCCGTAAATGTGGCCCCGCCCCCGTCGCGGGAGTTACTTCGCGATGGTCTGCTTCAGGAACGCGACCATGCGCTGGGCGAAGTAGAGGCGGTTGTCGAGCTTCTGGAAGCCGTGGCCTTCGTCGGGGGCGATGAAGACCTGCGGCTGGTTGCCCTTGTCCTTGAGCGCGATCGCGAGCTGCATCGCTTCCTCGACCGGCACGCGCGGGTCGTTGAAGCCGTGGGCGATGAACATCGGGACCTTGATCTTGTCGACATGCGTCATCGGCGAAGCGCTGGCGAGGAACTCGGGGTCGCTGAGCGGCCCGTACTCGACCTCGCGGAGCTTGCGGCGGTAGCCGGCGGTCTTCTCAAGGAATGTCTTGAGATTCACCACGCCCACGATGTTGATACCGGCGCCGTAGAGACGATCCGGGCGCTTTCCGGCGTCCACACGCATCTGGTCTTCCACGAGGCACGCCACCGACATGTACCCGCCGTAGGAGCCGCCCCAGGTCGAGATCATGCCCGGCTTGGTGTACTTGTTGGCGACCAGCCATTCCGCGGCGTCGACGCCGTCCTTCACGCTGTTCCAGCGGTTCTTGTAATCGTCCATCATGTGGAACGCGCGGCCGTATCCGGTCGAGCCGCGGACGTTCGGGAACATCACCCCGAAGCCCTCGCTGAGCAGGTACTGCACCTGGGCGGTGAAGCCGGGGCGGCTCTGGCCCTCAGGCCCGCCGTGGTAGTTGATAAGGAACGGGATCTGCGTGCCTTCCTTGTAGTCGGCCGGCAGGAAGACGAACGCGGGAATCTCGGTGCCGTCGAACGACTTGTACTTGATGAGCTTGGGCAGGGTAAACGCGTTCAGGTCGATGCCCTGATCGTCCGCGAACGTGATCTGCTGGGGAGCGGTGGTGGACTTGCCGTCGGCGCTCACATCGAATCGGAAGGCAAGGCCCGGCACGCGAGCGTTGCTCATGCCGTAGATCACGCGGTTGCCGCGGATGCTGGCGATCGAGGCGATGCCCTTGTCCATGGCGGGCATCGGCACTTTCTCGAAACCGGGCAGGCGGTACAGGAACGGGGTCCCGTAGCCGTCTTCGTTCACATCCACGCCCAGCAGCGTCTTCTCCTGGTTCAGGTTCGCGTCCTCGACCTCGAACGACTCGAGCTCGCTGAGCGGCTTGGTCACCTGGCCGGTCTTGAGATCACGCAGAAAGACCTTGGGTCGCCCGCCCTCGATGTCGCAGCCGTAGAGGATGGACGTCTCGCCGGGCATGTACCCGATCGCCTGCACGGCGACGGTGGGGGATTCGTTGCTCTTGGGCGTGAGGTCGGTCAGGTTACCCGACTTCGCATCGAGCTCGAACATCGATGAGTCCGAGATCGAGCGATACTGCCCGACGAGCACGCGGCTGCCGTCGCTGGTGATATCGCTCGCCGCCCACGACCCGGGCTTGGCGAGCAGCTTGGTTGCCTTGCCGGGCGTGCCGTCGAAGGGATCACTGTCGAAATCGAAGCGGTAGATGTGGAAGTCGTTGGGGCTCTCGTCGTTGGCGGTGTAGACGAAGCCGTTGGAGTCGTCGAGCCAGAGGTTCACGGCGTGCTGCACCTTGGCGTTGCTGCAGACGGTGACGATCTTCCCGGCGCCGTTGTTGGCTTTCGGGTCGAGCAGCGAGATCTGGGTGTTCTCGTTGCCGCCCACGGCGTGGAGCAGGATGATCTTCTTGCCGTCGGGCGAGAGCGAGTACCCCGCCAATCCGTCGGCGTAACTCGTGAGCTTGGTGGTCTTCGCGCCCGGCTTCGCGGCGTCGCCCTCGACGCGGTAGAGCTGGAAGATGCCGTCGGGCCAGTCGCGGACGTAGAGCGTGCCGTCGGGCGCGACGGTCGCCGCCCCGGGCGTGCGGATCTTGAAGAACCGCTCGAGCTTGGAGAGGTCGGACTGGCTGGGCTGGCCGGCGATCGCGCTCAGCGAGATCGCCGCGATCGCGCACCACGATCCGATCTGAAATCTGTCATTCACGCGCATGGTTGTTCTCCCGTGTGGCAATCCGAGTGACTGGTGTGTGGCTTCATGCCGCTCGCACGTGCGGTGCACGCCGAGCTGCCGTCGACCGCAACTCTCCAATATGGTACAGTGTGCTCCGGCGGTGGACGTGTGGCTTGGGAGCCCTCGCCCCGCCGGTGTGAGTTTGGTGGAGGGCACTTCCATGAAGCAGGTGGTGATCTGGGGCACGCTGGGTTTGCTGTGCGTGGGCGGGGTGGTGTGGCAGTACGCGAACGCTCCGCAGCCCGTTGCGGAATCCGCCAAGCCGCAGCCGCCTCTCAGCCCGGAATGGTCGCCCCAGGAGCTGATCGCGCTGGCGTCGGCGGCTCATCGCAAGCCCGAGGCTCAGACAACCCTCTCCGAGTTGATGGGTTGCCGCATCGCCGAGGGCGGCTGGAGCGGCCAGGCCGTCACGGTCGCCGACAACGTGGTAACCCTGGAGCAAAGCGGCGGCATCGGGGGCATCACAATCCACGTGACCTTTCGCGATGCCCCGCTCATCGAACCTGGCACCTCTTTCACCTATCGCGGTCGCCTCGCCGCCGTGACGTCGCGTGCCATCGGCCCCAACATCGTCAACCGCGTGGAGATCAATGACGCCGAGATCGTGCGTTGATCGATTGGACACTTCTGACCGAATTCGCTAGTCTGGGGCCATGCAAACCCCGGCCCCAGCTCCGACGCCAACCGCGCTTCCCTCTACGGCCACGTTCTTGGGCCACCCGATCGGCTTGTTCCTGCTCTTCCTCGTGGAGATGTGGGAGCGATTCAGCTACTACGGCATGCGGGCGCTGCTGGTGCTGTACTTGACGAGCCCGCTCACCGGCATGAACGATCCGCCCGACGGCGCTCCCAAGGGCTTCAACCCCGGACCGGGGTGGTCCGACAAGGACGCCAGCACCCTCTACGGCTGGTACACCGGTCTCGCATACTTACTGCCCGTCCTCGGTGGCATCGTCGCCGACAAATTGATCGGAACCCACCGTTCGATGGTCGTCGGCGGCCTGCTGATCATGGCCGGACATATCGCCCTCGCCGTCAGCGGGCTGGGCATGTTCCACGGCACCGAGATGTCGATGACGATCTTCATCGGCGGTCTGGCGCTCATCGTGCTTGGTACGGGTCACTTCAAGCCCAGCGTCTCGGTGATGGTCGGTCAGCTCTACGGCCCCGGAGATCCCCGCCGCGACGGCGCGTTCAGCATCTTCTACATGGGCATCAACATGGGCGCATTCCTCTGCGCCTTTGTCTGCGGCACGCTGGGTGAAAAGGTCGGTTGGCACTGGGGCTTCGGCTCGGCCGCCGTTGGCATGGGTCTGGGGCTTGGGTTGTACCTGCTCTGCCGTCCGATGTTCCTGAAGGGCATCGGCGAAGTGGAGCCCGCGCGCCCCGACCTGCCGCGTCAGAGCCCCGCGCGATCGACCTCGTTCGCGATCACATTCCTCGTCATCGGCCTGGTGCTGTCGGCGTTGTTCGGCGCGGCGTATCACTTCGGATTCGTCGGCACAATCGGGAATCTGCTCACTCCAACGGTCGCGGGCGCGATCGCGGTAGTCGTCTTCGGACTCGCGTGCTGGTTTGTCGCCATCCAGCGTCCCGAAGATCGCGGCCCGGTCGCATCCATCTTTATCTTCATGTTCTTCAACGCGTTCTTCTGGATCGCCTTCGAGCAGGCCGGGTCGAGCATGACGCTCTTCACCGATCGCTACACCGACACGACGCTCTTCGGCTGGGACATGCCCACGACCTGGTTCCAGTCCGTGAACCCGTTCCTGATCTTCATCTTCGCCCCGGTCTTTGCGGGTCTCTGGACCACGCTCGGCCGCCGCGGGATGAACCCGAGCCAGCCGGTCAAGATCGCGCTCGGCCTCATCCTGCTGGGCCTGGGCTTCGTCGTCCTGGTGCTCGGAGCGCGGACCCTCAAGATCGGCACGCCCGACAACCCCGAGGCCGTGGTGCAGAAGGCCGCGATCTTCTTCATCCTCGGTGCGTACTTCATGCACACCATGGGTGAGCTCTGCCTCTCGCCGACTGGCCTGTCGTACGTCACCAAGGCCGCGCCGGTGCGGTTCGTGTCGCTGCTGATGGGCATCTGGTTCATCTCCTCCTTCATCGCCAACCTCGGCGGCGGCCTGATCGCCGCGCAGGTCGAGAAGATCGAGAAGGGCGAGCTCAAGCTCCCGTGGAACTTCAGCGAGGGCACCGGCACCATTCAGGCCGACTTCTTCTTCCTCTTCGTTGCCAGCTCGATCGGCGCGGGTGTCGTCATCTTGGTATTGACGCCTGTGCTGAAGAAGCTCATGCGACGGGTGGACGACTGACGTCGCGTGGACCATGGTCGCAAGGAAGGCAATGCACTGCGGAGGACGCAGAGAACGCGGAGAAAGCCAAAGGAGCGATGTCTTGGATGCGCTGACCATGCCGATCGGTCTTCCTCTGCGTTCTCCGCGTCCTCCGCGGTGAAATGTCTTCCTCTTCTCCGCTCGGGCTGACAAGAACTCTCGACCGCCCGTAGACTTGGCCGATTCGTACCTTGACCCCGCAGCCACGGAGGGCTCGCGATGTCCGACGCCGCATTGCTCGAAGCCGATTCGAGCGCTTCATCCAAGACCAAAGCCATGAGCAAAGCCCCTCGCGCCACCGCCGAGTCGATGGCCGCGCGCCAGCGTGATATCTCGGTCTCCGAGTTCTTCGCCAAGAACCGCCACCTGCTCGGGT
Organism: Phycisphaerales bacterium; assembly: GCA_036392375.1. Classification (GTDB taxonomy): domain Bacteria; phylum Planctomycetota; class Phycisphaerae; order Phycisphaerales; family UBA1924; genus JAFEBO01. The sequence continues at coordinate 37,286 of DASVYC010000021.1, forward strand.
TTGACAACCCGCGCAAGGCGCTTCTGACCACGGTCAAGGAAGCCGTCGACAACTCGCTCGACGCCTGCGAAGAGGCCGGCATCCTGCCCGACATCACCGTGATCATCGAGGACCTGCAGCCCGACCGCGGGCGCGAGGCCAAGCAGTCGCGCTACCGCGTCAGCGTCGTCGACAACGGCCCCGGCATCGTCCGCAAGCAGGTCGAGAACATCTTCGGGCGTCTGCTCTACGGCTCCAAGTTCCACCGCCTCAAGATGAGCCGCGGGCAGCAGGGCATCGGCATCTCCGCCGCGGGCATGTACGGCCTCATCACCACGGGCAAGCCGATGGTGATCCACACCAAGCCCAAGGCCAACCAGCCGGCTCACCACATCGAGCTGGCGATGAACACCAAGACCAACCGAGCCGAGGTCACCGAGGACTCCGAGACCAAGGACTTCCCGCCGGAACGGTTCCTGAAGCTCACCAGCGGCACGCGCGAGCTGGGCGACAAAGGCGAGTTCCTTTCGCAGGACGTCTACGTCACCGGTACGAGCGTGAGCATCGAGCTCGAGGGCCGCTACCAGAAAGGCCGCGGCAGCGTGGACGAGTTCCTCGAACTCACCGCGATTGCCAATCCGCACGCGCGGATCACGTTTGTCCCGCCCAGTAAGGCGAGCGAGGAAGAGGAAGACGTGCCGCTGCTGAAGCGCGGCAAGCCAACCGCAGCGCCGACCGACGCTGGAGAGGCGCAGGGCGACGCTCCAAAGCCCGCGCAGCCCGAAGTCACGACCGAAACCGGCGGCGTCATCCTCCACCCGCGCGCGGTGGAAGAGTTGCCACCCGAGACCAAAGAGATCATGCCGCACCCCCGCGGCATCGAACTGGGCATCCTGCTGCAGATGCTCAAGGAAGCCGAGATCGAGAAGCCCGGCTATACGCTGTACAACTTCCTGCAGGACAAGTTCAGCCGCGTGAGCAGCGCGAGCGCCGGGCAGTTCTGCGAGAAGATCGGCAAGACCAGCCGCACCAAGGTCGCCGATATCGACCACGCCACGGCGGAGAAGCTCTTCAAGGAGCTGCAGGATTCCAAGCTCCCGCCGCCGCCCACCGACTGCCTCGCGCCCATCGGCGTGCAGCAGTTGCTGAAGGGCATGTTCAAGGGCGTGCGTGCCGAGTTCTACGCGGCTAGTTCGCGTGAGGCCGCGGTCTACCGCGGGCGCCCGTTCCTGATCGAATCGGCCATTGCCTTCGGCGGCGAACTGCCCGGCGACGAGCCCGCCCGCGTGATCCGCTTCGCGAACCGCGTACCGCTGCTCTTCCAGCAGAGCGCGTGCTCGAGTTTTCGCGCGGTGAGCGAGACCAACTGGCGGAACTACGACCTGCAGCAGCCGCGGGGCGCCGTGCCGGTGGGGGCGCTGGTGATCATGCTCCACATGGCCAGCGTGTGGGTGCCGTTCACCAGCGAGAGCAAGGAAGCGATCGCCGACTACGACGAAATCCGCAAGGAGATGAAGCTCGCGCTCATGGAGTGCGGCCGCAAGCTCGGGTCGTACCTCAACAAGCGGCTCAAGATGCGCCGCGAGGCCGAACGCCGCGACATCTTCGAGCGCTACATCGGCGAGATCGCAAAAGCCTGCGGCGAGCTCACCGGCGAGGACCCCAAGAAGCTCTACGAAGTCCTGCAAGCCCAGGCCAAGAAGCGCACCGCCATCGCCGACCTGAAGCTCGACGAAGAAGGCAAGAAAGTCGAAGACCCGGCGGACCAGGAAGGCGTCATCGTTGTTGAGAGCGCGATGTCGTCCATCGCCTCGCCTGGCGCTGGGCGCGGCTTGGAGGCCAACGCTCGCGACGCTGACGCTCCGCCCATGAAGATGTCCAAAGCCGAGAAAGCCGCGCTCGCGGTCGCCGCTCGCGCCAAAGAGACCGATGAGAAGACCCAGCCGCGGCTGATCGACACGGGTGAGTCCAAGGCCAAAAAGCCGAAGCCGGAAGCCAAGGCGAAGCCCGACGCCAAGCCTTCCAAGGGCGACTCGAAGCCGAGCAAGTCCGACGCAAAGCCGGCTTCCAAGTCGGAAGTCAAGAACGAGAAGACCGACAAGGGCGGTAGCAAGCCGAGGATGCGATACGTCAACGGCAAGCTCGTTCCGGTGGATGATCCCAAGCTGTTCTGAGATGTTCGCGACGCGTGCGATGACTCGCCGCCCGCTCTGTTCGGAGTGTTCCCATGTCTAAGAAACCCGCCGCGTCTTCCGCCCGCTCCGCCATCAGCGGCAGCCTGAAGGAACGCGATAAGCGCACGCTCTCCAAGCTCGTCGAGCTCGCGACGGAAGTTGCGACCAACGCGTACAAGGGCCGCGAGCCCAAGATCGACATTCCGACTCGCGCCAAGTCCAACACCAACTGGAACAAGAAGCGCGGCATCCTCGAGATGGGTGACGCGACCAGCGAACGCCCGCTCTTTGACCTCAAGACCGCCAAGCAGTTCATGCAGACGCTGCTGCACGCCAGCACAATCAAGGACCTGATCGCCGCGGAGAAGACCAGCAGCCTCCGCGGTGTCTTCTACAAGGCCAAGCACACCGTCGCGGGCACCAAGGAAAACACCTTCGACGCCCAGGACGAGAGCGACCCGATCCTCGAAGACCTTGAGGTGACGCTCGGGGCGCTGCGGGAAGAGTTGCACATCTTCGCCGAGAACCGCGGCTCGATGGTCGGCAACATCACCATCACCGACAAGGGCGACGACATCGACTGCCGCCGCATGGGCAGCGGCGGCTACGCCCTGCCGTCGATCGTCGAACCCGACGTGATTCAGTTCAAGAAGTGCGAGGCCAAGTTCGTCCTGCACGTCGAGAAGGGCACGGTGTGGAACCGCTTCAACGAGGACCGTTTCTGGGAGAAAAACAACTGCATCCTCACCCATGGCGCGGGCCAGCCGCCGCGGGGTTGTCGGCGGCTGCTGCAGCGGCTCAATCAGGAACTCAAGCTCCCGATCATCTGCGTGCTCGATTGCGATCCGTGGGGGCACTACATCTATAGCGTGATCAAGCAGGGCTCGATCTCGCTGGCGTTCGAGTCCTCACGCCTCGCGATCCCCGAGGCCAAGTTCCTCGGCATCCGCGCCAAGGACTACGAGGAGTGCGAGCTGGGTGACGCGGTGAAGATCGATCTCACCGACAACGACATCAAGCGCGCCAACGAAATCCTCGCCTATCCGTGGTTCGCCGAGAACAAGCAGTGGCAGAAGGAGATCGCGGGCCTGCTCAGGAACGGCTTCAAGATGGAAGTCGAAGCCATGATCACCAAGGACATCTCGTACGTCACCGAGGAATACGTGCCGCAGCGGCTCAAGGACAAGGACTGGCTGGACTGATCGCTAGCTCCGCGCCAGCAGCCGCTCCAGCAGCATCTCCGCCGTCCGCTTCGCCAGCTTCGCCGCGTCCCGCTGACCCGCCGTGCGCCGTGTCATGATCGCGCCGGTGATCAGCACGTACATGTCCATCGCGAACTGCTGCGCGTCGGCTCGGTCCGCCCCGCACTCGATCGCCTTCTCACGCATCAGCGTCACCACCGCGTCCCCGTGATGGATCGCGGCCTTATGGATCGGGTCCGACTCGTGCGGGAACTCCGTCGCCGCGTTCAGGAAGATGCACCCTCGGAAGTCGTTGTCCGCCAGCCACGCATCGATCGCGTCGAAGAACGCCAGGATTTGCTCCCGCGGCGTCCTCGCGTGTAGCCGCAGGTACTCCGCCATCGATTCCATTTCTTCGATGTGCTTCGCCTCGATCACCGCGAGGATCAGATCGTCCTTGCTCTCAAAGTGCTTGTAGAACGTCGTTTTGGTCACCCCCGCGGCGTCAATGATCTGATCCAGCCCGACCGGGCCGAACCCGTCGGTCAGGAACAGCTCCGCGGCGATCTGGATAAACCGCTCGCGTCCTGTCAGCGTTTGGGTGCCCTTCATCGTGCCCTCCCGGACCACAAGCGTACGCGGCGCATCCAGCCTGCGGTGCACTCCGAGTCAACCCCCAGTTGACCCCGAGTTCACTGGGCATCGCCCAATCTCCAGCTATCTTCCATCCGTGGTCGCGCGATTCGCGGCCCGTTCACGCGTCTGGAGAAACTCGGGGCGAACCCGGCCCCGGATGCGGAACTCGGACTGAGGCAGGAACCCCAGGTCCGCCGGTTTGTCCACGATGGCCACTCGCCATCGCGGACGCCGCTCGCACTCGAACAGGAGACCGACCATGAGTGTCGCAGGATCGATGAACGACAGCTCGCTGCACTGCTGCGCGGGAACCGCCGCGATGGCCTCGATGAACCGTTGCCAGCCCGAGTCGGCCTCGCTGGGCGTGCCGCTGGCGCTGCGGGTCGCGGGCTTCACATACGGCGTTTTCTGCTATGCGGTTTTCTTCGTGACGTTCCTGTACGCCTTCGGCTTCGTGGGAAACTTCCTCACGCCGACGGCGCTGGACATCCTCCCGTCGGCGAACTCCATGCACTGGACCAAGGCGCTGGTCATCAACCTGGGCCTGCTCACGCTCTTCGCGGTGCAGCACAGCGTGATGGCGCGGCCGTGGTTCAAGGCCCGCTGGACCCGCATCGTGCCCGAGTCGATCGAGCGCAGCACCTACGTCCTGTGTGCAAGTGCCGCCATGATCGCGATGTTCTATTTCTGGCAGCCGCTCGGCGGCGTGATCTGGCACGTCGCTGATCCGATCCTCCGAGGCGTCATCATCACCGCCATGACCCTCGGCTGGTCGCTCGTCTTTGTCTCCACCTGGCTCATCAACCACTTCGATCTCTTCGGCCTGCGCCAGGTCTGGTTCCTGCTGCTGAACAAGCCCTACACCCAACTGCCCTTCACCACGCCGCTCTTCTACCGCTTCGTGCGCCACCCGCTCTACCTCGGATTCATCATCGGGTTCTGGGCGACGCCGACGATGACCGCGGCTCACCTGGTCTTCGCGATCGCGACCACCGCCTACATCCTGCTCGCGATCCGCTGGGAGGAGCGTGACCTCACCGAGCTGCACGGCCACAAGTACCGCGAGTACCGCAGCCGTGTGCCCAAGATCATCCCGTCGGTGGTGTGAGAACAGACGCCATGGTGGGGTCCACCCCATCGCAGCAGAATGTCCGGTGGTGGGCAGTGGGGCTGGTGGTGGTGGGGTGGGGTGGGAAAGGACCGCATGAGAACGCACCTGAAAAGACTGACCGCCGCGAGCTTTGTGCTCTTCTTCGCGAAGGGTCTGTTCTGGCTGGGGCTCCTCGGCTGGTCCGCGTGGTTGGCGCGTTGAGCGCAGGTCCACTCAGGAACCGGGCGACGCTGTGGTGGCGTCGCCCGGTTCGTTCGTGGCCAGGCGGCTGTCGGGCAAGCCGCGCGTCGCCCACGCCGCGATCAGTGTCCCGCCAACCGCGAGCACCGCGCTGAGCATCAGCGGCGCACCGGGGAAGTGGACCGGGGCCTTGTCGGAGATGAAGTACGCGAAGACATTGCTGGCGATGATCGGCGCGATCACGTTCGCGATGCTCTGGAGGGCCGTCAGTGATCCCTGCACCGCGCCCTGCTCGTGCGGCTGGACGCTCTTGGTGATGATCGCCTGCCCCGCCGGGCCGCACACGCCACCGATCGACGCCCCCGCGATCACCGCGTAGATCATCCAGCCTTGCGGCACGAGCGCGTACGCCGCGTACGCACCCGCCCCGATCAGGAAGCCCCACACCAGCGAGTTGCGTTCTCCGATCGCCGGGATGATCCGCCGCGCG
>DASVYC010000022.1:0-5980 GCA_036392375.1 Phycisphaerales bacterium
GGTGTGCTGGTCGTTGCTTTTGGAAGCGCGGCGGCAGGCGTCGGAGCAGAACTTCACCTGGTCCCAGTCGCGTTCCCATTTCTTGCGCCAGGTGATGATGCGGCCGCAGAGGGTGCAGGGTTTGGTGGGGAGCGCGGGCACGGGGATGGATTCGATGGGGAGAGGGCGGGCGATTCGCGCGGGTAACGCGTCTCCTCTCCCCGCTGAAGCGGGGAGGGGAGGCGCGGGCGGTGTTGAACGCGGTGATCGGCGAGTCGCGGAGCTGTCGCGATTACTCCTGCGCCAGTTCCCAGCGGTCGGGGCTGCGCCAGAGGCGGGAGCGGAAGAGTTCGCGCTCGAAGATGAACTCCTTGGGCAGGCGATCGAGGAAGCGGTCGAAGAGTTCTTCGTGCGAGCGGGCCTCGGCGGCGCCGGCTTCGCGGCCGACGGACATGAGGTCGTGGAAGGTGGCGGCGGGGAAGTCGATGCCCTTCCAGTCGATGTCCTCGTAGCGGGGCATCCAGCCGAGCGGGCTTTCGACGGCGAAGCCGCGGCCGTGGACGCGATCGACGATCCACTTGAGTACGCGCATGTTGTCGCCGAAGCCGGGCCAGATGAACTTGCCGTCGGCGTTCTTGCGGAACCAGTTGACGCGGAAGATGCGGGGCGGGTTGGCGACGCGGCGGCCGATGTTGAGCCAGTGGGTGAAGTAGTCGGCCATGTTGTACCCGCAGAAGGGGAGCATGGCCATGGGATCGCGGCGCATGGCGGCCTGGCCGATGGCGGCGGCGGTGGCTTCGGAGCCCATGGTGGAGGCGAGGTAGACGCCGTGGGACCAGTTGAAGGCCTGGAACACGAGGGGCATGTCCTTGGACATGCGGCCGCCGAAGACGAAGGCGGCGATGGGCACGCCGGCGGGGTTTTCCCACTGCGAGTCGATGCAGGGGCACTGATGCGCCGGCGCGGTGAAGCGGGCGTTGGCGTGGGCGGCGGGACGGCCGCAGTCGGGAGTCCAGGACTCACCCTTCCAGTCGATGAGGTGGGCGGGCGGCGTGGGGGTCATGCCTTCCCACCAGACATCGCCGTCGTCGGTGAGGCCGACGTTGGTGAAGATGGTGTCCTTGGCGATCGAGGCGACGGCGTTGGGATTGGTCTTGGCGTTGGTGCCGGGAGCGACGCCGAAGAAGCCGGCCTCGGGGTTGATGGCGTAGAGCTTGCCGTCGGTGGGGTTCTTCTTGATCCAGGCGATGTCGTCGCCGACGGTGGTGACCTTCCAGCCCTTGTAGGACTCGGGCGGGACGAGCATGGCGAGGTTGGTCTTGCCGCAGGCGGAGGGGAAGGCGGCGGCGATGTAGGTCTTTTCGCCGTCGGGTGCCTGGAGGCCCATGATGAGCATGTGCTCGGCGAGCCAGCCCTCATCGCGCGCCATGACGGAGGCGATGCGGAGGGCGAGGCACTTCTTTCCGAGCAGTGCGTTGCCGCCGTAGCCGGAGCCGTAGGACCAGATCTCGTAGGTGTCGGGGAAGTGGACGATGTACTTCTTGGCGATGTCGGGCTCGCAGGGCCAGGCGACGTCCTTCTGTCCGGGGGCGAGCGGCGCGCCGACGGAGTGCATGCAGGGGATGAAGGAGCCGTTGTCGCCGAGGGCTTCGAGGACGCGGGTGCCGATGCGGGTCATGATCCGCATGTTGACGACGACGTAGGGGCTGTCGGTGATCTGGACGCCGATCTTGGCGATGGGCGAGCCGATGGGGCCCATGCTGAAGGGGATGACGTACATCGTGCGGCCGCGCATGCAGCCATCGAAGAGCGAGCGCATCTTGGCGCGCATCTCGGCGGGCGGGGCCCAGTTGTTGGTGGGGCCGGCGTCGTGCTTGACGGCGGAGCAGACGTAGGTGCGCTCTTCGACGCGCGCGACGTCGGAGGGGTGTGAGCGGGCGAGGTAGGAATTGGGGCGCTTGGCGGGATTGAGGCGGATGAAGGTGCCGGACTGGACCATGAACTCGCAGAGCGCGTCGTACTCGGTCTGCGAGCCGTCCGTCCAGACGACGCGGTCGGGCTTGCAGAGCGCCGCCATGTCGTGGACCCACGCGGCGAGCTGGCGATGGCGGGTCGGAGCCGCGGCGGCGTGCGCCGGTGCGACGGGGTTGGTGGAGGTGTTGGGGGTGGGGCCGAGGGTGGCGGTGGTCATGGAGTCGTCTCCGTGGCGAAGGAACCAGAGTAATCGGGGCACAATAGACGATCTATGTATCTGCAATAGAGTATACCCCCGACCAGCCTTCGGGTACAGCGGCGTCGGCGTCGAGCGCGGCGATGCGCTCGACTGCCCCGGCTTTGTGGAGTGCAGCTGCGTTGTTTGAAGGTGTTTAAGCGATCCGAAACACGCGAGGGCCAATCGGTCGCGAGTCAGTCTCAAGAAGATTCACACGTGGGCGAACGTCCGTATTCCTGAGTTCGGAGTATGTTGCAGAAGTCATGTGCGCGGGCTGGTCCCGGTGGCGCCGTCGCTCGTCGCGGGCCGCGGCGGGGGCTCGTTGCTCTGGGCGATGAGCGCGACGTCTTCGTCCACCGGCAGGTTGTCGAGCTCGTCGATGGGTGCCTGCTTCGCGCGTTTGGCGGCCCGGTGCTGGGTGGTGAGCATGACGCCGGCGCCGCCGACGGCGAGCGCGCCGGTGCACCACTGCTGCCAGGTGAGGTGCTCGTTGAAGATGAAGATGGATGCGATGGAGACGGTGATGGGCTGGAGCTGGACGACGCCGGCGCTGACGGCGAGGCCGAGGATCTGCAGGCTCTTGAAGTAGAGCGTGTGGCCGATGCCGATCCCGATGACCGAGGAGAGCAGGAGCTGGAACATCTGCCACGCGGTGAGATCGAAGACCTGCATGCCAAAGTCGGGGTTGCCGGACTTGTCGCGAGCGAAGGCGAGCATGACGCCGACCATGACGATGGCGGTGTACTGGCTGACGACGCTGAAGGCCAGGAGCGGCTCGGTGCCGTGGAGCTTGGCGCGGACGGAGAGGGCGTAGGAGGCGTAGAGCAGGCCGGAACAGACGGCGAGGCCGATGCCGAAGCCGGTGCCGCCGCCGAGGCCCTTGGGGCTGAGGAGGATGGTGGCGAAGGTGCCGAGGATGACCATCGAGATGCCGACGATGAAGCCGACGGACTTGATGACCTTGCGTTCGGCGGCGAAGAGGAAGGCGGCGCCGAGGGTGACGAAGACGATCTGGAGCCGGAGGCTGAAGGCCATGAGCCCGGGCTCGACGTAGTAGGGGGCGAGGCCGAAGGCGATCTGGGCCACGGCATTGAAGAAGCTTGGGAGCAGCGCGGCTTTCCAGAGATGAGCGGGGAAGGTGCCGCGGCGGATGGCGAGGAGCAAGACGGGGAGCCAGAGCAGCGCGGAGAAGGCGTAACGCCAGCCGTTGGCGGTCCAGCCGTCGATCATGGTGGTGAAGTGCCGCAGAAAGAGCGGGACGACGGTCCACGATGCCAGCGTCAGGAGGATGAGCGTGACGCCGAGGCGGGGAGAGGGAGAGGGGGTGGACACGGGGGGAGGGTAGTAGAAGGGAGAGACGGTGTGGGAAAGGGAACAGGGGATCAGGAGAGCAGGAGAAGAGGGGAAGAGGAGAAGAGCAGAAGAGGGGACGCGGAGTGAGACGCGTGGAAGGTGGGCGACGTGCGCCTCCTCTCCCCGCTTGCGGGGAGAGGACGATTCAGCGCGGAGCGTTGAATCAGGTGAGGGGAAGTCGGGTACCTTGAGACGAGCGTGTTCGTTTGCCCAACGCCCCTCCCCGGTCTCGCTGCGCTCGACCACCCCTCCCCGCTTCGCGGGGCGGGGAGGCGAGGTGGGCGCGGATGAGCCTCAGTTCGGTACGCCGTGGTGGTTGGTGACGATGAGATGCGCGCGGGTGCGATACGTCTCTTCGTACCGCGCAAACGTCGGCTCGGCGACGCCGTGGAAGAACTGCCGTGCGACCTCGACGCCCCAGCCGCGTTGGCCGGTGGCTTCGAGGTGCTCCCAGCGTTGCCAGCGGACGTCGGACGCGGCCTCGACGAAGATGCCGAAGTCGATGTGGTCGAGCAGCGCGTCGTGCAGGGCGTGGATGCCCTCGACGACGATCAGGCCGCCGGAGGCTGCAGGCGGCGCGAGCTCGCGTTCGCCGATGCGGCTGTGGGTCTGGAACGACCACGACGGGACTCGGGTGACGCGCCCTTCGCGAAGCGAAGCCAGATCGGTGATCAGACGCGAGTGATCGGCGAAGCGCGGATCGTCGCGGTCCTCGTACGCGAGGGTGTCGTAGTCGGGGAGATAGTCGTCGGTGCTGAGGACGCAGGGGGAAAGCAGCTTGGCGAGGTGGGACTTGCCGGAGCCGACGGGGCCGGTGATCGCGACCACGGTGATGCCGCGGCTTTGGGAGAGCGCGTGCACGGCCCGGGGCGCGTCGTCGAGCGGGACCCGGTGGGGCTGAGATACGGCGTGCGGGCGGGGAGGCGTCACGCTGAAGGCTACGGGGGGGAAGGCATCAAGGCATCAAGGCATCGAGGTATCGAGGAGGCACGGAAGCGGGGCATCGGGGCTTCGGGGGTTGTGGTAGGGTGCGGGGATGCTGCAACTGCAAGGGCTCGTTGGTGTCGCGCTATTGATGGCGATCGGGATCGTGCTGTCGTCGAACCGTTCGAGGATCGACTGGCGGATCGTGATCGCGGGCATCGTGCTACAGATCGTGCTGGCGTTCGCGGTGCTGCAGTTTCCGCCCGTCGTGACGCTGTTCGATGGGATCGCGGCGGGGGTGACGCGGGTGATCTCGTTCGCGGACGCGGGGATCGCGTTCCTGTTCGGCAGCGTGGCCAACCCGGGCGGGGCGTGGGGGTTCATCTTCGTGGTGCGGGTCTTGCCCGTGATTATCTTTTTCGCCGCGTTGATGAGCGTGCTGTACCACCTGGGGGTGATGCAAGTGGTGGTCGCGGGGGTGGCGTGGGTGTTGCGACGGAGCCTGGGGATCACGGGGGCGGAGGCGTTGTCGGCGTCGGCGAACATCTTCGTGGGGCAGACGGAGGCGCCGCTGACGGTGCGGCCGTACATCGCGGGCATGACGCGCTCGCAGATCATGTGCATCATGGTGGGCGGGTTCGCGACGATCGCGGGGAGCGTGATGGCGGCGTACATCGGGATGCTGGGGGGTGCGTACGCGAAGATCATGGGCGTGCCGCTCGAAGATGGGAGCCAGTTGTTCGCGAAGCACCTGTTGACGGCGAGCTTGATGAGTGCCCCGGCGGGGATTGTGTTCGCGAAGATCATGGTTCCTGAGACGGAGACGCCGCGGCCGGAGTCGGTGGATGCGCTGATGAGCGACGAGAAGCCTGCGCGGAACATCGTGGACGCTGCGGCGCTGGGCGCGACGGACGGGCTGCGGCTGGCGCTGAACGTGGCGGCGATGCTGGTGGCGTTCGTGGCGCTGCTGGCGATGATCGACTGGTGCATCGGGGCGGTGTGCGGGTGGAACGCGATCGCGCCGATGTTCAAAGCGATGGGGATTGAGAACCCGACGCTGGCGTCCATCATGGGCTGGGCGCTGTCGCCGGTCGCGTGGTCGATGGGCGTCCCGTGGTCGGAAGCGCAGCAGGTGGGCGGGCTGCTCGGGACGCAGGTGATCGCGACGGAGTTTGTCGCGTACACGAAGCTGACTGCGGCGATGGAGGCGGGCACGCTCTCGCCCCGCAGCGCCCAGATCGTGACCTATGCGCTGTGCGGGTTCGCGAACGTGGCGTCGATCGGTATCCAGATCGGCGGGCTGTCGGCCCTCGCGCCCGAGCGGCGGAGCGACCTGGCGGCACTGGCGCCGCGGGCGATGGTGGCGGGCGCCCTGGCGTGCTGGATGACCGGCGCGGTGGCGAGTATGTTCATCTAAGAGGGTTCTCAGGCGACCTTTAGGTGGGATGCAGGTGCGCTGCGGACTTTGTTGCGTGTGGACGCCTCGGTCCGCTAATGCATATGGCGGATGGT
>DASVYC010000023.1:0-11819 GCA_036392375.1 Phycisphaerales bacterium
CTATGTCCCCTCGATGGAGGAACGCCTCGCCGAGACCAAGGCCCTGACGCTCGATCAGATCAAGTCGCTCTACCAGGAGCAGGTCGGCCCGGCAAGCGTGCAGGTTGCCGCGGTCGGCGAGTTCGACCAGGCCGCGCTCACCGGCGCTTTCCGCCAGGCCTTCGACGGCTGGGCGGTCAAGAAGCCGTTCAAACGCCTCGAGCGGCCGTTCGTCGCCAACGAGTCGGGCGTCAAGAAGATCAACACGCCCGACAAACCCATGGCCATGGTCGGCATGGCGACCGCGTTCAAGATGTCAGAGCTCGATGACGACGCTCCCGCGTTGCAGATCGCGTCCTACATCCTCGGTGGCGGCGCCAAGAGCCGCATGCTCGACCGTCTTCGTCAGAAGGAAGGCCTCTCGTACGGCGCCGGTGCCGGCATGCAGGCCAACCCGCTCGATCCCGTGAGCAACCTCTTCGCGTTCGCGATCTGCGCCAAGCAGAACGCCGGCAAGGCCGCCGACGCCATGAAGGAAGAGATGACCCGCTGGATCGAGAGCGGCGTGGACGAAAAGGAGCTGAGCGAGGCCAAGAAGTCCTACCGCCTCGACTTCATGACCAACCTCAACGACGACGACTACATCGCCACCAGCCTCACCAACGGCATGTACCTCAACCGCACCATGAAATGGGACGCCGACCGCCTCGACAAGATCGACGGCCTCAGCGTGCAGCAGATCAACGACGCCGTCAAGCGCCGCATGTCGGGCCTGGCGTTCGTCGAGATCCAGGCCGGCGACCTTGAGCCCAAGAAGGAAGCCGCCCCGAAGGAAGAGGCGACCAAGTAACGAGAGTTCGGTTCAACAAGCCTTCTGATCCACAGCGATGTGCCGCCGACTCCCGGTCGGCGGCACGTCTTTCTTGTCGGCTCTCAACGGCCCACTTGTAACCCCACTTGCGACCCAACCTGCGGTCCAACCTGTGATCCAACTGGGGGCGTCGCATCGCGCCGCTCATGCACGAGGGCGGCGGACACGAACCCCAGCACCCGCTCGACAAACCGGGACACGCCGAAGCACTCGCTGGCCCGCCGCGCCATGCTCGCGCTCATCTGCTCCCGCCACGAGCCGCGCTCGGAGGCCTTGAGTATGCGGTCCTCCAGCTCCTCGGGCGTCGAGAACGTCGCCTCGATTGGATCGCTGAAGATCGCGAGCGATCGCATGTGCGGCTCGGGGATCACCGACGCGAACTGCGAAGGCTCCGCGTGATCCGTCAGCGCGAACAACCCCGGCAGCCGGGCGTGATCCCAGCCGTGCGGGTTGTGGCCCATGCGATCGCGGTTGCGTATCAGCCGCAGCAGCGACGGGTGATCCGCGACGATGTGGGCGTGCCGCCGCCAAGGCACATAGCACACGTCAAACGGCCGATTCTCAAGCATGAACTCTCGGGCCGCGATCCAGTCCGCGAAGAAGAGTTCCGACCACGAGCGGCGACAGATCGGCATCCCGCCCGACATCGCGCACTCGGCGATCCGCTGATGCCCGCCCCCGTCTATCGACGCGTGCAGGTGCGTTCCCGCGAGCTGGTAGCACCGCCGCAGATCCTCGCCGTGCACGATCGGCCCGCCGGCGTGCCTCGCCAGTGTGGGATGCCGCTCCCAGCCGTTGCCGAAGATCCGCAGCGTCAGCCCGTTTCTGCCGCACACCGCCGAGGCCCACTCCAGCGTCTCGTGCCGCAGCCGCTGCTCGGCGTACGGACGCACCAGCCGGTGCGAGAGGAGCTCGACCGACCGAGGATCGTCGCCACGCCCCATCGCCCGGGCGAGCGAGGCCGCCACACCCGGCAAGAGGTCGGCCGCCGGCAACTCGGGCCACCGGGCCACGATCGATTCGATCTCCTGACGAGCCGCATCGATCGCCGGCCGGGCGGACGCTGGCAGACCCGACTCGCGGCAGAACCGCTCCAGGAACGCGTCAGCCGTCTCCGCCCGATGGCTCACGTACGCGACGTCGCATGCAAATCGCGGGTCCGGCTCCGTCCGCCCAGGATGAAACTTGCGCTCCGAGACGCCGACGCGGTGCGACAGCATCTGCTCCGGTCGGTAGCCCGCCCGCGCCATCGCGTCCTTGTACAGATGCCCCACGACAAAGTCGAGCGGCCCCGCCGATCCGGCGCCCTGAAACAAATGCGGCATCGCGTCCTGCACCCAGCACACATGCGGCCAGCCCTGCGGCACCGCCGCCCCCATCGTCCAACGCGGGTAGTTGATCTGCACGATCAAGTCCGGGTCGGTCTCGACGATCGCCTGCAGGTACGCGATCCCCGTCAGGGTCTCCCCGTCCTCGGGCTCCATCAGCAGCGTCGCGCGATGCCCCAAGGCGTTGATGCCTTGAACCAGGTCCTCCGCCGAGTAACGAACGAATGTGGAATACCGCGATGTGATGACGAGCACCCGCGCGTCCGAACGCTCTTGAATCTCGGCGTATCGCGCCCGCCAGTGCTCCATGCCGCGTGATCGCCACGTCGCCGCCAGGCTCCCCGCCAGCTCCGTGAGCCGCGTGGCTTGCCTGTGTGCGAGCCCTTGAAGCCCGACGATCACCGCAGCGCCGAGCGGCCGCTCACCATCCAGGCACGTCGCGACGTGATCCGGCAGCGAGCACTCCAGCCGCTCGGTCCGGGATCGCAGAAACTCCGCTCCAGCGTCTGCACCCGAGAACACGCGCACCCGCCCCTGCCAAGACCTCCCCGCCATCCACCCGCCGCCGCACGCCCCCTCGCCATCGATCACATAGATCGTCGCCGCCTGCCCATCGGGAGCGGGCGGCGCTAGCGCCACAATCCGATCGATTGCATCGGCATCGGTCACGCCCGTCACGATCCCACGGATGCGGCCGTCTGCGCCCCTCGACATGCCCGGAACGACGTCCAGGCGGATCACGGGTGCTGTGGGCCGATCTTCGGGCGCAACCATGATGCTCTATCGACCGAGCGCCCGCTCACACAGCAACAGCCTGCCGCGGAGCATACAGCCGTACGACGCGGATCCCGCGTTCCCGCCACGCCTGCGTGCGCTCCCACATCTCGTTCTCGAAGCGAGTGGACGACAAAATGACCGTGTGCGGCGGCCGGGCGTCCAGCTCCGCAGGCGGAACGATAGGGATCGTTCCCAGAGCCCGCGGCCCGCTCGCCCGATCGTCCACGATGCACTCCGGACGCCGCCGGGCGCTCGCGTGCTCGAGCAGCCGCTCGGTGTGCCGCCCCGCGCCGTAAATCGCAAACGTCTGGTGCTCCTCCAGCGCATCGACGATCTCCGAGTACCGCTCCGGCGAGGACAGCTCCGCTTCCGAGAAACGCAGCGAACGCACCACCGTCCCCTGATCTCGCCACGGCCGCGATGCGGCGTAATCGGCAAAGTCGATCTCGTCCCCTTTGAGCACCAAGAGCTCCGGCCGCTCTTCGACCCGCACCGCCAGCGCCACGCTGAGGATCCGCGTCGCCTCCGTGAAGAGCGTCCGACGGCAAGTCGTTGTGATCTTCGCCTTCCGCTCCAGGAACTGCTTGGCCTGCTCGCAGATCGCGTCCACGCCGTCGGCGAGGAGCGGATCGGTGATCGGCGGCTCGATCGTCACGCCCCGCCGCCGCAGCTCGTGCGTCGCGACGTATCCCTCCAAATCCGGATAGGGCGCGAACAGGATGACGGCGTCCACGGCCCCGTCGGCCGCGTCGCGGGTGTTGATGCACGGTGCCCCGAACATGGTCGCGCGGTCGCCGGCCCGCGGATGCACAAAGCCGCAGAAGTGCTGCGGCTGGCTCGTGAGCCACTCCACGCTCCAACGCCGCACCTCGCCTCCGACGAACCCGGCGATGCGGCGGTGCCCGGAACCGACCAGTCGATCAAAGATCGTGCGAATCCCGCTCTCCCACTCCTCGTACCAGCGCGGCCGATCGGGCTTCCCGATGGCCACCCCTGGCGAGCTGGCCGCCTTGACCTCCGGGCCCGACGCGGGCGTCGCCAGCACCTCGGTGAATAACTCACGCCAAGCCGCCGCGCACGCCTCGACCGTGAGCCCCTTGTCGCAGATCGTCCGCCGCGCCGACGCCGCCATCGCGCTCCGCGCCCCGACGTCGGACGCGATCGCAGCCAGCCGCCGTGCCATCAAGGCCATGTCACCCACCGGCACGGTGATCCCGTTCACGCCGTCGCGGACGATGTCGGTCACGCCCGCGTCCACCGCCGTCACGCACGGGATCACGCCGTGGGCCATCGATTCGAGCATCGAGATGCTCGTGCCCTCCGAATCCGAGACCAGCACGTTCACATCCACGCGGGGCCAGAACCGCTGCACCCAGTCGAGCGGCCGTGCCCCGTGGATGCGCACCGCGCCCCGCGGCGTCCGCATCCCCAGCCGCCGCTGCCAAAGCGGGAGCGCATCGCCGTCACCCACGATGTCGAACTCATAATCAACACCCAATTCGTCCAGCGCCTCGAGAAGCACGAGCAGATCGCTCACTCGCTTCTGGGCCTCCACCATCCGCCCGACATACGCGAGCCGCAGCCGCGACTCCGGAAGGACCCGCGCGAATGGAGCCGACGGGACGCCGTACACCACCACCCGGAATGGCCGCGCGTCCGCCAGCGGACGCAGCCACTGTGCGCAGGCATCGCTCACCGCCACGGCGCCGTCCCACTCGTGCGTTGATATCAGCGTGCGGTAATAGCTGTCGTTGGTGTGGGCCGCCGCCACCACGCGGCACGCCCGCCCGGTTCGCTCCCGCTCCCGCAGCGCCGCGTAGTAGGACAGATCGCTGTAATTCGGCAGCACCACATCGGCCCCCAGCTCCCGCAGCAGGAGGCACACCGGCTCGGACTGGGCAGGAATCGCCGCCGTGGGATCGATCACGCACGTGTGCGCATTCGGACGATCCGCAATCCGCTCGATCGCCGCGGGCTCGTCGGGACCGATCAGCACGGTGTGCCAATCGATGCGGGGTTGATTGCAAACTTGTTCCGACGCAAAGTGCCGTTCCATCCGCTCCGACCACGCCGCGACGCCGCCCACGCTGGAATTGTGCGAGTTGACCAGGCTCACTACCCGCACCACGCCCGCAGGCTTGGGTCGGATCGATTTGCGGCTCACCGGCTCCAACCCCGCGAGACGAACGCGACCGTTCGCTCGCTCGCGCCGCGCGATCCTCGCGCACGCCACCGCCAGCCGCCGACACGCCTCAGGCCGGATTGCCCCCGCCAGCGAACGCCGCTGCAACTCCAGCATCGACCGCGAGGGCGACAGAACGCTGTCGAGCAGATCCCCGGCCGATACCGTCGTCAGCGGCTCCACGCCCCGGCGAATCGCCTGAAGCGACCGTTCCGCCGCCGCGTTCGCCGGCGCGTCCGCGCCCCGGAGCGCGTGCACCCGCTCGATATCGTCCTCAAACCCGTGAAACGCGACGCCCCGATGGATCCACGCGCACGGCAGCCACAAGGGCCACGGATGCGGATGCAGCACCGCCGTCGGCTTGCCGGCCAGCATCGCCTCGAACGCCAGCGTCGACGCCGTGGTCACCACCGCGCTCACCAACGCCAGACTTTCGCCCAGCGGCAAGTCGTCTTTCGGAACACCCAGTTCGTCAGCAAGCCCGTCGGCGATCCGCCATCGGGCCGAGATCCCGCGACGCCGAAGCGCCGATCGGATTGAGTCAAGCGTCTCGAGCACACGGGCCCGCCCGCTGAAGGTGAACGCGGGGTTGTTGGCGGTCGCGATCAGCACGCCCCGCGGCTCGCGTCCAACCGACGCCGCCGCGAACTCTCTCTCAAACCGGTCCAGCCGGGGAAGGCCGCAGCTCACCGCCTCGTTGCCGAGCGTCCGCAGCAGCAGCCGATCGTGACGCCCGGCACAGAAAACCGTCGCACCCGGCGCCGGCCGCAGAAAGGCCGGCCCGACGTTGGAGTTGATGAACGTGTTCGCGTACTCCACCACGCCGTCCATCAGCAGCGCCAGCGAAGATCCGTAGCGGGCCGCTGCCAACCGGACACCCGTCGCGCACCCCGACACGCTCTCCGTGTGCACGATCAGGTCCGCGCTCGTCGCCATGCTCTGCGTGAGCGTCAGTGGGACGTGCGGCTGCAGGGTTTCCATCGCCACCCCGAGCCCCATCGACTCCAACATCCGGGGCGCATCCGCAAAGTGGTACGAGCGCCGCTCCGACGCCATGAACATCACTCGAGGCTCAACCTCGTCCCGTTGCTGCTGCGGCATGAGCGGTGTGTCTCTACCCACGATCGACCCGATCTCCTCCCCATCTCTGCGTCCCATCTGCCACGACTCTGAAGACGCCGTATCGGCCGTTTTTGCGGTCCGGACACAGTTTTCCGTCCGTCAGACGGGCACCAGAAAACCCGCACGACCGCGACGACACGACGATCGCACCGCGATGCTGATCGACGTTGAACCACGTTTGGAAACCCCGCACCCCGTGCTCTGCAACGCCGTGCTCGCGATCGCCGATAGTCGGTGGCGTGGACCTGAGCGTGCTCATCCCGACGTACCGCCGGCCGGACAAGCTCCGCCGCTGCCTTGAATCTCTCGCGGTTCAGCAGACCCGGGCTCGCTTCGAGATCATCGTCGGCGTCGACGGCGGCGAGGGCGCTATCCCCGCCCACGAGATCCCCGATTCGATCCGCGCCGCCGTCCGCCTCGTGCACTACCCGAAACTCGGATATATCGCGGTCCGCCGCCGCATGTTGCACGAAGTCCGTGGCCGCCTGTTCCTCTCGCTCAACGACGACGTCCACGCCGCCCCCGATCTTCTGCAATGCCACATCGAATGCCATGACCGCGAGCTCTGCGTCGTCGCCGGTTCCGCCGCGTGGAAGCCCGTCGAGTCTCCCACGCTCTTCGACCAGATCGTGCAGCACACCAACTTGATCTTCTTCCATCCTCCCACCGACCGCCCTCCCACCTACCGCGACTGCTACGGCCTCAACATGTCCGCTCCCACCGCGTTCGCACGCGAACACGGCGGATTCCCCGACGTGCAAGACGTTTACGGCTACGACGACATCGAGCTCGCGCACCGGCTCACTCGCCGCGGCGCGGCCCTACGCCTGGAACCCGCCGCAGGCGTCGTCCACGACCACCGCTACACACCGGAAGAGGTCCTCAAACGCGAGTATCTGTTGGGTCGCTCCGCGTGGGTCTACGCGGGATGCAACCCCGAGTTCGCACGAGAACTCTTCGGTCGCGACATCCAGAGCCGCTCCGAGATCGATCACGCCGAGCGCTCCCTGGAGCGTGAGGCCCGCGACGCGATCCGTGTGCAGTCCCGGTTTCTCGCGCTCGCCCAAGCCGAGCCGCTCCCGACCCACCCCTCGACAGAAACAGTCCTGGCGTCGCTCGCCGATTCCTGGCTGCTGCTGAAACGCTTCTTGTGGCGTAAAGGACTGCTGGCCGCGTCCCGGGGCGAACCGTGCGCGTGGTCGCTGCTCCGCTGACCACCCAAGTTCCCGCTCCACACGCGATGAAAGAGAACACCATGACCACCACCACTCTGACAGCCGCTGCCGCCTCATCGCGGGCCTCCGCCGACAACCCGCAGCACTACACCGTCCCGCCCGCGGCCCTGCCTCCGGAGGTTCAGCACGCGATGATCGAGCGCACCCTCCGCGATGCGGCCCGCCGCGGGCTACGACGCATTGGCGTCTTCCCCGCCGGCCGGCACACGGCTCGTCTGCGCCCCACCCTGTTCACCGAGAGCGGCGTGCAACTCGCCGCGGTGCTCGACGACTCCAAACAAGGCCGCGTGCTCGGCCTCGACATCCGGCCCACCGCCGCAGCGACCGGTCTCGACGCCGTGCTGATCTCTTCCGACGGCGCCGAGATGGCCCTCGCGGCACAGGCTGCCGCCTGGGCCGGGAGCGCCGAGATTCTCCGCGTCTACGCCCCGCTGGTGCGCGACGACGCCGCGGCGATCGAGGCCCGCCGCGAGGCCGCCCTCGCACGCCTCGCCCGCGAATGCAACGGCAAGATCAACCTCGGCTGCGGCCCCCACCCGCTCGCTGGCTGGACAAACATCGACGGCGGCGACGGCCGGTGGTACGACGCCCCGCCTGATTCTGCCGTCATACCGCTCGATGTCTTCGAGGCCCTCGCCGCGATCCCCGACGCGTCCTGCGATCTCGTGTTCTCCGAGCACTTCTACGAACACTTCACTCTCGACGACGGATTCAAGATGGCCTGCGAGTGGGCCCGCATCCTCAAGCCCGGAGGCGTGGTGCGCGTCGTGACCCCTGACCTCGCGCAAGAGGCCCGCATCTACCTCGGCGATCAGCAGCCAACCGACCCCGAGACCTTCATGAAGCACAAGCGCCGCTGGCTTGGCGACCGTCACGCGGCCGAGAGCCGCCGCTTCCTCACCCCCGCCATGCTCTTCAACTTCGGCAACCGCCTCGACGGCCACCAGTTCATCTACGACTTCCAGACCCTGCAACTCCAGCTCGAATCCGCCGGGTTCCGCGGCGTCACCCGCGAGAGCTTCGGGCACAGCACCCGTCCGGAACTCCACGCCATCGACCGCCACGACGGCGGCACCACCGGCCGCCCATGGATCCGCAACATCCAGCTCGTCGCCGAGGCCGTCCGCGCCTGAAGCAGCCGACACGCCCACCAAACGAAAACGGCGGACCCCGTCACCGGGATCCGCCGTGAAGCGGAGAGGGGGAGATTCGAACTCCCGAGAACGCTTACGCGCTCTGCCGGTTTTCGAAACCGGTACGTTCAACCGCTCTGTCACCTCTCCGAAGGGCAGGCGAACTTTGGGAAGCAATCCTTCGGCCTTGGATGCGTTCGGTCAACACAGGCCCTGGGTTCAATTGCAGGTCCGGAATCGTACGAGGTTCCTCAGGTCCCGCGCCGCTTGCTGCGTCGCCGCGGGTGCGCCCCGGGACGGCCATCGCTCCGCAGCCGCAGCGTCTCCGTGACGATCTCCAGGATCTGCGACGGTTCGGTCATCCGCCCCGCGCCCACCGTGCGGCAGGCCTGCCACCCCTCGCCTGGTCCGATCAGGTGAAACCCGTCGTCCACCAGTTGGCGGACGTTCCGCTGCGTGCTGGGCTGGTTCCACATCGCGTCGTTCATCGAGGGAGCCAGGAACACCGGCGTCTTGGAACGATCCATCGCCGAGAGAATCAGCGTCACCACATCGTCGGTGCGACCCGACGCCAGCTTGGCCATGCAGTCCATCGTCGCCGGGGCGACAATCGCCACCGTCGCCTCACGGGCCAGCGATACGTGCTGCGGGTCGTGCGACTCGATGTGCTCCCACGCCGAGGTGTACACCGGGCGGCCCGACAACGCCTGGAACGTCAGCGGCGTCACGAACCGCGTCGCCGCCTCCGTCATCGCGACCGTGACCTCCGCCCCCGCCTGCGCAAGCCGGCTGACCAAGTGACAGGCCTTGTACGCCGCGATGCCGCCGGTCACACCCACGAACACACGCTTGCCACGAAAGACGGGCGCAAGCGTACTCGGATCATCCGGTGCGCCACGCGCCCCGTCCAAGGACGCCGGTGCGTGCGCGGCGGTTCGGCGCGGGGCTGGCTTGCGGGCCATGCGGGCGGCTCCGAGTCGGGTGCAGTTGGGCCGGGAACCGGCGGTACAGCGTCGTCACACAGGCAAGGCACCACGAACCCGCGGCTTCACAGCAGCGAGTCGGAACCCGCGTTGACGCTCTTGGTCTCAACCAGCGACGCGTTCTCGAAATCCAGCCCGATCTTGTCGGTCATGATCTCCTCGACCACGATCTCCAGATCGGTGCGGCCGTTGCGCTCCACGAGCGGGCGGTGGCCTTCCATCAACTCGCCCAGACGGCGCTGGATGAGCGCGGTGAGCTTGAACCGGCCGCCGACTTTGTTGACGATGGCGTCGCTCTTGAGGGCTTCGATCATGCGTGCTGCGATCCTTGCGTAAGAACCATTCGGAACGGGAGAACCCGGTCGACCCCGACCTCTCCCCTCAGGACGGAACCGGACGTTCAAGCGACCAGGAACCGTGTGGAGCAAAGTTGTCAACAACCTCTGGCGTGATCCGGCGGGATCCACTATCATGATCCGGACGAATCGATCAGCGGCCGTCGCCCCGATTCGAGCCCTACGCGTTGCTCGGGAGCAGCGTCCTCCGCGGAAGGTGGAGGAGGGTCCGAAGCGGGCGGCGAGAAGCGATCGGTTTCGGGGAACACAAGTGTAGGCCGCGTATGCGTTGCCCGCCGGGCCTGTCGCCGGGCGGGTGGCTCGTAGGACGCGTCAAGCCAGCGCGAGCCTGCTCAATGGACGTGCCAGACCGTGCCGCCGACCGTGCGTGATTGGGACATCGGAGCCAAGGTTCGCCACACCGCTTGCCCGGAGTGGGGCGTTGGCGTCGTCACCGCCGCCCAGTCCCTCGTCCACGAGGGCGTCCGCTGCCAGCGCCTGACCGTCCGTTTCGACAAGGTCGGCAGCAAGACCATCAGCACCGCCTTCGCCAACCTAGCCCCCGCCACCGACACCACCTTCGACCGCGGTGGTTTCGACCGCAGCTCGATACGCAACAGCCCGGAAGGAACCATGCCCGCCACGCCCGCGACCGACGAACTGCTCAAGCTCGAATCCAAAGCCGCCACCGAGGAGACCTTCCTCAAGATCCCCGAGCCGGCCAACGACCCGTTCGTGTCGCTCACCAAGCGAGCCACCGCGACACTTGACCTCTACCGCTTCTCTCCCCAAGGGGCTTCGCTGCTCGACTGGGCGATGATGCAATCGGGCCTGCGCGACCCGCTCAGCCGCTTCAACCGGCACGAGCTGGAAACACTGTTCAGCCGCTTCCGCCAGAACCTCGACACCCACGCCCGCAAGACGCTGAAGGAACTCAAGAAGCAAGACCCGGCGGCACTGGCCGCAGTCCTCGCCGCCGCCCGTCCCGAAGCCAAGGCCGCGCTGCGCCGCATCGACATCGATCGTTGACCCCAGGCGACACCCGTCACAGACGGACCGCCGCCGATCCCCCACCACAATCGATTTCTCTACCAATCGCACGCCATCGTGCGCCGTGATGTCTTTTCTCAGACCTCACCCCTCACCTCTCACTCCGTCCCGCTCTGGCCCACCCGTTGCCATCTCTCCTCCTGTCGCCATGCGACGCGGCAGGACGGACCCGCCGCTCAACTTCAGAGAGGGAGAGAGATCATGAACGAGCAGGACTTCCAGAAGAAACTGACGGAACTGGTCGCCCAGATCGGCGAGCTACCCGAGGATCAGCGTGCCCCGCTCCAGGCGCTGGCCGGCGAGACCAAGAACCGCCACGACAAGATGCGTCAGACCATCGGCGAGCTTCAGGAATCGCTCGACTACCTGCGCCTGAGCGTCAAGTACCTCGTCTTCGATCTGGAAGCCACGCGGCGCGAGAACGACTACCTGCGTTCGCTCCTCGAGAAGCGTCACAACGAGGGGAACGCGGAATAAACCACGCTTCGGTGGGGCCCCCCCGCGCCCCACCCCAACCGGCCCGCGGCCCCGCTGTTCACAGCCCCGCGGGCCGGGACTGTTGCCCCTCACCACCCCACAACCACCACCCCTCACGATGCCCACAAGCCTTCTCGACTCCCCCGGTGGTGAGCGGCGAAGTGCAACCAGGCGGCCTGCTCGCGGCCCGACTCCGTCGCGACAGGCCGCCGTGGTT
Source organism: Phycisphaerales bacterium (assembly GCA_036392375.1). Taxonomy (GTDB): domain Bacteria; phylum Planctomycetota; class Phycisphaerae; order Phycisphaerales; family UBA1924; genus JAFEBO01. Next base: position 11,690 of record DASVYC010000023.1, read on the forward strand.
TTTGATCGCCCCGCGGCTGCCACCCCCGGCAAGACTCCGGCCGATGCACCTGCTATCCTGTAGACCCTCGCCGGAGAGGTGGCCGAGAGGCTGAAGGCGACGGTTTGCTAAACCGTTATACGGATTTAGG
>DASVYC010000024.1:0-6685 GCA_036392375.1 Phycisphaerales bacterium
CGTGGACGACAGCGACTTCGTGATCTTCGCCCGTGCCTACAACAACCTCATCGACCTCGTCGGCGATATCAACCTCGATACCCTCACCGACGACAGCGACTTCGCCGAGTTCTCCACGGCCTACGACGCCCTCCTCTGCCCGTAATGCTCGCATCACGGCAAGGGAGCTGATCAGGTCCGTCTGATCGGCGTCTCAAGTGACTCCGAAGAGGCCCCCGACAGGGGGCCTCTTTCTTTTCCGGACCGGCCTCCCGCTCCCGCGTTTCGCGTCCCGTTCTCGGGCCGTCGGCGGATCGCCAGAACATCAAGTTTCGATGATTACTCGAATTGTCGCTTCTCTTTTTCGCCCCCGTCGGAAACAATGGACATGTCTGTTCGTGCCCCGCGAGAGTGGAGAGGGATTCCGATGATGCATCGTGGATTTGCTGTTGCGTCCGCACAAGTGGTTTCCTGTGCGTTGGCGCTGGTGCTTGCCTCGGGTGTCGCGCGTGCGGATGCCTACGACCCGCCCGCGGGCTATTACAACGCCGCCACCGGAACCGGCACCACGCTGAAGGCCAATTTGCGCACGCTGCTCGGGGTTGGCTTCATCAGCCGCTCCTACGGCGACGCACGCTTCGCGCTGCCCGTCACCGACCGCGATCCCAACAACCCCAGCAATGTGATTCTTGTCTACAACGCCCAGTCCGTGCCCAGCACGTGGGACTCCGGCGCCACCTGGAACCGCGAGCACACCTGGCCCGAGTCCTACGGCAACACCTCCACCAGCGCCCCGCAGTACTCCGATCTGCACATGCTCCGGCCCTGCAACCCGGGCGTCAACAGCTCCCGCGGCAACGAGCCCTACGGCCTGGACAACTCCAGCCAGTGGGACCCCACCATGGCCGGCTCCCCGATCCAGTACCGCGGCGAGATGGCCCGCGCGATGTTCTACGCCGCCACCCGCTACGGCGATGCCAGCGGATCCATCACCACCGGCAACTTCCTGCTCACCGACTCGGGCTGGGGCAGCGGCATCAGCAAGATGGGCAAGCTCAGCTACCTGCTCGCCTGGCACTTTGAGAACCCGGTGGATGAGCGCGAGCGGCTGCGCAACCAGACGGTGTACTCGCAGGCCCTGAACCCCACGTACTACCAGAACAACCGCAACGCGTTCGTGGATCGTCCCGAGTTCGTCTGGGCGATCTGGGGGACGCAGCCCAACAACTCGACGCTCTACGTCGGCGGCTCGGCGGCGAGCGATGGTTCGAGCTCGCAGAACGTCGTCTTCGGACCGGTGATCATCGGCGCCCCCGCGTTCACGACCCAGAACGTCACGCTCAACAAGAGCGGCTTCACGCCCACGACCTATGACGTGACGGTGTCGGGTGCCGCAACCTCGAACTTCAGCGGACCCCGCAAGGCCTTCGCGTACAACCCGCAGTCGCGGAACTTGACGGTCGGCGTCACGACCAGCGGCGTGGGCAATTACACCGGCACCATCACCGTTGACAACACCGACCTCACCACCCAGGGCCCGGGCTTCGGGGCCGCCGACGGCAACGACACGATCAACGTGAGCGCGACGATCCTGGATCACGCCTCGCCCTCGCTCAGCGCCGGTTCAGCGGTGTTCAGCCAGACCATCGACTTCGGGACCGTGAGCCGCAACAGCGGGACGTACATGCAGCCCGCGAGCGTGTTCAACCGGGCGGTCAGCTTCCCGGCGTCGGTGACGAGCAAGCTGGATGCGGACTCGATCGGCGTAGCGGCGACGCCGCTGAGCTCGACCTCGGTGATCTCGACGACGCTCGCGCCCACGCTGAACATCGCGGCTGGTTCGTCGCTGGCGGGGCAGGTGTCGTTCGACAGCTCGCAGGCGGCGGGCACGTACCAGGTGGTGTACACGATCGCGACCAGCGATCAGAACCTGCCCGGTGCGATCGCGCGGCCTTCGCTGACGCTGACGGTGCTGGGGACGATTCAGGCTTCGTGCCCGGGTGATCTCAACGCCGACACGTTTGTGGACGACGCGGACTTCGTGATCTTCGCGGCGGCGTACGAGCTGCTCGATTGCGGTGATCCATCCATGCCCGTTGGCTGTCCGTCGGACCTCAACACCGATCTGTTCGTGGACGACGCGGACTTCGTGATCTTTGCGGGGGCGTACGAGGCGCTGATCTGCCCGTAAGCCCCACGTGACGCGCTGCGATTTCGCCCCCCTCCCCCGACGCTCGCAGTGAAGTAATCACCGAGGGAGAGCGGGGCAGAAACCCCGCGACCGTGTTTGCAGAAACATCATCAGAGACGTTTTCGTCTCGTGGTTTTTATTTTTGCAGAGACATCGTGCCGTTCTTTGGATCGGCGTGTCTTCTTTGTAGCCTCAAACCCATCCCCCGATCCGGGTTCGCCGCGTTGCGGCGTGGCCGGTCGCGGGCATTCGGATACAGCGTGCGCGGCGCTGGGCTGCGATCACGCAACGTGCCTCGGGTGTGATGGAAGGAGATGCGCATGTTCAAGTCTTCGGCATTGGTGTTGATCGGCGTGTGCGGCACGGTGGCGCCCGCCGCGTGGGCGGACGAGATCGACGTCCGCGCCAACAGCGCGGCGGACCAGGATCTCGCGACCCGCCGCGATCCGTACGAGATGGTCGCCCGGGCCCGAAGCTCGGCCTTCGGCGATCGCGCCACCATCAGCGTCAACGTCTTCGACAACGCGACCAACGTGCTGTCGTTCAACCGCACCTCGCTGGGCAACTGCTCCCACATCCTCGAGGACATCAGCTTCGGCACCGGCGTCTACGGTCCGTCGTACACCGGGACGCGCACGCTCTCCAACCTGCGCTACAGCTACGGCCTCACCGGGGGCACCGCGGCGTGGGACATCCGGCTCTCGTTTTATCGCCCCAACCAGGTCAACTTCGCCGGCTTCAGCGGCGACGGCTCGGGCATGGTCGATCCCTCCGCATCCCCGTACTACACGCTCACGATCACCGGCTTTGACACCAACATCTGCCCCGGCTTCCGCACGATCTCCGGCTTGACCGCGTTCCCCAACCCCGTCACGTTGCCCGCGGGTGATACCGAGCTGATGCTCGACATGGCATACGTCGAGCCCGGGACGCCGGGCACCGCGCCGCTCACCAGCACCAACCTCTTCCAGACGAACCTCACGACCACGCGCGTGACGGTGTTCTACGGCACCAACACCAACGCCTTCCTCAACCCCGTTCCTCCCAACACCGCCACCACCGGCGCGCAGTCCTTCGCCACGCTCGCCAGCGCGGGCAGCCCCGCAAGCCCCGGGTACAGCCACCCCCAGTACGGCCGCGACTCCAGCTTCGACGCGACGTTCCTTGGTCAGTCGCTGGTGAACAGCGCGCTCGGTCCGGCGTTTCCCAACAGCAACGAGCGACGGTACATCTCCGATGCACGGACGCAGGCGTACGTCTTCCTGCTCCAGGGTGAGATCGAGGCGCCGGCTCCGATTGCCGGCGTCAGCATCGACGGAGGGAACGGCTTCCTGCCCGACGGCACGAGCAACGTCAGCGACCAGCTGACGCCCGCCACGCCCTACCGCGTCTACAAGTTCAACGTCAAGAACGACGTCAACTACGCCAACACGTCGTTCCTCGACATCGATACCGAGAACTCCGATCAGCCCGTCCGATTCGCGATCTACACGCCTAACTCCGAGGTCTTCGACGTCGCCGAGAGCCGCGGCTCCGGGCCCGACGCGCCGCCCAGCGCCGGCGGCAACAACGCCTTCCAGATCTCCTACGGCGTGGCCCGGCGCCCCGGCGTCAACAACGGCGAGCAGTACAGCGGCCAGGAGGGCACGATGCCCGCCGGCGAGTACTACCTCGTCGTCGCTCTCAACGGCACGGGCTTTGGCGACGGCTGGAACATCACGCCCGTCGTGCCCGCGGCCCCGGTGAACTTCTCGCTCAATCTCAACGGGAACAACCAGCTCACCGTCCCGGCCGGTCCGGCCGTGTCGCCCACGCTTCCCACCGGAGGCGACCTGGGCATCCTGCTGGGCGGGCCTCAGGTCGCGACGAGCATCGCCGTGCGGGCCCGCGGCATCGGGTGGGTCCGCTGGGGATTGACCAACAACATCCCCACCGTTGGGGCGTTCGATCAGCGTGACCAGGTCACCCCGCTGAGCGATGTCACCTTCCTCGACGTCACCCAGCCCGGCTCGTCGATCATCGGTGAGTGGAACTTCGCGCTGTACAACAACAACGGCGTGCTCGCCAACGCCACCAGCATCTCACGGGCCGGCGCGGGGTACAACGGGAACAACGGTGGCGGCGACGGGCCGTCGGGTTGCTCGGGCACGTTCGCGCAGCTCTCGTACGGCACCGGCGCGTCGCGCGGCACCGCTCCGCTCGACGCCGGTCACACCAACCTGGGCTTGCCCCTCAACAACCAGAACGGCTCGGCGCTCGCCAGCGACGAGTACTACCTGGCCGTCACCTTGGGCACGTCGCTGTTCGCCAGCGATCGCTGGGGCGCCCGCAGCACCCGCGGCAGCAACCTCACCGCCTCCATCACCGTGAACAGCGACAACCGCGGCCCGTCACCGGCTTGCCCCGCTGACTTCAACGGCGACTTCGGCGTGGACGACAGCGACTTCGTGATCTTCGCCCGTGCCTACAACAACCTGCTCGATCTGGTCGGTGACATCAACCTCGACACCCTGACCGACGACGGCGACTTCGCCGAGTTCTCGACGGCGTACGACGCTCTGCTGTGCCCGTAACCGCGAAAGCGAACGCGGAATGACACCCAATCAAGGGAGCCCTCCGAGGGCTCCCTTTTCATTGCGCGCGTCGTGACGCAAGTCGTCGCGGTGCCGCCGCCTCGGACCACCACGCGGTGTACCGAGCCCGGCGTGTTTGCACAAACATCTTGAAGAACATTACTCAAGAACTACGCAGCGACATCTAAATGAACAATAGTGTGAAAGCAACAAGAAACTTGTGCGGCGACTCTCTCGCGAAAGCCCCTGATTTTCTGGTGCTCCGCCAAAATGACACAACACATTTGTGCCGAATCAGATATGCTGGCGATATCACGCGACGCATGTTTTGTTCAATTGGGCCGAGTCCGGCCCCGTCGCGGCGACATCGGCGAAGTGAAAGCGGCCCGTGGCTTAGGCGGTCAACGGGCCGCAGATTGTGCGCGAAGGGTGGATGGGGCTGTGTGGCCCCGACTTTCGCACGATCCGTGCCGAGCCGTCCGGGCCTGAACCCGGCAGAGGCAGAAGGAGTGTTCGAATGAAGACCAGGACTCTCGGATTGTTGCTCGTGGGTGCGTGCGGTGCGGTCGCCTCGGTGGCGATGGCGGACGAGATTGACATGAAGGTGCGCCAGGGTTCGCTCAAGGCCCTGGGCGATCGCAAGGACAGCTTCCTGTTCAAGCAGAACGCGACGCAGGGCACGTTCGGCGACCGGGCCACGATCAGCGTGATCATCTACGACAACACGACCAACACGCTCAACTCGGCCAACGTCGCTCAGGGCACCACCCTGGCGACCTGCTCGTACATCCTCGAAGACATCAGCTTCGCCGGCGGCCCCTACCAGCCGTCGTTCACCGGTGACCGCGTCCTGACCGGCACCACCTATCACTACTTCCTCGGCGCCGGCACGGCCTCGTGGGACATCCGCCACAGCTACTACCGTCCCTCGGACGTGAACTTCGCCGGCTTCGGCGGCGATGGCAACGGCATGATCGATCCCAACGCGACGCCCTACTACACCCTCACGGTCACGGGCTTCGACACCAACCTGTGCCCCAACTTCGGCGGCGTGTCGAACTTCTTCGCGCTGCCCAGCGAGGTGGACGTGCCCGCGGGGGACACCGGCCTGGTGCTCGCCGCCGCGTACGTCGAGCCCGGCACGCCCGGCACCGCTCCGATCACCAGCACCAACCTGCTGCAGGTGAACCAGACGACCAGCCGCGTGAGCCTCTACTTCGGCACCAACACCCTGGCCACGAACATCGACACCAACCCCGGTACCGCGGGCATCCAGCCGCCCGCCGGTGCGCAGACGGAGGCCTTCCTGGCCGCCGCCGGCAGCCCCGCCAGCCCGGGCTACACCCACATCCAGTACGGCCGCGACACCACGTTCAGCGGCACGTTCCTGGGCCAGTCGCTTGTGAACAGCGGCGTGGGCACGGCTCCCAACATCAACGAGCGCCGCTACCTGTCCACCCAGCGCTCGCTGGGCTTTGTCGTCGGCTTCGCGGGCGCGGTCGAGGCTCCGGCCCCGATCCCGGCCCAGAGCATCAACGACGGCGGCGGGTTCCTGCCCGACGGCACCAGCTCCCTCACCGGCACGCTGACCCCCGCCAACCCCTTCAAGTGGTACAAGTTCAACATCAAGAACGATGTGAACTACGCCAACGTCTCGTTCCTCGACATCGACTCGGAAGGCTCGGACGCTCCCGTCTCCTTCGCCATCTACACCCCCAACTCCGCCGTGTTTGACTTCGGCGAGAGCCGCGGCTCCGGCCCCGACACCCCGCCCAGCAACGACGAGAACAACGCCTTCCAGATCTCCTACGGCGTGGCCCGTCGCCCCGGCGTGAACAACGGCGTGCAGTACAGCGGCCAGGAGGGCGTCCTGCCCGCCGGCGAGTACTACCTCATCGTCGCTCCGGCCGGCTCGGGCTTCGGTGACGGCTGGGCTACCAAC
>DASVYC010000025.1:0-40237 GCA_036392375.1 Phycisphaerales bacterium
CGTCCAGATAATCGTACTTTGTATGGGGCCTTTTCCGGTGGTATGGCTCTGACGGCGCAAAAATACGCTCCGCCCGCAATGCAGCGGGCGGAGCAGATTCGATCGGTGCCGTGACTGCACCGCTTCACCAGCCGCAACGCCGATCGTGCACTCAGGCCGACCCGTCGGATCGGATCTCGGCCAACGCTTCGAGCCACGCGTCGTAGGTTTTGTCAAGATCGCCGGAGAAGACGACATACCGGTAGATCTTGCGGCGGTGCAGCTCCTTGATGAGCTGCTTGAAGAACGCCGCGTCTCCGCCCCACTGCCCGTCCGCCGTCAAGCCACCCTGAAGCTGCCACGGCTCGTAGACGCCGTAGACATACGCATCGACATCGCGTGTCTCTGCGGACGCGATCTTGTCGAGCACTCCGGTGACGACATCGTTGAACGAAGCCGCATTCCACGCCGCCACCGCCGCGGCCGTGGCCGTCTCGTTCCCCGCGTCCTTGATGTCCTTGACGAGCGGATCGCTCGCGCTCACTCGTCCGTAGCAAACAGGGGCCTGCTTGCTTTGACGCAGCACGGATTGAATGGAACGCACACCCGAACTCGATGGCCGTTGGTACGGCTCGGCCTGATCGGGTACGAGCACAAACTCGTAGTTTGAGAACTGCGCGAGCGGAAACGTCTCGAGCCACGGCTCGTTGAAGGCCTTGTAGATGGCATGATCAGCAGCCTGGAACACGACGCGATTCCAGTGCAGATCGATCGCTTCGGGCGAGTACGCCCCCCTCGGAAACGCGGAGTCCGAAAGCGCGGGGGCGTAGCTCGCGTAGAGCTCGAGGACCGGATCATCGGATATCGCACTCGCGTACGAGACAGGCACGTCAAACCCCGTCCCCTTGTAGTAAAGGGGCGTTGTCCACGTCGAACTTGGGCTTCCGAAGTCGCCCATCACATGCCAGAGCGCCCCGGTCAGGTAGTAGCCAGCTCCGGTCGACGGCGGGTCCGCATAGAGACCCGGTTCGTATTGAACTGTGGACGGATTGATGTAGCCACTCGAATGAAATGCCGCGCGACCGGAGAAGTTCTCGAGATCGTGCAGCACGCAGGCGGGATAGCAGAGCTGCACCGGCGGTCCGCCGCCCGGCGGGTCGTAGGAGTCGCACTTGGCCTTGAGCGCGACGCGCAGCGCGTCGACGTACTGCTTGGCCGCTGCGATGCCGTTCGTGCAGATGAGGTGATGGAAGTTGCCCGGACGCGCCCCGATCGAGTTGGCCTCGATCGCGGCTCGGCCGGCCGACGTCTGAAGCGTTCCTCCCACGATGCCGCCGGTCGGCGAGAGCTTGAGCAGAGTCGTCGGTGTGTCCGCCCGATAGGTCGGGGTCGCGCTGGTTTTCAGGCTCTGCGTCCGGGATACGAGAGCTGCATCGTCGGGATGCCTCAGCAACGCGGTGAATGAGTAGTGATCCGTCCCGCTCTCCCAAAGGCCATCGGTGAAGAGTTCGTGATGTGTGAACGCGCCGCCGTACAGCCCGCTCCCGATCGGACCTCTGCCCCGAATCAGTCCTTGTCGGTGCAGGCAGTTCGCGATCACCTGAGCATCCCGCTCGGCGTGCGCGTCGACCTTCGCTTGCAGCTGCTCCGGCGTCACGTTGAGCTTGTAGGTGGAGGTGACGATGGTCGCGTAGTTCGGACCGCCGGATCCGGAGTTGTTGGCGTTGTAGTAACTGACGCTCGGGAGGGTGGGATAGCCCTCGACGACGTAGTAGCCCTGTTGGAAGGAAGCTCGATTGCACACCCACACAGACGGATCGTCCCATGCCGCGTGGCTGGTGCCGAGTGCGTCGGTCTGCCCAAAGAGCACGAGGATGGGCGTCGCGAGTGTGGCGGCGAACTTGGCGAACCCCGATGGGGAACTCGCCTGTTGATCGCCCACCGCGAACGGGCCGGCCAGGCCGCGGATCGCCGAGAGGGCGAGACCGCCGCGTGACCGTGACGCACCGACCGGGTTGGTCGGTGCGGCGGAAGCGATCGGGCTCATGGCTCCGATACTCATGTGTTGTCTCCTTTCTGAATGGGAGCCCGATCAGGCAGTCAGAGTGAACGCGGGAATGGTGAGCGTGCCGTCGACATCCGTGTAATTCGTGGACGCCTTCGGATCGCCGCTGTTGTCAGACAAGGTGAGCGTTTTGGCGTCGCGATCGTCGATGCGGCCGCCAACGACCCACTGCGAGGCGTACCACAGTCGCTCTGGCCAGGTGAGCGTCGCCAGCGTGGTGTTGGTCGGCTCGGCGGGTGCTCCGAGGTTGTTGAAACCCTTGGGAGCCAGCACGACCTCTTCGTCCAACGCGATCTCGAGCGTGACGGGCAGCATGCCGTCGGCGCCGCGGATCATGATGGCGACGCTGTCGGCACCCGCGACGAGCGCGGCATCGGGGATGCAGAACTGATACCAGCCCGGCATGTCGGCGTCGCTGATCTCCTTGAAGCCGCCGGAGGTATAGCTTCCCAGCGTCATGTCGACAAGCGTGATCTCCGTGGCCGCCGCGCCGGTGTTTCGCGTGAAAAAGGCCTTGAGATTCGGCGTGTTGTGCGCCAGATCCGTTTTGCCGGTTGGTGAAGAGTTGCTCGGCACGAACACGTTGGCGATGAAGTCGGAGAGGCCGGAGCGCACCGAGATCTTCTTCGCCGGGCCTGTGATCGCCGCACTCTGGAAATCGATTTGATCGATGACGGGCGTCATCGAGAAAAGCGTGGTGTCGTCGTCGGTCCACGCCCACGCCGAGGTCGCCTTGGTCGACTGGATGTCGAGTCCTCGAGTAAAAGCGAGTCGATCGGCGGACGATCCGAAGGCCAGGCTTCTGCCCACGAGCGTGCCCGCCGTCGCTTGAACGACCAGACGGAGGACATCTCCGGCGCGTACCTCGAACGGTGAGAACGGAATGGTCAGGAACGCATCGGCACCGCCAAACTCATCGTACTCGCATTCCTTGGCAAGGACTGGGGTGTTGAGGACCTCTGAACCGTTGCGATAGGCTCGGATCCGGAACTCCGCGGTGTTGTCGATGAACCCGAGGTTCAGATTGACCGCCGAGATTCGACAGCCGTACGCGGACTTCCAAACCAGACCGCGAGCGGGATACGTGGCCGTCGCGTCGATACCTTCGGGCGATTCGGAGATGATCCCACTCGTTCCGCCGAGGAACCCGCGGCTGGAATCGCGAACGGCGATCGCCGGGATACCTTTTAGCTGCGACCAATCACCGGACTCCAGTGTGGCCGCAAACGGGTAGAACACCTGCGAGATCGGATCGGTCTCGATCACACCCAATCTGAAGTTGTCGCTGCCGCTGAAATCGGTGCCGCTCCCGGCGTGACGCACAGTTACGGCAACAAACTTGGTGGTCGTTCCCGCGTTCTTGTACGGATTCGCGAGCGAGATCCAAGCGATTCCGGACGACGGTAACAACGAATTGTCCAGCACGGCAGACTTAGCGGCGGTCGTGTTATCGATACCGGTCAAGTAAGTGCCGCTGGGCTCGCCCTGCGTCGTCGATGCCCCTTCGACGCCGACGACAAACTTGGGTCCCGGCGACCCAGTTTTGGTGTAAACCCGCAGGCCCACGGAATCGATCTGATCTCCCGGCGCGAGCGCCAGGAAATACGCAATCGCCTTGCCGTTGTCGTCGAGTGAATAAGACGACCCGGTCGCAAACGCAAGGAAATGCCGCTCGGGAAGCACCGACATCGCCGCCACATTGGTCAAAGCCATAACCCACCCCTTTCATTACTGGGAGCAAAACCGACCACGCGCCGGAGCGTGCCCCCGGACGAAGTATACCAAACAAAATACAATCAGTCAAGTAGTATTTTGATCGCGTTTCAGGCTTCGGTCTAACGACGTGCGGGTCCTGGGTTTACGGATCAGGAAACTTCAATCGTTTTCCCACGCGGGGCTACTCGGCGCAAGCAAAAAAGAATCCACCCCGATCGGCAGATCGGGGTGGACGATGAATGCACGTGGTTGCTGATTGGTACGGCTTTCGCCGCAGGGTTCTCAGCGATGCCCGAGTCGCTTAGGCGCGACGGCGGCGGGCGGCGACCAGGCCACCGAGGCCGATGAGGGCCAGCGAGGCGGGGGTCGGGACGACGTTGATCGAGGCGGTCAGGTCAGCGCGGCCGTCAGAGGGCTCGCCCGACTGCTTGTTGTCCAGAGAGCCGTCGTGATAGAAGGTCAGGCCCTTGGTGCTGCCCGAGCCGTAGGTCTTGTTGCTGAAGACCAGGGTGCGGGTGGCGACGTTGCCAGCCGAGAGCTTGATCTCGCCGGTGTAGATCTGGATGTAGGTCTGGGGGTTGCCGACGAGGCCGCTCAGGTCGAGCAGGAGCTGGCCACCGAAGCTGGTGATGGCCGTCGTGCCGATCGTGCCACCCGAGGTCTGCAGGAGGGCGGCGTTGCCGCTGGGGGTGGTGCGGACGAGAGCCTGGAACGAGTCGCCAGCGCCGAAGTTCGAGAACTGGTTCGAACCGGTGAAGCGGTTCAGGGCGAGGGCGTTGCCGGAGACCGCGCCGGTGGTCACCTGGGTGCCGGCATCGAAGTACGCGCCGAAGCGGAACTTCACGGTGTCGCCCGGGGTCGCGTCAACGCTGGAAACCCAGGTCGCGCCGTTCCACACCTCAAACTTCAGGCCCCAGGCAGCGTTCGCGGCAGCCGCGAGACCAGCGATACCAGCAACAGCAGCAATCATGCTCTTCATCTTCGAGTCTCCTCACAAGTCACGTTTGGAAGACAACCACTGGCTCCGCGAACAGCTCGCGGGTGCCGTGTCAAACATGCCTCCGGATTTGCGCGTTGCCAGCCAAGTTGAAAGAAAAGGCCGCATTTTCGTTCGAACCCGCGGGGTTTCACTCGTCGGGATATCCGCCAAAGACGGAAAAGGCCTCAAAAAAGGCCTTTTCTACGATCGTTCGGATTCTGAAAGGACCGCCGTGTTCCGCGCCGACGCGTACACGTGGCCCGCTGATCCGAGCCCATTCTCGCCGCTTGAGGACCGATCGAGGATCGATCGAGCGGGCGGGCCGGTTCGAGTGGTGCCAAGTTGCAGCGTTCGAAGCCTCACCCGCGGATGTGAGCGCCGAGCTTTTCCAGCTTGGCCGCCCATTCCGAGCGCTCGCGGGAGTTGTCCGAAGTCAGAGCCGCAGCCGAAGCGTCCACGCCGCTCAGCATTCTGCGCAGCGCCTCGACTTCCAGCCGCGACAGATGCATCGCGCCGAGGTCGTAATCACGCCACGCCTCGATCGTGAACGGGGCGAGGGGCTCGATCAAGTGGAGCATGGCCTCGGCGAAGGCCCGGATCTCGGCCTGCGCGTGCGAATCAATCCGGAGGCTCAGGAACCGCAGGGTGTTGTGGAGGTCGCACTTCCAGTACCACTCGGTGTACATATTGACGGGAAGGCCGATGCGGGCCATCTCGCGGCTGACACCCTGTTCGGTCAGCGACAGATATCGCTGATAGAAGCCCTCGACGTCCTCGAGATACTTCACAAAATCCTGTGCCGTCTTGAGTTCCTGAGCATCGTCATGGACGCGGAAGAGCTCCTCGCCGCCCTGCCGGTTGGCCGTGCTCTGCTTGCGGACCTGGTCCAGGTTGGGGGTGTAGAAGCGGTCGCGCAGGATCGAGTAGCGGGCGGAGTACTCGTTGACGTTGGCGGTGCGGTGGCGGATCCACTGGCGGGCCACGAAGATGGGCATGCAGACGTGGAACTTGAGTTCCACCATCTCAAACGGCGTCGTGTGGCGGTGGCGGAGCAGGTAGCGGATGAGGCCACGGTCTTCGTTCACTTTCTTGGTGCCGTGGCCGTAGGAGACGCGGGCGGCCTGGACGATGGCGGCGTCCACGGTCTGGCCCTGTGGCACCAGCCGCGGCATGCAGTCCACCAGCGCGATGAAGCCGTGGTCAAGCACGTTGATCTGCGCCCGCGAGGCCCCGCCCATGACGTCGATCCACGGAGTTTCGGGCACGGTCCGTGCGATCCCGTCGCGGCCAGCCTGCGTGGCGGCGGGCTTGGGCTCCGGGAATTGCGGGGCCTCGGACTCCCGCGTGGGGGACGCCGTAAGCGCGTGCCCGGGTTCGATTCCGTTCTTTGCAGACGATGAGAAAGATGGCTCCGCCATGGTCGCAGCATAGCGGGCAAAGGGCGGCAGATTGCGCAAACGACAGCCTCGTTCAGGCGGTTGTGTTGCTCCCGTCGCCCGCCCGTCAACCGCACTCAGGGTTGCGGCGACGGCTCGGGCGCCACCGCCGGGAAATAGACCAAATCGCAGGGCTTGGAGGTCGCGTCGCGGCGTTGGAACCGGGCCACCCGGAAAGCGTCCGTGTCGTTCACGGGTCGGGCACCGTGGTCGTCCTGTCCATCGGCCCCGAGGGAGTACAGCACATAGGAATCGCCCGAGCGGCGGTATCGCAGTGGCGTGCCATCCGCGAGGTCGCGCGGCACCACAGGCAGGCGTGCGGGGACGAGCTGCGCCAGCGACTCGGGGAATTGCCCTGTGGCACGCCTTTGCAGCTCGATCGCGATGACCGCGAGCGTGGAGTCGCGCCGCGTCGCGATCTCCTGAGCCGTGTAACGCACGCGGTCCAGCGCGGGCGCGAGCACGGCGAGCGGCAGGTAGCGGACGCGGGCGAGCGGGGTCGCGGTGTACTCGTCGAGGACACGATCCGCGGTCTCGACGTCCTTCTGCCACAGCGGCACGTCGATGGCCGCCTCCGCGCGGTCCAGCAACCGCTCGAACGCGCGGGTGAGCTCCTTGCGATCCACGCTGACCACACTGGTCAGCAACATGCCGACGCTGCCCGTGTCCGAGCCGAGCGCGGCGAGCTTGTCAAAGTACGCGGCCCCCGCGGATGTGAGATGGCCGTTGCCGTGCCCGTCATCGGTGTACAGACGCTGGATCGCGTCGCGGAAGTAGACGCGCTCGCCGCGGACGCTGACGAACTCCCGGGGCCCACCCAGCGCGGCGAATCGGTGGGCGAGATCGGTGAGCTGCGCGTCGGAGAGCAGGGAGGGTCGGAATGTCAGCAGCTCACGCGTGGTGTCCGCGGCCAGCGCGGTGGTCGCGCACGACACAAGCGAGGAGATCAGCGTGTCGGGCGTGCGGAGCTGCTGGGAGATCGAGATCATCGCCGCCAGGTTGGCGTGCGTGTGTTCGGCGTCGGCTCGATGCATCGCGGCGATCGCGTCCGCACGGAGCAGACGCACGCACTCGCGCATCGTGCCAAGATGAGAAAGCGTGAGCGCAAACGCCTCGGGATTCTGGGCGTCGGGCTGGATCGCGTGGCCGCCTTCCTGTGCGTGGGTCTGGAAGAGCTCGAAGTTCTTCGCGGAAATCTCGCGGTCGGGTGAGACGGACGTGAGATACCCCAGTCCCGGCTTCGCGGATGCCGCACGGATCTGCGATAAGGGGGCGGCGATTCGGTCGAGCGCGGCCGATGCATCGGGATTCGGAGGCGTTGCGACACGCAACGCGGCGAGTGTGGCGTGCTGCTCGCGGGTGTGGTTCAGCGACAGGTACGCGGCCCGGTAGATGGGCCACGCTCGATCGGATTCGGGCAGCGCGATCGCCTCACGATTGAGCTCGTCGATGGGACGGAGCGTGATCGTGGGCGTGCCGGAGTAGAAGCGGTAGGTATGGAAGACGGCGCATGCGAGCACGAACGCGAGCAGGCACGCCACCGCTTGCGAGAAGCGGTGCCACGTCTGCCACCACCAGGGGCGGTTGCGGATCTTGCCGCGGCGGATCAGCTTGGCGGCGGCCTTGGGGTCGCCGAAATCTGCGATGAGTTTGTCGGGTGCGGTGCCCTGAGCAAGGCCGTCATGGAAGTGGGCCGCGAGCTCGGCTTCGACGTCAGCTCGTTCGTGCGTCCAGAGGCGGGCTCGCTTGCAGACGGTCGCGATCACCGCGCGGAGGGGCGCGGGGAGCTCGGCGAGGCGGGCGGACCCGGCGGACGGCATGGACGCGCCGAGTGCCTGATTTGCAGCGTTTTCTGAGGCAGCGGAGTCGGGAGTGGACATCGAGAAGCTCCGGAATCGGCGGTCGTGAATGGGTCCGTTGGTCGTGTGGGGCGTGAAGCGTCTGGCGGGAATCTCGTGCTGTACGGCGATTCGTCCGAGGCATCCACTGTGCCGCACGCGGTCGGTGCGATGCGGCGGTGGACCCCGAGCACCAACCTCGCAAAGCCGAGGTTGGTGGCTCACACGATCGAGCGCGGCATGGCAAGCGTGGCGACGCCCAAGGCCTTCATCGCGCGGATGACGGCCTCCCACTGCTTGGTGTCGTCGGCAAGGCGCTTCTTGCCCTTGTCGGTCAAGCGGTAGTACTTGCGGTCGCGGCTGGCGGGTTTGGATCTGGAGCTCGGTTGAGCGTCTCGCTTCGCGGCGGCGCGGTCGCCGGTCTTCGCGTTGGTGGGGTCGGCGGCTTCGGTGGCTTCCTGCCAGTATCCCTCGATGAAGCCCTGGGCCTCGAGGTTGTAGAGCATCGGGTAGAGCGTGGACTGGCCCATCGAGAGCGCCCCCTCGGTGCGCTCGCTGATGGCCTCGACCAGCTCGTAGCCGTACATGTCGCGGCGGTTCAGGAGTTTCAGCACCGCGACCGGTCCGGCGCCTCGCATCAGCTCGCGTTCGATCTTCATGGATCGGGCTCCCATACTATGTGGTACATAGTATATCGTGCGAGGGGAGGGGGAGGTTCCGGGAAAATCACACCTCCTTCCGATTCTGCGGAAAGTTGCCAAGGAGTGGTTTGCCAGAAGACTTAGGCTACTCGGGGCAGTCGGCCTGATTTACGAAGGGAGAGCAGGCGACGGTACACCTGCCCTTTCGTGCGCTTGTCGCCGCGGGCCTGCAGCTCAGCGTAAATGACCTCGAACTCGTCCGAGTAGGCCAAATCATCGACCGATTTCCCAAACTTGAGGTACAGGTCAAGCAGAACCTGATCCAGTTCGCTTAGCGGGTCGGGTCGAAAGATGTCGGACGGAAACCCGGTCATGTTGACACCTTGACATTATAGAACGCTGTCTTGGCCGCCGAATCGAGGTCGCGGAAGAGGGCACGCTCAGTGATTCGCATGGCCGCCAAACGGCCAAGCACTCTTGACGCTTCGGATGCACTGAAACGAAAGCACGAGATCGCCCTCGGAAACCGGGCAGCAAGATGCTGCACCGGTTCCCCTACTCGAACGAGTACCGCATCCTGCTCGACGGCCCGAGCATTGTATTCGAAGTCCGCGTATTCCTCCGAGAACCGAAGCAATTCCCGAGCTTGGGGATCATCAGCAATAAACTTTCGATCAAGGCACCACACCGAAACGTGTGTTGCTCCAGTCACGACTCGACTGAACGCGAAAAACGCAGCAACATACGCGGAGGACGTCCAGTCGAGAATGGCCGAGGGCAGGCCGTGGTGCCTTGCGATGAATTCCCATTGGGAGTCAGCCTTCGGCACACCCAGCGGGAAATCCAAGCCAAGTGACTGGAACTTGAACTCCTCGATCAAGCGTCGAATGTACGAATCGCGCTCTGTGCTGCTGGCGAAGCTGCGCACACGGTCGATCGTGGGTTGCAATGAATACGCCGCGTTGCCGTCGCCACGAAACAAGAATCGCTCTCGTTCCAAAACAGGCAACGCGAACAGCCGAGGCAGCGCTTCGTCCTCGAAGTCCGACCAAGAGGTGTCGAAAACTCGATAATCCACTCCCTACCACTCCGGCCCGCCGCTGTAGCGGCCGTAGATGTCGGCCATGGCTTGGACCATCTCGCCCATGGTGCAGCCGCTGAGGGCGCCGTCCACCAGCGCGGGCATGACGTTGGTCGCGTGCAGGCGGCCGCTGGGGATGAGGGTTGATAGCTCGGCGTTCACGAACGCCTGCGGCTTGCCCTGGCAGGCTTTGCGGATGTTCTCGAGAGCACGCTGCACCTTGGCGGCGTCGCGGGCCTTCTTGAACTTGGCGAGGCGGTCACACTGGTTGGTTTCGACGTCGTGGCTGATCTGGAGGATGTCGATGGGGCGGTCGCCGCTCTCTTCGTTGTAGGCGTTGACGCCGACGATGATGCGGTCGCCGGCTTCGCACTCTTCAGAGAAGCGATAGCTGGCCTCGGCGATCTGGCGGCGGAAGTAGCCGCGGTTGATGCCGGAGATGACGCCGCGGCCGTAGCCGGTCTTGAGGGTGTAGGCCTCGTGTTGGGAGAGGTCGGAGGCGGGGTCGGACCTCTCGCTTACGCGAGAGGCTCCATTGGGGGAACCAATGCTCGTCGCCTGTCCATTTGCGATTTGGCCCTTTGCGATTTGCCCATTTGCATACCCCCCCATGTGATCGATATCGTTGATGTAGCGCAGCGCCTCGCGTTCCATCGTGTCGGTGAGTTGCTCGATGAACCACGAGCCGCCGAGGGGGTCGGCGACGCGGGTGACGCCGGTCTCGTGGGCGAGGATCTGCTGGGTGCGGAGCGCGACGGTGACCGCCTGCTCGGTGGGCAGGCCGAGGGTCTCGTCCATGCTGTCGGTGTGCAGGCTCTGGCAGCCGCCGAGCACCGCGGCCATAGCCTGATAGGCGACGCGCACGATGTTGTTGAGCGGCTGCTGTTCTGTAAGGCTGCAGCCCGCGGTCTGCACATGCGTCTTCATGAACCACGAGCGTTCGTTCTTGGCGCCGTAGCGGTGGCGCATGGCACGGGCCCAGATGCGGCGAGCGGCGCGGAGCTTGCACAGCTCCTCGAAGAACTCGTTGTGGCTGTTGAAGAAGAACGAGAGGCGGGGCGCGAAGGAATCGATGTCGAGGCCGCGTTCGACGCAGGCTTCGACGTATTCCATGCCGTCGCGGAGCGTGAAGGCGAGTTCCTGCGTGGCGGTGCTGCCCGCCTCGCGGATGTGGTAGCCGCTGATGGAGACCGAGTTCCACTTGGGCACAAAGAGCGACTGGAATTCAATGGTGTCGACGACGAGTTTGACGCTCGGCTCGGGCGGATAGATGAACTCGTTCTGGCTGTGGAACTCTTTGAGGATGTCGTTCTGGAGTGTGCCGCCGAGGGTGGTCCAGGAGATGCCGCGTTGCAGGGCCATGCCGAGGTACATCGCCCAGATGACGCAGGCGGGGCCGTTGATGGTCTGTGAGACGGTGACGTTGCCGACGGGGATGTCGGCGTAGAGGCGGTGCATGTCCTCGATGGTGTCGATGGCGACGCCGCAGCGGCCGACCTCGCCGACGGAGAGCTCATCGTCGCTGTCGCGGCCCATGAGCGTGGGCAGGTCGAACGCGGTCGAGAGCCCGGTGTTGGCGGCGGTGGACGACTTGGCTTGCTCGAGGAGGTACTTAAAGCGCTTGTTGGTGTCGTCGGCGGAGCCAAAGCCGGCGAACTGGCGCATCGTCCAGAGGCGGGTGCGGTAGCCCTGGGGGAAGAGGCCTCGGGTGTAGGGGTATTGGCCCGGTCCAGCGATGTCACGCGGGATGTTCTTGAGCGACTCGCTGGGCGCGTCGGGCGCGTAGGCCGGGTCGAGCACCAGGCCGGAGATGGTCACGGCCTGGGGGTCGATGGGTTTCGTGATGGACGACGGAGCGACGCTGGCGCGAGGGGTGGTGGTCATAGGGTGGCTCGGATGGGTGGTGATTGTAGGAAAGTTGACTCCCACGGCAGCCGACGCCCCGCCGGTCAATCCTCCCCGCCGCCCAGATCGCCGGTGCCGAGCTTGTACGCGGACGCGATCGCGAGCAGAGCGAAGATGATGTCCAAGAGATCGAAGCTCTTCTTGAACGCTTCGGCCTCCATCGCCGCGATCACCTCGTCCATCTTCTCGTGATGGTGGGCCTCCAGATCCTGCTTGTACGTCTGCTGCTGAGAAGCCGACATGGCTGTCCAGCGGCCCTGGGCATCGGACCAGATCTCCTTGGGATAGTCCTTTTCTTCGGCCGCCTCGTCCTTGCTCATGCCCTCGGGCCAGTTCACGGGTTTGGAGTTCTTTTCCCACTCCTCTACCACCTGGTCGGCGATCGCCTGGACCGCGATCTCATCGGTGACGCGGTATGCGCTGTGGATTTTCTCGCTTGCCTTCGTCGCGTAAATGTGGATCACCGCAAACTTGCCAACCGCGATCGAGACCAGCGCGATCAACGCGGCGGCGGCGCCGGTCATCGGAGAGGCCTCGTCACGCGCGAAGGCACCGGTCAGGGCGCCGACCAGCGCTCCCACTATCCACGCGATCCAACCGAACTCGCGATCGGTGTAATACGTGACTCCCGCCCACAAGGCCGCACCCAACAGACCTCCGATCACGCCACCAATGATGCCCTTCAACATACAAACGCCTCCGAACCGTCGGCGGGACCCCATTGCCCCACGGACCGCGAGCTGCAATGTATCACAATTGGTCTGGATTGTGCTTACGACGCGATCAGCGGCAGCGTGATCACGAAGTCGGTCCCGCGGCCGGGCTCGCTGATCACCTCAAGCCGTCCCTCGTGCGCTTCGATGAGGCGGCGTGACGTCGGCAGGCCCAGGCCCGTGCCGCCGGACTTGGTGGTGAAGTAGGGTGTGAAGATCCGCGGCAGGACGTCTGGCGCGATGCCGGGGCCTGTGTCGATCACGTGCACCTGCGCGGTTCGGCGTTGGTCGGGATCCCGGGCGACCATGGTTTTGATGATCAGCTCACGCGGCCGCGACGCGTCGCCGGGGTTGTCGGGGTTCAGCGTCATCGCCTGCGTCGCGTTCAGCATCAGGTTCAGCACCGCCTGCTTGAAGTGGGAGACATCGACGCTGGCCCGGAGCGGCTCGGCGTGCAGGTCGCTCCGCAGACGCACACCCGACTTTTCCGCTTGAGGCGCGAAGAAATCGATCAGCTCCCCCACCGCGGTGTTCAGGTCGGCCTCACGGCGGTCGAGGCGGAGCTCGCCGGCGAACTGGAGAAAGTCCGTCAGAATGCCCCGGAGGCGCTCCACCTCGCGGCGGAGCGATTGCACGCGACGGACGAGGCGGCCCTTCTCGTCGCCAGCGATCGGCAGCTCCTCGATGGACTCTCCCAAGAGCTGGGCGTTGAGCCCGACGGTGGAGAGCGGGTTCTTGATCTCGTGGGCGAGGCCGCCGGTCATGGCGCCGAGCTCGGCGAGCCGTTCGGCGCTACGGGCGCGGCGTTCGGCAACCTTGGACCGTCGCAGGTGTCGCTTGAGCAGCAGCGCCGAGGAGAGCGACGCCAGCGCGGCGCCGAGGAACAGGCCGAGGATGAACCAGATCGAACCGATCACAGGTCGAGGGTACGACGTGCTGCGTCTCAAGAGCGTGTCAGGAGCGGCGAGGTGGGAACGGAGGGAGCCAATCGCCCGAAAACGACAAGGCTCGGGACTTGCGTCCCGAGCCTCGCGTCTATCTCGAGCTATGACTCGGATTGGCTGGGTTGGAGCGAATCAGTTGCGACGACGACGGGCCGCGACCAGGCCGCCAAAGGCCATGAGAGCCGCGGACGCTGGGGTCGGGATGAGCTGGCCGGCGACGCCGGTGGAGACCTCGCGGAAGTCCGCGTCCATCATCGAGTTGGCGGGGGTGGCGAGGAAGATCTGGACGATCGAGCCGTCGAGGGGCTGGACCGCGATCGGGGCGCCCATGCCGAAGGACGTGCCGCTCTCGCCCGTGAAGGGGAGGACGGCGAGGGGGTTGGGCGTGAAGACCGCGGCGCGGATCGCACCATTGAAGAAGACGGCGCCGCCGAACATGACCCAGTCGCCGGCAAGCTGGCCGCTGAGGGTGTTGCCCACGATGTCGCGGGCGATGAAGGAGCCGTTGCCGCTGGCCATGTTGCCGACGCGGTTGAAGAAGCTGATGTCAATCTGGAAGTCGGCGATCGTGCGGCTGGAGAAACCGGGGTTGAAGACCGCGGTGCCGGCGCCGGGGCCGGGGACCAGGCTCACGCTGCCGTCGGACTGGAGGTTCTGCGTCGCCGTGGCAACGGCGCGGAACTGACCGGTGTCCGGGCCGGGGCCGTTGTACGAGTACTGGCCCGCCAGATTGGTGTACGTGAAGGTGACCATCGGGCCGGCGAGGGTCGTCCCGGCGATGCCCGCGGCGAGCACCATCGCCATCGTGTTTCGAGTATTCACCACAGCTCTCCCATCCTCTCTCAGGCCGGCGTCAGCCGACCGGAAATCGACACTGCCCCGCGGACGGGGCGCTCAGACCCGACACCCGGCCGTCAACGCACACGGCGACTGCGGGCGCGGTTCTCCCACTGCACAAACATGCAACAGGGCGGCGGAACGGCAACCCAAGCGCGCGGAAAAACTGACCGCGTCAGGAGTTCCGGAACCGCCGGGCATCGGAAACTGGGAGCAAGCGTGTTATAGGACGTAAAGCTGGTGCGTTTATGAAGCTCGAAAGGGCCGGGAGAGCGGCCAAGGCCGTGGGTGTGCTGCACTGTTGAGCTCGCATGCGACGTGCAAAATCACAAAGACCGACCCAGAGGGTCGGCCTTTGTGAGACTTGTGAGGAAACTCGGGACTTCAGCGGCGGCGACGGCCGGCGATCAGGCCGCCCAGACCGACGAGGGCCAGCGTGGCCGGGGTCGGGATGAGCTGACCAGCGACGCCGGTGGAGACGCCGTTGAAGTTGTTGTCAAAGAACCCAGCGCCCGGGGCGTCCAGGAAGAGCTGGACGAGCGAGCCGTCGAGCGGCTGACCGGGAACGTTGGTGAAGAAGCTGCCGGTGTTGCCAACGAAAGCGGGACCGGTGAAGCTGCTGTTGGAGATCGCGCCGTTGAAGAAGGTGGCGCCACCGAAGTTGATCCAGTCACCCGTGAGGGTGCCGCTCAGCGACGAGCCGCTGAAGTCGGTGATGGTGAAGGTGCCGCTGCCCTGGGCGATGCCGAGCACGTTGTTCTTGTTGAACACCGAGAGCGACAGGGTGAAGTTGGCGATGCCTCCGGCGAAACCGGGGTTGAACACCGCGGTGCCAGCACCGGGGCCGCTGACGCGGGTGACCGAGCCGTCGGTGGACAGCGTCTGGTTGTTCACCGCGCTGGCGTTAAACGTGGTCGAGCCGGTGTTGTACGAGCCGCTCAGGTTGGTGTAGGTGAAAGTCACCAGCGGGCCAGCAAGGGCCGAACCGGCGAGCATCGTTACACCGAGCGCACTGAAAGCAGTCACATTCTTGATTCGCACGTCTTTCCTCTCTCTCTTCTGTACCTGCAGGTCGTCCTCTCCCACGCACGCGCGACGTACCGTGGGCGGCCTGAGGTCTTCCTCCGGGACCCTATTGTCACAAGAACAAGCGTTTTTGCAACCGAAGTCTGCGCATTTTTTGGAGATTTTCTCTCCCAGTCGCAGTGTTTCTGTTGGATTTTGTTCGGTCTGCCTCGATTATCCCGCTTCCATCGCCTTCGCAGAGGTCCGCGGCCGCGTTCTCAGAGACGTCCGAGAACGCGAAGCTGGCCCAACTTTTTCATCACTCGTCTTGCCGCCACGCTCCCTGACGCTCGCTTGGCCCGGTTTGGTCTCCGGGCGGCCCGACGGTCGTGTCGGGTTCTCGCGTTCGGTCCGCTCGCCGCTGGCGGCGGACCGGATAGCCAATGCGCGTGGCGATCAGTCGATCGGCGTCCGAACTGTTCCATGTCCAGACGCCCGGCAGGGCTCCCTCCCGCTGCCGAGGAGTGATGACGTTTCCGACCTGGCATCAGCGGCGACGCCCGGTCGTCGCGGACTCGATCGCTCGAGCCGCGGGCCTCTGCGAAGACGATGGCGCGACGGGCGCCGAAGTCTCCCCCACTTCCAAAGCCACCCCCCCCCGGATCCGCCACTTCCCGATCCCCCACCGCTCGTACGGCTTCTCCCACGGGACCACCCGTCCCGAAAAACACGACGCGACGTTTCCGTCGCGTCGTGCGAAGTTCGAGTTACGAGCAGCCCATGCTGGCGCCGCAGTTGAGGCACTTGTAGCAGGTGCCGCTGCGAACGGTGATGGTGCCGCAGCCGTCACACGCCGGCGCATCGCCCAGGCTCTCGAGGGCCGCCGACAGCGTCGAGGACGCGACCGCGGCGGCGCTGACCTGCGTCGCGTTGGTGCTCGCGGCGGCCTGGGATTTCATCGCGGCGATCGCGCTGCCGGCCTTCGCGAAGCTCTCTGCAAAGGCCTGCACGGAGCGGGGTGAGTCCACGGTCAGGCGTCCGCCTTCGGTCTTGGGTTCGACATCCGGTTTGGAATCGGGTGACCAACGAGGATCCTCCTGTTCGGTCGAGAGACGCGGACCGCTGACGTGGTCCTGCATGTGGTTGGCAAGCCGCGGCGAGTTGGCCTCGCGGTATCCGGGCACGAACTGCATGCCCATCCAGCGGAAGATGTAATCGACCAGGCTCTTGGCGAACGGAATGTCCGCATTCTCCGTCATGCCTGCGGGCTCAAACCGCTGGTGGCTGAACTTGGTGACGAGGCTCTCGACCGGCACGCCGTACTGCAGCGCGACCGAGACCGCCGTGCCCAGCGAGTCCATCAGGCCGCCGATGGTCGAGCCTTCCTTGCTCATGGTGATGAAGAGCTCGCCCGGGCGGCCGTCTTCGTAGAGACCGACCGAGAGGTAGCCCTCGTGCCCCGCCACGTTGAACTTGTGGGTGAGGCTCGGACGCGTGTCGGGCAGACGCCGACGCATCGGGCGGTGCACGATCTGCACCTGCGTCTGCACCACCACGTTCTGATCACCGGCCTGCACCGCGCTCGCCATGGTGACGACGCTGTTGGCGACCTCATCCTTGGCCATCGCGAGTTCGGCCTTGTCGTCGTCGGCGCCGGAAAGCACTTCCGATTCCGCGTCCTTCTCGTCGTCCTTCTTCAGTTCGCTCTTGGCTTCGTCAGCAGTGCTGCTGAGCGGCTGGCTCAACTTGCAGCCGTCACGATAGAGCGCGTTGGCCTTGAGACCCAGCTCCCACGAGAGGCGGTAGCACGACTTGATGTCGTCGACCGTCGCCTCGTTGGGGAGGTTGATGGTCTTGCTGATCGCGCCCGAGATGAACGGCTGAGCCGCGGCCATCATGCGGATGTGGCCCTCGGCGGCGATGAAGCGCTGGCCGAGCTTGCCGCACTTGTTGGCGCAGTCGAACACCGGCAGGTGCTCGTCCTTGAGGTGCGGAGCGCCCTCGATGGTCTGCGTGCCGCAGATGATGCGGTTGAGTCCCTCGATCTGCAGGTTGCTGAGGCCGAGCGCCTTGAGCAGGTTGAACGAGAAGTCGCTCTGGGCCTTGGCGGCGTCGATCCCGAGGAGCGAAAGCGTCTCGGGCTTGACGCTCCACGCGGTGAACGCGAAGCCGAGCTCGAAGACGCCGGGCAGGCTCTTGCTGATCGCATCGAGCTCGCCCTCGCTGAGGCCCTTGCTCTTGAGGAACGCCGAGAGCGTCATGTTGGTCTTGAGACCCTTGACGTCGCCGGGGATCGGAGCCTCCAGGCTGAGCGTGCCGAGCAGGTACTCCATCATGTCCTGCACTTGCTTCTCGTTGTAGCCGAGGGCGACGAGAGCGGGGCGGACGGACTCGTTGGCGATCTTGAAGTAGCCGCCGCCGGCGAGCTTCTTGAACTTGACGAGCGCGAAGTCGGGCTCGACGCCGGTGGTGTCGCAGTCCATGAGCAGGCCGATCGTGCCGGTGGGCGCGATGACGGTCGTCTGGGCGTTGCGGTAGCCGTGCTTCTCGCCGAGCGCGAGGGCGTCGTCCCAGGCTTGCACCGAGTGCTTGGCGAGGGCGTCGACGTTGGAGAGGCGGATCTTCCCGCTCTTGATGATCGCGTGATCGATCGGGACCGGGCGGATCTTGAGGTTCTCGTACTTGCTGCTGTCGCGGGCTTCACCGTGGGCGGCGAGGCGGTGGTTGCGGATGACGCGGAGCATGTTCTGCTTGTCCGCGGCGTATCCGGGGAACGGTCCGTGTTCCTTGGCCATCAGCGCGCTCATGCGGTACGAACGACCGGTGAGAATCGCCGAGAGCGTCGAGCAGACCGCGCGGGCCTCGTCGCTGTCGTAGGCGATGCCCGCCTGCATGAGCATGGCGCCGAGATTGGCGTAACCGAGGCCCAGCGTGCGGTACTTCCACGACAGCTCGGCGATCGGCTTACTCGGGAACGAGGCCATCAGCACCGAGATCTCGAGGACCATGGTCCACAGGTCGATGCCGTGCTCGTAGGCGGCGACGTCGAACGTGCGCTTCTCGCTGTCGTAGAACTTCAGCACGTTCAGCGAGGCGAGGTTGCACGCCGTGTTGTCGAGGAACATGTACTCGCTGCACGGGTTGCTGGCGTTGATGCGGCCGGCGCTGGGGCAGGTGTGCCAGGCGTTGATGGTCGAATCGAACTGCACGCCCGGGTCGGCGCAGCGCCAGGCGGCGAAGCCGATCTCGTCCCAGAGTTGGCTGGCCTTGAAGGTCTTGGCGACCTTGCCGCTGGTGCGGTACTTGGTCTGCCAGTCGCTGTCGGCGTCGAGGGCGTCGAAGAACGCGTCGGGGATGCGGACCGAGTTGTTGCTGTTCTGGCCGCTGACGGTGTAGTAAGCCTCGCCGTTGTAGTCGTAATCGAGCTTGAGGCCGAGCTTGTCGCTGGTCTCGGCGATCTCCTTGTTGCCCTTCTTGAGGACCTTGAGACCCTCCACGAGCGCGGCGACCTTGATCTCCTCGCGCACCTTCCAGTTGATGAAGGTGTGGATGTCGGGGTGATCCATGTCGAGGCAGACCATCTTGGCGGCGCGACGGGTGGTGCCGCCGGACTTGATGGCGCTGGCGGCGCGGTCGCCGATCTTGAGCCAGGACATCAGGCCGCTGGACTTGCCGCCGCCGCTGAGTTTCTCGCCCTCGGCGCGGAGGTTGGAGAAGTTGGTGCCGGTGCCCGAGCCGTACTTGAAGAGGCGGGCCTCGCGGACCCAGAGGTCCATGATGCCGCCGTCGTTCACAAGATCATCCGTGACGCTCTGGATGAAGCACGCGTGCGGCTGGGGGTGCGTGTAGGCGTCGCTCGCGAGCGTGACCTCGCCGGTCTTGGGGTCGGGGACGAAGTGGCCCTGGGCCGGGCCGTTGATGCCGTAGGCGAAGGCGAGCCCGGTGTTGAACCACTGCGGGCTGTTGGGGGCGCACATCTGGTGCACCATCATGTACGCGAGCTCGTCGTAGAACGCCTGCGCGTCCGCGGCCGAGTCAAAGTACTTGTGCTTCTCGCCCCAGTGACGCCAGCAGCCGGCCAGGCGATGAATCACCTGCTTCGCCGACTTCTCCGGCCCGTTCGTGCCATCGCCTTGCGGCACGCCGGCCTTGCGGAAGTACTTCGACACCATGATGTCGGTGGCGAGCTGCGACCAACTCTCCGGGACCTCGGCGTCCTTCATCTCGAAGACGACGGAGCCGTCGGGGTTGGAAATTTTGGACGACCGCTTCACCCAGGTAACGGAGGCGAAGGGGTCGGAACCGGCGGTGGTGAACTTACGGGAGATCTTCATATATAAAGCCTTGCAGCACTTTAGCTCTTAATCAATTTTCCAAATGACCTATCAGGAAATCGAATCAAACCGCCTCGTCTCTCGATACTTTTCGCCTTGAGCAGCAAATCCAAGACTTCCCGGACGCAGACACCTGGAGCGGTCAAATATCCGCCGATTCGCTCAGCTTCTGAAAGATCCAATCCGGCACTAATCTTTTTATGCAGATCTAGATAGTCCATCTGCTTCAACTCATTCATTGCTCACTCCTATTTCTATAATCAATAAGACTCATTGTCATTCCAGCCTTATCTCTAATAAAATCAAATGCAACATCGATCACTTTGGATCGGAGCTTCTCCCAATCAGTGTCCGGCAAATCACATCGAATCCATATGTTGAATGGCGACGACTCCCCAAGTTTATCAAGCAAAAAACCCTCCAATGAGGCGAGTCCAAAGAATCTTGCCGAATCGCTGCCATCAATACCAATCTTTAGCTTCCGATGAAGATCGCCAACAACAACAAAGTGCTTTGATCTTCCGATCGCGGCCTCGATAGATCGCTCCATGTCGAAGCGATTCTTTCGAACTACTTGCGTGATTCGCGTCAAGAGCTCAGGAATGCCACCGCTTGACTCCGACGAAAGGAACGCTCGCACTTCGGGGTCCAGAGCACGACCGGTTTTGAATACTGTCCGATAGAGATCTCTACGTTCAAAGAAAGCTTCAACCCAAGACACGACTTGCGCCGGAAGCTTGGAGGGATCGTCAACTACTGTGGCATGAATCTCGCGGATCAGCACATCCAATGCGGAATCGTCTCCTGATTGTATGAGGTCCCTCTTGGCTTGAGCACTTCTCTCACGCAATCTCTCGGTAATCGCTGGTGCGAGCGAAACCAAATTTCCGACCGATCTTAATAAGTGGTTCAGGCGTCCACTCAGCATCGCAAACAGGATGATTCGCTCCAGCAATTCATCGAACAGATGCACTTTATGATGACCAGCAACATGCAGGTAGTCTTGGAATCGCTCAAACAATAGCTTTTCCGCCTCTCCTGACGCTCGCGATGACGGCCTAGCCCTGAAGTCCCCTTTCTCATCATCATAAGTAGCAATTTCATAGCTAGCAAACAATCTTGAGTGGTCTACTGAAGTCGAAAAGGCTCCAGAAAAAAATCCGTCCCTTGCGACAAAGTCGATTCTGTCTGCATCTATGTCCTGCTCAAGGAAGCTCCTCGCAATTGGAAAAGATTCGCTATGCAGTATCTCGCCCGCCAACTGAAGCAATTTTGAAACAATTCCGCTACAATCTAACGCCATGGCGGCCAAAACTCGCTGTCCGATTGACTCATGAAGCTTCTTGTCAGACTTCTTTGTTCCATCGGGCAGAATTGCCTGTCGAAGCTCCGAAAAAACTGAAGCTGTTTCTTTGGACTCTTCCATTTCATCCGAAGTGCCCAAGAGTTTTTCCCACAGCCGCTTCCTTGAATCGGATGAAATTGCGGTATCTAGCGCGAACTCAAAGATATGTGAATAAGACAAATGCCCAATATCATGACACAGCGCGCTCAATCGAATCCCGCAGTACAAAACTGCGAGCTTTCTTGGGCACCCGTGACTGAAGCACCATTCAGCGATTCGCTTAATTTCTGAGGGATCAAATTTGCTTGAGGCCACGTCAGCTTCTTTAACAAGAAGATCAAGAATACTCCTGTCGGTGTTAACGCATGCCCCAAGGAAGATTTTCGAAGCAACATGTAATGCCCCGAGGCTGTGCATGAACCGCGTATTTCGCATCCCTGGATACACTTTGTATGCAGAAGAATTCTGCAGAACTGAGTGCAATCTATTGAAATAGCTCTGCTTTAAGACTTCTCCTTCCCAAGAGGAGAGCTCAATGGTCTTCCAAAGCGGATCTTTTATGTAGATTCTCTTCTCCATCTAATCCACCTTTGGCAACGTCAACCCCGACTGATCCTGGTACTTCCCCGCCTTATCCGCGTAGCTCTTCTCGCACACCTCGTCGGCCTTCAAGAAGATCAGCTGGGCCACGCCCTCGTTCGCGTAGACGCGTGCCGGCAGCGGCGTGGTGTTGCTGATCTCGAGCGTGACCTTGCCGCGCCACTCGGGTTCGAGGGGCGTGACGTTCACGATGAGGCCGCAGCGGGCGTAGGTGCTCTTGCCCACGCAGATGGCGAGGATGTCGCGGGGGATGTCGAGGTACTCGACGGTCTCGCAGAGCGCGAAGCTGTTGGGCGGGATGATGACGTACTGCTTGTCGGCGGGGCGGTCGGCGACGTCGACCTCGATCATCATGTCGTCGCTGAAGGCCTTGGGGTCGACGACGGCGATGTCGCCGGAGTGGGTGGCGGGGGTGAAGATCTTGAAGTGGGTGCCGACGCGGACGTCGTAGCCGTAGGAGGAGACGCCGTAGGAGATGCGTCCGGGGCGCTTCACGGCGTCCTCGAAGGGCACGATCTTGACGTGCTTTCTGATTTGCTTGTCCGACAGAACAGGCACTGAACACACTCCGATCAAACCAGCAGGAAAGGCGACGCAGACACCAGCCGTGCGGCGTGCCACGGCGTCACGAATCGGGCTATCTCTGAGAGTCTCCCCGGCGGATCCTGCCCCGCGTAACCGGAGGAAGGGCCGCGGTTCGGGCGTTCACGACACGCACGGACCGGCGGGACAGGACCCAGAGCATACCACTACAGATCGTAGGTGCAAGCCGTGGAAGCCCCAAAATCCTGTGCCCCGGGTGTGCAGATTCTGTCAAGAACGCGCAAGAATTGGACGGAAGTTGACTTGCGCGCTCCGTGAATTTTCCGGAATCGAGTTATCCACACCCACAACCGACAGGAGCCGACATCGGGCGACAAGGTTTGTCAGGTGACTATTCGCACGGGGCGTTTGCTTTGTTCGGGTCGGACCGGGGAAAACGCGGTCTCGCGGCGTCGTGTCTGAAAAATCTCTCAGTCGCGGTGTTGCGTCGCGATTGCGAATTCGGACAATCGAACGCCGCCGGATCGCGAGATTGCGGGTGCCTGACGCTTCGCTGCAACGCCTGGGGTGGGAGATTTCGTACAGTCTGCGTCCCGGTGGCCCGTGTGGCGGCCGGGCGCGGCCTGCGCGACGCGGGAAGCGGGCCGCCTCGTGGGCCATGTGAGCGAGTCGAACGGAGGTCGCTTTGGCGATGAGAAGCGGTGTCGTCGGCGTGGGCGTGATCGGGATGATGGTCGCGTGGTCGCTCGTAGGCTGCGGCGCGGATGAGAAGCCCAAGCCTCGGCAGGTGGCGCCGGTGGTGCGCGATGTGCCGCCGCCGCTGCGCGGCACGGTGGGCACGGAGGCGTCGCTGCTGAACGTGAAGCCGGTCCTGGTGAGCGGCTACGGGGTGGTGGTCGGTCTGAAGGGCACGGGCGGGCAGCAGCTCGACGAGGGCATCGCGGCGGTGGTCGAGCGAGAGATGGGGCTGCGCGGGATCACGGGCTCGGCGGAGTACAAGTGGGCGGGCGTGGACAACGTCACGCCGCGGGAGCTCTTGCGGGACAAGAACGTGGCGGTGGTGCTGGTGCAGGCGGCGGTGGCGCCGGCGGCCCCGCGCGGGTATCGGTTTGACGTGTATGTGCGGGCGCTGAACGCCAGCAGCCTCGAGGGCGGGCGGCTGTGGTCGACGGATCTGCAGCTTGGGCAGGTGCGGCCGCAGGGCGGGCCGAAGGCGAAGGTGGTGGCACGGGCCTCGGGGCCGATCTTCATCAATCCGTTCTCGGATCCTGGGAAGGAAGGCGACGGGGTGTCGTCGGTGGCGGGGCGCGTGCTCGCGGGCGGGGAGATGGCGGCGCCCCTGCCGCTGGAGTTCGTGCTCGACAACAACTTCCACGCCCGGGCGAAGGCGATCGCCAGCGCGATCAACTCGCGCTTCCCGGAGGAGACGCCGGACCGCGCCCCGGTGGCACGCGGGCGGAGCGGGCAAACGGTGGAGATCTCGATCCCCGAGGAGTATCGCGCGGATCCGGTGGAGTTCCTGGAGCTGGTGCAGTACGTGCAGATAGACGGGCCGCTGGAGCGGTATGCGCAGCGGTACGTGGAGGCGGCGAAGGCCGAGCCGTACCTGGCGGCGGAGCTGTCGCTGTGCATGGAGGCGCTGGGGGAGCAGACGCTGCCGATCGTGCGGGAGCTGTACAACTACAACGAGATCTCGCCGCGGATGGCGGCGCTGCGGGCGGGGGCGAAGTTGGGCGACCCGCTGGCGGCCGAGCCGTTGGGGCGGGTGGTCAAGGCCGCGAAAGGCGCGGAGCGGCTGGACGCGATCGCGCTCTTGGGGCGGATCAACGCGGGGCCGACGGTGGATGTGGCGCTGCGGGAGTTTTTGCTTGAGCCGCAGCTTCTGATCCGGATCGGGGCGTATGAGGCGTTGGCGCAGCGTGCGGAGCGGGCGCGGCTGAACCGGTTGATCCGCGAGCAGTACACGAACCCGGACCCCAATGCGATCCGGCTGAGCCCGACGGCGTTGCAGGTGCTGGCGGAGTCGGACATTCCCGCTGGGTCGCTGCAGGGCGTGAGCCGCAAGCGGCTGGAGGGCGAGTTCTTCCTGGACCGCGTGGAGGGCGGGGAACCGTTGGTGTACGTGACCCAGCAGGGGACGCCCCGGCTGGTGGTGTTTGGCGAGGAGCCGAAGCTGAACAAGCCGCTGCTGGTGTCGGCGTGGGATGACCGGCTGCTGATCGACGCGGCGGACGCGAACGGGCCGATCCGGCTGCTGTATCGGGATTGGAAGACCGGGGCTGTGACGCGTCAGGAGGTCGAGCCGGACCTGGT
The DNA here is from genome assembly GCA_036392375.1 of Phycisphaerales bacterium. Classification (GTDB taxonomy): domain Bacteria; phylum Planctomycetota; class Phycisphaerae; order Phycisphaerales; family UBA1924; genus JAFEBO01. The sequence goes on from DASVYC010000025.1 coordinate 24,275, forward strand.
GAAGCTGATCGAGTTCTTCGCGCACAAGCCGACGCCGGAGGACCCGCGTCCGGGGCTGGGCCTGAGCTACAGCGAGACGGTGGGCGCGATCTATGCGATCCACCGGGCCGGGGGGATGAACGCCAGCTTCGCGACCGAGCGGGACCGGCTGATGGCGGCCCTGAACACGATCACGCTGGGCACCCGGCGCGAGCGTCCGGAGACCACGACGGATCGGCCCGAGGTGGTGGTGCTGGAGTCGCCGGCGGCGGCGCCGGTGAAGCCGGCGGGCGACGCGGGACTCAAGCCGATCGTGGTGCCGATCCCGCGTGAGGTGAAGAAGAAGTAAGCGGTCAAAAACCCGTGCAAACGCTGTGAAAAGGGCGAGGGCGTGGTATCATCCGCGTTCGGTCGGGGGAGCGGCACGCGCTCCCGCGCAGGCTCATGGAGTGAGCCGCGGTCCAAGGCTCGCGACGACGCGACCCGGGCCGCCCGCGACAGGAGGTTGCACGCATGCGTCTGGTCAAGCTCACGCTACACGGCTTCAAGTCCTTCGCGGACCCCACGGAGTTTCACTTTGACGAGCAGGTGACCGGTATTGTCGGGCCCAACGGCTGCGGCAAGAGCAATGTCGTGGACGCGATCAAGTGGGTGCTGGGTGAGCGGAGCAGCAAGAGCCTGCGCGGGCAGGAGATGCTGGACGTGATCTTCGCGGGCAGCGCGGGACGCAAGCCCGCGGGCATGGCGAGCGTCACCCTGACGTTTGAGAATCCGGTGAAGAGCGGAGCAGTGGAGCAGGGGGACAGCGGAGCAGGGGAAGAGGCCAAGGCGGGACACGAGGCTGAAGTTGGGACTGCTGAAGCCGATCAGGCGCTCGTTGCGGCCGCGGCAATGAAACTCGTCGAAGAAGAAGCCCTCGCCGAGAGCGAAGGCTCCATCGTTGATGTCTCGCAGAAGGGCAAGCGCGGCCTTCCCATCGACAGCGACATCGTCGAGGTCGAGCGCCGTCTCTATCGCGACGGCGACAGCGCGTACCTGATCAACGGACGCAAGGCGCGTCTGCGCGACATCCGCGAGCTGTTCCTCGACACCGGCATCGGCGCCGACGCCTACTCGATCATCGAGCAGGGCAAGGTCGATCGCATGCTGCTCGCCAGCCCGCAGGAACGCCGCGCGATCTTCGAAGAAGCCGCCGGCATCGCCAAGTACAAGCAGCGCCGCATCGAGGCAACCCGCAAGCTCGAGAAGACCGAACAGAACCTGCTCACCACCCGCCAGCAGCTCGAGAGCACCGAGCGGCGTCTGCGTCTCGTAAAGGGTCAGGCGGCCAAGGCCCGCAAGTTCCAGACGCTCGACGCTGACCTCAAGTCCTGGCGCACCGCCCTTGCCTTCGAGCAGTACGACGATCTGCGTCAACGCCTCGAGGGCTTGACGAGCCGCCAGACCGATCTCGAAACTCGGCGCACCGAAGCGAACGCCGCCCTTGCGCAGTTCGAAGCCTCGCGCCAGGCGTGCGACGAGGATCGCAACGCCAAGCAGGTCGCGAGCCGAGCGCTCGATCAGGAGCGCCTCAACGTCGCGTTCAGCGCCTCGCAGGCGAGCCAACGCCGCGAGATGACGCAGCGTGCCCTCGACGACCTCCTGACCCGGCTCGAGAACGACAAGACGCGCGTCGCGACGATCGACGCGGAGCTGACCCGCCTCAGCTCCGCACTCGCCGAAACCAGCGACGCCCTCGCCGAGCATTCCGAGAAGCGCGACGAGATGGAGCGTGCGATGCAGGCCCTCGCCGCCGAACGCTCGACGCTGAGTGGCGATGTACAAGATCTCGAATCGCAGGCCGCCCAGAAGCGTCGTGCGATGCAGGAGATCGACCGCGAGCGCGCCGGCCTCATCGCCTCGGCCGACGCCGAGGATCGCCAGGCGACGAACCTGAACGAGCAGATCGCGAGCGTGGAACGCCGCCGCACCCAGATCGAATCAACGCGGGCGACGCTGGAAGAGAATCGCGCCGCCGCCGCCAGCGCGATCACCGCTCAGACCGAACGCCTGAAGCAACTCGAGACCGACCTCGCCGCGTCCAGCGGCGAGCTCGAGGGCCTCAGCGGCGGGCGCGAGACGCTTACCAAGCGGGTATCGGAGCTGCAGCAGGACATCGCTCGCGTCGAAAGCCGCCGCGCCACTCTGCGCGAAATGAGCGAAAAGCACGTCGGTTACGCCGACGCGGTGCGTTCCGTGCTCCAAGCCCGCTCCGAAGGTCGCTTCGCCGGCATCGTCGGCGCTCTCGCCGACCTGATCGACGCCGAGGCGTCGGTAATGCACGCGGTGGAAGCGTCGCTGGGTTCGAGCCTGCAGGCGCTGGTGGTCGAATCGGCGTTGTCGCTGCCATCCGCGGACGAGATGGCGACCCTCGAAGGCCGCGTCACGTTCCTGCCACTGGACACCGTCGGCCGAAACGCCGCCGAGTTCCCCGGCAGCATCCGCGAGATCGATCCCACGCTGGCCACCCGCGTGGTGCGGCTCGGCAGCCTGGTGCGCGGCCGCAGCGATGCCCTCACCGTCGCGATCCAGTCGCTCCTGGGCGAGACGTACCTCGTCGAATCGCTCGACAACGCGATCATGCTCAAGGCCAGCGGCGTTGTGCCGCTGACGGCCCGCTTCGTCACCCGCGGCGGCACCGTCCTCGAGAACGACGGCCGCGTCATCGCCGGCCCGCTCGGAGCAGACGGCGCCTCGGGCGTCGGTGTGCTCGAACGCCGCGAGGAGCTGGCCAGGCTCGACGATCAGGCAAGCCAGACTCGCGCACTCCTCGACGCCGCCAAGAGCGAACTGGCGACCGTCAGCCAGGCCGCGGCTCAGGTCAGCGAACGCTGCGGCGAGCTCCGCAAGCAGCTGCAGGAAGCCCAGCGCGAGGCCATCAGCAAGCAATCGTCGCTCGATCGATTCTCCGCCGACCTCGAGCGTCTCGCCCGCGACTTTGCCGACACCGCGCAGCAGCACGATGCCCTCACGCAGCGCCGCGAGCGCCTCACCCGCGAGTCGGGCGAGCTCCGTGCCAAGGCAGCGAGCCTCGCCTCGCTGCTCGAAGACCAGGGCGTCGCCGTCCGCGAGGCCGAGGCCAAGGCCACCGAGGCCCGAGCCAAGGTCGAGGCGATCCAGGAGAAGTACACGCAGGCCCGCGTCGAGGTCGAGCGCTTCAGCGCTCAAGCCAGTGCGGCACGCCGCGAGCTGTCCCGCCTCGAACTGCAGCGTGACGAGCAGGAACGCTCGCGCCGCGAGTTCCAGCAGCACCTCGAGAGCGGCCAGAGCAAGATCGGCGAGTTCCAGGAACAGATCGCCGCGTGCGAGACCCAGATCGCCGCGGCGACCGTGCAACTCTCCGACGTCACCGCCAAGGCCGAACTGGCGTCGAAGGAGTTCGCCGAAGCCGGCGAGGCGCTCGTCGCCATCAGCGATCAGCTCAACGCCGCCCGCGATCAGGCGATGAACCTCGAACGCGACTGGCACGCCCTGGAGGTCAGCCGCCGCGAGATCGAGGTGAAGCGTGAGACCATCGAAGAACGCACGATGGAAGAGCTGAAGCTCGACCTCGCGGGCAGCTACGCCGAGCACCGCCGCCGCGTCGAAGCGGGCGAGGTGAACCGCGTGGATCTCGCCGCCGCCGCCAAGGCGATCGACGAGCTGCGCGACCAGATCAAGGCGCTTGGCAACGTGAACCTCGACGCCCTCGAAGAGGAAGGCACCCTCGAAGCCGCGAACGAGAATCTGGTCAAGCAGGTGGCGGACCTCGATCAGGCCCGCGGCACGCTCATCGAGCTCATCGAGAAGCTCAACAACGTCAGCAAAGAGCGCTTCGCCGGCGTGTTCACCCGCATTCAGGAGCAGTTCGGCGGCGGCGAGGGCATGTTCCGCAAGCTCTTCGGCGGCGGCAAGGCCGAAGTCCGGCTCATGCCGCTCGTGCGCGAGGTCGAGCAGGCCGACGGTAGCGTCATCAAGGTCGAGACCGACGAGATCGACGTATTGGAGAGCGGCATCGAAGTGGTCGCCAAGCCGCCGGGCAAGGAGCCGCGCAGCATCAGCCAGCTCTCCGGCGGCGAAAAGACGCTGACCGCCGTCGCGCTCTTGATGAGCATCTTCCGCAGCAAGCCCAGCTGCTTCTGCATCCTGGACGAAGTGGACGCCGCGCTCGACGAGAGCAACGTGCAGCGCTTCGCGGGCGTGGTGCGGCAGTTCACGGATCTGTCGCACTTCATCGTCATCACGCACAACAAGCGGACGATGCAGGCCGCGGACACGTTGTTTGGCGTCACCATGCAAGAGCGCGGCGTGTCCACACGCGTTCGCGTCAAGTTCGACCAGGTCGGCAAGGACGGCAGCGTGAAGGTGGACGCTGCGGCCAAGGCCGAGACGAAGGCCATGGCGGCGGCGGAGCATCCGATCGCCACGGAGACTCCTGCACCGGATCAGCCCGGGCCGCTGCGCCGGGCGCTTGCGGCGATGCACGAGGAATCACGCCAGGCCAGCGGCACCAGCAACTGACGCCTGCGGGACGAGTGGTCGGAATCCGAGGCTGACGAGTCTTCGAGGAAGCCTCGGATTCGCTTCGTTCCACGCGTGGTCTCTCGTTCTTCCAAACGTTCCGGTGATGCGAGGCTTCGTGGTTCAACCTCCTCAGCCCCGGCGTCTTGAGCCGGGGGTTGGTTGATACGCTCTGGCGTGACTTTTCTCGCCCCCACTTCCGGGTTGGTTGCCGCCGCGGTTGTGCTGCCGCTGTTGGTGGTGATGTACCTGCTGAAGCTACGGCGGAGGCCGCTTCGAGTGAGCAGCGTTTTGCTGTGGGAGAAGTTCGGGAGCGACGTGCAGGTGAACGTGCCTCTCGCCCGGCCGCGGGCGAGCTGGTTGCTGCTGCTGCACGTGCTTGTGGCGATGGCGTTGATCGCGGCGGTCGGGCGGCCTGCGATCCCCGGCGCGGCAGGGTCGTCGGGGCGGTTGATCGTGGTGATCGATCACTCCGCGTCGATGAACGCACGCGACGGTGTGCGGGGCGAGGAACGCGTGACGCGGCTGGAGGAGGCGAAGGACCGGGCGCTCGAGGCGGTGCGGCGCGCGGCATCGGCTTCGGCGTCGATCGGGGTGGTCTCGTTTGCCGCGACGGCGCAGGTGGTGCGGGAGCTCTCGTCCGACGCGGCCCTGGCGGCCCAGGCGATCCGCGGCGTGCGGGCGACGGATCAGCCGGGCGACCTGCGGGCGGCGTCGGAGGTCGTGCGGGCGGTGTTGTCGTCGCTGCCGGAGACCGATGTAGGCGGCGTGGACGTGCTGCTCTTCAGCGACGGGGTGTTCGGGGCGTCGAGCGATGAGCCGCCGGCTGTGGGCATGCGGCTGGTGCGCGTGGGCGCGGTGGGCGGGCACGAGAATCTTGGCGTGGTGGCGCTGGCGGCACGGCGGGTCGAGAGCGATCGTGACGCGGTGGAGGTGTTTGCGCGGGTGCAGAACGCGGCACGCGAGCCGCGGGTGACGCCGGTGTCGCTGTCACTCTCCGGCCGGGCGGTTGAGAGCCGCTCCGTGACGGTACCGTCGGCGAGCGCCGACGGACCGGGCGAGGCGGCCGTGACGTTTGTCTGCCGTCCGAGCGGGCGCGAGGTGGCGACGGTTTCGCTGGGCGTGGACGAGGCACGAGATCTTTTGGCCAGCGACAATTCGGCGTCGCTCTTGGTACGGGGATTCCGGCCGCCGCGTGTGCTCTTGGTGTCGCGGGGAGCGACGGCGGGGGCAGCGTTGGACGGCGCGGGGGACGGCCCGGTTCGCTGGGCCAGCCTGCTTTTGCGGGATGTGCTGGAGGAACTGCGGCTGGGCGAGTTGCGGCGTGTGTCCATTGGAGCGTACGAGGAGCTGGTGACGACGAATCAGATGCGGTTTGTGGACGCGGTGATCTTCGAGGACGTCACGCCGCGGGAATCGCCGAGCGTGCCGTCGCTGTCGATCAACGCGGGCGTGCCGGAGCTGCGGCTTGCGGCGGCGGCGGGCGATGGGAGCGAGACGGGGCGGCCGGTGCTGTCGTGGGTGCGGTCGCATCCGTTGCTGCAGTTCATCACGCTCGACGGCGTGGTGGTGTCGCGGTCCCGAGCGGTGGTCGGAGTGACGGAGGGCTTTGTGCCGATCGCCCGGGGCGAGTCGGGGCCACTCGTCATGGTGCGTGACACGCCGGATGAGCCGCGGCGGATCGTGCTGACATTCGATCTGGCGGACTCCAACTGGGCGGTGGAGCCCGGGTTCGCGATCTTTCTGAACGCGACGGTGGCGTGGATGACCAGCACCGGAACTGGGGACGCGGCCATTTCGTGGACGACAACCGATCCGGTGACGGTCGAGGTGGCCGGGGCGGCGGAGGTCGAGTTTGAGCGGATCGGTCGCGACTCGGATGAGCCGCGGCTGCGGGCGCGGGCGGCGGGCGGACGGGCGGCGCTGGGGGTCTTGGAGCGGGCGGGTGTCTACGTTGGCGCTGGCGAATCCGGCGGCGCGGCGGTGGATCCGGTCGCGGTCAACCTGCTCAACGCTTTGGAGAGCGGCGTGGGCTCGAGCGACACGATCGTGGTGGGCAATCGATCGGTGGCGGGAGCGGCGTCGTCGGCGGGATTGCTGGAGGTCTGGTGGTGGTTCCTGCTGGCGGCCTTGCTGCTGCTGCTGCTGGAATGGCTGGTGTTTGCGCGCTCGGCGTCGCGGTAGTGAACGCGTGGCGAGGGGTCGCGTCGACTACCATCGCCCTCGCGGCCGGGGGATGACCGGCGGCGATGGGGCAGGAAGAACGGAGAACCGGCAATGGACCTGGAGCCGCGTGAGCACGCGCCTGTTGTGAGCGGGAATCTGACGTCGCGGCGCGGCTTTCTGGGGATGTCGAGCGCCGCGGGGCTGGCGACGGCGGCATTGTTTTCGCCCGCCTTTGCGCGTGCGGCGGCGGACCGGCCCGAGTCGTCGACGGCGTCGGCACGGGGCGGGCGGGCCCGCAACGTGATCTTCATGGTGTCCGACGGCATGAGCTTCGGCACGTTGTCCATCGCGGAGATGGTTCGCCGCGTGCGCGACAACCGGGGGACGAACTGGGCGGCGCTGTGGACGCGGGAGGGAACGCGGCGGAGCGTGATGCGCACCGCGTCGGCGAACTCGGTCGTGACGGATTCGTCGGCGGCCTCATCGGCGTGGGGCTCGGGCGTGCACATCAACAACGACGCGGTGAACTTCACGCCGGAACGCGCGACACCGATTCCGATCCTGGTGCAGGCGAGGCAGAGCGGCAAGGCGACCGGGCTGGTGACGACGACGCGGATCACGCACGCGACACCGGCGGGGTTCATCGCCAACTGCCCCTCGCGGAACATGGAAGACGAGATCGCGCGGCAGATCGTGGAGCGGGGTGTGGATGTCGCGCTGGGCGGCGGGCTCAAGCACTTTCCGGAGACGCTCCGCAGCCGGGCGGCGAGCACGGCGACCGTGGCGCTGAACGCGTCGGCGCTGCGAGCGGCGGATGACTCTCGTGCGTTGCTGGGGCTGTTCGCGGACTTGCACACGCCGTATGACAGCGACCGCGGGCCGGAGCACCCTTCGCTGGCGGAGATGACGCGTCTCGCGCTCTTGCGGCTCGAGCACAAGCCCAACGGGTTTGTGCTTCAGGTTGAGGGCGGGAGGGTGGATCACGCGGCCCACGCCAACGACGCGGGATCGCTGGTGCGCGAGCAACTCGCGTTTGACGACGCCTTGGGCGTGGTGCTCGCGTGGCTGGAGAAGCGCGACGACACGCTTCTGGTCGTCACCACCGACCACGGCAACGCCAATCCGGGGTTCACCCTGTACGGGCCCGAGTCGTTCCGCTGCGTCGAGAAGCTGGCGCAGACGAGGCACTCGTTCGAGTGGCTGTTCGAGCAGCTCGCGACCAAGCTGGGATACGACGATCCGGTGGACAACTCGAAGTTCCGCAACGCCGATCGGATCCCGTCGCTGGTTGAGGCGGCGACTGGCATCACGCTGCAGCCGGAGGAGATCGAGGCTTTCACGCGGGCGCTGCGGGGGCAGCAGCCGTCCCTGTTCCGGCCGATGTCGTCTCCTGCGTGCGTGCTGGGGCAGTGCCTCGCCAATCACCTGGGCGTGTCGTTCATCAGCCCCAATCACACGGCCGACCTGGTGGAGCTCACGGCATGCGGACCGGGCAGCGAGCTCATCGCTCCCGTCATCGACAACACCGCGATGCACGAGGTCATGATCAAGAGCCTGGACCTGGCTCCGGCCAAGGCGCTGTGAGCGCGACGGTCGGGGGCGGGGGTCGCTACCACGTGCTCAGATCAAGCGAGGCTCGGCCGGGCTCGGTCTGCCAAGGGAACTGAGCGCGGGGCCAGGTGGAGCGGGCGTCGCCCCGGAGGTGCTCGACGGCGAGCCGCAATCGACCGGGACGCTCGATGGCGCTGTTGGGGACCGGCAGACGGATGGTCCATCGATCGGCGGAGGGAACGACGCGGGCACCGATAAGAGCGGCATCGCCGCGGCCGGGGAGGCGGACGGTGGCGGTGCCCTCGCCGCTCTCGGGGATGGAGGTGATCTCCGGCAGCTCGGCCGTGACGACGGCGGACGGGGATGCGAAGGGGCCGAACCAGACGCGGATGGTCTGTCGCTCACCGGTGCCGCGTTCGACTTCGAGGTAGAGGGACCATCCCGAACCGATGCCCACACCGCCGGGGCCGGCGTCGCGGACGACGCGACCGGCGAGGGCAGGGAGCTCGCGGCGTGATTCGAGGGGATTGGCGAGGGGGACGAGCGACTGCGAACGCGACCAGGGTTCGATCGAGTGATCGAGCGCGAGCTCGCCGATGCTGCGTCCGGGCGGGAGCACGGGGAAGTGGCGGCGCTGCGCGGGGAGGACCGCGGACCAGTCGCCGCATCGGATGTCGATCCCCCACTGCTCCGGTGCGCCGTCGGCTGGCGGCGCGATGAGGAGGGGCGCAACGGGGAGCACGGCGGCGCTGCGGGGCTCAAGGGGCGTGAGTTCCGGGCCGGCGAGATCGATCACGCCCCGGGCGGAGACGAGGGTGCGGGCGGCCTGCAGATTGGCGACGCCGATGCGGACGAGCGGCGCGCTCGTCGAGGATTCCAGGATGCCCGCGTCGTCGGCGACCCAGGCGCAGGCAGCGGGCCGGGTGCGGAGCCACTCGCGGGCGGCGGCGGCGAGGCGGCGGGGCTCGTTGCGGTCGCGCAGAAGGGCGTCGAGCAGCGTGCCGCAACGGTCGGGGCCGGGCCAGGCGGGGACGAGACGCTTGCCGCCGGGGGCGTCGAGTTCGAGCACGAGCGTGAGCTGATCGACGACCTGGCGGTGCAAATCGGCGTCGCTGCGGCGGAGCGAGGCGAGCGCGACGCGCCAGAGGGCCGCGAACTGCTGCGCGAGGCGATCGATCACGGCCGCGTCGCGGGGCGATTCGATTAGGTTCGGCGTGGTTGCGAAGGGGATCGGGGGTGCGTCGGGCGAGGGTTTGGTGATCGAAACGTTGAGCAAGGCGGCACGCCACGCGAGGCGCGGATCGACGGACTCAAGCCGCAGGCACTCGCGAACGAAGGGGTCGGAGGCACGCCGCAGGAGGTCCGGGGCGGCGCGGGGCAGTGGGTCGTCCTCTCCCGAGAGCCATTCGACCGGCACGCGGCGTTCGCCGCTCCAGAGCCAGTGGCCGAAAGCGTCCACGGGGAGGCGGGCTTCGACGAGGTCGATGCCGGAGTCGGACTCGGTCCAGCGGGCGACGCCGCCGAGCCAGCGGAGCGCGACGGATTCGCTCGCGGATGTGGGCGCGAGCGGGATGATGCGGACACGGTGAGCGATGAGCTCGATGGAGCGGCCGTCGTCGAGCTTGGCCTGACGCTGGGCGGTGGCGAGACGCGCGGAAGTGGTGATGAGGGGTTTGCCGAACGGGACGTAGAGCGGGGCGTCCTGGGATGCGTCGCTGGCGGACGCGGGGGTGATGCCGAGGTCGGCGAAGGGCACGATGGCGGGCTCGGTGGCGGGCTTTGGTGGTGCGGGGGGCGAACCGGAGCAGCCCGCGAGTGACAAGACCCCGAGAAGGGCGCCGAAACTGGCCGCGTGCGCGAGCGATGCCGGGCGAACAAGGCTGGATCGCGAGGGCGGGTTGTGGTGGCCCGGGTGCACGCCGCTGTTCCCTTCGCTGGTGGTCCGGTCAGGTTCCTTCCAGGGGCAGGGTCTGGATGAGGTTGCTGACGACGTTGTCGGGGGTGACACCCTCGGCGCTGGCCTCGAAATTCATGATGAGTCGGTGGCGGAGCGCCTGGAGTGCGGCGTCGGCGATGTCCTCGGTGGCGACGCTGGGGCGTCCCTGGCGCAACGCGCGGCACTTGCCCGCGAGGATGAGCGATTGTGCCGCGCGGGGCGAGGCCCCGAGGCGGACATACTTCTCGACCATCGGGGTGGCGAAAGAGCGGCCGGTGGCGGTCGCGGCGGGCTGGGTCGCGAGCACGAGGCGCACCGCGTAGTCCCGCACGCTGGGGGGCACCGGGACGCGGCGGATGAGTGCGCGGTGGGTCGCGATGCGTGCGGCGTCAAGGATCGGGGAGAGCGGAGCGGAGTCCCCGCCGGTGGTGCGGTCGAGGATCTGGGCCAGGTCTTCGCGGGAGGGGGCCCTCACGAGCAGCTTGAAGAAGAAGCGGTCGAGCTGGGCCTCTGGCAGGGGATAGGTGCCTTCCTGCTCGACCGGGTTCTGGGTGGCCATGACGAGGAAAGGCTCGGGGAGCTTGTGGGTCTCGCCGCCGATGGTGACGCCGCGTTCCTGCATGGCTTCGAGCAGGGCGGATTGGGTCTTGGGCGTGGCGCGGTTGATCTCGTCGGCCAGGACGATCTGGGCGAAGAGTGGGCCGGGACGGAAGCGGAACTCGCGGGTGGTGCGGCCGTCGCTCTGACCCTCGACAACCACGGTGGTGCCGGTGATGTCGGCGGGCATGAGGTCGGGGGTGAACTGGACGCGGCTGAAGGTGAGGCTGGTGGCTTGGGCGAGGGTGCGGACGAGCAACGTCTTGCCGATGCCGGGGACGCCCTCGAGCAGAACATGGCCGCCGACGAAGAGGCAGGTGAGCACGCTGTCAACGATGTCGGTCTGGCCGACGATGGTCTTGGCGATCTCGGTGCGGGCGCTGGCGAAATCGGTCTGGAACGCCGCGGCCTGAGCGAGGACGTCGGCGGTTGGATCGTCGGGAGTCATGGGGCGAGATGGTACGAACGCGGGGCGGTGGAGTGCGGGCGTTCGGAGTGATCCGGCTCGGATGCTCGAGATTTGGAGCGAAGGCGGCCCTCGGCTGGCGCGGGAGGGTTGGTCACGAGCCCCAGCCAGGTCCGGGCTTGGGCGCGGGCTTCGCCGCGGACTGAGCTTGGCCTGGCGATGGCGCCCGATAGCCTTCGGCGACAATGAAGATCTCGCGGGAGAGATCGCGGCTTGCTTTGGGCTTGAGACCTTTGGCCTTGTTGAAGAGGCGCTCACAGTCCTTCAGCAGGCCGGGGTACCCGCCGCCTTCGAGGACCTTCATCACGCAGGCGCCGCCGGGGGCGAGCAGCGCGGGCAGCAGTTCGAGGACGCGGCGGCAGAGGCGAACGGAGAGCGCGTCGTCGCCGTGGCCGGTGGTGTTGGGTGCCATGTCGCTGATCACGGCGTCGAAGCGAGGCGGAGCCGCGGCGTCTGTGGGCGGGAGCAGCGTGGCGGCGTCGGTCTTGAAGATGTCGCCGACGATGGTGTGGACGTTGGGGGCGATGTTGGGTCGGACCTCCTGCAGGTCGATGCCGATCACGATGCCCTTGGATCCGACGATCTCGGAGGCAACCTGCAGCCAGCTACCTGGGGCGCAGCCGAGATCGACAACCTTCATGCCGGAGCGGAGGATGCGGTGTCGCTCCTGGATCTCCTTGAGCTTGTAGGCACTGCGCGCGAGGTAGCCTTCGGCCTTGGCCTTCTTGAAGAACTCATCGTGCAGGATGCGGCGCTGCGCCATCGGGCAAGTTTAGCGGCGGCAGCCGTGCGGCTCAGTCTTCGTCGTCCCGTAAATCCTCTCGCTCCTCGATCCAGTGGCGCTGAATCTCCTCGAGGATGCGTTCGTTGGACGGGTGCTTGGGGTCCTCGGCAAAGCCGGGCAAGGCGAGCACGAGGCGACGCAGCTCGGGGAAACCGATGCGGATAGGGTCGATGGCGGCGTGGCGATCCGCGAGCTCCTCTCCGATGCGCTGCACGTCGAGCCATCCGAATGTCTTGCCGCTGGCCATGGGGTTTACTTCTTGGTGTCGTTCTGAGCCGCCTCGAGCTTGGAGCGGAGGAGCGTGAGGTTGGCGCCGGAATCCTCGATTGCCTTCACCCATTCCATGTGTACGGGACGGACCTGCTTGAACTCTGCCGCGGCGGTGAGCAGGGCAAACTTCGCTTCCGTCTCATCGTTGACGATGGTGATGAACTCCTTCGCGAGATTGTCGGCGGCGTCGTCTTTCCCGGCGGCGAGGTACCCGACATAGACCCGCGGCCAACGCTGGCGGAACTGGTCCTGCATGGACGCGATGGCTTGCTCGTTCGGCGCCTCGCCGCGAGCCTCGGCGGTCTTTCTGTAGGTCTCTGGGAGCGACGCGGCGAGCTTCATCGACGCGATGGGGTCGGCATAGATCAGCGGCAAGGCGTCGAGGCGGTTGTTCTCGACCAGGATCGGCTCGAGGAGGTAGGACATTGAGGCGAACGTCGCGGACGCGGTGTCCTTGGACTTTTCCTGATCGAACCACGCCAGCGTGCGTTGCTCGTCGCCAACCACCCTGTTGAGCACGATCCAATCGGTGCGGCTGCTCAGCGACGCGTCGCGTCCCGCTGCGGCCGTCTCGGCATGATCGCGCAGAGCGGTGAACGCTTCCTTGGCCTTGGGATGGCGGGCCGCGAGTGAGGTCATGTCATTGGCGAGGAACGAGACGCGGACGCCGGCCATCGAGGGGTCGATGCTCGCGATGTTCTGCCAGAGCCACACAAAGTCATCCGTGGCGGCGTCGGCGTGGCCCTTGAAGACGAGCTCGCGGGCGATCTGCAGCTGAGCCTGCATGTCCTTGGAGGCGCGGTCCACGCGGGCGATCTCGTCGGCTTTGCCGCTGATCGCTTTGTCCATCCAGTTGAGCGTGCGTTTGGCGTCCATGTACCCGATCGTGCGGGCGATCTCGCCGCCGCCCTTGAGCATGACCATGGTGGGCATGGCGGAGATGTTGAACTGCTCGGCGATCTTGGGTTCCTTGTCAACATCGATCTCAATGGCGACGCCCTTTGACTTGACCCACGCCACGACCTTGTCGTCGCGCCAGGTGGTCTTGTCCATGGCCTTGCAGGGGCCGCACCACTCGGCGGTGAACTTGATGAGCACCATCTTGTCGCTGCCCTCGACCTGCTTTTTGGCGGCGTCGAGGGTGATGGCGGTGAAGGCGGGAGGGAGGTCGGCGAGCGCAGCGCCGGCGAGAGACAGCGAGGCGGCGGCAACGAGGAGCCGGAGGGTGTTCATAGTGCATAGTACGATTCCGCCGCGGGCTGGTTCGTGACCGCCACTGCTCGACGGGTGCCCTCAGCTGACTGTGAAGTTACGAATCACCGGCGGGGGAGCCGGCGGCGACCCGGATGTGTCGAGAGAGTGCGGACATGAATATCTGCTCGGAGAAGCGGGCGGCGTTGGCTCGGCAGGCGACGGGTTGCAGACGGAGCTCGACGCAGCGCGTAATGGCGACGGTCAGCGAGGCGGCGGTTTGCTCGGGAAAGTGCACGCCCGTCGCCGCGTCGATCACCGAATCGAGCGCCCCGCCGGCGCCGAACGCCACGACGGGCGTGCCACAGGATTGGGCCTCGAGCGCGATGATGCCGAAGTCCTCGAGCTGCGGGAACAGCAGCATTGACGAGCGCTGGTAGAGAGCGCGAAGCATGGGGTCGCTGACGCGGCCGAGGAATCGGATCAGCGGTGAGCCCGTGGCCAGCGTTTCGAGCCGCGATCTCTGGGAACCGCTGCCGGCGATGACGAGGTGACGCTGCGATCGGAGGGCGGCCTCGATGGCGAGCTCGGTCTTCTTGTAGGGTTCGAGCGCGCCGGCACAGAGCAGGAACGAGCCGCGAAGCCTCGACCAGCGTTCGATGTCGTCGAGCGTGCGTTTCTCCGTATCGCTGAGCGCCGCGTCGGTGGCGTCGGTGCGTGGGGTGAAGTAATCCGTGCGCACGGGCGGGAAGACAATCTCGGCGTCGCGATCGTAGAAGCGACGGATCATCGCGCGGGTGTGGGTGGAATTAGCGATGTACGTCGTAACACGATTGGCCCCGCGGGCGTCGAGGCGACGGAGCACGGGCGAGCACACACGCAGGCCTGCACCCATCAGGCCGCCGGAATACTGCTCACCGAGGTGCCAGAGGTACCGCGGCGGGGAGTGGCAGTAGCACAGGTGCGGCACGCCGCCTGGCGGGCGTATGGCGTGCACCGCGGCCGAGGAGGTGGAGACGATCAAGTCCACGGGCTCGCGAGCGTGGTCGGCCGCGAGCATGGATGAGAGATGGCGTACGCCGGCGTGGTAGAGCGGCAGGAGCCAGCGACGGGCCTTCTTCGCGGCGGGGGCGCGATTGAGCAGCGACACGCGGTGTGGCAAGGCGTCGATCGCGGGCGTGAGCGGGCGAGCGTCGTCGAAGAGTGTGTAGAGACAGCCGGCGCGAAAGTCGGTCGAGATTAGACGCGCGAGGCAGTCGAGCACCCCCTCACCGCCGCGGTAACCCACGAGCCAGTCGTGGGCGAGCGCGATGCGTGGTGTCGGCCTCTGTGCGGTCATGACCCGAGAGACTAGCGGCGTGGATCAGCGTCCGCCGCGGTGCCAGCCGGGCTTGCCCCCGGTGCGGCGATTGCTCTTGGCGGGATGACCGGCATGGCCGGAGGACCTGGGAGCGTGGCTGCCCGATTGGCCGCCCGAGTGCCCACCCGTTTGACCGCCGCCGGAGTGACCGGAGCTGGAACGCGGCGCGTAGGTGGGCTTGGGCGCGTGGGTGCCGCGATGGGCCGGAGCGCCGGTCTGCGGATGGCTCGGCTTGCTGTGCGGGGCGTGGGCCGGGGCGCTTGCCTTGGCCGGCGCGTGGTCGCGGTGGCTGGAATGGCCGCCACGGTGGCCAGAGTTCGCGTGAGGCTTGACCTCGCGATAGCCACCATGGCTGTGGCCGTGCGAGCGGTGCGGGCGATCGTCGTCGCGGTCGTCCTGATGGGCGTGGGCGTCGGCGAGATCGTTCGGCAGGTCGGGAAGCGTGGTGATGGGGTTGAACTTCTTGCCGGTGAGACGCTCAATGTCTCGCATCAGGCCGCGCTCTTCGCGATCGCAGAAGCTGATGGCAATGCCGGTCGCACCCGCGCGGCCGGTGCGGCCGATGCGGTGGACGTAGGCCTCGGGGTCCATGGGCAGATCAAAGTTGAAGACGTGGCTGATGCCGTCGACGTCGAGCCCGCGAGCGGCGACGTCGGTGGCGACCAGAACGCGGACCTTGCCGGTCTTGAAGCCGAGCAGCGCGCGGTCGCGCTGGTTCTGGGCCTTGTTGCCGTGGATGGCGGTGGCGGAGACGCCGGCGCGGACGAGCCGCTTCTGGAGGCGGTCGGCGCCGTGCTTGGTCTTGGTGAAGACGACGGCCCGCTGCACGTTGCTCTCTTCGAGCAGGTGGATCAGCATCGCGGGCTTACTCATCTTGGGGACCATGTAGAGCGACTGCTCGATCTTGGGGGCCGCGGATGAGACTGGCGTGACCGAGACCTTCACGGGGTTCTTCAGCAGCGAGTCGGCGAGGCGGACGATCTCCTTGGGCATCGTCGCGCTGAAGAGCATGGTCTGACGCTCGGCGTGCAGCTTGGAGACGATCTTGCGGATCGGGGCGATGAAGCCCATGTCCAGCATGCGGTCGGCCTCATCAAGGACGAGGATGTTGATCTGGCTGAGAT
>DASVYC010000026.1:0-136924 GCA_036392375.1 Phycisphaerales bacterium
CGCGAAGACCAGCTTCGACACTTCGCCATCGCCGAGCGGAATCGTGCCGGCATCGACTTCGATGAAGAGATCCTTGTGATCGGGGCGTGCCCCCATGTCGAACGGCTTGAAGTCGATGGTGCCGTCACCGTTGCCGTCGATGCCGCCGCTCTCGGATTCCCAGAAGTCCAGCAGACCGTCGCCGTCGCTGTCGACGTTGACGCGGATCTTCATACGAAAGAAGTGGAACGTGTTGGAGCGAGGATCAGTCGCCTGGCCGATGACCCACCCCTGCTCGCTGGCTGCCTGGGCGTTCCACAGCGTCGGGAAGAACCCGAGCGTGGCGCTGATCTCGTCGTCGATGTTGTGCCGCACACCGTCCTTGATGACCCAGACCTTGCCGTCGCACTCGGGCGTGCAGAGCCCGCGATCGGTGCCGATGATCTGCCCATCGAGCGTCACCGCCAGCGCCCGCGCATCGTTGCCGGTCTCGCTGACGATGTGGTGCTCGACATCGCCCACCACCGCGAGGCCGACGGTGGGAACGAACCCGGTCGAGTTCACGTAGGTGCGCCCTGCCAGGTCGCCGTTGCGGTTGACGTTGATGACCTGGGCGCCGTCGCCGCCGAAGGTGCCGAGATTCTGCACCGGTCCGAATCGCGTCTTGAAGACGATCTGTTCGTCCGTGCCCGCGAACGTCGTGCCCCACACGCGGCCCTCGTCGTCGATCAGCCGCCAGCTCGCGTCCGAAGGCAGCTCCGTCTCGCCCAGGTCATCCAGCCGCACAAACGGCTGAGGCCCGAAGCTCGACGCGATCTGTCCCGCGATCCAGCCCTGGTTGTTGATCGAGTGATAAAAGTAGCCCGTGCGGAGGAACTCATTGAAGCCGCTGATGAACACCGCAGACGGCGGAGACACCTGGAACGTGTGCCCCACCGTGTCCCGCCGATCGTTGATGTCGTTGTACAGAAGGCTGAAACCGCCGGGCGTTGGCGTGTTGCCGAGGTAGCGGAACGCCTGGACGATGAACCCGGCGTTGCGCCGGCCGCAGAAGTCGCCTTGGTTGTTCACCGACACGACCTGCAGCGCCGACTGCTCTGGGAACACCGGCAGAAACTCGAAGGACTCGATGACGATGTTGGGAGCCGGATCGGCGTGCGCGCCCGACACGGGGCCGCCGCTCACCAAGAGCAACACACCAGCAGCATGCACGCCCGAGAATGTTCCAAACCGCATGAAGGACCTCCGCACGATGAGGTCCTCATCCTACCGACATCTTTCAGGATTCCCAAAAAGAATCTGCTCGCCGCTCTCGCCGGGGTGCCCGCGAGGCTCAGTCGCGGGCTCCGGAACGCGTTCGGCACGGCCGAAGATCACGAAATCGGCATCATCCGCGAAGCCATCGCTGTTCACAAGACCGCGGCACGCCGCGCGGAGCTCGACGCGCTGAGAATGCCAGAGCTTCGACAAAGCGAACTAAACCAGATCGTGAGCGATCCGGCTCTGTTCGCCAGGCCGTCACGGGCACAGCAGCGCGTCGTACGCCACTACGAAGATCGAGAAATCTTGGTCATCGACCAGGAGGTCGCTGTTGAGATCGGCGCTGCAGCCCAGGGGCATGCCACCATCAGCGCAGTCCAGAACGTCGTACTGCACCACGAAGATCGAGAAGTCGGCGTCGTCGACGAGGCCGTCGTTGTTGAGGTCGGCCGGGCAGGAGCCGTAGAGGCGCAGCACGTTGGGGAGCGTGGCGATGGTGCCGCGGTTGGTGATGGTCTTGTAGTAGACGCGGCAGGCCGGCGCGTTGAGCACGGCGCCACTCTCGATAACAAGGTTCTCGACGTACACGGCTTCGCAGGAGGCTTGGCCAAGCGCGTCGTTGTCGCGGTTGTCGACGATGGTCACGACGGTCGGCTGACTCGGGTTACCGGGGCCGATCTTGAGCGTGCCGATGGGGAAGGAGCCTGCGAGGTTGGGGTTCAACGCGCTCAGCGTCTGGCCGCGATCCGTGGACATGGCTTCGAGATTGCTGCCGCCACGGCCGTTGAGTTGCAGCGTGCGGCCGAGCATCTCGAAGTTCGGGCTCTGTGTGATGCCGCAGTTGAAAGAGCCGGCCGTGCGGATGATCGTGCCGACACCGGGCTGGAAGCGGGCCCCCGCGTCCATGTCAATGCCGCCCTTGGCGTAGATGGTCTGCGTGGCGCGATCCTCGAACAGGCCGGCGTACATCCCCTGCGGATCGCGATCGGCCGAGAGCGCCGAGCGGGCCGCGAAGTCACCGATGATTGTGCCGCTGTTCAAGAGCGTGCCGATGACGGTGAGCGAGCCGTTGAAGACGGTGATGACGCCGCCAGCGTTGTTGGTGAGCGGACCGACGACCTGCATATCGGCGTCAACATCGATCGCGCCGGAGTTGAAGACGGAGCCGATGAGATCGCCGTAGCCGGAGATGCGGCCGGCGGCGGTGTTGTTCACAGCGCTGGCGGAGACGATGCCGCCGAACACAGCAAATGATCCGCCCTGTTCCAGCGCATTTGCGGTGAGCGCCGCACCGGGGAATATCGTCGCGGTGCCGTAGAGCTTGGAAACTGGGGGCGTGAGGCTGAGGGTGGCGTTGGTGGAGATGTCGATCGCCGAGGGGAGATCGAGCAGCAGGTCGCCCGCCGTGACGGTCGCCGAGGCGCCGAAGGGCACCGATAGGCGGTTCCACAGCGTCATGTCCGAGTTGCTCGTCGAGAGATTGGCGCCATCGGTCAGCGTGACGGTCTGATTGGAGGACAGTGACGGCTGGATCGGGATGTTAAAGGTGGCTCGCGATGTGCCGAACGAGAAGCCGCCGGAACGGGCAAGAGCGCCGAACTCGCTGCGGAGCGAATCACCTGTGGACGCGGCGGAGATCGCCGACGACGCGGATGCGTACCGGGTACTGCTCGTTACGTTCTGGACGAACGGCTCGATGGATGCACCGGGTCGCATCCGACGGACCGCTCCCTGGTTCGTTCCGCCCGGCAGGGAGATCCCGCCGCCGCCGGCAAAGACGGCCGAGTCGATGGCCGCGATGGCCTCACCCAGGTTGTCGCCGCCGTCCACGGCTCCGCCGTGATGAAGCACAAGGGAGGACAAGGATGTGCCGGAACGGGTGTACGCCAGCGCCGCGCCGGCGCCGCCATAGCCCGGCAGACCGAGCACGAGCCTGCTCGAGCCGAGGAACATGACGCTGCCGAAGCCCGCATTGGGATTCGTGACGGCGGCCCCGAACGTGAAGGTCGTGCCGTTGAAGGTCCCGGTTCGCACATACTCGTTCAACGACCCGACGACAAAGAGTCCGGCGTGGGCGGCGACCGCGACGCCGAACTGATCACCCGTGCCCGAACCGGGCAGCAAGTTGTACCCCAGCCACGTCGTGCCGCTCCAGCGAAAGAAGTCCGCCGCTCCAGCGTTCTGCAGCAACGTGTCGTGCCCCGGGATTCCGACCATCACCACGTCGCCATCGACAGCCACGCTCCACCCCAGCAGATCCGCCGGGTTCCCGGTCGAGTTGGAGAATGTCTGTTCGAGCGCCCAGGACGTGCCGCTTCGGAGATAGGAATACGCCGCACCGACGTCGACTGTGGGAGAGGCGTCGTCATAGGGAGCACCGACGACCAGCCGATTCCCGCTCACCGCAACCGAGTATCCGAACCGATTCGCCTCGTTGGGCTCCGGGCTTGGGATCGACGCCTGCTGCGTCCAACTGGTCCCGCTAAACGAGTAGACGTACACCACACCCGCGCCCCCGCCCTCGAATGGCGCTCCGACCACGATCGTTGTTCCATCGATCGCGATGGACCGTCCGAAGTTGGCCCCATCCTGCTGCCCGCTGGGCAGCAGCTTCTGCTCCAGCACGAAGCAGTCGTCCTGGAACTTGTAGACGTACACCGCGCCCTGATTCGCGCCCGCCGAGCCGTCCTCGTTGTACGCGCCGACCACCAGCCGATTGCCGCTCGCGGCCATGCGGTTGCCGAAGTTGGCGTCGGTCTGAGGCGAGGGCATCGCGAGCGTGAGCGTCTTGGCGGGTGCGCCGTTGGCACGTCGGAACGCGTACGCCGCGCCCGAGAAGTTCGCGCCTGGGCGAGACCAGTTCGTCGCACCCGCCGCCACGAACTCGTCGCTCATGGCCACGGCCGAACCGAAGTTCGCCTGGGCTTGCGTCTCGTTGGGCATGAAGATCTCGCTCGCGCTCCACGCCGCGCCGCTGCGGGTGAAGAAAATGCCCAAGCCCTGATTGGTTCCGACTATCCCATCGAAGTTTGAAACGCCGCAGACCACGGTGTCCCCGCGGATCGCGACGGCGTTGCCGAGGCTGTCGCCGACGGCCGCATCGGTGCGCGTGAGCTTCTGCTGCAGCGACCATGTCGCGCCGGAGCCGGTGAAGATGTAGGCCGCACCCTCGTTACCGCTGGCGGTGACGTCGTTGCCCGGCGCGCCGACGGCGACGCTGCCGTTGTGGATCGAGACCGACGAACCGAAGAAGTCTGACGCGCCGCCGAGCCCCGGATCGAGAGCCGTGCGCCTGGTCCAGGTCGTGCCGCTGCGGGTGTAGATCTGCACGCTGCCGCGGTCGCTGAAGATCACGTCGTCGCCGGGAGACGCAATCACCGCGGTGTCGCCCTCGAGCGCGACGCGGTTGCCGAACCAGTCCGCGGCGGCACCGCTGATATCGGTGAGCTGTGCCTGCTGGGACCAAGCGCCCGCAGCGTTGCGCGTGAAGACGTACGCCGCGCCTTGTTGAGAGGCGAGCAGCGTTTTGAGCCATGCGCCGGCGAGGATGGTGTCGCCGTCGAGATCGACGGCGATACCCAGATTGTCATTGGCCGCGCTGTTGCTTGCCGTCAGCTTGGCGACCTGCGTCCATGTCGTGCCGCTGCGCTGGAAGACGTACACCGCGCCCGCGTCGGTCTTGCCCGGCAGGTCGTGCAGATAGGCACCCACCACCGCGGTGTTGCCCCGGATCGCGACCGACGTACCGAAGCGATCGCCCGCGGCCGCATCGCTCGCGGTGAGGCGCGTCTCTTCCACCCAGGACGTGCCCTGCCAGCGGAAGATCACGGCGGCGCCCGCGCCCAGCTTGCTGGGCAGATCGAACCCGCTGACGCCGACGATCATGGTGTCGCGATCAACGTCCACCGCGCTTCCGGCGCCGTCGTTGGTGACGGCACCGCCATGGAGCATCTGCATGCCGTCCCATTGCGCCGGCGCGATCGCCGAGACAACACCGCCGACGAGAACACACCCGATCAGCCCGATCCAGCGCATGCAGCACCCTCCCGCCGCACCCGCGGCGTGAACACATTCTCTCCGATCCCCGCAGAATCACCAACCCAAACCAGGGGGTTCGCCCCGATTTTGCCACGGTGGTTCCGTCTCGGCCCTTCTCCGTTCCTTCCGCCGCACACACTCTCGGACCATCAAACAAACAGCCCCCGCACCGGGCGGGGGCTGCGATTGAGCTGGGATGTCCGATCCACTCAGCGCTTGCGGCTGATGGGGGTCTGACCCGTCAGGGTGTAGAACCGGTTCTCGTTCAGCACCGGCAGGCCCATCGCCGTCGCGTTCTTGAGCAGCTCGTTGTAGCGGTTCACGCTCCGCTCCAGCCGCACATACTCCTGCACGACCTCGATCGGCTGATCAACACCCGGGCGAGGCGGCAGCACCGGGCGCGAGCCCAGCACCAAGAAGTCCACGTCGCCTTCGAGGTCGTCGACCACCTCGCCGCCCCACGATGTCACCATAGCGGCGATGTCTGTGCGACCGGCGGCGGTCGGGTTCCCCGTGCCCTTGGTGTCGAAGTTGCCGAAGACGACGAACTTGTACACCTTGAACGGGTCGTAGAAGGCGTTGGCGATCACGTCGCCGTTGACGACGGGATTGCCCTTGGTCTCGCTGATGATGCGGGCGGTCGCGGTGTCCTCGCCCACGTTGATGATCTCGATGGTGGCCTTGCCTGGCTTGTAGTTGCCCTCTTCGTCGAGCTTGATCGAGTTGGCGTCGCTGTACACGGCGAAGGACATGCCGATGACGACCTTGTGGCGCTGGCCGATGTTCAGGAACACCTGGCGCTGGGCCGGGCTGTTGCCGACGATGTAGCCGTCCACCAGCGCCTCTTCCGAGGTGCCGCGAGCGGTGGTCTTGCTGCGCTCGCCGCGGAGGCGGGAGATCTGATCCTCAAGGATGAGGTTCTTCTGCTGCAGGTCCGAGACACGGCCCGAGAGCTCGGTCTCGCGGGCCTTGGCGCTGGCGAGGTTGGCGTCGAACTGGGCCTGCATCTGGTTGCGGACGTTGTCCACGCCGCCGCGATAGGCCGCGAGCTCTTCCTTGTACTTGCCGACCTCGGTGTTGAGAGCGGTGACGGTCTCGTTGTGACGTGCGACGATCCCGGCGACGCGATCCTGCTCGTTCTTCAGGTCGGTCTGGGCGGCCTTGCGGGCGGCATCGTTCTGCTCGAGCTGGCGGGTCAGGTCGGCGATCTTGCTCGCCCGCTCCTGAGCGACCCGCAGCAGGGGCTGGTTGCCCGCCTCCGAGCTCTCCTTCTTGATCTGCTCGAGGAGGCGGTCGACCGAGTCGCGGGCGTTGCCCGTGATCGCGTTCGCGAGATCCTGGTTGGTCTTGACGAGGTAGCCGGTCAGCGACTGGCCCTGGGCCTTGCGGGCGGCCTCAACCAGCTGGCGGACGTCGTCCTGCTGGCGCTCGCCGTCCTTGATGAAGTCCTTGATGCCGACCTTGGCGTCGTTGAGCTCCTTGAGGGCGCCGTTCCACTTGCCGTACAGCACGGCCGAGGTGATGAACAAACCCAGAGAGGTGATGCCCAGAAGGACGATGGCAACCCCGGTGCCGACGCTGGTGGAAGTGCGACCCGCCATACTGACTCCTGACGCCCGCGATGCGGGGACAAAGCTCATCCCTCCCGGAGCGGCCGCTCCGCGAAGGGTCGGAAGTTTACACAGAACCCCGCCCCGACGCAGGAGCCTATTCGCAGGAACTCGCCCGCGGCTCCCCTCTTCCCGCATCCGTCCCGCCGCCGGGTCTTCGCACCAGCCCAGCCCACCCGACGCCCGATCTACTATCAGCCGTGGCCAAGAAACGCCAGATCGTCCTCATGCGTGGAGCCCTCACCGGGCTCGCCGCTCTCAGCTCGGGCTCGCGCCCGGCGCGACCCGATTCGCCCCACCAGGTCGGCCCCCTGGGCACGCCCCAGGAGATCCGCGACACCCTGGCCCGCTACAACACCGCGCCCGACGGCTCGCCCCGCTCGGCCAGCCTCGGCACCGAGATCCTCCACGGGCCCGGGCTCATCATCGAATTGCCCACCAACCAGACCGAGGTCGCCCAGGCCTTGGTGACCGTCACCGACGACGACATCGCCTGGCCGGTCCTCAGCCGCCTCTGCAAAGCCGCGGGCTGGAAGATGGTCGATGTGGAATCGGGCCGGGTGTTCGGCTGAAATCTGAGCCGCGTGATCCGCATCCAAAGCCAGCCATGCCCACCTACGTCTACGAGATCCTCGACAAGTCCGGCAAGCCCACCGGCGAGACCTTCGAGATCGTGCAGTCTATGAAAGAGGACGCCCTGACCACGCACCCCAAGACCGGCGCACCGGTCCGACGCGCCATCGTCGCGCCCGCCATCGCCGGACAGTGGTCGCCCATCAAGGAAAAGAGCACGCTCTCCAACAAGAACCTCGAACGCCTCGGCTTCACCAAGTACGAGCGCAAGGGCAAGGGCTACATGGAACGCGTCGCGGGCAAGCAGGGCCCCAAGTCGATCTCGAGCGACGACTGACGCCGCGGCTCATCGGTGAATTACAGTCCGCCGGTGTACTCACCCAGGCTGTTGAGTTCATGGCGGAGCGACTCGGCGCGGGGATCATCTTGATTTTGTCGGGCCGATTCCCATTCGCTGCGGAGCCGGAAGACGCGCTGGTTGCGCAGGAAGGCCTGCTGCTGCGAGGCGTCGTCCATTTCCCCATCGCCGCCTTCGAAGCCTCCGCCGGAGAATGCCGACGCCAGCAACGCCGCCCCACCGACCAGGATGGCGGCCTTGAGAAAGCCGTCGGCAAACTCCTGCGCTTCGCGGCGGCGCTTGGCCGCGGCGAACTGATCGCGCCGAGCTTGCTCAAGCCTCGCCAGCGCCGTCTTGGCCCCTACGTGCCCCTTTTCGGCGCTGCGTCGCAGCCAATCCTCGGCGTCGGTCACATCGGCGACATCCGTCGCGGTGCTGGCGTTCGCCACCGACCACAGGCTGTACATGCTCTCGGCGTCTCCAGCCTCCGCCCCGCGGCGGAAGTACGCCAGCGCGGCACGGTCGTCTTTGCGAGTCCCGAGGCCCTGGTAACACATCGCCCCCAGCGAGCGAAACACGTCCGAGCGCCCGCGGAACGCGGCCCGCTCGAGGTACGCGAACGCGGTGGCGGGGTTGCCCGTGTCGGAGCTCAGCTCGGCGCGAGCGAGTTCCACCAACGCGTCGGGGTCGCCCAGACGCCCTGCTGTCCGCAACCAGGTTGTGGACTCGGTCGCGTCTGACGGCCCGCCGTATCCCTTCTTGATCCAGTCCGAAAGCACGAACGCGGCTCGCGCCGACCCTGCGTCCGCCGCGGCCCGGCACCACCGCCGGGCTCGCTCGGGCTGCGGGGGCAGGTATTTGCCCGACGAGAGGACCGATGCCAGCTCGAGCTTGCTGGGTGCGTCGCTCGCGATCGACTCCATGAGGGTCAACGCCTGCTCCGGGTCCTTGGGCCCGAGTTCACCCTCAAGCAGCAACTGCGCCCGCCATCGCGCCGCGGGCACGCTGCCAAGGGCCGACGCTTTCGACAGCCAGTCCAGGATTTGCGGGCCGCTTTTGGCACGGTTCGCACCCGCGTACGCGGTCGCCGCCGCGTTTGTCCAGCCGATCGCCAGCCCTCCCGCACCGGCGCGCACAAAGCACGCCAACGCCTCGGGCTCACTCTTGGAGAGCCCCGCCTTGCCACGGGCGTGGTACACCCCCACGTTGTTGATCGCGACCGCATTGCCCTGTTCCGCGGCTTTGGCGTACCACCGATGGGCCGCCCGCTCGTTGGCGGGCACGCCGTGCAGACCAAGGTCATAGCACTCCGCGAGCTGCACCATCGCCGGGGCGTACCCACGCTCCGCGGCCTTCTCGTACAGCTCAACGGCACGGACCCGGTTTCCCTCGGTGCGCCGCCCCTCCAGGAGCCAATCGCCCAGCTCCACCATCGCGGGCGCATACCCGCGGTTCACCGCCCACTCCAGCAACCGCTCCGCCTCCCGATCGTCACGCCGAACCCCGTTGCTCGCCAGGAACCTCGCGAGATCCAGCATTGCTTGGGAACTTCCCAACCGGATCGAATCCCGCCACGCGTCCTCCGCGGCCTTGCGATCAACCGGCGTCCCCAGCCCGCGGTCGTAGCAGACGCCCAGCAACCGGGCGCCCTCGGCGTCACGAGATGTGGAGGCCCGCTGAAGCAACGACAATCCACGCGATCGCTGCGCCGGGCTCTGTGTGCGGACCAGGTGCCACCCCAGTTCCCGCATCGCGGGCGGATATGCATCGCCAGCAAGTCGCTCCAAGGCCTCCAACGAGGCATCGACGCTTTGGGGGTCACTAAAGCCGCGCAACGCGTGCTCAAGCCGAGCTTGAGGTGTTGCATCCGCGGGCTGGTCACCCGAGCATACCGGCGACACCATCAATGCCGTCGCGCAGAGCGCAGCCGCGATCCCGCCACGTTTCTTGATCATGGACGCAGAATACCCGCCGCAGCGAACCAACGCCACGAACGCAACCTACAGCGGGCGACGCTCCATCTCAAACCGCAAGGTCGGCCGGGCCTTCTTGCCCTTGGCGGCCTCCTCGCTGCTCGGCTCGGCGAACCGGACCTCGATGTGCAGCCGCTGGTCCTTCACCTCGTAGCGGCACGCGGCTAGATCGCCGCAGTCCTTGAACGCGCTGAATACCGCCAAGGCGGGCCCCTTCTCGCTCAGCCGCATGGTGACGGTGCTGTCCTTGCCTTCCCAGGTCGCGCCGGTCGCGGTCTGGTGACGCAACCGCAACGCCAGCGTGCCTTCTTCTTCCTGGATGGTGAGCAACTCGAAGACCGAGGGAGAGCCGTCGGCCTTCACCCAGCGGAACACGCCCGCGATGTTGTTGCCCACCGGCTCCGTCCAGATCTCCTCGACGTGATTGTCCTTCTTCGCCCCCATCGTCCCCTGCCACCGCCCCGCCAGGAACGCGGCGTCCGCGATCTTGGCCGGGGTGTGCGCGGTGCTCGCCCCGCTCGCGGGCGTCGAACCCGGTGCGGCGGTGGGTTCGCCCAGGCCCGCCATCACCAGAACCAAACCGACCGCCGCCGCCAACACGACACCGTTTCGAGTCCTCATGCCCATGCTCCTTGCCCCACTGGTGATCGAGAAAATCAACCGCACGCTCATCGACCCTGAAGATCCTGGAACAACATCAGGGCGTTCCCGTCGGGATCGAAGAAGGTCGCGAGCATCACCAGTCCCGGGATCGTCTGGGTCGGGCCGTCGAAGCGAACCTTGTGGGCCTCGAGCTTCGCCCGGGCGGCGGCGATGTCGTGCACGCCGAACGTCGGCACGGGGCCGCCCACCTGCGGCTTCTCCACCTGCGACAGCCCGATGTTCACCTTGGCGCACTCGGTCGCCAGCTCGCACCAGCCGATCTCTGCCAGCTCATACAGAGGAGTAAACCCCAGCACGTCGCGGTACCAGGCACGCGACGCGGCCATGTCCTTGCACTGCATCGAGATCGTCAGCCCCGCGTTGAAGCCGAGGGGTGACTTGGGAGCGGCGACGGTCTGAGGGGCTGTGCTCACGCGTAGATCTCCATCTGACAAGGCTCACGCTCCGTCGCCGCGGCACGTCGCCGCAGACACGAAACGCCTGGACTTCACAAAACATATCAGCTATACTTTCAGTGTCAAGGGCAAGTCCCGGGTTTTCGTACTCCACCGGATCGCACCAACGTGTCAGAGCCTCCCGAGACATCCGAACCGATCGTCCCGCCCCGGCACTTGCTGGACCTTTTCGGGCGGCGGTGGGCGGTGCCGATCATGGCCGAATTGGCCCGCGCCCAAGGCAGCAAGTTCGTGACGCTCCACCACCGCCTCGAGGCGAGCCCCACGGCGGTGCGGCAGTCGTTGGACCACCTCATCACCTTGGGGTGGGCGATGCGCAACCCCGGCTACGGACACCCTTTACGCCCCGAGTACGTCCTCACCGAGACGGGACAACGGCTGGCCCCGAGTTGCCTAACCCTGGACGACGCGATCGCGCGGCTGCGGCTGCAGGAGGTGGCCTTTCGTCGCTGGTCGCTTCCGGCCTTGCACGTGATCGCCGCGGGGGATCAGCCGGCCCGGTTCTCCGGCGTGGCAGCCGGGCTGGGGCGGGTGACCGATCGAGCATTGGCGATGACGCTCAAGGACATGCAGGGGCACGAGCTCATCGACCGGCGGGTGCGCGACACGTACCCGCCCACGCCCGACTACCTGGTCGGAGCGCGGGGCAAGCCGCTGGTGCCGGTGCTGGTGGAGCTGGCGGGATCGTTCTCGTAGCGTCAAGCCCTTGCGTCCGGAAAGCCGCGAGAAGGGCGGTGAACCGCAATTCTCTCGTTGGTTGATGATCCGTTTCCGATATTCTCCCGGAAGAATGTCGGTGACACCGTGTCGCCGCCCGCAGCGGGATCGCATCGGAGAGGCCGCCGGTGGACTCGGACGGATTCGCCACCCATTCCAACGATCTGAGGCTGGTTTCGTTCCGCGAGACGGTGCGTCGCTACGTGATCGAGGCGGACTACTGGCGTCTGTCGCGTGGGGGCGAGGTGGCGGCGGCGTTGGCGCGTCCCCGGGTGCACTTTGTGTACCTGCACCACGTGTTCGAGGATGAGATCGAGAATTTCCGCCGCACGCTCGCGGAGATCCAGCGGACGCACGCGCTGGTGACCTATTCTCAGGCGGTGGAGCTGGTGTATGCGGGGACGGTGGACAAGCCGACGGTGTGCGTGAGCTTCGACGACGGGCTGCTCTCGACGCTGCAGGCGTCGCGTGTGATGGACGACCTGGGGATCAAGGGTTGCTTCTTCGTGTGCCCGGGGATCGTGGGCGAGAAACGCCGCGACGTCGTGAAGCGGTTCGCGCGATCCCGCCTGGGCTATCCCCCGATGGACGTCCTGGACTGGGACCAGTGCGAGGACATGATCCGGCGCGGGCACGAGATCGGCAGCCACACGTTCTCGCACCCCAACATGGGCGATGTCTCGGTGGAGCAGGCGATCGACGAGTTGCAGTACTCGCGTGACGCCCTGGTGCGGCGGCTGGGGCACGTGGAGCACTTCGCGTGGCCGAGCGGGCGCTGGGCGAACTTCAGTTCCTACGCGGCCAAGGCGGCGTTCGACCTGGGGTTCCGGAGCGTGGCGTCGGCG
Organism: Phycisphaerales bacterium; assembly: GCA_036392375.1. Classification (GTDB taxonomy): domain Bacteria; phylum Planctomycetota; class Phycisphaerae; order Phycisphaerales; family UBA1924; genus JAFEBO01. The sequence continues at coordinate 12,451 of DASVYC010000026.1, forward strand.
GTGCGCGGCTGCCACATGCCGCGGAACCACGCCGTGCTTCCCAGGCAGACGTGCCTGCGGCGCGATCACATCATGGGCTCGTGGCCCCTCTCGCACAACATGTACTTCCTTGCCCGCAGCGTGCGGCGTGCGGGTCCGGGCGATTACGAATGGCCCCGGAGCTGGATGCCCACGATCCTGAAGGAACACCCCTCCAGCCCGGCGGACGAGACCCGGGCCGGCGTGCCCATGGCCGGGATGATGCGCTGATGGCGGGCACGCACCTGTACGACGACCCCGAGATCTACGACATCCTGCACGCGCCCGGCACGGCCGAGGAGGTGCGGACCCTGGCGAACGTGCACCGACGCTTCGCCTCGGGTGCGCCCAAGGTGGTGCTGGAGCCGGCGTGCGGGAGCGGGCGGTACTTCCCCGGGCTGCTGCGGCGCGGCTTTGAGGTCCACGGCTTCGACGCGGACGCCGGCATGGTGCGCTACGCCCGCAACGCCGCGCCCGAGGCGACGATCCGCGTCGGTCGTTTCGACACGTTCACGACGACGGGTCTGGTGGGCCGCGGCACTGGCCGCGTGGGGAGGGTGGGGCTGGCGTTCTGCCCGATCAATTCCATCCGTCATGTCGCCAGCGACGCCGAGATGGTGCGGCACCTCAAGCGTGTGAAGTCGTGTTTGCACCCGTCGGGGGTGTATGTGGTGGGCATCAGCCTCAGCGCGTACGGGCTGGAGATGCCGACCGAGGACATCTGGACCGGCGGCCGCCGGGGTGTGCGGGTGAAGCAGGTGATTTCGTTCATCCCCGCCCCCGGCGAGCGCACCGCCCGCGAGCGTGCGGAGCAGGTGCACAGCGTGCTGGAGATCCGCAAAGGCCGTCGGGTGGAGACGCGCTCGTCGTCGTACTCGCTTCTGAGTTACTCACGCGAGCAATGGGAAGCGGTGATCCGCCGCGCCGGGTTGCGGGTGATCGCGCGGACGCAGGAGCAGGGACGGGCGTACGACCCGGGCGCGATCGGGTATGCGCTCTGGGTGCTGGGGCATCACGCGTAGCGTCTCGCGCGCACGGGTGGGGGCGTGTGGAACTCTTCTCGCAACCCGTCACGCTCCATTCCGAACATCCATGGGAGTTTTTCCCGTAGGATGTACCCTGCATGAACCGGCGGCCGCGGGGCTGGAAACTTTGGGGGATGACGGGGTGCCTGTCGGGCATGACGGTGGCGGCGTCGCTGGTGGCAACGACAGGCTGTGAACGCGCTCCCGACGGCAAGCCGATCGCGGTGAGCCGCGTATTGGGCGAGGTGGGCATCAGCCCGGGTCAGTACGCCTTTCCACGCTGCATGGACACCGACGGACGCTCGTTGTGGGTGATCGACAAGCTCGCCCGCGTCCAGCGGGTGGACCTCACGAACGGCAAGGGGATCAGCGGCTGGAAGCTGCCGGATTCGGACCTTGGTAAGCCAACGGGTATCACCGTGTTGGACCCAACCGGGCGCGACGAGGACGAGCTCATCTTCGTCGCCGATACGCACTACCACCGCGTGCTGGTGTATCGACCCGGGCCCGAGGGCTCGCGCGAGAACACGCCGGTGGCGAGCTTCGGGTCGTACGGCCGAGGCGAGGGTCAATTCATCTATCCCACAGACATCGCGGTCCTGCCGGATGAGCGGGGCGGGATCAAGCAGCTCTATGTCAGCGAGTACGGCGGGAACGACAGGATCTCGATCTGGGAGCCGGTGCATGAGCCTGTGAAGGCAGAAGGCAACCCCGCCCCCCAGCCCCCTCCCCACCCTGGGAGCGGGAGTGACATGCAGTTTCGTTTCGTGCGTTCGTTCGGCGTGTATGGCGATGAGGCCGCGCCCGGGCAGGTGGCGTTCCGCCGACCGCAAGCCCTAGAGATTGATCATCTGCGGCAGCGTCTGGTTATCGCCGACGCGTGCAACCACCGCATCGGGCTGTTCACGCTTGAAGGTGCGCCCATCAAATGGATCGGCGCCGCCCAAGACGGCAGCCGGGTCGCGGCGGGACAGAACGTTGAATCGCCGTTCCGGTATCCCTACGGACTGACACTGCTGGACGATGGAACCGCGCTCGTCGCGGAGTTTGGTGCAGCGCGGGTCTCGCGCGTGGACTTGGACAAGGGCATCATCGTCGCGACCCACGGCAAGCCGGGTCGCGGTGAAGGCGAGCTGACGACGCCCTGGGCCGTGGCGGTCACGGGCGACGATGCGTTTGTGCTGGATTCCGGAAACAACCGGATCGTGGCGTTTGCGGCGCCGGCGAGGCGTCACGAAGTTGCTGGTGCCGGGGCGAGGACGCCCCGGCTCGCTCACGCGGGAGCCGACGAGCCTGATTCGAAGTCCAAAACCGGTGATGTCGAAGGTGCCAACGCACCGCAGCGCGAGGAGGCTCCCCGATGAGTCTCGTGCTCGGTGCGCTCATTGTCGGGCCGCTGCAGTTTGACACGCCGATGTGGCTCGCCGTCGGCGGCGGATTGGCGGTCATGTCGATCGGGATGACGCGGCGGAGCATCGCGGCCCTCGGCCCGATCGCGCGCTGGGTGTCGGTAAGCGCTCGCGTGCTGCTCTTGATGCTGATCTTCGCGACGCTCGCGGAGCCGCAGCTGCGGCGGGTGAGCAAGGACGTCGCGGTGCTGGGCGTGCTGGACTCGAGCCAGTCGGTGCCCGCGGAATTGCAGTCGCGGGTGGACAAGTTTCTCGAGAACGCCCGCGACGGGCACACGCAGGAACACGATCGCCTCGGCGCGATCACCGTCGCCCGCACCGCGATTGTGCAGCAACTTCCCAGCGACAAGACACGGATCATCGAGCGACAGAACGTCGGCCCCACCGACGGCAGCAATCTCGCGCAAGGCGTGCGGATGGCGTTGGCGCTCGACAACCAAGACGCGGCGCGACGGATCGTGCTGGCGACCGACGGCAACGAAACAGAAGACTCTCTGATCCAGGCCGCCGAGGCGGCCAAGGCCGCGGGCGTGCCGATCGACATCCTGCCGCTGCGGTTCAAGTACGAGAGCGAAGTGCTGGTCGACCGGCTGGTGGCCCCCTCCACTGCTCGCGCCGGTGAGACCATGAGCCTGCGTGCGGTGCTGCAATCGACGACGGCCGCGACGGGTCGGCTCGTCGTGCTGCTCAACGGCCAGCCGATCGACTTGTCGGGCGGCGCGGGGCAGATGGGCATGGACGTCGAGCTCAAGCCGGGCTCGAACGTGTTCACGGTGCCCGTGATCGCTCCGCGGAGCGGAGCCCAGGAGTTCCGAGCGGTCTTCGAGCCTCGCCAAGCCGCCGGCCGGCCACAGGGCGACACGGTGCTCGAAAACAACGTCGCGTCGGCGGTCACGTTTGTCAGCGGCGAGGGCAAGGTTCTTGTGATCACGCCCAACGAACGCGAGTCGATGGAACTGGTTCGCGTGCTTGAGGGCTCCGGCATCGGTGTGCAGACGACCTCGCCCGAGGCCGCCCCGCGGACGCTGACGGAGTGGAGCCCGTACGACGCGGTGGTGCTGGTGAACCAACCCGCGTACAACTTCAGCCTTCTGCAGCAGGAAGAGTTGAAGCGCTACGTGCAGGATTCTGGCGGCGGGCTCGTCATGACTGGCGGGCCGGACTCGTTCGGCGCCGGCGGCTGGATCGGTTCGCCGCTGGAGGATGCGCTGCCGATCAAGCTGGATCCGCCGCAGAAAAGGCAGCTGCCCAAGGGCGCGCTGGTCATCATCACGCACTCGGTGGAGATGCCCAACGGCGTGTACTACGGCAAGCAGACGGCGGTCGCGGCCGTCAACGCACTGTCGCGACTCGATCTGGTCGGCGTGATCGAGTACAACCCCGGCTTCGGTCACGACTGGGCGCATCCGCTTGCGCAGGTTGGGGACGGCTCGGCGGTGAAGCGAGCGATCAACAACCTGGTCTTTGGCGACATGCCGGATTACACGCCGCATTTCCGTTTGGCGTATCAGGGCCTGAGCCGGGCTGACGCGGGGCAGAAGCACGTGATCCTGATCTCCGACGGCGATGCGCAGTCGCCGCCGAAGTCGATGCTGAATGACTTCCTGAACGCCAAGATCACGGTGAGCACGGTCGAGGTCTTCCCGCACAGCGGCGCGGACACGCAGAACCTCAAGAGCATCGCCGAAGCAACCGGCGGGCGGCACTACTTCGTGAACACGCAAGCGGCGCTGGCGGCGTTGCCTCAGATCTTTACCAAGGAAGCCCAGACGGTGAAGCGGCCCTTGATCTGGGAGGGCGAGGCGTTCGCTCCGCCGATCGTCGGCGGCATGCTCGACACGCTCCGCGGCATCCGCGGCGTGCCTGCGATTACTGGATACGTCGTGGCCGCGGATCGCGAAGGACTGTCACAGGTCACACTCCGCGGCAAGGAGAACGACGCGGTCGGTGCCCAGTGGCAGTTCGGCCTCGGCCGTGCGATCACGTTCACATCCGATGTTTCCTCGCGCTGGGCCAAGTCGTGGACGTCGTGGCCGGGGTTCAAGGGTTTCTGGGAGCAACAGGTTCGCTGGGCGATGCGTCCGAGCAGCTCGCCCAACGTGCGCGTGACGACCGAGGTGCAGGGCTCGCAGGCGCGGCTGTTCATCGATGCGCTGGACAGCAAGGGCGAGCGGCTGAACTTCGCCGCGTTCCGCGGACGGGTGGCGATGCCGGACGGCACGAGCCAGAGCGTCGAGGTGCGTCAGGTCGGACCCGGGCGCTACGAGGGCGTGATCAAGAACCCACCGCCGGGAACGTCGATCGTCGGGCTCGTGTACTCCGCGCCCGGCGACAACGGACCGGTCGAGGGCAGCGTGCAGGCGGCGGTGAACCGACCCTTCGCGGACGAGTTCCGCGTGCTGGAGGACAACTTCGCGCTGCTCGAGCAGGTGCGGTCCATCACCGGAGGGCGACTGCTGAGCGACGACGCGACCAATAACGACCTGTGGAGCCGCGAGGGATTGGCGATGCCGGTCGCGCTCCGGCCGATCTGGTCGTGGCTGGCGCTGCTGGCGGCGGGGGTCTTCCTCATAGACGTCGGCGTGCGGCGCGTGCGGGTGGATCTGGTGGCGCTCGCGAAGGCGACGGCGGGCCTGTTCGGACGCGCGAAGCAGACGCAGAGCCAGCAAATCGATCGCCTGCAGGCCGCCCGCGAGCAGGCGCGGCAGCAGATGGCTTCGCGAGCCGTGGAAGACGTGCGCGACGCGACTGCGGCGGCGAGTTCGGGTGTGAAGTTCGAAGCGGATGCCGGCGCCAAGGGTGGACCCGTCATCGACAGGCCCCGCGATGCGGGCGGCAAGCCGATCGCGACCAAGCCCGCGGCGAAGGACGATGCCAAGCCCGGCGAGAAGAAAGACGAAGGCATGTCCGCGCTCCTGAAGGCCAAGAAGCGGGCGCGGGATGAGATGGGGGAGTAGAAGGGGAGCAGGGGTGGAGCGGAGTAGGGGAGCAGGGAAAGGCGGGGAATGGGTGGGGGCTGGGCCTTCCAGGCCCCGCGACAGAGCAGATGTGAGAACGGTCGGGTTTTCAAAGGGAACACATGAGCACGGAAATGACCCCGGAACAACTCAAGGCGGCGTGCGAGAACTTCCGCACCACCTTCACCACGCTCAAGGCCGAGATCGGCAAGGTGGTCGTCGGCCACGGCGACGTCGTCGAGGCGGTTCTGATCTCGCTCTTCGCCGGCGGCAACGTGCTGCTCGAAGGCGTGCCCGGGCTGGGCAAAACGCTGCTCGTCCGCACGCTCGCCCGCACGCTGAGCCTGCCCTTCAGTCGCATCCAGTTCACGCCGGACTTGATGCCCGCGGACGTGATCGGCACGAACGTCGTCATGGAAGATCCCGCGACGGGCCGCCGCAAGTTTGAGTTCCAGAAGGGCCCGATCTTCGCGCAGGTGGTCCTCGCCGACGAGATCAACCGTGCGACGCCCAAGACGCAGTCCGCGCTGCTCGAAGCGATGCAGGAACGCAGCGTCACCGTCGCGGGGGTGACGTACAAGCTGGAAAAGCCGTTCTTGGTCCTCGCGACCCAGAACCCGATCGAGCAGGAGGGCACGTATCCGCTGCCGGAAGCTCAGCTCGACCGGTTCATCTTCAAGATCGTCGTCGGCTACAGCAAGCTCGATGACCTGATCACCATCCTCGACCGCACGACAGGCCAGGACAACCCCGACGCGAACAAGGTCCTCGACGGCCCGGCGATTCTGCAGGCCCAGGAGCTCGTCCGCGGCGTGATCGTCGCGCCGCATGTGAAGGAGTACGTCGCACGCCTCGTGCTCGCGACGCACCCGGGCACGGGAACGGCCGTGGGCGGCGCGGACGGGCCGACCAACAAGTACATCCGATGCGGAGCATCACCCCGTGCGGCACAGGCGCTCTTGCTGGGCGCGAAGGTGCGAGCGCTGATCGAAGGCCGCTTCCACGCGAGCTACGCCGACGTCAAGAGCGTCGCGGCCCTCTCGCTGCGGCACCGCCTGCTGATGAACTTCGAAGCCGAGGCCGACAAGATCGATCCGGACGCAATCGTGCGGCAGATTCTGGAGATGACACCGACGGGGCCGGAGAAGAAGTAAGGCGTTTCACCGCAGAGGACGCAGAGGACGCGGAGAGGAAGGAAGACTAGAGACAAAGAGATCAGATCGATGCAGTTCGTTCCTTCCCAGTTGCCTTTCTCCGCGATCTCCGCGTCCTCCGCGGTGAATGTCTTGTCCTGAACAAGCGATGCTCCGAACCTCTTCCATCTCCCGCCCCACCCGACTGGAAGACCTCCTGTCTTCCAAGGAAATCGCTCGTCTCGATCCGCTCGACCTTGCCTCCCGGCGCGTCTTCTTCGGGAAGCTCAAGGGTGAGCGTCGCTCCAAGAAGCGGGGGCACTCCGTCGAGTTCGCCGATCACCGCCAGTACGTCAGCGGCGACGACATCCGGCACATCGACTGGAACATCTTCGGCCGCCTCGACAAACTCTTCCTGAAACTCTTCCTCGAGGAAGAAGACCTGTCGCTCCACGTCGTGCTCGACGCCTCCGCCTCCTCCGACTGCGGCGAGCCCAACAAGTACCTGTTCATGCAGCGCTGCGCGATGGCGCTCGGCTACGTGGGTCTGGTGAACCTCAACCGTGTCGCCGCGACCGTCATGGGCGGCATCGACGCGGAAGCAACCTCTCGCAACTCCCCCTCCCAGAGGGAGGGGGCCGGGGGGTGGGTTGGTTCGACCGGCTCGTCTGCTTCTGCTCCCAAGCCCTCACCTATCCGCGCCGTCCGCGATCTCCGCGGCCGGCGGCGTGTCCACGATCTCGCTCGCTTCATCTGCGCCACCACCCCCGGCGGCACGCTCAGCTTCCGCGCCGCCGCGGAACGCATCGCGCTCTCGCGACGCGGCAAGGGCGTCATGCTCATCTTCTCCGACTTCTTCTTCAAGGACGGCTACGAGGACGGCCTGCGCCTGCTCAGCGGCCATGGCTACGACCTCATCCTCGTCCAGGTGCTCAGCCCGCAGGAACTCGAACCGCCGATCAAGGGTGATCTTCGCTTGAAGGACATCGAGGACGCCGACACCGCGGAGGTGACGATCAGCGCACCGCTCTTGAAGCGCTATCAGGCGAATCTGGCCGCGTACTGCAACAAGCTCCGCGAGTTCGCCCATCGGCGCGACATGGCGTTGCTCACGGTCAAGAGCGACACGCCGGTGGATCTTCTGGTCGCCGACCAACTGCGACGACTGGGGGTGCTCAAGTGAACTGGTCCTCCATCAGCTTCATTTCCTGGCCGCTCGCTCTTGGCGTCGCCGCGATCGCGGTACCGGCGCTCATCCTGCTCTATCTCCTCAAGCTGCGTCGCCGCGACATGGAGATCTCGACCACGCTCCTGTGGAAGAAGGCGGTGCAGGACCTGCAGGCGAACGCTCCGCTGCAGCGGCTCCGCAAGAACATCTTGCTTCTCTTGCAACTCCTCGTGCTCGCCGCCTTGATCTTCGCGCTCGCCGAGCCGGTGATGAAGTCGGCCTCGTTCACGGGCACCAAGCACGTCATCCTGATCGATCGCTCCGCGAGCATGGCGACGCTCGACGGCACCGAGAGCGCGACCAAGCCCGCCACGCGACTCGAGGAGGCCAAGCGCCAGGCCATCGAGATGATCGACGCGCTCCGCGAGCCGGGGCTGCTGGCCAAGGCGACCAACGCCACCGGCGACGAGGCGATGGTGATCGCGTTCGACAACGTGTCGGACGTCCGCCAGAGCTTCACCAGCGACAAGCAGAAGCTCCGTGCCGCGGTCGAGAGCATCACGCAGTCCGACGCCCCCACCAGCATGGGCGAGGCGATGCGGCTGGCCAAGGCCCACGCCCCGCGCCGCATCCACATCGAGAACGGTCAGAGCCAGATCATCGAGGGCCTCAGCGCCGGGGCACCGATCTCCATCCATCTCTTCAGCGACGGCCGCGTCCCCGATGCCGACGCCGCCAAGCCAAGTCCTGAGGACTCCTTCGTCTTCCACCGCATCGGCAGCGAGAAAAGCGGCAACGTCGGCATCACCAGCGTCCGCGCTCAACGCTCGTACGAGAATCCCAACGCGCTCTCGTTCTTCGTCGGCCTGCAGAACTCCGACCCCGCCGAGCGCACCGTCGACGTCGAGCTCGTCGTCGAAGGCTCGGTCGCGGCGATCAAGCAGGTGACCATGCCCGGGGCCACCAAGCCCGTCACCGATGGCGGCACCGGCCCCGCGGCTCCGACGCCGTCTGAGACCGAGTCCAACACCGGCGCCAACGCCCCGACGCCCAGCGATCAGCAGCGCACCACGCCCGATCTCAACCCCGGCGTCGGCGGCGTGGTCTTCAATGTCGAGCGCGAGGACGCGTTGCTCGCGGAGATCCGACTCCGCGCCCCGACCGGATCGGGCGGCGACCTCGACCGCTTCCCCACCGACGACCGTGTGTACGTGAACGCGGGACCCGCGAAGCGCCTGCGGGTTGCGATCGTGACCAACGGCAGCCTGTTCCTTTCCTCCGCGCTCGCGGGTCTGCCGCTGGCGGAGCTGCGGACCATCGCCCCCGCCGAGTTCAACACGCAAGTTGAGAAGGGCGGATTGCCCGCGGCGGACGTGATCATTCTCGACGGCGTTCTCCCGCCCGCCGGCAACGTCGCCCCGGCCGCGGGGTTGCCCGCCGGTCGCTTCCTGATTCTGAACGCCGTGCCTCAGCCCAAGAGCGCCGGCCCGCAGTCGCCCGCGCCGATTACCGACAAAGGCAAGAGCGGCAACGCCACGATCGTGGACTGGCAGCGCACGCACCCGGCGCTCCGCAACGTCGGGCTGGATTCAGTCTTCATCGCCGAATCGCGCGACGTCGAGGTCCGCCCCGGTTCCACCGCGGTCTCGCTTGCTCGCACCGAGCGCGGCCCGGCGATCGTGGAACTCGCCAGCGGCGCGACCCGGGCGTTGATCGTGCCGTTCGACATCGGCGCCACCAACTGGCCGCTGGATGTGAGCTTTGTGGTCTTCCTGGCGTCGGCGATCGACTACTTGGGCGGCGAATCGCTCGCGGGCTCGACCGACACGCCGCAAATGGGCTCGACGATTTCCGAAAGACTCCCCGCCGGTGCGACCGACATCCGTCTGATCGCCCCGGGCGAGACAACCGAATCCTCGCTCACGCCGCTGCCCGACGGCTCGGTGGTCTTCGGCCCGGTCCGCCGCGCCGGCGTCTACCGCCTGTCGTGGAAGGGCCCACCCGCTCCCGGCGATCTGGCCGAGGGCCCGCGGTCCACGCGGCGTGTGCCGGCGAACCTGCTCGACGCCCCCGAATCGGTGGTGGCGAGCAAGAACCAGATCGCGCTGGCGAGCCGTCTCGTCAACGCGGCCGGGTCGGACGCGTTCAAGGGCGATCAGCGGCTCTGGCCCTGGTTGCTCCTCGCGTGCGCGGCGATGCTGATGATCGAGTGGTACGTGTACAACAAGAAGACGCACCTGTGAGCCAGATCCACAACCCAACCAACTCCCGGGGACATGAGGTGGTGGGTTGGTGCATCGGCGCGGATCGACGTGATTGTTCCCTTGTGCTCCCCCGGGCGTGCAGAGCGTGGCACTCTGACTGTCGCTGCATGTGCGAGGTTTTCGCGTGATCGTGCGGAGCGTGCTCATCTCGGCTCTCGCGGGCGCGATCTTCGTCGCTAGCGCCGCGTACGCACAGACGACGCAGCCCTTTCTCGGTGTGGAGGAGTCGATCCCCGCGACTCCTACCGCGCACCCGCGCCGCCCCGCGACCATCGAGGCCGTGCGCCTGGGCTGGCGCGGCAATCTCCTCGCCGACTGCTGGGGGCCCGCTCGCGTGTACATCAGCGGCAACCCCAACATCGCGGGCGGCGCGTTCGGCGGCGTGCTCGAGGTGCTGTACGCCCAGGACGGGTCGCAGTCGGCCCAGATCACGGTGCCGATCGCGACCACGCCCGGTCGCATCACCCCCGTCGAGCTCGCTCTGGCAATGCCCCTGAACGTGAGCCAGCTCACGCTCACGCTGTACGACGAGTCGGGGCGAGCTGTGGACAGCCGCAAGTATCAGCGCGGCGACAACTCGCTGCCCGCCACGCTCCTCGACGCCACGCCGCTGGTGCTCGCGGTGGCCGACCGCACCGGCGTCGCACCCTCGGTGGCCAAGGCCTTCGCCGAGCCGGGGCTGCGTGCGGTGGGTGCGGCGAACACCATCGCCATCGGACGCCCGTCGCCGAGCCGCAACCCGATGGACGATCTCGCGTGCGTGACAGTCACCGCCGACGACCTCCCTGAAACATGGGCCGCGTACGAGGGTGTTGCCGCGGTGGTGATCGGGGCCGACGAGATTTCGGCTCTCCCCGCGTCGAAGCTCGCGGCCCTGCTCGATTGGCTGCGCTCCGGCGGGTGCGTGGTCGCCCGCGTGGACGCCGCGGGCGCGGGCGTCGCCAAGCTTCTCGCCGATGCACCCGGGCGTGTGGAGGTCCGCGAGGCTCAGCAGCTCGCCCCGGGAGCCGAGCTCGAACGCCTGTTCGCCGAGCCGACGCAGGTGGAAAAGGACGCCAAGCTGGTTCAGATCCAGGCCCGCGGCCGCGACAGCGTGCAGGGCCGGCCGATCGCGCTGGGCGATGCTCAGGACCCCGACGCCAAGGCGTGGCGGGTGCGCTGGGCGTCGCGCGACGCCACCCGCGTCAACGGTGTCGAGACCGAGGGCCTGCTCGCCGAGGGACCGATCGGATTCGGATGGGTCGTGCTGCTCGGCATCGATCCGCCCCAGCTCGCCAGCGGCTCGGACGATGCCCCTTCTCGCATCGCGTGGCGAGAGGCCTTGCGGAACACCTGCGCCGAGCTCGCCACCCGCGTCCGCTCGAGCGATCAGTTCTCCTGGGGCACGCGCGGCAGCGGCTCGGATCACTCCGCCCGCATCGCAACCCGTTCGGTGCTCAACGCCCTGAGCGATGCGCCCGCCCTGGGCGACAGCGCCTTCATCGTCATCGTCTTGTGCCTGCTCGCGCTCGCGGGCGCGATCGGACCGATCGACGGGCTGCTGCTCGGGCGCTTCCAGAAGCGCCAGCACTCGTGGGCCACGGCACTCGCGTGGATCGTTGTCGCGTCGGTCCTGGCCGCGGCCCTGCCGCCGCTGCTGCGAGGCGGCGACTCGAAGCTGCGGCGGCTGCGGGTGGTGGATGCCATCGGGGGCGAAAGGCCGCGCACGATCGCCTGGCAGACCGGCGTGACCACGCTCTTCGCCGGAGTGGGCGGCCCGGTGCGCCTCACGCCCGCCGATCCGGCCACGCACGACACAAGCTGGTTCCGCGGTGTCTCGCCCCTGTTCGTGCAGCCGTTCAACAGCTCCGATCCCCTGGTCCGCTTCGCCACGCTGCAGCAGGAGCCACCGGGCAACGCGGCGGTCGCGGGGCGCTCCAACCGCATCGACCCGAACAGGGCGATGCGGATGGGACAGTGGACCTTCCGCACCTTCGCCGAGCAGGGGCCCACCGGCGCACCGCCGCCGGTGCGCGTGGATCGCATCCTCGTGAACGCGTCGGATTCGTGGGCCGTGCAGCTCCCTGCATCCATGGGCTCGTTCGTGAACGGTTCTTTGCGGATCGGTGATTCCTGGGACACGCTCGAACTCGCGGGCGACCCACCCGACGGCGTTGTCTCGCTCCGCGCCCGAGGTGGCAACAAGGAGTGGGACGCGCGTATCGCCCTCGCCCGCACCGGCGCCTACGGCGACCTGGAGTTTCAGAGCGGAGTCGCGCTGGAGCTGCCCGGAGCGCGGGAGCGATCGCGGGCGCTCGACGCGCGTCTCGCCAGCGGCGAGTGGGCCGCGGTGTATCTCCGGATGAAGGCCCCGGCGGCGACCCTGCGCTGCGAGCGTCTGAGCTGGACCGGCGTCGGCGACGCCTACGACGGACGAGAGGACACGATCTACCGGCTGCTCGTGCCTCTGAGCGAGTCCCGCGTGCCCCGCGCACCGTGGAGCGTGACGCTCCCCATAACCGTGGCGCCCGAAGCCAGCAGACCCGACGCGCAACCGGACGCCGACCAGGACGAAGACGCTCCCGAGACGCCGAACGCCCCTGGCACGGGCCCGCCCCAGCCACCGAAGGAACCCGCCCCATGATCGAGATCAAGGGACTCACCAAGCGCTTCGGCAAGCTGATGGCCCTCGATCAGCTCACGCTGGACATCGGCCCGGGGGAGATCTTCGGCTTCATCGGCCCCAACGGCGCCGGCAAGTCCACCACCATGAAGATCCTCGCGTGCCTGCTCAGGCAGGACGCGGGCGAGGCGATCGTCTGCGGCAAGAACGTCCGCAAGGACGCCGACGCCATCCGCCGCACCGTCGGCTACATGCCTGACTTCCTGGGCGTGTACGACGACCTGACGGTCGACGAATACCTGCAGTTCTTTGCCGCCGCGTTCGAGGTGCCCCGCCCCCGCCGCCGCTCGGTGATCGATCAGGTCCTCGAGCTCACCGACCTGGTGGAGAAGAAGCACGCGATGGTCGATTCGCTCAGCCGCGGCATGCAGCAGCGCCTGGGCGTCGCCCGCGTGCTGATCCACGAGCCGCAGGTGCTGCTGCTCGACGAACCGGCCAGCGGCCTGGACCCGCGGGCCCGTATCGAGATGCGCTCTCTGCTCATCGAGCTCCGCAAGATGGGCAAGAGCCTGATGGTCTCCTCGCACATCTTGAGCGAGCTCGCGGAGATGTGCACCTCGATCGGCATCATCGAGCGGGGCAAGCTGCTCTACGCCGGCTCGATCGAAGACGCGTACGCCAAGGTCCGCTCCGCCGCTCTGGACGCCAGCCAGGCGGGTGCCGCAGTCGGAGAACGCATCGAGATCGTGCTGCAGCCCGACTCGATCGAGGCCACGCGCCTGGCCGACAAGCTCGGCGGGGACCCCCGCGTCGCCGCGGTCAAGAGCGGTCCCTCCACGCTCACCGTCGATCTCCGCGCCGACGCCGGGGCCGACGGGCACCACTTCCTGATCGAAACGATCCTGCACAACGGCGGACGCATCCACAGCTTCGCCCCCGTCGAGGTCAAGCTCGAGGACGCGTTCCTCAAGCTCACCACGGGAGCGCTCCAGTGACCACCAGGGCTTTGTGCGCGATCGGGGTGCCACGGCTTGGCCGCTTTGGGCCACGCGGTGTGCATGCGCCAGCGCCGTGCGCCCTTTCACGGCTTGACCGCCGAGCCGGTCAAGCCGTGCCCCCCTCTGCCTTTGCCAACGCCGTGCGAGGTGTTTCCTGACTTCGCCTTTCTCCATCTTCACCCGCGGCCTCTTCGGCCCGGTCTTCCAGCGTGAAGTCCGCAGCGCCGGGCGTCGGCTCTCCACGTACTGGATCCGCGGAGGCTACGTCCTGGCGCTCGCGGGTATCGCCTCGCTGGTCTACTTCGCCGCCACCGCCGACATGCGCTTCGGGCAGCGCGGCAACGCCGAGAACCTGCAGCAGCTTCAGACCTTCGCTCCCGTCCTGGGAGGCTTCTACGTCTGGTTCCAGTTCGCGATCATGTGTTTCGTCGCGTCCACGCTGACGGCTCCATCCATCTGCGACGAACGCCGCAAGGGCTCGCTCGCCACGCTCATCGCGACCCCGCTCTCGCCGGTGCAGATCATCCTGGGCAAGGTCACGGGACGGCTGTCGCAGCTGGTGGTGCTGCTGCTCGCGGGCGTGCCGCTGCTCCTGGCCGTGCGGATCTTCGGCGGAGTGTCGGCGTCGTTCGTGCTCTCGGCCACGGTGATCACGCTGTGCGCCGCCCTGATGCACGCCTCGATCGCGCTGGCCGCCTCGGCCAAGGTGCGCCTGCCCTCGATCGCCGCGGGCGCGGGGCTTGTCTCAGGCATTGCCTTTTCGCTCCTGCCCATGTTCGTGGCGCTCTTCCTGAACGTGACGGGCCTGCGGGCGTTCGACACCCTCGTTCTCAGCGTCTCGCCGTACATCGCGCTGGGTTTCGAGACCGCCCGCTCGCTGGGCGAGAGCCCCGCCCGCGGCATCGGCGCCTGGAGCTGGCTGCTCTCGTGCGGGTACTGCCTGAGCATCGCGACGCTGTTCCTGCTGCTTGCGATCTTCCGGTTCCATCGCCTCGCCGCCATGGCGGGCGACGCCAGCCTTTCGCCCGAGCCGCGCCGCAAGAAGAAGCCCGCGCCCCGCCCCCGTGCCGCCGACGCACCCGCGGGCCTCGAGAGCGATGAGATCGCGATCCGCGGCAACCCCGTCCTGTGGCGCGAGGTGCGACAGCCCTTGTTCCTCCGCTGGTGGCACCCGTGGGTCGCGGTCGCGGCGATGGGCGGCGTGCTCGCCGTCGCCTACGCCGAGTTCGGGCTCAGCGAGCCGGGCCCCATGTTCGTCACGATGATCGCGCTCACCGCGATCGTGCTCTTCCAAGCGTGCGTGCTCGCGGCCGGGGCCATCTCCGGCGAGCGCGAGAGCCGCTCGCTCGAGACCCTGCTCGCCACGCCGCTGACGGCCCGATCCATCGTCTTTGCCAAGTGGGTCGGGGCGCTGCGGCGGCTCTACCCCCTGCCCGCGCTCTCGCTCGCGATCATGCTGTTCCTGGGCGTGCTGCCCGATACGTTTCGGCCCGCGCTGCTGCTGCACTACCTGCTGCTCGTGCCCGCACCCGCCGCGGCCCTGGTAGCCAGCGGGCTGTGGCTCAGCGTCATCACCCGCAAGACCGCCGTTGCCTCGACGCTCAACGTTCTCCTCGCCTTCGCGTTCTGGGCGGGCGTCCCGTTCGTCGCGGGGATGATCCTCACCATCCTCAACGCCGGCCGCGGCATCTCCAACGCGGGCGAGACGATCATGGGCAGCGTGCTCATCTCCAACCCCGGGGCGATGCTCGTGACCGCCCTCATCGGCGCCAGCAACGCGAACAGGGGCGGACGCGCGTACCACACGTTCCTGAACTTCACCCCAGAGACGTTCCTGCTCGCCTGCTTTGCATCGACGATCTTCTTTACGCTGGCCACCGCCCTGTTCCTGCTGCTGGCCACCAACGCCCTGCGCGCCCGGACCAACCGACGGGCCTGAGGTCGCCCGATTCCATCCCCCGCGGTGTTCTGGCCGATAGAACCACCCGGGCGCACGCGGTGCGCGCCCGCTTTGCCATGGCACGCCCGCTGGTTTCCATTCTCGCTCTCGCGCTCGCCGCCGGCTCGGCCCTGGGTCAGCAGGTGATCGAGATCCCCACGGAGACGACCCCCAACCCCGCGCCCCGGCAGGCTTCGCAGCCCGACCGACCCGCCGCCAGCGGTCGCCTGGTCCAGGTCTACAACTTCGAGGAACGCGACACCAACCCCTCGCCGGTGCCCATCCACTGGACCCGCATGCAGGACCAGGACGATCGCCCTCGTCCCGGCTTCCCTCGCTTCAATATCTCCGAGCTGGTCGAACTGAACAACCAGCCCGCCGCGACCCGCGGGTGCGTCAAGCTCTCGACCCGCGGCGGATCCACCTCGCTCCAGCTCGACCCGGGCGTGCTGCCCGTCTTCAGCGACGCCGATTACCTCGTCGGGGCCCGCGTCCGCACCGAGGGCCTGCGTTCCGCCCGCGCGATGGTGGTCTGCCGCCTGCTCGATGAGGAACTGCAGCCCATCGCCGCCAGCGAGCGGGCCTCCCAGCCCATCGCCTCCGAGGGCCGCTTCGTCACCGTCTCGATCAACATGCCCGGTCACTTCCCCCAGGCACGGTTCCTGCAGATCGAGCTGCTGCTGCTTCAGCAGGAATTGGTGCCCACCGCCGGCAAACCCAGCACCTCCCCGCCAGCCGCCGGGCGGTTGAACATCCCCGACGTCTCGGGGGCCGCGTACTTCGACGACGTGAGCGTCGTGCAGCTCCCGCGGCTGGAGCTCTCGACCAACAACCCCAGCAACATCTTCATCGCCCCGCAGCGCCCCACGCTCGATCTGCTGGTCCGCGACCTCACGGGCGAGGAGCTGACCGGCTCGCTCACCGTGCTTGACGCCACCGGGCGCACCGTGGACACCCACCCGCTCCGGCTGGGAGAGGGACGCAGCCGCACCAACTGGAGCCCTCATCTCACCGGCTACGGCTGGTACCGCGCGGTGCTGGAAATGTCCAACCGCGAGGTGCGCGTCGGGGCCACCGCCGTCGACTTTGTGTGGGTCCCGCCCCGCGAGAGCACCACCTCGCCCGACGAGAGTCGCTTCTGGATCTTCTCGGGCGAGCTGCACCCGGCGTTGTATCCGAATCTCGCCAGCGCCACCCGGTCGCTGCGATCGACCGGGCTGAGCGTGCCGATCTGGAACGCCGACCTCACCCCCGACGCCGTGCCACGCCGGGTAGACGAGCTGCGGACCCTGGTGGAATCGTTCCGGGGCGAGCGTCTCGAGCTCTCGATGGCACTGCCCCGCATCCCCACCACCATCTTCGGCGGCAAGGCCAGCGACATTGGCGATCCCTGGGCGTTGCTCACCCGTCAGC
This sequence comes from Phycisphaerales bacterium, assembly GCA_036392375.1. Taxonomy (GTDB): domain Bacteria; phylum Planctomycetota; class Phycisphaerae; order Phycisphaerales; family UBA1924; genus JAFEBO01. The sequence continues at coordinate 29,377 of DASVYC010000026.1, forward strand.
CCGCTTCCGCGGCTCCGCTCCTCGACGAGTTCCTCGATCGCTACGGCCAGGTCGTCACGCGCTGGCAGATCGGCGGCTTCGACGGCCGCTCGCTGCAGGCACGCGAGAACGTCCCCGCCGGGGCGGCGTCGATCGAGTCGCTGCTCGGCAAGCTTGTGCCGGGTCCCGTGATCGTGGCCCCCGCGACACTGGAGGACGCCGCGGCCCTCGCCGCGCTGGGTCGCTCAGCGCCCAGCGTCGACCCCGCGATGCTCGCGCCCGCCTCCGCCCAGGCCGATTCGGTCGGTCTGGCCGTCGCGTCCTGGCGTCGCGGCACCGCCAGCGGCAACCGCCGGGCCTCGCTGGCGCTCGCCACCGCGGGGCGCGATGAACTCGACGCCATCGACGCCGCTCACGCGCTTGCAAAGAAGGTCGTCCGCGCCTGGACCGCCGCGGGACACGGTTCCGGACCCGACCAACTCCGTCTGGCGTTGCTCGATCCTTGGACCGTTCGATCCGGCGACCGTCCCCAACTCATGCCCCGCCCCGAGGTGGCGGCGTGGCGTGCCGTCATCGACCGTCTCGCCGACCGCGAGTTCGTCGGGCTGCTGCCCCTGCCCAACGGTGCCGAGGGCTACGTCTTCGCCAACAAGCGCGTGGGCGATCTCTCCCGCGGCGGTCTGCTGGTGGTGTGGAACGACTCGACGCTCCCGGAGCGCGCGGAGCTGCGGACGTATCTCGGCCCCGGCACGCCCTGGATCGCCGACGTCTTCGGCAATCACTCGGAGATGACCGATCCCTCCCGTCGCCCGCTGCCGCTCTCTTCAACGCCGCTGTTCATCGAGGGTGTGGACGCCGAGCTGCTGCGCTTCGGCGCCGCGGTGCAGATCGATCCCCCGCTGCTGTCGATGACCGTCCCTGAGTCGCAGCACCGCCTGCGTCTGACCAACCCCTGGCCCACCACCATCAGCGGACGCCTGGTGCTCGTCGAGCCGGGCGGGGGCACGGCGGGTGGGCCGCGTGATCGCTCCTGGCGGATCGCGCCCCGACTCTTCCCGTTCGCGCTCGCCGCGGGCGAGACGGCCGAGTTCCCGTTCACCATCAGCTTCGGCCCGTCGGAAGAGATCGGCTCCAAGACATTCGTCTTCGACACCGAGCTCACCGCGGTGCGTGCGTACGACGTCTTCAAGGTCTCGACGCAGATGGAGCTGGGGATGAAGGACCTGGCCTTCTCGGTCACGGCCACGCCCCGGGGCGACAGCGTCGAGCTCGAGGCCACCATCAGCAACCAGACCAAGTCGCCCCTCACCCTCGAGCTCACCGCGTTCCCACCCGGCAGCCCCCGCCAGACCATCGACATCGGCGAGGTGCTCGCCGGCAACCAGGCCATCCGCCGCTTCGCGATCCAGAGCGTGTACCCGTCCAAGAAGGGCAAAAAGATCGCTGTCACCCTCAGCGACAGCGAGACCGGCATCCGCATCACCCGGACGGTCACAATCCCGTAACACCGTCGCCGCGTTCGAACACGCCGCGCACCCAGAGAAAGCGACTCCATGACCACCGCGTCCCAACCCAAGTGGATGACGATCCTCGGCTGGATCCTCACCGTCGCCCCGTGCGGGCTCCTGGCGATGAGCGCCACGATGAAGCTCCGCCAGCCGCCCGAGATGGCGGCGCAGATCGAGAAGTTCGGCTATCCCGCCGGCGTGTGGACGCCGCTGGCCATCGTCGAGGGCACCTGCGCGCTGCTCTTCTTGTTGCCCCCGACCCGCGTTCTGGGCGCGATCCTGCTGACCGGCTACCTGGGCGGCGCGACCGCCACCCACGTCCGGGTCAGCGACCCGTGGTTCACACCCGTCGTCGTCGGCGTCGTGGTCTGGCTGGCGCTCTTCTTGCGAGACGCACGGGTGCGAGCGCTGGTGCCGTGGACGCGATGACCGCTTCAGGCCAGCAGATCCATCACGATACCGACAATCAACTGCTCGGGGCTCTTGGTGCTGTTCTCCAGCACCTTCATGGTCTGCTGAAACTGCAGCGCCGCCTGGGCCAGCTTCAGCGCCTTGGCGCCCTCGGTGCGGAGCTGACGCTCCTGCTGCACCGTGGCGGGGACCGTCGGCATCGAGGCGATCCGTGCCGCGAGGTCGCTCGCGGTCTTGCGGCTGTCCTGGTTGCTCTTGGAGAGATACGTGTCGAACGGCGCCGGCACCGTGCCGTCGAGCAGATAGCGCAGGTACGCGTTCTGCGAAACGAGCACCGCGTCGAAGGGCGGCTGCGCTCCGGGCGGGATCGCCGCGGAGTACTGCCCGTCGTGGCGCACAATCACCGGTATGACCGTGGGGGTCACGCCGCTGCCCTGTCCTTGTCTCACCGGCTGGATCAGCACGATCGGGGACATTCAACGCCCGTGCCGTGGTCCTGCGGGCACCGGGCCGCACCGCCAGATCCGATAAGAGACCGCGTCGCATCCGCGGAGGCCCGATGGCATGATCAACAACTCCCCAACGCCGGTCCGTTTATGACGCGCGTCGCGAGGGCGCGACACCGAGCGTGGCACGATCGCGTCGTGCGGCACGCCCCATCGTGCGTTTACGAGCCCAAGCGTCAGCGAGTGGGTGTATCCGCTACTCGGGCTTCTTATCAGCCTTGGTGTCCGCCTTCTTCTCCGCCGGCTGCGGCACGATCGTGGGATCCGGGGCCGGCTCTTCCGTCGACGGCGTTTCGGGTGCCGCCTCGTCCTGGTCCTTGCCCAGAATCTTCGGCCTCGTCTTGATCACCATCAGCTCGCCCGCACGCTCCAGCAGCAGCGCCATCCGCTTCGCGCGGCTCACGTCCTTGGGCACCTTCAGCCCGCTCTCAAACTCGCTCGCGCCCAAGCGATCGACAAACCCGGGCGTGCGCGCGGTGAGCCGCATCGTCGCGTTGCGCAGCTTCCCGCCGAACGTCGAATCACCCGCGGTGCCCGAGGGCAGCAGGAACCCGCCGCCAGAGTACTGCCCGAGCTGACCCTCGGCGATGATGAGGTGCCGCACCGTCACCGAGTTGGCGCTGAACGCGATCGGCGTCGCTCCCGCCTTGGGGGCGAGGAACATGTGCACGTGCACCAGCGATCCGGAGAAACGCGACAGATCCGCGCCGTCCGCGAACGCCTCCGCGGGCAGGTCCGAGAGATAGAAATCCGCGGTGTTGGGATCGGCGGCGTAATAGGCCTGGAACTTGGGCTCGATCGTCAAGACGGTGCCCGCGTCGTACGACGTGAGCGTCGCGTCGCGGGTCACCGACGAGCCGAACACGCCGCAGGACCCCAGAAACAGCGACAGACCGGCCAAGGCCACGGCCCAACGAACGGATGCCGACCGCTGCGCACGCGTGGCGACGGTCGGCGCGGCGCGTCTGAGGCCTTGGGGACCCGAGAAGGAGCACGGATCGGGATTCATGGAACCCCAGGCCGATAGGTGTGGTACGCTCATGGTCGTGGGAAGCTTCGCTCGGGGTCGGGATGGGTCGAAGGCTCGTGCGGGTTCGGAGCCATTGACAATGTCAGCGGGCGCAACACGAAGGTACGGGATCAACATGAACAGGGTACAGCCTTTCGGCGTGCTTGGGGCGGCGGCTCTTTTGTCCTCCCTGGCCGGTGCACAGTCCAGTCAATTCCCCGGTGAGAACAAGCCCAACAACTGGGACAAAGCGGGGAACCCCTCCAACTCGCCGCTCATCACGCCCGCGGCCCCGCGTCCCGCCCCCACGCCGCAGGCTCCGGCTTCGGGCCAGCGCCCCGCGATGGTCCCGGCCGTGCAGCCCGCCGTACAGCCCAACGTCGCGCCGCCCAGCCAGTTCCCCGGCGCCAACCAGCCCAATCAGTGGGACACCCGCGGCAACCCCGCCGCCAACCCGCTCATCACCCCCAATCCGCCCTCGCCCGCGAACGTGCCCATCGTCTCGCCCGGCGTGCCCCCGGTGATCACGCCGCCCACGCACTGGAACCCGTCGCACCCCCTCCCGCACGGCTGGGGTTACTACCCCTGGGGCGGCTACACCGTGCTCTGGAACGGCCAGAACCGCATCGTCTACTGGAATGGCTACCAGGTGCCCGCGTTCATCCCCCGCCCGTTCGGCGGCGTGGTCTATCTCTACGACCCCAACCTCGTCCCCGGTGCCAACCGCCCCAGCGCCGAGGCCCAGAAGCCGCCGCCGGCACCCGAGCCCACCGCGTTCGAGAAGGGCTTGCTCGCTTTCCGCGCCGGTCGCAGCGCCGACGCCGCCAAGATCTGGAAGGACGTGGTGCAAAAGGACCACGAGGACTTCACCACGATGCGCCTGCTCTCGCTGGCGCTCTTCGAGACCCGCGAGATCGACAACGCCGCGGCCATGATGCGCCAGGCCTATCGCGCCGACCCCACGCTCGCGGGCCGCGAGATGGACACCGACCTGCTCAATCTCACTTCCGCGCGGCGGAGCATCTTAGTGAACCGCGCGTCGGAGTACGCCAACCGCGTCGGCAGCGCGTCGGGCTGGCTGAGCGTCACGGTGCTCATGCAGGCCGACGGCCGCTACGAGCTGGCCCGCAAGATGCTCAAGCGCGCGCTCGCCGAAGGGCTTGAGCCGGACGTGCACAGCGCCCTCGACGCGGCCCTGGCCGCCAAGGTCCGTCCCGCCAGGCCCGCGCCGGTGCCGGGCGTGAAGCCGTCCAGCCCCGCCGCCCCCACGGCTCCCACTGCCCCCGCGCCCACGACTCCGCCCGCGGCCCCCACGCAGGACCCGCCCACCAAGTGAGCCACGACAACGCCTCTGCACCGCGAATCGCGATGTGGCACAATGCCGCGTCGGAGGTCGCACCATGGCACTCGCCAAGGCATTGTTTCTGCAGCCCCACGAGGGCGAACGGCTCACGGTCGTCACGGACACCGTCCGCGTGCTCGCCGACGGCGCCGCCACCGCGGGCCGCGTGTTCATTTTCGAAGAGATCGCCCAGCCCGGGAACGGGCCGCCGCTGCACCGGCACGGCATCGACGATGAGTACTTCTTCGTGCTCGAGGGCACGTTCACGTTTGTGCTCGAGGGCCGCCGCATCGTTGCCACACCGGGCGCGTTCGTGGCGGCGCCCAAAGGGTCGCTGCACACCTTTACCAATAGCGGCACCAGCGTCGGGCGCTTGCTGATCATCACCACGCCGCCGGGCCTGGAAGGCCCGTTCCGCGCGACCGCAGGAATGGGGCAGCCGACCCCCGAGAAGCTGACGGAAGCCTTCGGGAAGTTCCGGGTGTCGTTCGAAGGGCCGCCGCTCGGCGCGGTGTAGATCCCATTCGGGTCACACGATTGCGTTCGTATTCCGCTCGTTTTTACGACGGAAGCGTCGCCGTCTCCGGGACTTGCGGCATCGCTCCGGCGCCTGCAGTCGGGCCCCGCGCGGGACGCTTCTGAGGTAGAGTGAATGAGGGGGGGAACTCGGCCCAGCGCGGCGTGCCGGGTGATTCGCGGGACCGCCGCGCGGGAACTTCAAGGAGGCATCGATGAACATCCGCAGCACCATGCAGTTGATTGCCGCCGTCGGCATCGCGACCACGCTCGCCGCGTGCGCGACGCCCGAAGGCAGCACCACGCTCGACAAGCAGAACAACACGCTGTCGATGCGCGACGCCGCCCTCACGCGGCTGTACAAGGAGAAGCCCGAGGCCCGAGCGGCGATCGACGCCGGCGCCGGCTACGGCGTCTTCAGCACCATCGCCATGGGCGCCGTCGTCGGCGGCTCCAACGGCTACGGCGTCGTCGAGGACAAGTCCGGCAAGCGCACCTACATGCGCATGGCCAGCGGCGGGCTCAACCTGGGCGTCTCCGCCACCGAGACCAAGCTCGTCCTGGTCTTCAAGGACAAGGCCACGCTCGACAAGTTCACCAGCGAGACCTTCGAGTGGGGCTCCAGCGCCGCGGCCGGCGCCAAGGGCGACAAGTCCGGCGGCATGAACGAAGAGGCCGGCAAGATGACCCGCGATATCACCGTCTATCAGCTCACCGACTCGGGCTTCGCGTTGACCGCCAACCTCGCGGGAACCAAGTTCTGGCCTGAGAAGGGGATGAACTGAGGAAGGGGGGCAGTGGGGGGAGTGGAGCAGTGGGGCAGCAACACCAGGGTCCCGACTGATCCGCGCATCAAGCAATTTCTAGAACGCAAAACGCCCGGGCAGGTGCCCGGGCGTTTTCGTTGGCGTGTTGAGGTTCAGCGAAGCCCCTGCCCCACTGCTCCACTCCCCCACTGCCCCACTGCCCCACTACTTCCGGACGGCCTCCACCGTCTTCTTCGGGTTCACGATGTAGCGGCCCTCGTAGCCCGGCATCGGGTCCGCGTTGGCCTTGAGGGCCTCGATCACCTGCGCGGTGGTGAGCTTGGGGTTCACGGCCAGCATCTTGCCGACCAGGTTGGTGACGTTCGGGGCTGCCATCGAGGTGCCGCTGTACTTGAAGCGCTTGCCGCCGGGGACGTAGCTCTCGACCTCGAAGCCGTTCGCGTAGAGGGTGACGCCCTTGCCGAAGGTTGTGAAGCCGGTGGGCTTGCCCGAGGAATCGATGGCGCCGATGGTGATGACGTTGGGCAGCTCGATGCCCGACGGGATCAGCTCGGCAAAGGTGTTGTCGTTGTCGCTGTTGCCCGCCGCCGGAACGAACAGGATCTCCGGGGCGCTCTTGAACGCGGCGGTCATCGCGTCCACGAGGATCTTGAAGTACTGACGCGAGAGCTCGGCCCGCTCTTCCTTGGTCTTGCCCACGCCCTTGGCCTCGAGCTCCTGCTCGATGCTGTCGCGTCCCAGGCCCCAGGACATGTTCACCACGCGGACCCCGGCCTTCTTCATCTGGGCCACGGTGTCGGTGAAGCTCTTGGCGGCGTCGGTCGCGAACTCCTTGGTCCAGGTGTACCGCGGGACGCTCTTGAAGTCGAACGTCAGGCGCACGCCGTAGACCTTGGCGAACGGGTTGCCCTCGGCAGCGATGCCCGAGACGTGCGTGCCGTGCGAGTAGTTGCCGTACAGCCCCAGGTCCTCGAGGAAGCCCTGCACCTGGTCGGCCTTGAGGCCCTTGACGTAATTGCGGAACGCCTCGGCCTCGGGGCTCTGCACGCCCGCCTGGCTGTCGCTCGCGCCCTTGGTGTGCGTCTCGACCAGGCTGACCGGCGACTGCATCTCGTCGATGGAGATGAGCAGCCCGCTGGTGGGCTTCCAGTTCATGTCGAAGGCGATGCCGTTGACGTCGTCGATGAAGCCGTTGTTGTCGTTGTCCTTGCCGTCGGGCTTCTCGCCGGGGTTCTCCCAGAGGTTGCTGGAGAACAGGCTGACATCGACGCCCGAGTCCCAGACGCCGACGACCACGGGGCTGGCCTTGTCGGTGGGGTTGAGGACGACCTTGTTGGCGCTGAGGATGTCAACGCGGGGCTTGCTGTTGGCGTCGGCGAGCTTGCCGTAGACCTCGGCCACAGCGGGCTGCACCTCGATGAGCTTGTCGAGCATGTTGCGCATGCCGACCATCCCGCCGACGAACTCGCCGGAGATCTCGCCCTTGTTGGTCTCGACGATGGGGTCGAGGTTGGCCTTGACCTGGCCCAGGATGAGGTCCCTGTTGACGATCTGCGCGGTCGAGCGGGCCTGGAGCACGCTCTCGCGGACCTTGTCCCAGGGCAGGGCGCTGACGCGCTTCTCGAGATCCGCCTTGAACGCGGCGAGGTACGCCGACTTGTCGGCGCCGTCGTTGCTGGCCTTGCGACCCGCGACCATCGCGGCGAGCACCTGGCCCATCATCAGCTTCGACGACTCCTTGCCTTCAAGCGCCCGCGCCGCCTCGATGTGCTTGAACGCCTCGTCGAAGTTGCCCTCGAAGACCGCGATCTGCTGCAGCGTCGTGTGGTATCCCTTGAGCGTGGTCTTGTCCTGGATGTCGTACTTGGCCAGATCAGAGATCGCGTTGGCCTTCAGCTCGGCGACGAATTTCTTGAAGGGAGCGTCGCTGACGAGAAAGTCGCTCGCCTTGCCCTCGATCTTGTACACGTGCCGGGGCAGGTCGTCGGCGGTCTTCACCGGGATCTTGGTGCCCGGAGCGGCCGGTTCGGCGAGGGCGGGGAGTCCGACCGCCAGACCGGCGGCCAGGGCGAGAGCGACGAGAAGCGACTGTTTCAAGCGGTGTCCTTTCGAGAGTTCCAGCGTGCCGCGGACCGAGCTGGACGCTCCAACCGGGGCACGCTCGGGCAAGCGGATTGTTCCGTGGCAGGGTCGCGATGTTGCACCAGAATCTGCTAGTCTGCTCCAAAGTGTTCCCCGGGTCAAGCCGGGCACCGGAGGACTCCATGGCCAGCGACGTCTCCACCAACAAGCTGCTCCTCGTGATCATCGCGATCCTGTTGCCCCCGTTGGCGGTGTGGCTGAAGACCAGCAGCCTGGGGCTGACCGTCCTGGCGGTCGTGCTGTGGTTGTTTCTGTACTTCCCAGGGCTGTTGATGGCCCTATGGGTCGTGCTGAAGGACTGAGCAGCACTAGGGAAATCGCTTGCCTGTGGGGCTGGACGGCGTCGAACTGCGCAGGGGTTGCGCAGCCGCGAGGTCCGATAGCAACCACGATTTGGGAGCGATGATGCGTCGTCTGCGGAGTTTTGGTCGCACTAGCGTCCGAAAAAGGCTAGACTTTTGGTACGCCGCCCCGGTTCTCGGGTGATTGCCCGTGTGGGCAAGGTCGGCGTGTCTTTGGACCGGGTGAAGGGCCGCGATGAAGCAGCCGCAATGGCAATTTGCGTCGGCGCAGTCGGGCCTGAGCTTTGTCCGGGGCCGTTCGTATCTGCTTCGTCGCCGCGTGGGGAGTATCGCGCGGCAGTGCCTTTTTCGACAAGGTCGTCGCTCGCGTCTGAGACCGGCGTGTGCGACCGAGCAATCTGGGTCCGGGGGCCCGATGGGCCCCGGAGCTTCGCAACCGGTCTCCGCGTGAAGAGGAGTCTTATGAAACAGTTCGGAATCATTTCGACGTTGTCGCTGGCGGTGATCGCCGGCGGCTTGGCTGGTTGTTCGGGCAACAACCGCTCCAGCACCGGGGAGTCGCCCACGAACGTCGGCGCCCACGGCTACTACTGGAAGGACAACAAGGGGGCCCCTGCCCCGGCTCCCAAGCCCGCTCCGGCCCCGGTCGCCAGGGCCGAGAATCCCTGCAAGCCCGTCATCGGCCCCGGCATGATGACCACCTCGCAGTCCTTCCCGACCGGTGACGCCGCCACCTCGGCCGTCATGCTCCAGGAAGTTTTCCCGGGTCAGGTCAAGGCCAACGCCAACTTCCCGTACAAGATCTACGTCAGCAACCTGACCAACACGACCCTCAACAACGTGATCGTCAGCGCCACCAGCCTGGCGAACCGCAACATCGTGAGCAGCACCCCGGCCGCCAGCAGCGGCGCCGGCGGCGCGATGGTCTGGAACGTCGGCGACATCGCCCCCGGCAAGTGCGCCGTGATCGATGCGACGGCCAAGGCCTCGGCGGTCGGCAATAGCTCGACCTGCCTCACCGTCTCCTACAACAACTCGCTGTGCTCGAACCTCCAGGTCGTTCAGCCGGCCCTGGCCCTCACCAAGGCCATGACCCCGGCCGCCACCGTCTGCGACCCGATCGTCGCGACCTTTGAGGTCAAGAACACCGGCAGCGGCTCGGCCAGCAACGTCAAGATCAAGGACACCCTCCCGGCCGGTCTGACCACCACCGATGGCAAGTCCGAGATCGTCTTCGACGCCGGCACCCTCGCCAGCGGCCAGGCTCGCCAGTTCTCGGCCAACCTCAAGGCGGCCAAGAGCGGCAAGTACGAGAACAACGCCAGCGCCAGCGCTGACGACGGTCTCACCGCCAACTCGAACACCGTCGCCACCACCGTCACCCAGCCCCAGCTCAAGCTGGCCGCTGAGTGCCCGGCGGGCGGCCCGGTCGGTCGCAGCGGTCGCAACTTCACCTTCAAGTTCACCGTGAGCAACACCGGTGACGCGGGCTGCAACACCACCGTGACCGCCCCGGTCCCGGCTGGCACCACCTTCGTCTCGGCCGACAACGGCGGCACCGCCGGCCCGAACGGCGTGACCTGGAACGTCGGCAGCCTCGCGGCTGGCGCGTCCAAGGCCGTCTCCATGACCGTCAAGGCCATGGGCGCTGGCTCGTTCTCGGCTTCGGCCTCGGCGACCTGCCCGTGCGCCGGCACCGTGACCGCCAACTGCACCGTTGCCACCACCGGCCTCCCGGACATCGGCACGCAGATCACCGACGACGACGGCGTCGTCGACGTGGGCAACAACCACAACTTCCGCTACGAGGTCAAGAACCAGGGCTTCATCGACCTGACCAACGTCAAGGCCGTGTTCACCCTGGACGACGGCCTCTCCTTCGTCAGCAGCGACGCCACCCCGGCGGCCTCGGCCAACGGCCAGACCGTCACGGTCAACGTCGGCACGCTGAAGGTCGGCGACATCAAGCGCTTCAACATCGTCGCCAAGGGCACCAAGGCCGGCCAGTTCGTGATCCAGTCGGTCACGACCTCGGACCAGACCAAGGCCGTCCGCAACGACGAGCAGGTCAACTACGTCGGCAACTAAGCCCATCTCTTTGAGATGGCTGGTACCGACAGGTTCTCCTGTCTGAGTTGATACCAACCGCGGCCCGGGCGAAAGCTCGGGCCGCGTGCTTTTTGGCGTGAGGTGTGTACGAACTGCTTTCCCGCGGCACGCGCGGCCGCATGGCGTGGCTGCAATCTTGTGAATCGATGCAAGGTCTTGCGGGGCGCGGGCAATTCATTCAGAAGGCCGCGTGTGCGAGAGACAAGAGCACCTGCGACTGGCCTGGGCTTGCTCCGACGCGAGCCCGCCCGCGTCGGAGCACGCGGATTCGTTGAAACACGATCCTCTCTTCGGATTCCCTCTTCATAGGAGGTTCCCGTGCATCGCCAAGCGACCGCTATCACTCTGCCCTCACTCGCCACCTCGATGGCTCTTGCCGCGGCGGCGTGCGCCATGCCTGTGCACCGCGCCGGGGCGCAGATCCTCAATGGCGGCTTCGAGAGTGGTGTCGTGCCCGCGTTCGGCAGCGGCTATGTGCCCGCGCCGTGGACGAGCACCGCACCCGGCAACATCGTTGTCTCGTTCGACACGTGGGCCAGCTCCGGCGGCAATGGCCTGCCGCCGTCGGTTGCAGGGCTATTCACCGGCGTCGTTGCGGCGCAGGGCCAGCGCTGGGCGGGTGGCTTCAACTTCGAGAACATGCACCAGCAGATGGCCTTCACTCTCACGCCGGGTCAGCAGTACACGGTGAGCGCACTCGTGCACGCGCCCAACAGCAACGTGGGATGGGTGAGCGGCGGATGGCGATTCGGTCTGGGCGCGACGGGATCCTCGACGCCGCTGATCGTCGCGACGTTCGCACCGACCGTGACGTGGAATCAGGGCTGGGTGATGCAGTCGGCGACGTTCACCGCGCCGAGCAACGCCGCGAGTCTGCAGTACTTCTTCCCGCAGGTGTACAAGACCGGACTGACGAGCACGTATATGGCGATCGACGACATCCGGATCGCGCCGGTGCCCGGTCCGGGGTCGCTCGCGCTGCTGGCAGCGGGCGGCGCGCTGTGCGTGCGGCGGCGCCGCGGATGACTCGTTCTCAGAAGCTCTCTCTCTCTCTCTCTCTCTCCAGTCTTGCGGTCGTTCGCGAAAGCCCCGGCCGCGACTTCTCAGAACTCTGTCACACCAACTGCTCCCAAGGAGATCTCACATGAACAAGCTTGCCGCACTCTCACTCACCACCTCGGCCCTCGCGTGCTCGCTGACCTGTGCGACCGCATCGGGCGCGATCACCGGCGTGACCGGTATGACGACGTGGCTCGGCACGCCGCCGGTGAGTTGTGTGCCCGGTGCCCTGACCGGCGGCACGGTGTTCACCTGGGACGAGCAGCAGAACGTGCCGACCTCGGGCGTGTTCGTGGATATGACCAACAACCCGGGCGTCAGTTCGAGCCCGATTCCGGGCGTGATCGCGGGCGCATTCGACAGCCACTTTCTGCACCTCGAGGACTACTCCGGTGTCGGCCCATTCAGCGGGTCGGTGACATTCAGCGGCAACATCATCGGCGTGATCTTCGTGAACCTGACGCTCGACGCGACCGACGCGCTCTTCGGCGCCGGTGGCACGACGTACCCGACCGGCTACCCGTTCCGCGGATTGAACACCCAGTCCTCGTTCGGCATCAGCGGCAACACACTGAAGTTCACGCTGAACGCGCTCTCGCCGGTCCCGGAGGTGGTGCAGATCCGCGTGCTGACGCACCCCGTGCCGACACCGGGCGCGGCGGCGGTGCTGGGACTCGGCGCTCTCGCAGCCCTGCGGCGTCGGCGTTGAAAGCCAGCAATCTTCTGCAAGAACACCAGGCCTTCGCGCAAGTCAGATAGGAGATCAGACATGCACACCACACAACGTACCGCGTTCACTGTTCTCGCCGCCTTCACCGCTGTCACACTCGCTACCGGGGCGTCGTCCGCGCAGGGCGCGATCATCGGAGTGTCGGGCCAGACAACCTGGCTTGGGGTTGCGCCGGTGGCGTGCACGCCGGGTGCGTTGACGGGGCCCAACGCGTTCACCTGGAACGAGCAGCAGGGCATCTTCGTCAACAACGTGCAGTGCGACATGATCAACAGCCCGGGCGTCAGCCCCGGCATTCCCGGTCAGGTCAGCGGGATGGTGGACAACCACTTCATTCACTTCGAGCCCAACACCGCGGTGCAGTTCGTGAGCGGCTCGGTGACGTTCGCGAGCCGCATCCGCGGCGTGATCTTCCGGAACGTGTTCCTGGACATCACGGACATTCCGCTTGGTTCGCCGGGAACCGTGTACCCGACCGGCTATCCGCTGCGGGGCCTGAACGCCGCGTCGATGTTCTCGATCAACAACAACGTGCTGACGTTCCAGTTCGCCGCGCCGCTGCCGACGGCGGACATCCTGCAGCTGCGGGTGATCACCGAGCACTTCGTCCCGTCGCCGGGTCCGGTGGCGCTCTTGGGGCTGGGCGGGCTGGTGGCGGGGCGGCGGCGGAGGTGACACGAAAAAGGCGGGGCCTGGAAGGCCCCGCCCCGTGTTGTCGGTGCGGGATTGATCGCGATCTTCGCTTGGCTTACCGAGCCGCGGCGAGCTTCTTCTTGGCGGTGTGGGTCACGCGCTCGCGGGTGGCGTTGGCGACGGTCTTCTTCGCGTTCTTGATCTTGATCTCGCGGAGCAGGCGCTCGGCCTCCTGCTTGGCGTACATGTCGGCGAACTTGAAGGCCTTGCGCTTCTTCCACTCGGCGCGGTGGTAGGCGTCGCTGGCGAGGATCGGGAACAGGGCCGAGAGTTCGCCGAAGACCATCTGCTCGTGCACCACGTCGACCTTGCCCCACGAGCAGGCCTCGCGGAGAGTGGAGCCCGAGAGCGCGCCGTCGCGGCTGTCGGCGACGGTCATCTGGATGGCGTACTTGTGCATGCCGATGTCGCCGCGGGCCTTGCCGCCCTTGCGCTCGTTGAGCAACTCGGCGGCCACCACGATGTCCTGGGCGAAGTTCTTGGGCACGCCGCCGCCGAGCATCAGCAGGCCGGTGTCGCGGCACGCGAGCTTGATGTCGGTCAGTTCGCGGAAGTCCTTGCCGCTGTCGAAGGCGACCTGCCCGCGGCCCTGCTCGATGGCCTCGGTCTGCTGCAGCACGATGCCGAAGCCGGCGGAGCAATCGCTGAACGCGGGGCAGAAGATCGGGACGCGCTTCTGGAACGCGGTCTTCACCAGCGACTCGTTCTTGGGGTGCTTCTCGGCGAGGTACTTGCCCATCGCCTCGATGAACTCGCGGCTGGAGTACGCGCCGGGCGCGAACTCGTTGAAGATCTCGTAGGTGGTGTCGTCGCAGTCGCGGAGATCGTCCTCGTTGATGTACGTGTCGTAGATGCGGTCGATCATCCAGTTGCGGAGCGTCATGTCATCGACCGGCGGGGCCTCGGGCGAGCCGGGGGCGATGTAGTGCTTGAAGCCCAGGCCCTCGAAGAAGTCCTGATCGACGATGTTGGCGCCGGTGGAGACGATGGCGTCCACCATGTTGTTTTCGAGCAGCGTGATGATGGCCTTCTTGAGGCCGGCCGAGATCAAAGAGCCCGCGAGCGTCAGGATGACGGCGCACTCCTTGTCCTTGAGCATCATGGAATAGATGTCGGCCGCGTTGGCGAGCGTGCGGCTGGAGTACGCCATGTTGCGGTACGAGTCGACGATCGGGCGCGCATCGAAGGCGGTGATGTCGATGTGCTCGATGGGGCGGGAGAGGAGTTGCTTCTTGGTCCACGAGGTCTTGGGGGCGTTCTTAGCCATGATGAAAAACCCTTCGGCGCGATTCGCCGATTCTGGCCAAGCCCCCCTGGCCGGATTGCGGATGTTTTGAATCGCGGGGGTGACGCGACACCAAATGGTAGACGCTCCGCGCGAGAAACTCGGCGGCGCAGGGCGTTCCCAGACCCAGAAATCACTGGCAGATCAGCCGGTCGTAGGCGAGCGCGAAGATCACGAAATCGGTGTCATCGACGAAGCCGTCGTCGTTGAAGTCGGCGGGGCAACCGACGTCCATGGACGGGTCGGCACAATCGAGGATGTTGTAGCTGTTGGCGAAGAGCACGAAGTCGGAGTCGTCGACGTAGCAGTCGCCGTTGATATTGGGGCGGCAGTTGAGGTTAAAGCCGGTGACGAGGATGACGTTGCTGCCGCCGCCGAAGGTAGAGAACATGAAGTGCCCGGTGCGGGGGTCGCGGGTGCCGCCCTCGGCGCCGCTGAGGCTGGAGATCAGCACGCGTCGGGTGGACATGATGGGATCGCCGATGGCGTCGACCTCATAGCACGCCACGGAACCGCGGCTGTACTCGGAGATGAGCACGGAATGGGTTGTGATGCCCGGGTTTCCGGGCTGCACATACACGATGCCCTCGGGGCCGATGCCAAAGCCATCGGGAAGCAGCGGCACGAGGGAGTTCGCGACGCCGCCGATGTTGAACGTGCCGCCCCCGTCGGGCGAGATCGAGACGTCCGCCCACTCATTGGCGGAGTACGACGCAACCTTGAACCGCCCAGCTCCCGGAAAGCCGGCGGGCACGAACTGGCACGATCCGAGCGAGGGGTTGACCACGCTGCCCATGTTGGTCACCTTGTTGGGAGCCGTGGAGCCGGGCATGATCTGGCCGACGTTGTTGTTGCTGTAGGTTGAGTAGAAAAGCACGTTCCCTGGGCCGTACGTCAGCCCGCCGTCGATGCCCGGCGAAGACGCGAACAGCGTCGCGGTGCCGACAAACCCATCGATGGTGCCGTCTCCGTCGCGCGTGACGCGGATGGCGTAGATCTTCGCGTCGGCGTTGTTGGCGCTGCCGCCGATGAGGAGCACGTCCGGATCATCGTGCTTGAAGGCGATGCCGCCGTAGTTGAATGGCACGCCGGGCACGAGTCCGAGGTTGCGCAAGGCATAGCAGCCGCCGAAGTCGGGGTTGATGTTCTGCGCGGAAGCGATGCACGCAACCGAGCACGCGGCAACGACGGCGAAGCGATTCATCATGTGGTGACCCCTGGAAACCGACCACATTGTCCGACATTTCGAAAGTGGTGCAAGAAAAATCCCACCGCCCGCTCGGGAGGGCGAGATTTCCGGACGTTGCCGCCGGATCGGGGTTTAGTTGCAGATCAACCCGTCGTACGCGACGGCGAAGATCTGGAAATCAAGGTCGTCAACGAAGCCGTCTTCGTTGAGATCGGCCGGGCAGCCCTCGGGCATCGCGGGGTCGGCGCAATCGAGGATGTTGTACGCGGGGGCGAAGACTTGGAAGTCCAGGTCGTCGACGCCGCAGTCGGGGACGAGGTTGGCGGCGCAGTTGGTGTTGAAGCCGGTCACGACGATGAGGCGGTTGCCGGTGAAGGTGGAGAACATGAAGTGCCCGGTACGGGGGTCGCGAGTGCCGCCCTCGGGGCCGCCGAAGCCGGTGATGAGGGTGCGTTTGGAGGCGAGAACGGGATCGCCGTTGGCATCGAGATCGAAGACCTCGATCCTGCCGCCGCTGTAGTCGCTGATGAGGACCGAGTGCTTGGTGAAGCCGGGGTTGCCGGGCTGCACGAAAACGATGCCCTCGGGCGCGATCGGGTTGATACTGATGATGGAGTTGGCGGGGCCGAGGATGTCGTAGGTGCCGTTCCCGTCGGCGACGTAGTTGATGTCGGCCCAGAGACGAGAGTTGTACGACAGGACCTTCAGGCGCCCGGCACCGGGGTAGCCATCCGGGACGAACTGCAACGAGCCGGTGGAGCCGCCGAAGATCGACGCGAGCGGCGTGTCCTTGCTGGGCGTGGTCTGGCCAGGCTTGATCTGGCCGATGGCGTGGGTGCTGTAGCGGGTGAAGAAAAGCACGTTGCCGGGGCCGTAGGTGAGGCCGCCGTCGATGTTTGGTGCGTCGGCGAATTTGGTGGCGGTGCCCACGAAGCCGTTGATGATGCCCTCGCTGTCGCGGGTGACGCGGATGGCGTAGACCGCGGCGGTTGGCTGATTGGCCGCACCGCCGATGAGCAGCAGGTCGGGATCGTCATACTTGAAGCAGAGCCCGCCGTACGACCCGGGGACACCCGGGATCGAGCCGACGTTGCGGATGTTGTAGCACTCGCCGAACTCGGGGCTGATGGATTGCGCGTGAGCGGCCGAAGCGACGAACGCGGCGATAAGACCGCAACGAATCAGGACGTGCATGGTGGACTCCTCTTTCCCCGACCGCGGCGAGCCGAGCCGGCATGAACTATTCTCACAGCGTCAAACCACGCCGCCAACGGAAAACTCCGCGACGCATGCCAGATCGCGGAGTTTTCGGACGGCGTGCGTTCGTACGGACTCTGATTGCGTGCCACGCGGTCGGAGCTTTCCTCCCGCAGCCTCCTCGGAGGCTTCCCAGACGGTCGGAGTGCTCATGGAACTCGCCTCGCTCCAGTCCTTTCTGCACGCCCGCGGCATCGACGCGTGGCTGCTGCACGATTTCCGCAACGCCAACGCGGTCTTCCTGAGGTTGTTCCCGCACACCGCCGCCGACGGCTCGCCGGGCAAGCGACACGTGACGCGAAGGGCGTTTGCGGTGATCCCGGCCCGGGGCGAACCCCGGCTGATCGTGCAGTCGCTCGACGAGGGGGCGTTCGCCACCAGCGCGAGCACGAAGGGCGTGGCACGCGTCGTCTACTCGGGCTGGCGGGAGCTGCACGCGACGCTCGCGAAAGAGCTGGGCGCGTTCGGACGCGTCGCGATGGATTACTCGCCCGGCGACTCGCTGCCGGTGATGGACATCGCGCCCGGGGGCGTGATCGAGATGGTGCGGGCACTGGGCGTCGAGGTGGTGTCCGCGGCGAATCTGGTGCAGGTGTCGGCGGCGCGGTGGGGCCATGCCGCCCGAGAGCAGCACACGGCCGCGAGCACGCACTGCGGCGCGATCATGCGCGGTGCGTTCGCGCTCATCGGCGAGCACATCAAAGGCGGCAAGGAGATCTACGAGCTCGATGTGGCGAAGCACATTCGCGCCGAGTTTCAGAAGCGTGGGCTCGAGTGGCCCGACGGCCCGATCGTGAGCGTGAACGGGCACGCCGCGGACCCGCACTACGAACCCACCGAGCGCACCCCGACAAAGATTGCGAAAGGTGATTGGGTGCTGATCGATCTGTGGGCCCGCGTGAAGGGAACACACGGCCCATCGGGGAGCGAAGAGAACGTCTACTCCGACATTACTTGGACCGGGTACGTCGGTGCCGTGGTTCCCAAGGGCATGCGGCGGATCTTCGACAGCGTGCGGAACGCCCGCGACGCGGCGGTGGCGCTGGCGCAGGCGTCGTGGAGCGCCGGGAAGAGCGTGCAGGGCTGGCAGCTCGACGATGCGGCCCGGGGCGTCTTCGAGCGCGACGGACTGATCCAGTACGTCAAGCACCGCACCGGCCACAGCCTCAGCCCCGGTGCGATGGTCCACGGCATGGGGATGAACCTCGACAACTTCGAGACCCACGACACCCGCGAGATGCTCGCGGACACCGGATTCACCATCGAGCCCGGGCTGTACCTGTCGAAGGAGGCCGCGGAGAAGGAATGCGGCCCGGGCACGCCGAGCTTCGGCGTCCGTAACGAGATCAATATGTACGTGGACGAGCGGGCCGGGCCCGTGATCACGAGCTGCGTACAGGATGAACCGGTGCTGATCGGGTAACAGCGCTCCGACGCGGCGGCGTGTGCAACGACGGAACGGCGTCCCCCACAATACGGATACGAACATCCGCATTTTGCGCCTTGAGATGTAGGTAGTTGCTCGGTGAAGACAGCGTGTCTGTAGCGCGTTGCGCCCTGCGAGCCACCGAAATTGGGGAAAATTGCCAATCGGATGCGAATGGGCTCATTCGAAAGACGACTCGTGGAACCAGCCGCGGGTCGCAAGGTGTGCGCGCGGCCACGACTTTATTTCGGAGAGGCTGCCATGCACGTTCGCACCGCACTCGTTGCTTCGATGGTCCTGAGCACACTCGCGTTGGCGGGCGAAGTCCCGAGTCCGGCGGAAGCGCTCGCGCGGTTGAAGGAGGGCAACGCCCGCTTCGCTGCCGGCAAGCCGACCAATCCCAACTCCGGAACGGACCGGATCGCCGAGACGTCGAAGGGCCAGCACCCGTTCGCCGCGGTGCTGGGTTGCGCCGACTCGCGCGTGCCTGTGGAGCGTGTGTTCGACCAGGGCATCGGCGACGTGTTCACGGTGCGGGTCGCGGGCAACGTGGCCAAGGTGGACGAGATCGGCTCGGTGGAGTACGCCGCCGGTCACATGAACGTGCCGCTCCTGGTCGTCTTGGGTCACACCAAGTGCGGCGCGGTGAGCGCGGTGGCGACCAACGCCAAGGTGGGCGGCAGCATCCCGGGCCTGGTCTCGAACATCGTTCCCGCGGTCGAGTCTGCTCGCAAGGAGCACCCCGACGTCAAGGGCGAGGCGATCATCCCGTTCGCCATCGAGGCGAACGTCTTTGAGACGATCAAGACGATGCTGGTCACCAGCGAAGAGCTGCGCCACCTTGTACACGAGGGCAAGCTGCAGATCGTTGGCGGCGTGTACGACATCGCCGACGGCAAGGTGAAGTGGCTGGGCGAGCACCCGAACCAGTCCGCGCTGCTCACCGCCCCGGCGGAACACGCGGAAGAGAAGAGCACGGCGTCGGCCGACTCTGACAAGGACGAGCACGCGACCCAGAAGAGCGACAACCACGCCGAGGGCGTGAGCACCGCGGCGATCACCTCCAACGGCACCTTCACGCCGCCGGCGCGGAAGCTGCCCGAGCTGCCCACCTACGGCCCGGAGCACGGCAAGGCGGCGGCGGTCGAGCATGCGGAAGAGCACGCTCAGACCTCCGACTCCGTCACGTACGTGTTCGCCGCCGCCGCGGCCGCGTCGTTGCTGACCACGCTTGGTCTCGCCTTCGCCCTGAGCACGATCCGTCGAACCGACGGCTCGACCGCGCGGGGCTTGACGCTGGGCACCAAGCTGTCGCTGGGCTTTGGCGGCGTGACGGCGATGATCCTTGTGGTCGCGACCGTCTCGGTGAACGGCGAGACCCAGCTCGCCAACTCGACGGTGACCGTGGCGGGCCTGGCCGAGAAGAACGATCTGAGCAACAAGGTCAGCGAGGACCTCGGCCGCCTGCGGGTCAGCTTGCGTGACTTCATGCTCAGCAACAAGGCCGAGGATGTCCAGAAGTGCTCCGACGCCGCGGCCACGCTGCAGGCGCGGCTGGAAGAGGCGACCCGATCGTTCCAGGTTCCCGAGCGGGCCGCGATCGTGAAGCAGCTCTCTGCCAGCGCCAAGGAATACGACAACGGCGTTGACAAGGTCATCGAGATCATCGCCGAGCGCAACGGCGTGATCGACTCGCAGATCGGGCCGACCGCCAGCCGCGCGAGCGCGCTGCTCGAGATGATCAGCGAGAGCGCCCGCAAGGACGGGGACCTCCGCGTCTCCAACGAGGCCGGGCGCATGGGCCTGGACCTGATGAAGGCCCGTCTGAGTTTCTTCAAGTTCCTGCGTTCGCACAACCACGCCGACAGCGACTCGGCCCAGGCCGCGATCGAGCAGGGCTCGAAGGAGATCGGCGAGCTTGAGAAGATCGTGAAGAACCCCAAGCGCAAGGCCGCGCTCGCGGAGCTGAAGCAGGCGTTCGCGTTCTATTCTGACCGCGTCGACGAGGCGCTCAAGCTGGCCGCCAAGCGTGACGAGGTGTGGAAGGCGTTGTCGACCGAGATCGGCCCAAAGATCGTGGCCGCGTCGGCGGAGCTTGAGAAGTCGATCTCGGGCTCGACCAAGGAGGCGATCCACAAGGCCGAGGCGGTCTCGGCCGCGACGCGGTTCCAGACCATCCTTCTGGTCAGCGTGGTCGTGGTGGCGGCGGCGGTGACGAGCTACTTCCTCGTGCGGGGCATGCTCCGCGCGACGGCCCAGGTGCTCGCGCAGCTCGGCCGCGTGGCGGATGGTGATCTCACCGGCGCCGCGCTCAACAGCACCGCCAGCGACGAGATGGGCGAGCTCGCTCGCGCCACGGATCGCATGAGCGTCTCGCTGCGGCAGCTCATCGGCGAGGTCTCCGGCTCGACCCGCGAGGTGGCGGCGGCCGCCACCGAGATCGCCGCCAGCTCCGAGGAGATGGCGACGGGGATGCGCAAGCAGCAGGACCAGGCCACGCAGGTCTCGGCCGCGATCGAGGAGATGTCATCCTCGGTGTCGGAAGTGGCCCGCAAGTCGTCGGAGGCGGCGGCCAACGCGTCGCAGTCGGGCGAGAAGGCCACCGAGGGCGCCGGCGTCGTCGCCAACACCGTGACCGAGATGAAGGCGATCGCCGAGCAGGTGCAGGAATCGGCCCGCGCGATCGGCGAGCTTGGCAAGAAGTCCGAGCAGATCGGGCAGATCATCGGCGTCATCAACGACATCGCGGAGCAGACCAACCTCCTGGCCCTGAACGCGGCGATCGAGGCCGCCCGGGCCGGCGAGCACGGCAAGGGCTTCGCGGTCGTCGCGGATGAGGTGCGCAAGCTGGCCGAGCGGACCACGACCGCGACCGAGCAGGTCTCGGCGAGCATCCGCGAGATCCAGACGGAGACCGCGACCGCCGTGTCGCAGATCGAGAGCGGCTCCAAGCGCGTCAGCACCGGCGTTGCCCTGGCCAACTCGGCGGGCGAGTCGCTGCACGCGATCGTGGACGGCTCCAAGAACGTGAACGGGATGATCACCGCGATCGCGGCGGCCGCCGAGCAGCAGTCGTCGGCGAGCGAGGAGATCGCCCGCAGCATGGAGTCGATCAGCGCCGTCACCAAGGAATCGACGCAGGGCGCCGAGCAGGCGGCCCAGGCGGCGACACAGCTCAGCGAGCAGGCCGAGAAGCTGCAGGCGATGGTCGCGAAGTTCCGGGTGTAAGTCGGCTGGAACCAGCATCTGTATGTCACAAGGCCCGGGCAAGTGCCCGGGCCTTTTTCGTTGCGCTTTGACGAACCCCGCGCGCATGCGTGGGGACTTGTTTTAGTGCCGCGGCCGCGGCCCGCCCGGCCGGAACCCCCCACCGCCCCGCGGCGGGCCGGAGCGTTCCAGTGTGCCGCCGCTCTCGATGACCTGGCGCTCGTAGCGGAACTTGCCCGCCTTGTAGTCCATCAGGAACAGCACCTTGTCGGCCTTGCTGCCGGCGACTTCCATCAGCCGCTTGCGGGCGTAGCCCAGGTCCGTGCGGCGTGAGACGTGGCAGAGGACGAGGCTCTGGCACTGCAGCACGCGCAGCCACTCGGCGATGTTGTCGACGTGCATGTGCATGCCGACCTTGGCGCGGTCCTTGTGATCGGGCTCGAAGAAGGTGCACTCGCAGAGGACGATCTGGGCGTTGAGCACGTCGTTGCGCAGCAGAGCCGCGCAGGGCTGGGTGTCGCCGAGGTAGGCGATCAGCGGGATCTCGAGGAAGCGGGTGATCTCGATCCCGCGGTCCTTGAGCTCCTTGAGCTTCTCCTGCGGCATGTCCACGTATTCCTGCTTGAGCTTGCTGCGCTTCTCGACGATGGTGTAACCCATCGACGGCGCTGTGTGCTCGGTGTGGAAGCCGCGGAGGAAGATGTTGTTCTTGATCTCGACCTGGCCCTCGGGGGCGAGCTTGATGAGCTCGTAGGGGGTGGTCTGCTGCTCGAGATCGACGAACCCGGCCATCATGCGGTCGATGGCCGGGGCGATGCGTTCGTCGCAGACGATTTTGGCGTCGCCCATGCCCTGGAAGCGTCGCTGGGAGCAGTAGTAAGCGAGGCCGCCGATGTGGTCCATATGCCCGTGGC
Source organism: Phycisphaerales bacterium (assembly GCA_036392375.1). Lineage (GTDB taxonomy): Bacteria > Planctomycetota > Phycisphaerae > Phycisphaerales > UBA1924 > JAFEBO01. The sequence continues at coordinate 51,728 of DASVYC010000026.1, forward strand.
TGATGGCGCAGTACTTGGCCGACAGGGCGGCACGGGGGCATTGGCCCATGTCGAAGCAGACATCGAGCTCGGGGATCTGGATCGTGGTGACCTCACCGGCGATCGAGAAGCCCTGGACGCGGTACGGCGGGATGTAGTAGAAACCGAGAGAGCCCTCGCGCGGCGGCGGCTTGGGAATCATCGAAAATCTCCGAGATGCGCGGGCTCTCGCCCGCGCCGGCTGGGTCGCACGAGCGGCACACGCCGCCCGAGTAACGCGGGATGGTAGGCGAGTGGGCCTCGCCTCCCTGCAGCCGAGGTGACGCAGCGAAGTGGTGCAAGAGAAGTACCGCAGCAGGAGCGGCGCGGCGGAAGAGCTCGACGCGCGTGAGGCTCGCGATGGAAGCTTGCAAGAGATCGGCGCGGGCCCCTCGCCGTGCGGATCGAAGCGGGACGGACACTTGCCGTTGCGACTGAGTCTCTCACGATGCGCTGGGGGATCCTTGTGCCGTGGGAACTGCGTCGCGCGATCTTCACGTGCCATTCGCGGAGCATTCGCGCGATGCAAGCCGCGTCCTGACACAGCTCGCGATCGGGGCGTGCATGATCTCACACGTTCGTCGCGAGCGTCCGCGGCGTCGCACTTTCGTCAGGAGTACAACATGCAGATGAACTGTCTTGCCGCCGCCGCGCTCGCCGCGCTCGCGGGCTCCGCGTTCGGTCAGTCGGCCATCAAAGGTCCGAGCTCGTCGCAGACCCCGTATCTGGTTCCCAGTCCCACGGTCACCGGGGTGGACACGATCTCGATTCTTACCGTGGGCGATACGATCGGCGGCTACCGCCTGGTGGGCATCCCCGATGGCATGGGCGCGCTGCGCAACGCCGCGAATCCTGGCACCTTCGACCTGTTCGTGAACCACGAGCTGAACTTCACGCAGGGGGTCGTCCGGGCTCACGGCCAGACGGGGGCATTCATTTCCCGCTGGAACATCAACACCGACCCGAGCAACCTGGCGGTCAACGCCGGGCGGGATCACAACACCAGCTTCGCCGACGCGTTTGAGTGGAACGGCGCCGCGTGGACCAACGCGGCAGGCATCGCGCAGCGCTGGGGCCGCTGGTGCTCCGCAGACCTTGCGGCTCCGAGCGCGTACAAGTTCGGCACCCTTGGGACCGACGCCCGGATCTACCTCAACGGCGAGGAGGTCGGACCCGAAGGCCGCAACTACGCCCACATCGTGACCGGCCCCGCGGCGAACCAATCGTGGCGTCTGCCGCGGCTGGGTCGCTTCTCGGTGGAGAACCAGCTCGCCAGCCCGTTCCCGCAGCTCAAGACGGTGGTGATGGGCCTTGATGACGCGACCCCCGGACAGCTCTACGTGTACATCGGCACCAAGACCGCCGCGGGCAACGATGTGGAGCGCGCGGGCCTGACCAACGGCAGCCTGTACGGCGTTCGTGTCGCGGGCCTGGCGCTCGAGACCAGAGCCTCGGGCGCTTCGGGGCGGTTCGACCTCTTTAACCTCGGCAACGTTGAGAACACGACCGGCGCCGTCGTCCAGACCAACTCCGTCGCGGCCGGCGTCACCGAGTTCCTCCGTCCCGAGGACGGGCACTGGGACCCCCGCACCGGCCGCCAGAACGATTTTTACTTCGTCACCACCGATCGCTACAACACCGCCGCCACCCCTGGCAACTCCCGCCTGTACCGCCTGCGCTTCGACGACATCACCGATCCCACTCTGGGCGGCAAGATCACGATGCTCGTGGACGGCTTCACCAGCGGGCCTCAGATGATGGACAACATGTGCATCGACCCCATGGGTCGCGTGCTCATCCAGGAAGACATCGGCAATCAGGCCGCCCTCGGCAAGATCTGGGTCTACAATATCGAGAACGGCAAGCTCCGCGAGATCGCGCGGCACGACCCGGCCCGATTCAGCGCTCCCGTCCCACCCTTCAGCCAGGACGAAGAGTCCAGCGGCATCATCGACATGTTCGACATCCTGGGCAAGGGCTGGTACACGCTCAACGTCCAGGCCCACTATCCGATCGCCGGCGAACTCGTTGAGGGCGGTCAGCTGCTGGCCATGCGGGTCGATCTCAATATCGCTTGCCCCGGTGACTTCAACAACGACACCTTCACCGACGATGCCGACTTCGTGATTTTCGCGGCCGCGTACAACAGCCTGCTCTGCCCCGGCGGGACGGTCATCACCTCCTGCCCATGGGACATCAACGGCGACGGCGAAGTCAGCGATCCCGACTTCGTGCTCTTCGCGCAGGGCTACAACGACCTGCTCTGCCAGTGATACGGCTTTGGTGCGTTCCCGAGCGTACGGGTTGATGACACCCCCTTCCCGACGTTTTCGGCGCAACGCAACTGCTTGGACCGGCGCGGAGCTATCTGCGCCGGTGCTTTCCCGCCACGGGCGGCGCTTGTGGGGAGCGCCGCCCGTGGCATCGGTCCCCAATCCCCAACCGGAGCGCCTCATGTTGCCTCAGCTTTTGACTCTGTCGGTCGTTGGCGTGCTGGCCGCACCCGCGGCGGCCGGATTTTCGTATGCCGAGTCCGTGAACGGCGATCTTTCGGACGATCGTCTGGCGCCCAGTCAATTGATGGCGTCCTATGGCTCCAACATCCTGTCTGGGAGCATCGGCAAGGGGCCGCTGCCGGGCTCGCTGGATCTGGACTACGTGACCGTGACGATCCCGGCGGGGATGCAGCTTGCGAGGCTCGATCTCGTGCAGGCCAACGTGGGCGGGGCGGTGTCGTTCATCGCGGTGGAGGCTGGCGCACAAATCTCCGTGCCGCACACCACGGTGGATGCCTCGCCGCTCCTGGGATGGCACCACTTCGGCGGGGCGGAGCAGGGCAGCGACATCCTGCAGGCGATCGGCGCCGGCCCGGGCGCGATCGGGTTTGCCGGCCCGCTTGGACCCGGGCAGTACACGTTCTGGGTTATGGAGCTGAACACCGCTGAAGCACGCGGCTACTCGTTCGAGTTCGTGGTCGTCCCGGCACCTTCCAGCGCGTGCCTGGCCGCCCTCGGCGGGCTCATCGCCGCCGGTCGTCGCCGGGGCGCGATGCTCTTCAACTGATTCGAACGCTTGATCCGGGTTGGCTCGACATGCTGGGATCAGAAACGGCTTCATCCGACGCGGGCGGACAAACCCGTGCAGCCCTCATTGCGTTCGTTGACAGAGAGAGAGAGAGAGAGAGAGAGAGAGAGAGAGATGTGTTCGCTAGATCAGGACTATGCGAGGGTTGCGATACGTGTTGAGGCCCGCGTGTGAACGCGGGCCTCGTTCTTTCTGGCCTGAAGCGTCCTGTGCGTTCAGTCGTCGAGCAGCACGCCCTTCACGCTCAGCTTGGCGGTCGTTTCTTCGTCACAGAGCGGCTTGTTGCTCTTGGGATCGGCGAGCAAGTCGGCGAGGCTCACGCCCTGATAGATCTCGATGACGGCGGCGGCGGCCTGATCGGCCTTGCGGTGCAGCGGGCAGAGGTAGGTGCCGTGGTTGTGCAGGCCCAGCGGGCATGACGTGATGCGCTGCACCGGGTCCACCGCGTTGATGACGTCGAGGAGCTTGATCTCGGTGTTGGGGCGGGAGAGCTTGTACCCGCCGCCGACGCCGCGGCGGCCGGTGATGAGCCCGGCGGCGGCGAGTTGCTGCAGCACCTTGGCGAGGTAGTTGCTCGGGACCTTGGTCTGGGTCGCGAGAGTCGTGGTGGGGACGAGTGTGTTGCCGTGCATCGCGAGGCAGGACATGGCGCGCAGGGCGTATTCAGCGGTGAGCGAGTGCATCGAGATCTCCGAACCCAAGAAACGGTTCGCGGGCGACACGCCCATTCCCCGGAATGAGGATACACGAGTAAGGATGTGTGTGCCGAGCGTCTAGGCAATTCATGGCAATGTTCGCATCTCACTCGGACCCGCCATCCAGAGCAGACGCAGCGAGTTGAGCACAACAAGCAGCGTGCCGCCCTCATGGGCGAGCACGCCCAGGCCCAGGGGAACCCTGTGGCCCGTGAGCGAACCGATCAGCGTGGCGAGCCCCATCACCGCGATGACGCTGAGCGCGAAGACGAGGTTTGCCCGGACGGTCGCCCGGGCCCTGCGGGCCAAGCCGACAGCCCAAGGAACCGTCCCCAGGTCGTCGGAGAGCAGGACGATGTCCGCGGACTCCAGGGCCGCGTCGCTGCCGATGGAGCCGATGGCGACCGAGACGTCGGCCGCGGCGAGGGCGGGTGCGTCGTTCACGCCGTCGCCGATGACCGCGACGCCCAGGTGCGGGTCGCCGGTGGTTTGGGCCCGGTGTTTGAGATCGTTCTTCAGCCGCGCCACAGCGTCGAGCTTGTCCTGGGGCAGCATCTCGGCATCGAAGGCATCGAGCCCGAGGCTCGTCGCGACGCGCTCCGCGGTGACTCTGTTGTCGCCCGTGAGCATCTTCACGGGCTTCACGCCCAGCGCGTGCAGGCGCGTGACGAGTTCCTTCGCGCCCGGGCGCACGGCGTCGGAGAGGATGAGCACCGCGGCCTGACCCACGGTGGCCGACTCGATGGAGCGCTCGTCGCCGGGATGATCCACGGCGATCACGACGCCGATCTGGCCGCGGCTCTGGATGGTCTTCAGGACATCGTGCACGCGACCGCGGAGACAGACGGGTGTGATCTCGTCGGTGTGGGCGCGGCTGCCCAGACGGACCTCGACCTCGGTGCCCTGGGGGCCGACTGGGAGCTTGGCGCTCATGCCGCGGCCGGTGGTGTGGGTGATGTTGTGCAGGGCCGAGCTGGGTGCGATGCCCCGGGCGGCGGCGGCCTCGCGGATGGCGGCAGCGATGGGGTGGGTGCTCTCGCCCTCGATGGCGGCGGCGAGAGAGAGCAACTCCTTGCCGTCGGACCACGCGACGGCGTGCACTTGCTCGAGTCGCGGGCGGCCCATGGTGAGGGTGCCGGTCTTGTCGAAGCAGACTGCGCCGATGTTGGCCAGTCGGGTGATGGCCTGGCCGCCCTTGAAGAGCACGCCGCTGCGGGCGCCGCGGGCGATCGCGGAGAGCGTGGCGGTGGGCGTCGCGATGATCAGGGCGCACGGCGAGGCCACAATCAGGAGCGTGATCGCGGTGTAGACCGCGTCCTCGAAGGGCCTGCCGATCGCCAGCCACCAGATCAGGAAGACCGCGGCGGAGATCAACATCACGCCCACGGAGTAAGGCTGACTCACGCGATCGATCACCTGCTGCACGGGCTCGCGCTGCTCGCGAGCGGTCGTGACGAGGCTGAGGATCTTCTGGAGGCTGCTCTCGCCGGCGCGGCGGAGGACCACCGCTTCCACCGGGTCGTCGAGGTTGATCGTGCCCGCGAAGAGCTCGTCGCCCTCCTTAACCACGCGGGGCATGCTCTCGCCGGTGATGGCGCTCTGGTCCATCTCCGTGGCTCCCTGCACGAGACGGCAATCGGCGGGCGCTCGCTGGCCGGGCTTGATCTTCACGCGTTCGCCGATCGCCAAGGACTCGGGTGACGCCTCGACCCATGCGTCGTTGCGCAGCACGGTCGCCTCGGTGGGCATCAGCTTGTGCAGGGCCTCGACCTCGCGCTTGGTGCGAGCCATGGCGAGATCCTCGAGCGCCCCCGCGAGCACAAACAGGAACAGCAGCAGGGCGCCGTCCTCGGGGTGCCCGATCAGGGCTGCGGCGACGGCGCCGACGACCATGAGCACGTCGATGTCGACCTTCTTCTCGAGCAGCGCCTCACCCGCGGCGCGAACGCCGTGGATCAGGCCCAGAGCCAGAGACGCCCAGATGAGCACGTCGCCCCGGGGCCAGTCGGCGAACTTGTGCAACACGAAGCCGAAGAAGAGCCAGAGCCCGGCCAGGATCGCGGACACGAGTTCTCCCCTGGTAGAGAAGAACGCGGCGATAAGGCGGGAGAGCGGGGGAAGCTGGGCGGGTGCCGGGTGCGGAGATGTGGTCGCGGGGCTCGGCATGAACCAGAGAGCCTAGCCGCGAATCCCGCGGAGTCGCCATCGGAGCGATTGCCGATCCTCAGCGTCGCACCTGCGGGGGAGCGTAAAACGCCTTCAGGCTGGTGGTCACGGCGTCGCCCTGGATCGGCGCGACCCGCTGGAACGCCTTTGGCGCTTGCGAGCCCTGCGGGATGAGCATGGCCGCCCCGGTGAAGCGGGGGTTGGCGAGGACAACGGCCTCCAAGCGGGCGCGGAGGAAGTACATGCTCTCGGAGAGCTCAAGCGGGTACGAACTGATCTCGCCGTCGAGGCTGAAGTCGATCGAAGGGTCGCGCTTCTGGAGGGCGCGCTGGAACTCGACGGTGTTCAGGGGTTTGTCCGCGAGCGTGGGGACGACGTTCTTCTGGGCGTCCACGAACACCCACTGCCCGACATCGCGGAGGTAGGCCTCGGCGACCACGTGCGAAGACCCGATCAGCATCGTGTCCACCTCGGGGTGCATCAGGATCACCTCGCGGGCCGAGATGCCCACGGCGTTGAGGCACGCGGTGACGACCCCGGCGTACTCGGAGCAACTGAAACGCTCGCCCTTGCGGCCGGCCTCGATGATCTCGATGGCATTGGAGAGCGCCTTGGTGGGCGTGTTGCTGTGCTGCCACTGCGAGTGGACCCATTCGCAGATCAAGCGGACGCGTTCAAGGTCGGTGGTCGCATCGGCGATGAGCTCGTCGAGTTGATACGTATCGCGGAGTCGTCGGGCGAACGCACGGTCCTCGACGCCGCAGATGAACGGCGGAAGCGGGTCGCCCTCGTCCGAGTACGCGATCTCCTGCAGGCCGCGGTCGCGGACGCGGGTGTAGCCGTCGGGCACCTCAAGGTGCGTCTCGCAGCGTTCGGCCGTCTCGATGGAGAGGATGTCGTGGGTGATGTTGTTGCTCTTGTCGAAGCGGCGGCGGGGCTTCGAGTCGGCGACACGGATCCACCAGCGGAGCTCCTGACCCTCCCGGGTGACGACGTCGATCGTGTCGCAATCGTCCGCTCCGAGTGTGACACGCCCGGCGTAGGTGATACGGACGGCGCGGATCGAATCGCTCATGGGCGAGCTCGACGTGAGTTCCCGCATCATCAAGACCGAGAGAAACGCGGTGGCGGACGAGGCGACGTCGGCGAATCGGCCCTGGTGGACGACGCGGCGGTGATGATCGACGACCTCGAGCGTGCGGCCGTCGAAGGAGAGCGACTTGGTCGTCTCGGGGACCAACTGGGTGGAGAAGTTGCGCTGCTCGGCAAGGAAGCCAGGGGTGCGTCCGCCGCGCCTCCACTGGCAGATCTTCACCTCGGCGCTGGCGGGCACACCTCGATCGGGATCGCCCATGTAGCAGCGGACGAGATACTCCACCCGATCACCAGTCTTGAGCGCGGCGGCGCACTTAAGAAGGATGGTCCGGGGGTCGTCGTCGGGCTTGCCCCCGACCGACGCGGCGGGCGCGGCGGACAGCCCGGCCTGCGCGAGCAGAGCGATCAAGACGAACTTGGTGAGACCGCGTCCGGAGGTGCGCACCGGATTCCTTCCTTCGTGCGTCTTGGATACGCCGCGGCGACGCGGATGTTGCGGAGAATTGGATAGGGCGTTTCATGTGAAGATCTCTTCACATGGTGGACGCGATAAAGATTCGCTCAAAGTGCCGTAAACTCGCGGCCGGAGGCCGTATGACGTACTGGAACCGGTTGGTGCGGATCGAAGTGCCGCGGGACGGACAGTCGCCCAAGGTGGGGGCGGGTGTGTTCGTGGGTGCGAACCTGGAGGCTCCGCCGAGCTACTTCGGGAGTGTGTTTGTCTATCCGGAGCGGCAGACGTGGGTCTACGGCCGGAACTGGACACGGGCCGAGCAGACGCCCCGAGAGCTGCACGAGACCACCACGATCGAGGTCAAGTGCTGGGACGAGGAGGTGGTGGTGCGAATCGGCGGTGAGACGGTGTACAAGGGGCCGGCGGCGGGCGGGGCGGGGAACAACCCCGATGTGTCGCGCATCGGCATGGGATTCCTGGATCGCAACCCCATGGCCAAGCCGATCCGTTTCGATTCACCCGCCGTCAAGAAGCTGACGCTGCGTCCGAGCGAGCTCGGACCGGATGAGATCGAACCGGAAGCGGCACCCAAGCGTCGCGAGTCCAACCGTCCGCGGTTCTGATCAAGCACCAATAGCGAATGTGCTATCGTGCGTTCCATGGAACCACACGAGGTGGCGAAGCTCGAAGAGGATCGGCTGGCGGTCGGAGTGGCGGAGATCTCGCCGCATGTGCGGCCGATGCGTGGCGGCGGGGTGGCCTGCCGCGACGTGCCGGGGTCGTGGAACAACATGGCGGTGGGCCTTGGGATGCAAGGGCCGCTGGGGGACGATTGGCACGACGAGCTGCGGGCGATGTGCGCGTGGTACGAGCAGGCGGGTGTGGAGCCCCGGATCGAGGTGTCGCCGTTCGCGGATGCCGGGCTTCTGAAGCACTGCGAGACCGAGCGTTTCGTGGCCCGCGGCTTCGATAACGTGCTCTACCGGCTGGTGCGCGCGGGGGAAAAGGTGGAGCCCGCGATGGCGCCCGATCCTCGTATCCGCATCCGGGTCGTGCGCAAGGACGATGACGCGGAGATTCGCACCGCGTCGCGGATCGCGATGACCGGATTCCATCCGCCCGGGCACGAGTTCAGGGAGAGCGACTACGAGCTTTGGGCGCGGATCGTGAAGCACCCGCGGACGCGCACGTTTGTCGCCAGCGTCGAAACGCCGGACGGCCTCGTGGACGCCGGAGCGGGATCGATCGAGCTGCACAACGAGATCGCGTGCTTGTTCGGGCTCAGCACGCTGCACGAATACCGGCGGCTGGGGATCCAGCAGTCGATGATCGCGGCCCGGCTGAACACGGCGGCGGAGAGCGGCGTCAAGGTCGCCACCATCGGCTCACGCCCCGGCGCGGGCACGGAACGCAACGTGCGACGCATGGGATTTCAGACTGCGTACACCAAGGTCTTGCTCGCACGCCCCGGGCCGGGGCTGGTGCCGGCCCGGGGTTAGCCGGCAACAATCGCGGCATGGCTCACCCAGCGCACGAAGTGCATGTCGTGGAATCGGCGGCTGAGGTCGCGACCGCCGCGGCGAAGCGGGTGGCGTCGCTGCTCTCGGAAGCAGCCGCGGCACGGGGCGTCGCGCATCTGGCGCTGGCGGGTGGGAGCACGCCCAAGGCGATGTACGCGGTGCTGGCCGCACTGCCCGGCATCGACTGGAATCGCGTGCACCTGTGGTGGGGCGATGAGCGGTGCGTGCCCGACACCGACAAGGACAGCAATCAACGGACCGCCCGCGAGGCGTTGATCTCCCGGGTCGCGATCCCGGGTGCGAACGTGCACCGCGTGCGCACGGAGCTGACGCCCGAGGCGTGCGCCGAGGAGTACGAGGGCGAGATCGTGCGGGTGGTCGCGGGCGTGGAGAAATCGGAGGTCGCACAAGGCCTGCCGCCCGCGGCGTTGCCCGCGCCGCCGTCGCTCGATGTGCTGCTCTTGGGGATCGGCACCGACGGGCACACGCTCAGCCTGTTTCCCGGTTCTCCGGCGCTGGACGCTCGCACGCGGCTGGTCGTGGCGACGCACGCGCCAGCCGCCAGCCCGGTGCGGGACCGAGTGACGTTCACGTTCCCGCTCGCGCGTGCGGCGCGGCATCGGGTGTTCCTCGCGACGGGCGCGGAAAAGAGGGCGCTGGTCGCGGCGTGTGTGGGATCGCCAGATTCGCCGAGCCGCGGGCTTCAGCCCGCGGGGGAATCGCCCGTGTACCCCGCCGCGATGGTGGGCCCGGCCGAGTGGTTCCTGGACCGCGCCGCCGCGCCGTGACGGGATCAACAATCGAGCATGGCCGCGACGATCCGCATGGCGACGGTGGCTGACGCACGCGAGGTGCTGGCGATCTACGCGCCGATCGTGCGAGGGACGGCCATCTCGTACGAGACCGAGGTGCCCAGCGAGACCGAGATCGCGGGGCGCATCGCCTCAACGCTCGAGGCGTACCCGTGGCTGTGCTGCGAGATCGACGGGCGGTTTGCGGGTTACGCGTACGCGAGCCGGTTCCGCGCCCGCGCGGCGTATCAGTGGACGGCGGAGACGACGGTGTACGTGGCAGACTGGGCGCGGAAGCGCGGCGTGGCGCGGGGGCTGTACACGTCGCTGCTGGAATGCTGCCGCGTGATCGGGCATCGGACGGCGGTGGGTGTCATCGGTCTGCCCAACGAGCCTTCTGTGCGGTTTCACCGGGCGATGGGGTTTGTCGAGGTCGGGGTCATTCACCGCTGCGGCTACAAGTTCAACCAGTGGCAGGATGCGGGTTGGTACGAGCGTGCGATCGGGGAACATGAGATGGAGCCGGCGGTGCCGCCGGCGCTGCGAACGCCCGCGGCGTGCGCGACGACGACGGAGTGGCACGCGGCCTTGCGATCCGGGCTCTCCAGCATCCGCGCGTGAGTCGGGTACGATGGTCCCACCGCCGGGGCGAGGACGCCCCGGCTCGCTGTTGACGTTCATCGTCTGCCCCACTGCCCCCACTCCTCCACTGCCCCACTTTCCAACCATGCCCTCCCTCGACATCGTCTCCAAGATCAACTTCGCCGAGCTCGACAACGCCATCAACAACGCCAAGAAGGCGGTGATGGCCCGCTTCGATTTCCGGGGCAGCCACACCGAGATCGAGATCGTCAAGGAAGGCGAGAAGAAGCAGCCGGGCATCAAGCTCACCGCCGATGACGAGGGCAAGATGAAGGGGCTCAAGGAGATGTTCGAGTCCGCGTGCTTGAAGCGCGGCCTGCACGTCCGCAGCTTCGAGTGGGGCGAGGTCGAACCCGCGCTCGCCGGCAAGGTGAAGTGCCAGGCCAAAATCAAGAACGGCATCGAGCAGGAGCAGGCCAAGGCCATCGTCAAGATGATCAAGGACACCAAGCTCAAGGTGCAGGCCTCGATCCAGGGCGACGAGATCCGCCTCAGCGGCAAGCAGATCGACGACCTCCAGTCGATCATGACGATGCTGCAGAAGTCGGTAGAACTGCCGTTGCAGTTTGTGAACATGAAGCGCGATTAGCGTCTTGCTCCACATCTTGGCGGCATCAGTGAGGGTTGAGGCCCGACGCTTTCGCCGGTGCTCGGGGCGGGTATGCATGCCGCGCGCGTGGACATCGCGAGGGTCGCGTGCGTCAAAACGTTTCAACGATCTATTTGGCGTTTCTTCGCAGGCATCAGCTTGCCGAGCATGGGAGCGTTTATGAATGCATCGATTCGAGTCGCCTGTGGGGTAGTCCTGCTCTCTCTCGATGCGTCGGCGCAGCTCGTGACGAGCGTGCCTGAGCAGTCTTCTCTTACCGATCGAGCAGCACCGAGCGGGTATCAGTTCGACGACGGCACGATAACCCACGGATGGGGCGATGCGCCGGGTAAGGAGATCTTCGGCATCCACCGGTTCGTCGCGGCGGACGGGAGCGATGTCATCTCCTCGATCTCGGCGGCGTGGGGACTCAGCGGAGCGCCGAACGGGTCGTCGTCACGCGTGTACGTGTGGCAGGACGACGGCAGCGGCGATGTCCGCAAGGCTCGTCTCTTGGCGACCAAGGTCGTCACCGTCCAGAACTCGGCGACGAGCATTCTGAACGTGTATGCACTCAACCCCCCCGTCGTGGTGACAGGCGTGTTCTATGTCGGTTTCTCACGATTGATCCCCGGCCCTGGGAATCAGTTTCCGCTTCCCGCTGGGAATGGCGCAGCGTACGTTCAGGGCCGTTCCTTTGTCGGCGCGACGTTCGGCTCGTTCGACCCGTCGAATCTGGCAGCGACCAACGTCGCGGAGATCACGAACTTCGGCCAGCCGGGCTATTTCCTTCTTCGTGCCAACGGCAGCGGCAGCGCGTTCTCGTATCAGGGGCGCCTTGCGAGCAGCGGCGCGAGCTACTCGGGCGCTGCCGACTTCATCTTCACGATCTACGACAGCGCCAGCGGGGGAAACGTTGTTGGCACACCGATCGCCATCGCGGGGATTCCGGTGAACAACGGGACGTTTCATGCTCAGATTCCAGCGGACCCGTCGTTGTTTGTGAACCAACCGGATCGCTATCTGGATGTGCAGGTTCGCACACCGGCGGGCACCGGAACGTACGCGGCGCTCTCGCCGCGGGGACGCATCGGGCAGGTTCCGGCGGCGATGGTGGCGACGGTTGCCCAGACGGCGCAGTCGGTGCCGTGGTCGGGCGTGACCGGCGTGCCCGCCACCGTGGTCAGCCCGTGGACCCAGGGTGCGGACGGCATCTCCTACACCGGCGGGAAGGTGGGCGTGCAGGCGAACAACCCCGCGTATGCGCTCGACGTGGGCGCACGCATGCGTGTCCGCGGCGCGAACGTGTCCAACAGCGCCGGCATCTGGTTCAGTGCCGCCGGGTCGACCGTTGACCGTGCCTTTGTTGGGCTCCGCGATGACAATACCGTCGGGATGTATGGCGTAGGAGCGGAGTGGTTCTTCACCGGCGACGTCCTGTCCGGAAACGTCGGGGTGGGAGCCCTTCCGAGCGGCACATCGCCTGCTCATCAATGGCAACGTGCTCGCGAACAACGTCGCCGTGCCGTCGAGCATCCGGTTCAAGGATCACGTCTCGACGATCGACGATGCGCTGGGTTCCTTGCTGAAGCTCGAGGGAGTGCGGTTTGACTGGAAGCCGCAGTGGGCCAAGGAACGCCCCGGGCGCGAGCACGACATCGGGTTTGTGGCGGAGGACGTGGAGAAGGTCTTCCCGGAGGTCGTGTTCTACGACGAGAACGGTAATGTCACCGGCATGGACTTCTCGCGTCTGACGGCGGTCGCGGTGCAGGCGATCAAAGAGCTCAAGGCGGAGAATGATGATCTACGGACCCGACTCGAACGGCTTGAGGCGAAGCTCAAGTGACCGGATGTCACGCCGATCTGGCTTTCGTTCACCGCTCGCGAGTCGTTGACGGCGGAATTGCTGCGGGATCTCCGTGCCGAAATGGAGGCGAAGTGCCTCTGCATCGAGCATCGGGAGAAGCATCGCGAGATCGACGACCTGAAGGCCCGGCTGGAGCGTCTGGAGTCGCGGCTGAAGCGACGTTCCGAACAGGATCGTGAGGGAACGCAACCTGGAATCCCGCTTGCTGGCGGGAGCACTCGCGCCGATTGGTAGCCTGCACATGGCCTCACCACGGCGACGAATAGGCTCGTTCCGACAGGAGCGATTCCATGACGATCCGTCTGACTCGTTGCGGCGCTCTGGCCGCGTTGCTTGCCTCGAACGCGTTGGCAGAGCAGCCCCCCTTCGCGCCCGTCCCGATGAGCGACGAGCAAAGGCAGGTGGCGGCGACCGCGTTCGAGGATCGAGCCGCGACGCGGACGTACGCGCACGACACGCAGGCGCCAACGACCACCATGACCACAAACTCCGGCAATGAGTTGATCGGCATCAACGGCTTCGATGCGGTCGGCGGGGCTGATATTTTGACATCGCTCTCATGCATCTGGGCCAACGTCTCCAACGGCGCGACGGCTCGCATCTTTGTGTGGCAGGCCGACAGCACCGGCGACATTCGAACAGCGGTCCCGGTCCACGTGCAGACGGTGACGATCGCGAACGCCAACACAGGGCTCTACAACCGCTTTGAGTTCTCGGTGCCGGTGCGGGTCACCGGACGCTTCTTTGTCGGGTACTCAGCCGTCGCGATCTACGGCGGGACCGGCGGCCCGCTTCCGCTCGTGCCGACATCAACGCCCCCCTCGCCGCTCGGAAGATCGTGGACAGGTATCGGTTCTCCGGGCATCGGCGCAGCGGAGATCGTTGCCACGGCGCCGCTGCTCGATGGTCTCGGGTTCTGCTACCCGGTGCGGGTCACCGGCACATCGGGGGCGTTCTCGTACCAGGGCCGACTCGCTGATCAGGGGGCAGGCTTTTCGGGTGTAGCCGACATGATCTTCAGGGTCTATGACGAACAGACCGGCGGGGAGCCTCGATCGCCCGAGCTCAGCGTGCCGAACGTGCCGGTGCAGGGGGGCGTCTTCTCAGTCGAGGTGCCCGGCGACCCGGCGTGGTTCCGCAACGCGCCGGACTTGTACCTTGAGATCCAGGTGCGGCGAGCCGGAGTGGAGGCGTTCACGACGCTCTCGCCGCGCCAGCGCGTCACCACCACGCCCGCGGCTTTGTTCGCGGTTCAGGCCTCCGAGGCGGATGTCGCGCAGAGCGTGGCGTGGTCCGGCATTACGGGTGTGCCGTCGAGCGTGAGCGGGGCCTTTTCGCCCTGGAGCGCGGCAACCGGCGGCATCGCTTACACGGGTGGACGCGTGGGTATCGGCACCGGCGTTCCGGCCGCGCCGCTACACGTCAGCACCGGCCCCGTCGGCGGCGGCTGGCAGCTTCAGCTCACCAACTCCGCCGCGCCCCCGACGTACGAGACCGGCATGCGCATGTCCGACGGCGGGTTCTTCGAGATCACCAACCGCATCAACGGGTTCACGAAGGTCGGCCGCCTCGATAGCACCGGCGCGTGGACCGCGGCGTCGGACGTGCGGCTGAAGACCGATCTGTCACCCTTCGGCGATGCCCTCGATGCAGCACTTCGCGTGCGGCCGGTGCGGTTCAAGTGGATCGGCGACGGGATGACCGACTTTGGAGTGATCGCGCAGGAGCTCCGTTCTGTGCTGCCCGAGGCCGTGACCGGCGATGAGTCGAAGGACAGCCTGACGGTCAACTACTCCAAGCTCTCGGTGGTCGCGATCGGGGCTGTTCAAGAACAACAAGCGCAGATCAAGTTCCTCAAGGAACAGAACGACGCGAAGCAGCGCGAGATCGAGGATCTCAAGGCTCGACTCGAACGATTGGAGCGGGCCGTGGAGCAGGCCCGGCCTCTGTCGACGCGTCCTTGATCGTGAACCAAGCCGGATGCCGACGAGCCGCACCACTTTGGTGCGGCTGTCGCTTCATCGAAGCGTCTTGATAGCGATGGTCTGCGATCGCATTCAAGAAGAGGGACCGCGAACGTCCACCGGGAGTTTCCCGAGGCGTAGCCTGGCATGAAAGTTCCGGGGTGCGTGAGGGAACCGGTCCGCGTCCCTCGCATGGTGCGCGCAGCGGACGCGCTCGTCGTCGCTGCACACTGGAGACGCAGCGATGCAGAACACGCACCATGGTCGGTTGTTGGGCACCTTGGCTCGTCGGACGCGAGGCTCGATCGCGGGCACGATGTTGGGTGTGGCGTGCGCCGCGTCGGCGCTTGCGCAGCCGAGCGGGACGTTGGTGCAGTGGGGTGCCTCCAGCCTCGATCAGCGGCAGAACCAACCGGTCCTCGCTGGCCCATACAAGTCGATCGCGGCGGGCCAGTTCTTTAACATCGCCCTCAAGGAGGACGGTTCACTGGTGCAGTGGGGCTCCGCCAGCGATCGCCAGTCGGACAATCTGCCGCCCGCGGCGGGTCCATACAGCCAGATCGCGGCCGGCGCGTCGCATGGGCTCGCGCTCACGACGGTCGGTTCGCTCGTTCAGTGGGGTCGGTTGTGGGACGGCCAAGCGATCGGCCAGCCGCCGACGGCGGGTCCATACAAGGCGATCGCCGCGGGGTTCTACCACAACGTCGCGATCAAGGCCGACGGCACGCTCGTCCAGTGGGGCGACACGTCCGTCAGCCAGAGGAACGGATTCCCGACCGACGTGGGGACGTACATCGCGATTTCGGCGGGCGCGACGCACACGTTGGCGCTGCGGGCCGACGGGAGCCTGGTGCAGTGGGGCAACACGTCGAGCGACCAAGCCGTGGGCGCCCCGCCGGCCGCCGGGCCGTACATCGCGATCGCCGCGGGAACCACGCACAGTCTGGCGCTGCGTGCCGACGGTTCGCTGGTGCAGTGGGGCGACAACTTCCATGGCCAGCTCGATAACCCGCCGCCGTTGGCGGGCCCGTACGTTGCCATTGCCGCGGGCTCGGCGCACAACATGGCGCTGAAGGCCGACGGCACGCTGGTGCAGTGGGGCCGCACCAACGCGGGACAGCTCAACGACGCGCCGTCGTTTGCTGGGCCGTTCCGGACGATCGTGTGCGGCGGGTACCACAGCCTCGCCATCACCGGCATGCCGACCTCTCCGGGGAGCTTCACCTATCAGGGTCGGTTGAGCGGCGCGACAGGTCCGGTGGACCTGCGGCTCGGGCTCTTCAACGCGCCCAGCGGCGGGAGCCCGGTCGGTCTCACCACGGTCGCGCCGAGCGTCACCCCCGCGTCGAACGGTGTGTTCACGGTCACGGTCAATCCCGGCTTGATCGACGCGTCGCAACCTCTCTGGCTGGAGATCGGCGTTGCGGAGGCGGGCTCGGGGAGCTACACGACCCTGAGCCCGCGTCAGCCGCTAACCGCGACGCCGCAGGCGCTCTACGCCACGCGGGCGGGAATCGCGCAGCTGGCGTACACCGCCGAGACAGCGAAGACCGCCACGACCGCACTCACCGCGGCCAACGCCACCAACGCCGCAAACGCGGCCAACGCCACGAACGCCACCAACGCCGTGAACGCGACCACCGCCAACTCGGCGGCGACCGTGCAGTGGTCGGGCGTGACGGGCGTGCCCGCGAACGTGGCCAATGCCTTCTCACCCTGGGCCAGCGGCGGCGGCGGGATCATCAGCTACTCCGGCGGCAGCGTGGGCATCGGTACCACAACACCGGTTGCGCGCCTGGATGTGGCCGGCGGCCCGATCGGCACGGGCTGGCTCACCCGCTTCATCAACACGGCGGTCGTAAACGCCGGCTTCCGCGTCACCGGCATGCGCGTCAGCGACGACGGCTTCTTCGAGGTGTCCAACAGCGTCGCCGCGGGTGCGCCGAACTTTGCACGTCTCGCCGGCAACGGCGCGTGGACCGCGGTCTCCGACGCGCGGCTCAAGACCGACGTCACGCCCGACGACCCGGCGGAGATGTTGGCCGCGGCCCTCAAGCTGCGTCCGGTGCACTTTGTCTGGAAGCGTTCGAGCGAGCGTGACGCGGGGCTGATCGCGCAGGAGGTGCGTGATGTGCTGCCGGACCTGGTGACCGGCGACGAGTCCCGCGGCGTGCTCACCGTGGATTACAGCAAGGTTGGCGTGGTCGCGGTCGGTGCGATCCAGGAACAGCAGAAGAAGATCAACCGGCTTGAAGCCGAGAACCGCACGCTGCGCGAGCGGCTCGAACGCATCGAGGCGGCTATCCGCGACGGCGCAACCAAGCGCTGAGCGTTGAAGACAACGTGTTCGTCGTGAACTCCCAGACTCATCAACGCCGACCCACGTGTTCGGCGAGGCTTCTCAGACTCACAGGAGCGTGTGCGATGCAGACTCTTTCTCGTTGGACTCGGGTGCTCGCGGCAGTAGCAGTTCTCGGCATGGCCGGCACGGCGTCGGCTCAGTTCCAGCCCACCGTGCAGGGCCAGCTCCGCACCGACGCGGGCGAGCTCTTTAGCGGCACGGTGGATCTGCGGCTGTCGCTGCACACCTCCGCGACGGGCACAACGCCTCTGCAGCAGTTCGTCCAGAATGGCGTGGCGGTCTCGGGCGGTGTTTTCTCGGTGAAGCTGCCGTTCGATTCGCTGAAGTACAACAACACGAGCGGCCTGTACGTCGGGATCGAGGTCAAGAACCCGTCCAATGCTTGGGTCGAGCTCACGCCGCGGCAGGCTCTGGGGGCGGCTCCGGTGGCGCTCACGCTCCCCGGGCTCATCGTGAGCACGGGCGAGGTGGTCGATGTGAACATCGCTCCCAGCTCCGGCACTGTCGGACTGGTACGTCAAGGCTCTTGGCAGTCGCTTACCTGTGTGACCAACGGCGAGCTCCGGGCGGTGACTCCGGCGCTCCTGAACTACGGGAACGCTCCGATCACCGGGACGCTGAACATCCGTCCCGGCGCCGGGATGACCAACCCGCCGCTGGTGACGACAACGTTCACCATTCAGCCCAACTCGAGCGTCGGACGTATCACGCTTCCCACCGGGGTCGCGTTCAGCGCCGGCGACGTCTACACCGTCGAGGTCGCGCCGTACCCCACGGACGATCTGCGCTGGTACGGGGGGTTCGGCGATGTGTATCCCGGCGGTACGTCGGGGGCTTCCACACCTCCGATCGAAACCGGACGCGACTACGCAGTGCAGACCATCTTCACCGCGCTCACCGGTCCCCGCACCTACGCCTTCGGCGGCGACCTGCGGTCATGGAACTTCACCACCGAGGGCACGGCGTACATCGGGCTCGCGGATGTGGCGCAGCTCGATGCGAACGAAGCGACGGTGAGCGGTGTTCTCACGGCTGGCAGCGCGGTCGTCAACGGGTTGCTTACCGCCAGCGACGCGAGTGTCAGCGGCAAGCTCGGCATCGGCGCGACGTCTCCGACGGCGCAGTTGCAGGTGCGTGCGGCCAGTGTGCCCACAGGCTTCCAGGTCCACGTCACCAACGACGCCGTGTCCAAAGCCGCGTTCCGCACCAGCGGCATGCGGGTCAGCGACGCCGGGTTCTTCGAGGTTTCAAACTCGGTCAGCGGTCCCAACTTCGCGCGGCTTTCCAGCACCGGCGCGTGGTCCGCGGTCTCTGATGCACGTCTGAAGTCCGATGTCTCCCCCGCCGAGGGTCTGCTTGAGGCCGCACTCAAGCTCCGTCCCGTGACGTTCCGCTGGAACGCGGATGGCACGAAGGACACCGGTCTGATCGCCCAGGAAGTGCGTGCCGTGCTGCCGTCGTTCGTGGTCGGTGATGAGTCGCGTGAGATGCTGACGGTGGATTACCCGCACCTGTCCGTCGTCGCGATCGGCGCGGTGCAGGAGCTTGAGGCCAAGGTTGGCACGCTGGAGCGGGAGAACCGGCGGCTGCAGGAGCAGGTCGCTCAGATCCATGCGGTCTTGAAGGAGATGCAGCGGCAGAAGCAGACCGAGTAGGTGAGGGTCTGGGGGGCTGCTTGCCGCGTTGGGTGTGTTCGACCCGCTCGCATTCAAGGGAGTTGACAACATGGCGATGAACCGATTCAAGTCTGCTTCGCAGATCCTGGCCGCGGCCGCCCTGGCCGCCTGCGTCGCCGGCGCGGCCCGGTCCCAGAGCCTTCCCTCGATGCAGGGCGTGCTGCGGACCGACACCGGGCAGCCGGTGAACGGTTCGAAGCCGCTGAAGTTCTCGCTCTACTCCTCGCCCACGGGCGGCACGGCGCTGCAGGAGATCCGCCAGACCGTGGATGTGGCGCAGGGAGTGTTCACGGCGACGCTCGGATTTGATCCGCAGCTCTTTGGAGCCGCGGAGGAACGCTGGGTGGAAATCGGCGTGCAGACCGGGCCCGGCGTGTTCGAGCCCCTGACCCCGAGGCAGCGCATCGGTGCCGCTCCGTTGGCGCTGACGATCCCGGGGTTGCAGGTGCAGTCCAACCTCGTGCTTGATCAGGAGGTGCCCTTTGCGGGCTTTTTTGGGTCCGCGACGCTGAACGACGGCATCCGCTGGCAGTCGTTCACCACCGGCGGCGTCGGTGAGATACGTGCAGTGGATGCCGCCATGCAGAACAACGGCGACATCGATTCGATCGTGACCGCGACCCTGTACCGCGGGCTCGGTGTGGACGGAACTCCCGTTGCAGTCACCACGGCGTCCATTCCTGCCCGGACTATCTTGACGCAGCGATTCACGTTCCCGGCGGCGGTCACGGCCGTGGCGGAGGAAGTGTTCACCGTCCAGTTGAGTTCTCCGGGCCCCGCCGAGTGGACCGTGCTGCGCAACAGCACCTACTCCCGCGGCATGTCGAACTTTGAGCCCAACGCCGACTTTGGGATCGCGACCTATCTCTCCAATCGTGCCGCCGGCTCCGAGTTCACGTTCAACGGCTCGGTCACCGCCTCGACGCTCCGCGGCGCGTACGGGTTGTTCAACCAGCTCGTGCAGGCCCCGACTCTGAGCGCGAGCAACGCGACCATCACCGGCAACGTGAGCGCCAACACCATCAACGCCGACAGCGTGACCGCCAACACGTTCAACGTTCCCACGCTCACCAGCAGCTTCTTTGTGGGTCAGTCGATGGCCTTGACCACCAACGCCGGCATCGGGCTGACGAACCCGAGTTCGGACGTGCGGCTGGAGATCCTGAAGCAGAACGTCGGGAGCGGGTGGCACCTGTATCTCACCAACCCCACGGCCGCGACACAGTTCAATCGCACCGGCATGCGGGTGAGCGATGTGGGCTTCTTCGAGATCACCCCGGCGATCGGCTCCGGCCAGTTCGCGCGCCTCTCGGGCGCCGGCAACTGGTCCGCCGTCTCCGACGCTCGCCTCAAGTCCGACGTCTCGCCCGCCGAAGGCTTGCTCGACGCGGCGCTCAAGCTCCGCCCCGTGCACTTCCGCTGGATCGCCGACGGCAAGCGCGACACCGGCTTCATCGCTCAAGAAGTGAAGAGCATCCTCCCCCGCTTCGTCGTCGGCGATGAGTCGAAGGACATGCTCACGGTGGACTACTCCCACATGTCAGTCGTTGCGATCGGGGCCCTGCAGGAGATGCACCGCGATCTGAAGGCCGAGAACGAGGCGTTACGGACGGAGCTGCTCAACCAGTCCGCTCGACGCAGCGAGGACTCAAGCGCCAAGCAGCGCGAGATCGACGCCCTCAAGGCCCGTCTGGAGCGGCTCGAGTCCATGGTGGTGTCCAAAGCCCCCGCGACCAAGTGATCGAACTACAGAAAAGGAAACACCCATGCGATGCGCTCACCTGCTTGCTGCGTCGGTACTCGGTTCGATCGCGATTGTTCACGCGGCTCTCGCGGGCCTCACGCTCGGACCCGTCGTCGTCGCCTCCGGCGGCGGCCCGATCACTGGCGGCGGCTTTCGCGCGACAATTACCATCGGTCAGGTCTCTGCCTCCGCCCCGCAGTACGCCGCCGGCGGCGGCTTCAAGGTCGCGACGGGCTTCTGGGCCGCCGTGAAGCACTGCCCGGCGGACTTCAACAGCGACGGCTTCGTCGACGACAGCGACTTCGTGATCTTCGCGAACTCGTACAACGTGCTTCTCTGCTCGGACCCCGCCATGCCCCTCGGCTGCCCCGCGGATCTCAACTCCGACACACTCGTCGACGACTCAGACTTCGTCGCCTTCGCCGATGCGTACAACCAGTTGATCTGCCCGTAAGTGCGCCAGCCCGGGCAAGCCGTGCTCGGCCTCCGGGCACGCCGCATCCGAGGTTCTTGCGGGGTCGAAATCGAGACCAGCGAGGGTGATCCCGGCCGCGCCGTGGCCGGACAAACCCCGGCGGCCTCTTCCTACACTGTCCCCGCATGTCCCCCACCTCCTTCCCCCCCATCAACCCGAATCTCGACGGCCCGGTCCTCACCCAGCGCATCCCCTGCTGGCCCTACGCCGACCCCAAGGGCCGCCACATCGTCTCCTACGACGAGTACGTCCAGACCGGCGGCTACGAGGGCCTGAAGAAAGCCATCAGCCTCAAGCCCGATCAGGTCACCGACGAGGTGAAGAAGTCCGTCCTCCGCGGCCGCGGCGGCGCGGGATTCCCCACCGGCCTCAAGTGGACCTTCCTCCCCAAGCTCAAGACCGATGAAGGGGGCCAGGAAGAAGACCCCGGCCAGCGCTACCTCGCCATCAACGCCGACGAGTCCGAGCCCGGCACCTTCAAGGACCGGCTGCTGATGGACTTTGACCCGCACCTGATGCTCGAGGGCATCGCGATCTGCTGCTACGCCTGCCGCATCAAGACCGCGTACATCTTCATCCGCGGCGAGTACCACCACCAAGCCAAGGTCCTCGAGAACGCCCTCAAGGAGGCGTACACCAAGGGCATCTTCGGCGGCAATGGCCTGCTGAACGGCGCCTCCACCGGCCGCGGCGGCGCGTTCAAGGTTGATTGCTACGTCCACCGCGGCGCGGGCGCGTACATCTGCGGCGAAGAAACGGCGCTCCTCGAAGGCATCGAGGGCAAGCGCGGCTGGCCCCGCATCAAGCCGCCGTTCCCGGCCATCAAGGGCCTCTTCGGCCGCCCAACCATCATCAACAACGTCGAGACCCTCGCCCACCTGCCCAGCATCATCACCCGCGGGGCCGAGTGGTTCATGAAGCAGGGCGTCGTCAGCAAGATCCCCAACTCGCCCCCCAGCCACGGCACGAAGTTGATGGGCGTCAGCGGGCACGTCAACCGCCCCGGCGTCTTCGAGCTCGAACTCGGCATCACCCTCCGCCAGCTCGTCGAAGACCCCAAGCTCTGCGGCGGCATGCGCGGCGGCAAGAAGTTCAAGGGCGCCATCGCCGGCGGCATCTCGATGGGCATCCTCGGCCCCGATCAGTTCGACGCCGAGATGGATTTCGATATCGGCCGCAAGTACAACGTGCTGGGCCTGGGCACCGCCTGCCCGACCGTCTTCGACGAAGACACCGACATGGTCGCCGTCGCCCGCAACATCGCCCGCTTCTTCAAGCACGAGTCCTGCGGCCAGTGCACACCCTGCCGCGAAGGCTCGGGCTGGCTGTACCAACTGCTCAGCCGCATCGAAGAGGGCAACGGCAAGACCAAGGACCTCGACCTCGCGCTCGAGATCGCGACCAGCATGGGCAGCATGCCCGGCACCACGATCTGCGGCCTGGCCGACGGCAACAACTGGGCCGTGCGGACGATCATGAACAAGTACCGCGAGGAGTTCGAGTCCCGCGTGAAGCCGACGTTCGTGCCGGTGAAGATGACGGTGGGGGCGGGGGCGAGGTAAAAGCGATGGATTGGAGAGGTTTGGGGGCGATCAAGCTCGGCGCGCTGCTGTTCTGCGTCAACGCGTGCTGTTTGTCCTCGATCGCCGCCGAACCGATCGGCGATCCGCTTCCGCGGCGTCCTTCGTCGCTCACGCAGTACTCCGCGATGTTCGCGGCCGTGGATTGGACCGAGTTCGATCGCTTTCGCACCAGGCTCGATCCTCGCCTGATTGCGTTGCCAACGGGCACGCATGAGTCGCTAGACATTCGTGAGTTCGTCGCGTGCCTTTACGAACAGCAACTCGTGATCTCGGATCTGGATCACACACTGAGGCAGGCGCCGAGCCAACTGTCGTCTCAATGCGACACTTGTGGTGGTTCGAACTGGCGCGATATCAGCGTTCTTCATTGGATGCTCTCATTCTCGACACTGATCACGTTTGATGGTCAGCGATGTGCCGCGGAAGAAGATTGGGAGGGCTTCGCAACCCGAGTCGCAATCAACGTCCGTCTCGGGGCGATGCTGCTGACTCAAGATGATCACTCGCTCGCATTCATCGGCTGGGGCGTGCTCGAACGAGTTGACGACCTTCTGAGCAGCGTGCTGAGGCAGGGATACGCCCATCGCTTGTCACCAAAGGCCGCCGCAGCAATCCGGGGTGCGTTTGCGCACGTCGATCTCGAGAACCCAGGGCGCTTCCGTGGCCGCTGGCGAGCAATGACGGAACCGAGGCTGCGCACTTTCCAGCTCGCGTTGAGTGGCGCCACCCCGGTCAATGCGTATACCGAGCTCGTTCGGAAAGAACTCTCGCTCAACGCCATTTTCCCTGACATCCCCTACGACAACGCGAGTATTGACAAAGTACGGCAGTTCCGCGATCAAACCGTCGCTCGCGTCGCGGCGCTCTCTCGCGACGACGTGCTTCGGGGGCTCGCCCTGGCGACGGAGCTGACAGTTCGCGTCGCCGACGCGATCGAACACGACGATGCGGACGCACTGCAAGCGGCGGTCACAGACGCAGAGCGCGATACATCAGGCGTGGTGCGACTCCTTTGGACAATCGCTCCACTCAAGCACCAGGAGTTCTGCGAGCGGGTGCGCTCAACCGCGAGCCGCGCAGCCGAGACGATGGATCAGATCTTCAACTCAGTCAACGATGGCGTGCCGCACCGCTAACGAGCAATCTGCCGTGTAGTCGTCGCATCCGTCATTGCATCATCAGCCGCAAGGAGCATGAGCTCGCTGAGGATGATTGACAGCGCGTGATCGGCATCGAACGGCAGGAAATCCTCGGACACGCCAACAGACTTCGTACTACCGGCGATTGCGAAGCGGACAGGCAGTCTTCCGGATAGCCTCGGAAATCGCTTGTGGGACCCGCCCATGCTCGGGCAAGCACGCGATAATCGGTCATGCCCGACATGCTCCACCACCTCCCCACCATCCGCTCCCTCTTCCCCGGCCTGTCTTCCAACCTCTCCACCGGCACCATCATGCTCGACAACGCCGGCGGGTCGCAGTTGCCGCGGGTGGTGATCGACGCGATGCGGGAGTACATGGAGAAGTCGTTCGTGCAACTGCACGGCGACTATCCGCTCTCCAAGTGCGCGACGGCCGTCATTCCGCGGGCGCGAGAGGTTGTGAAGGTGTTCCTCGGCGGGCACGAGGCGGCGGGCGGGCGTGCCGCGGGATCGGGGATCGGTGCGGGGCTGGGCGATGTTTTCTTCGGCTCGTCCTCCACCGTGCTCTGCTACGAACTCGCCGCGGCGTACGCCGATGCTCGCGACGCGTGTCGCAATCTTGATGCGGCTCCCGCGGATCTGCGGGAGCACTTTGCAAAAGCGGGCGGCACAACTTCCGGCTCCAACCTCGGTGGCACGCACGGCACGCTCCGCGATCGACTCCTTTCCCGCGATCAGATCGTCGTCTGCACCGCCGGGCACGAGGCCAACGTCGGCCCGTGGATGCGGCTTGCGCTCCGCGGCTACACCATCGTGCCGTGGCACGTGGAGCCTGTCCGCGATGCCGAAGGACCGAGTGCCGGCCAGACCAACTGGCGTCCCTCGCTCGACACGCTTAAGAAACTGGTGAACAGCCGCACGCTGCTGGTGCTGATGCCGCAGGTGTCGAACATCTTGGGCGAGGTCTGGGACGTGCGCGGGGCGGCGGAGATCGCCCACGCAGCGGGTGCACGCATCGTCGTCGACGGCGTCGCCTATGCCCCGCACCGCGCCCCGCGCGTGAGCGAACTGGGCTGCGATTGGTACGTCTACTCGACGTACAAGGTCTTCGGGCCGCACATGGCCGCCATGTTCGGCACGCACGAGGCGATGGGCGAACTGGTCGGGCCGAATCACTACTTCCTCGACAGCAAGGTGCCATACAAGTGGGAGCTCGGCAACGCGAGTCACGAGGCCGCGGCGGGCGTCGCGGCGCTGTGGGACTTCATGTGCCAGCTCGCGGCTCTCGACGGCGGAGTCGCAACCGCCGCGATGAACAAGCCCCGTGACTGGTCCACGCCTCCCACCCGCGATGTCTTCGATCGCGCGTTCGCGATCGTCCGAAACCTGGAAGACCGCCACACCGCCCAGCTCATCGACTATCTCAAGAGCAAGCCCAGCGTCCGCATCGTCGGCCCGCGGCACGCCGAGTCCAGTCGCGTCGGTACCATCTCGTTCACCAGCACCAAGGCGACGCCGGTGCAGATCTCGCGGCACCTTGGCGAGCGCAACATCGCGATGCGCCAGGGCCATGCCTACTCCAAGCGCCTCGTCGAACAGCTCGCCACCGACAAGGACCTGCACATCGACCCGGCGGTGGGCGTCGCACGCCTGAGCATCCAGCACTACAACTCGCCCGAGGAGCTGGAGCTTGTATGCAAGGCGCTGGATGAGATCCTGTAGCACGCACCAGTGCTTCGGCGCGGAGAGAGCACACAGCAGCTTCCGAAGACGCCGAAGCTGACGAGTCCGCGAGGAAGCCTCGGATCATTCGGAGCTGCGAAGCCGTTCATTACCAGCGAGGACCGTTGACGCTCTTCCAGACCATCCGAGGCTTCGTCGCCAAGCCTCCTCAGCCTCGGCGTCTTTCGCGACCGCGTGCATCGGGCGTCATTCACACAATCAGCATCGCATCGCCGAACGAGTAGAACCGATACCCCTTCTCGATTGCCTCGCGGTAGCGAGCGATCAGGCGTTGCACGCCCAGCGTGCCCTGGTCGGACAACAGCGCACCGACCATCGCCAGCAGCGTGCTCCGCGGCAAGTGAAAGTTCGTCAGCATGCCGTCGGTCCAGCGGTATCGATACCCCGGCGTGATGAGCAGTTTGGTATCGAGTGATGCGGGCGCGTTGGCAGATGCCGCCACGGCCTGGTTCTCAAGCGCGAGCGCGTAGCTTTCCAGCGTCCGGACGCTGGTCGTGCCGACGCCGATCACGCGGCGTCCCTCGGCCTTCGCACGCCGCATGCGTTCCACGGCCGCCGCCGACATCGAGCACCACTCGCTGTGCATCGGGTGCTCTTCAACGATGTCCACCTCCACCGGCTTGAACGTGCCGGTGCCGACGTGCAATGTCACCTCCACGCGCTCGACGCCCAGTGCATCGAGCTGTACGAGCAGCTCAGGCGTGAAGTGCAGCCCGGCGGTGGGGGCCGCGACCGAGCCCTGCTGTTTGGCGTACACCGTCTGATAGCGGTCGCGATCGCTCGCACGCTCGACAGGCTCCTGCGTGTGCTCGCGGGCTTTCAAGATGTACGGCGGGAGCGGTGTATGTCCAACGCGATCCAGGATCGCCGCGGGGTCGAGCGGCGTGTTGGACGCTGCAGTCTCAGCACTATCCACACGCACGCCCACCACCCAGGCCCCGTTCTCATCTGCGTCGCGGCGCAGCGGCACCAGCGTCACGTTCGTGTCGGCGCCGCTCTCGTCGATCAACCGGATGCTTGTCTGCTCCCGCACCTTCTTGGCCCGCAGCAACGCTGTCCACTCGCGGCCGTCCCTGCTTGCGGATAGGAACAAGCCCTCGACCCTGCCGCCGCTGTCCTCGCGTCGGCCGACCAGCCGGGCTTGCAGCACGCGAGTGGCGTTGAAGACCATCACGTCGCCCTTGCGAAGCAGCCGCGGCAGTTCCCGCACGATTGTGTGCTCGCGGGCATCGCCGTTGGCTCGGTCGATGACCATCAGCCGCGCCGCGTCGCGCGGGTTGGCCGGCTCCTTGGCGATGGCGGATTCGGGCAGGTTGTAATCAAGATCAGAAGTACGCAGCACGCGGAATGGTTGGCTCCCGCAACGAACCCAGTCGCAGGCGTGGGGCCACCGCGACTCGATGATCGCATGCATGGACGACGCAACCGCGGCCCTCCGCTCGCGCGGAGGGTTCCTATTCGAGCAGCCCGCGCTATTCTCTCCCGATGGCCTTCAAGCACTCCACCCTGCCGATGTGGCTGCAGGACGGGATCTCGGGCGCTCTGCGTTCGACGATCACGCTGCCGCTGTCGATGGGGTTGCGCCCGGCGGTCGGCGTCGGGCGCGGAGCCGGGCGGTTGTTCGCCACCCTGCCGTTCAACAAGCGGCACATCCGCCGCGCCGTGCAGAACCTGGACATCGCCTACCCCGACTGGTCTGCCGAGCGCAAGCGCGAGATGGCGATCGCCAGCTACGAGCACCTGATGCAGCTCGGCGTCGAGTTGGCGTACACGCCGCGGCTGGTCAATCACGACGGCTGGTCGCGTCAGGTCCGCCTGGGCGATGTCTCGGGCGCACTCACGTCTCTGCTCCGTGGTGAGCCTTGCATCCTCGTCACCGGCCACTGCGGCAACTGGGAACTCGTCGGCTACACCGTCAGCATGCTCGGCTTCCCGATGCAGGCCGTCTATCGCCCGCTTGACCTCAAGCCCCTCGACAACTGGGTCCGGGAGAGCCGCCAGAAGCGCGGCCTCACGCTCGTGTCCAAGTTCGGCGCGGTGCGCGAGCTCCCCGAAGGCCTGCAACGCGGCGTCCCCGCCGGCCTCGTTGCTGATCAGAACGGCGGCGACTACGGCGTCTTCGTCCCCTTCTTCGGCCGCCTTACCAGCACGTACAAGTCCATCGGCATCCTCGCGATGCAGTTCAACGCCACCGTCATCTGCGGCATGGCCCGCCGCCTCAAGCCCGGCGAACGCGCCGACGGCACCAACACCATCGCGACGATCGGGCCCACCCCCAACGACGACAGCCGCGACGGCATGAACTACGTCATCGAGCTCGTCGATCAGTTCGGACCCTCCGACTGGGAGAGCCAGCCCGATCGGCTCTACTACATCACCGCTCGCTACCGGCGTTCGATCGAGAAGATGGTGCGGCGCTCACCCGAGCAGTACCTGTGGATGCACCGCATCTGGCGCAGCCGCCCGCCGCACGAGCGGAAGGACCGCGAGTTCCCCGCCGCGCTGCAGGAGAAGATCCGGGCGTTGCCGTGGATGACCGAGCCGGACCTCCAGGCCATCATCGCCCGCAGCAACGAAGACCGGCGGATGATCCGCGAGAAGGAAGATCACGGCTTCCGCATCGCGGGCCAGTAGCCGCACCAGCCGGACCGACATCAGCCGCTTCTAGAACCGGCGCGCACCCTCCCGCGGCCACAGCCAGAACGAACGTTTCGGCGCAACAATTTGCTACGCTGTAGCGGGGATTTTCCCCCTGCTTGCCGTTCCATCTCCGGGAGCCTTCCACATGCGCTGCTCACTTCTCGCGTTCGCCGCCGGCACCGTGCTCGTCCCCGCCGCGATCCTCGCCCAGGCGACGACCAATCCCGCCCCCGCGCCCAAGCCGCAGACCACGCTCAAGGACCGCAGCGGCGATCGGATGGACAATTGGTGGAACGACACCGTTTTCTACCAGGTCTTCGTGCGCTCGTTCAAGGACTCCGAGACCGGCCCGCTCGCCAACGACGGCATCGGCGACTTCCAGGGCCTCATCGACAAGCTCGACTACCTCAACGACGGCAAGCCGGAGACGACGAGCGATCTGGGCATCACCGGCCTCTGGCTCATGCCCGTCTTCGAAGGCCCTTCGTACCACGGCTACGAAACCAGCGACTACTACAAGATCGAGTCCGAGCACGGCACCAACGAGGACTTCAAACGCTTCATGGCCGAGTGCGACAAGCGCGGCATCAAGGTCATTCTCGACCTCGTGCTCAACCACACCTCCAAGAGCCACCCCTGGTTCAAGAACGCCTGGGACCCCAAGAACCCCAAGCACGACTGGTTCATCTGGTCCGACACCAAGCCCGATTGGAAAGGCCCGTGGGGTCAGCAGGTCTGGTTCACGCCCGATGGCCGCAACACCGGGCCGTACTTCTACGGCATCTTCAGCTCCCACATGCCCGACCTGGACTATCGCAACCCCGAAGTCACCAAGGAAATGAACAAGGTCACCGAGTACTGGATCAAGCAGTACGGCGTCGCCGGCTACCGCCTCGACGCGATCCGCCACCTCATCGAAGACGGCCAGCAGCAAGAGAACACCAAAGGCACCCACGACTGGCTCAAGGACTGGCACAAGTTCTACAAGAAGGTCCGGCCCGACGCCTTCACCATCGGCGAGGTCTGGTCCAGCACCGACGTCATCGCGTCCTACGTCCCCGACCAGATGGACACCTGCTTCGAGTTTGACGTCTCCTACGCCACCATCGATGCCATCAACAACACCGACAAGAATCGCATCGGCGAGGCGCTGAACAAGGCGTGGAAGGCCTATCCCCGCAACCAGTTCGGTTCATTCCTCTCCAACCACGATCAAACCCGCGTGATGACCCGCTTCGGCAACGACTTCTCCAAGATGAAGCTAGCCGCGTCGATGCTGTTCACCCAGCCGGGCATCCCGTTCCTCTACTACGGCGAAGAGATCGGCCAAGTCGGCGACAAGCCCGATGAGAACCTCCGCACGCCCATGCAGTGGAACAGCGAGCCGACGGTGGGCTTCACCAAGGGCAAGCCGTGGCGTGATGCGCAGCCCGACTACCCCAGCAAGAACGTCGCCGCCCAGAGCGCCGATCAGGACTCGCTGCTCAACCTCTACAAGAAACTCGTGCGCCTGCGCACCTCCAACCCCGCGCTCGCCAAGGGCGACTTCACCCTCGCCGAGACCAGCGCCGACGGCGTCTACGCCTTCGCCCGCAGCGAGGGCTCGCAGTCGATGCTCGTGATCGCGAACCTCAGCGACAAGTCGGTGGCCGGCTGCCGCGTGAGTCTCGGCAGCGGCCCGTTCAAGAAGGCCGTCGCCCCGAAAGAACTGCTCCACGGCACGACCGCGACCACCGAAACCCCCAAGCTCAACGGCCGCGGCGGGTTCGCGGACTACGCGCCGATCCCAACGCTGGAGCCGCGGACGCTGTACGTGCTCGATCTCAGCGGCAGATAAACACAAGCCCGCGGATGGAAGGGCACCCCCCAAACCAGCCCGGGGTGCCACTGCCGACGGCTCGGCGTCGGCAGTGCCGCAGTGACTTCCGTTCATCGGCGTTCGCGGCACACACCCCGCCCCTTCGCCGCCCAGCGAAGCGCTGGGCAGTGGCACCCCGGCATCGCGTCGCCGCTTTCCCAGCATCGATCCCCCCACTTCCCGCGAATCCGAAGACTTACCATCCCTCCAGAGTTACAATCAGACCCGCGGGTCTTCAATTCCCACGGCCTCCCCCACTTCGTCTCTCCGTCTCTTTGTCTCTCCGTCTCTTCCCCCACCCACCATGTCCACCACCAATCGTCACGTCATCGTCATCGGCGGCGGCCTCGCGGGCCTCGCCGCGGCCGCGGAACTCTCCACCGCCGGCCTCCAGTCTGGCATCAAGGTCACCCTCATCGAGGCCAACAACCACCTCGGCGGCAAGATGAACCTGCTCCAAGAGAAGGGCTTCTCCTTCGACATGGGGCCCACGATCATCACCATCCCCGGCATCATCAGCGGCATCATCCGCCGCTCCGGCCGCAAGGTCGGCGACATGATCAAGTTCGTCGATCTCGACCCCCAGTGGCGCTGCCACTTCGAGGACGGCACCGTCATCAACCTCCGCAAGGACCCCGATGTCTTCGCGAAGGAGCTCGATGCCCAGTTCCCCAGCACCAAGCCCGGCGACGGCTACAAGAAGTTCATCGAGTACAGCCGCAAGCTCTACCGCCTCTCCGAGAAGGTCTTCTTCTACAAGGACCTCGGCGCCGCGACCGACCTCATGTTCAGCCCGCCCAAGGCCACCGGCATCGGCGGCGACCTGATGGCCATGGTCGGCACCATGCACTCCACCGTCGCCAAGCAGATCACCAAGCACGTCCCCGAGCCGCACCTCTGCCAGGTGATGGAGCACTTCCTCCAGTACGTCGGCAGCAGCCCCTTCATGGCGCCGTCGATCCTCAGCCTCATCGCCGCGGCCCAGGTTGATCACGGCTGCTGGTACACCATGGCCCCCGACGGCCAGTCCGGCGGCACCCGCTGCATGGCCCGCGCCCTCGAGAAGATCGGGCGCGAGCAGGGTGTCAATTACATCACTGGCCGCCGCGTCACTCGCATCGTCGAGCGCGACAACCGCGTGATCGGTGTGGAGATCGACGCCGGCAGCGGCAAGCCCGAGTTCCTCGCCGCCGACGCCGTCGTCTCGAACTGCGATGTCCAGCGCACCAACCGCGACCTGCTCGACTCGCCCAAAGCCCGGGCCGAGCAGCAGGCGATCGCCAAGAAGTACACCCCCGCCTGCAGCGGCGTCGTCCTCTACCTCGGCCTCGACAAGCAGTACGACCACGTCGCCCACCACAACTTTTTCTTCAGCAAGAACAGCCACGACGAGTTCAACGACATCTACAGCAAGGGCATCCCCGCCCGCGACCCCACCATGTACATCTGCGCCCCTTCGCGCAGCGACCCGACCCAGGCACCTCCCGGCTGTGAGGCCCTCTACATCCTCGTCCACACGCCCTACATCCGCGGCAACCAGAAGTGGGACGGCCCCGGCGGCCTGATGGAGCAGTACAAGCCCGTCATCCTCGACAAGATGCGCCGCATGGGCTTCGCCGATATCGACAAGCACATCGTCGTCGATCGCACCCTCAGCCCCGCTGGCATCGAAAAGATGTACAACGCCGAGGGCGGCGCGATCTACGGTCTCGCCTCGCACGGCCTCATGCACGGCGGCTTCAAGCCCAAGAACCGCAGCCGCGTCTATTCCAACCTCTACCTCGCCGGCGGCAGCGCCAACCCCGGCCCCGGCACCCCCATGGTCATCATGAGCGGCGTCACCGCCGCCACCTGCCTGCTCGAGGACTGGAAGATCCCTCTCCCCACCGAGAGCGGCCGCAACGTCCACGAACGCGTCATCGAGCCCAAGACCGAGCCGGTGCTGGTCTAAAGCCGGGGGGAGACCCCAAGGGTGCCAATGCCGACGGCTTGGCGTCTGCAGTGCCGCGGCGGCATCGGTCCACCGGCGATCACCGCGTCCACCCGCGCCCCACCACTGCCCAGCGAAGCGCTGGGCAGTGGCACCCAAGCCCGATCGTGATCAGGGACAGATCAACTGGTCGTAATACGGCAGGAACAACAAGAAGTCCGCATCATCCACCAACCGGTCGCCGTTCCAATCGCAGCGTTTGTCGGCCTCGGGCACCAGCAACGCGTCGTACGCCGGCAGGAACAACAGGAAGTCCGCATCGTCCACGTACGTGTCGAAGTTCAGATCCCCGGGACACTGGATGCCGACCTCGATCGACCCGATGCCGTACCCGGCGCACTGGTTGCCCGCGCCGAACTGGTACGAGCCGGCGTCGGCTGGGATGAACGGGTCGATGATCATGACCTCGGCGCGCGAACCGAGAATGCGGGAGTCGTCGTTGAGGTCGATATCCTCCTTGCGCCACGCGTACGTCAGCGGCCCGCTGCCGGTCAGCGTCGAACGGAACACGACGCGGTCGCCCGTCTCGGGTGTGAAGCCGGGGCCTTCGAATGTCAGGGGTATCGGGCCCACGCATTCGGTGACGTCGGACCAGTCGGTGAACGACCACGATTCAATCACCTGGTCAGCCGTCGCGCCGCCCGCACCGGCGGTGAAGCCGACCCAGGCACAATCAGGAAAAAGCGCCGAGCCGCCATCGAGCATAAAAAGATCGAGCGGGCAGAAGAGGATCGGCTCGCCGTCGAGCCAGACGTAGAGCACGCCGGGTGTGTACTCGATCTTCACATCGTGGAATTCGCCGTCTGTGACGCTGTCGGGCAGGAAGGCGTGTGCGAGCGATAATGCGTCGGCTTCAGAGTTGCCGCTGGGCCCATCGTTCTGCACACTGACGTGCATGCCCTGGAACTCGTCGCTGAAGATGAAGGTGTCAAACTCGATGGCGACGCTGCGCGGGATGCCGGCGTAACCGAGGCCCGATCCCCCGCCGCCGATCGCGTCGGCGGCGCCGTCTTGGATGACAAACGCGAAGCCGTCGGCGGTGCCGCTCTGGATGGCGAAACGGAACGAGGTGCGGAACCCGTTGTTGAGTTCGGACTTCGAGATGGTGTACCACGCCGCCCCGGCGCCGCCTTGGCCGCTGCGCGTCAGCCGCAACTGGTTGTCGAGGGTGTCGGCCTCGCCAACGAGCGTGAGGCCGCTGGTGGAGGCAAAGTCCGCGAACGAGAAGACCGCGCCGCACTGCGCCGTTGCCAGCGAGCCCGAGATCGCGATGCCCGCCGAAACCACGAAAAGCACACCCGTCCGCATGAGCCCCTCCCGCGGCGCCGCCGCGTTGAACGCCCATCGTACTGGCCTGTGCAACCGCCACCAAGAGCATTCTCGATCAGCCGCGCCGTCCCAGAACCGATCGGACCGAGCCTCCGGACGCGCTGGACCACACCAAAGACAGCAGACCCGGACTTCGCCGGGTCTGCTGCTTGGCCATTGCAACAAGTGTGCGATGTGCTACCAGATGTCGTTGCTCACCACGGGCAGACCAGGTCGTTGTACTGGCTGGCGAAGAGCACGAAGTCGGCGTCGTCCACGAAGCCGTCGTCGTTGAAATCCGCGTCGCAGAACGCCGGGAGCGCCGGGCAGAGCAGTTCGTTGTACGCGCCCGCGAACGCGACGAAGTCGGTGTCATCCACGGCGTTGTCGAGATTGATGTCGGCCGAGCAGGGGTCCACGGCGTACGCCGTCGTGTTCACGCCCTGGCCCACACGCACCACCCGCGACTCGCCGGGGTTCAGCGTGAACGTCCACTGGTACGCGAACGCGCCGTCGGTGTTGTAGCTGGTCTTGTTGGCCAGATCGGTCGATCCGGCGGAGAGGTTGGAGCGGAGGATGCTGCCCGCGTCGGTGTCGAAGCGCGACTCCGAGCCGTCGCTGGTCACCTGGGCGTACTCAAAGCTGGCCTGCTCGGTGAAGGTGCCGGTGTGGCCGCTGAAGTTCTGGATGTCATCCGGGGCCGGGTTGGGCGAGCCGCCCGGCACGTCCATATCGCAGAGGTGGAAGAAGTTGTACACGCGTGGTGTGGCGTTGTCGGCGGCTGCACCGAGCTTGGCGCGGGTGAACAGCCGCGACTGACGCGGGTTTGGGCCGTCCTTCAGGACGATCACGAACTCGGCGTCGATGAGCTCGAAGCCGACGGCGCCCGTGCCGACCTTGCTGAAGGTGATCCGCGTCTTGTTGCCGCTGGTGAAAGTCGTGGGCGACTGGAACTTGGCGAACAGCGAGTTGCTGTTGCCGTTCTGCTGACGCCAGTACCACGTGTACTTGTACTGCCAGTCGGTGAAGTTGTTGTCCTGATAGAAGAACGTGTCGCCGTTGGTCACGCTGAACGCGGGCGTGAGCAACTGGAACTTGGCGTTGCCCTGCGTGAGGGTCTGGGCCGACGCCGTGCCGACCACCGTCGCGAGCCCCAGGAGGGCCGCCATCTTCGCCGTCTTCATGTGCATCCTCGCTTTGTGAGTTCCCCGACCAACGGCACGGACACCCGCCCCGCGCGGGATTGGACCACCCGGTCCGCGCGCCGAAACGCCGAGGGTTCAGGATATCTTGGGGGGAATTACGGATACAGAACTTTACCGATATTTTGGCCCCTCCCAATGTTTTCGGACGTTCCGAAACACCGGCCATTTCGCGGCGGCGGCGAGGCTCGGTGAAACAAAGTTCCACATCCGCGACGCAAGCGACAGGCGGTGATCCCGAACAACTCGTTATGGAGCTTCTCGCCGCCGTGTGTCTTGGGCTTGGTCTTTCCGCCGCCGGCGGCCTGCGGATCTTCCTGCCGCTCTTGGTGGTCGGGTTGGGTCAGCGTCTTGGCATGGTTGAGCTTGGTTCGTCGCTCGCTTGGACCGGCGGCACACCGGCGTTGATCATCCTGTCGGCGCTCTGCGTCGCGGAGGGGCTGGGCTATTGCATACCCGCCGTGGACCACGCGCTCGACGCTGTCTCGGCCCCTGCGTCTTGGATCGCCGGAGCGCTCTTCGCCACTGGCGCGGTCGCCCTTCCGCTGCAAGACATCACCGCGGCATTGCCCGACGGCCTCGGTTCCACGCTCGCCTATGCCGCGGGCCTGGGCGGCGCGGCCGCCGCGGGCGCCGCGACCGCGGGTGTCACGCAACTCACCGGCGCCTCCGGCCGCGTCGTCTCCACCACGACCACGCTGGGCGTCGCCAACCCGGTCTATGCCACGCTCGAGAACATGCTCGCCGGAGCCATGAGCATCCTCGCGATTCTCGCGCCCGTGGCGCTGGGAGTCGTGTTGATCATCGCGACGATCGGTGTGTGGTGGATGATCCGCAAGCTGCGCCCACGCCGCGCGATCGCGTGACGCATCTCAAGTAAACCCGAAGAACCGATCCGGCTCCGAGGCGCGGATGCACCATGATTCTCCGTCGTGCAACACTGGCTCGGCGGCACCGATCGAATGCCGCGCCCCTGATTCGCTCGCTCGCCGCAGCGTCCCAACGATCCCGCGATGGCACCGACCGATCCGCGCACGGATCTGCTCATCCCCGCCTCCTACTCGCCGACGGTGACGAAGTACTTCGCCCGCTGGGTGCGGCGGATGTTCAAGAAGTCCTTCCACGCCGTCCGCGTCACCCCCGAGAACGCAGACCTCCTCGCCACGCTGCAGCGTGACCCCACGCCTGCCATCGTGCTGGTGTCACACACCTCGTGGTGGGATCCGCTCGTCTGCCTCGTGCTGCACGATCGCTTGAGCCCGCAGCGCGAGCCGCTCGCGCCCATGGACGCGACGCAGCTCGCCAAGTTCGGGTTCTTCAAGAAGCTCGGGATCTTCGGCATCCAGCCCGACAACCCCGAGAGCCTGCGCGCGATGAGTGAGTACGTGGGCCGCCGATTCGAGAGCAACCCGCGGTCCACGCTCTGGATCACGCCGCAGGGCCGGTTCGTGGATCCGCGTGATCCGATCGAGCTCCGCCCCGGTGCCGCTGCCTTGGCTGCCAAGACTCGCCATGTGCGCGTCCTGGCGCTCGCAATCGAGTACGCCTTCTGGACCGATCAGAAACCGGAGGTCTTCCTGCGTTTCGAGCCGTGCGCGACGCCGGATCGCCCCGACAGCACGACCGCGTGGCACCGCGCGTTCCTGCGCGCCATGAGCGACAACAACGCCCGGCTCGCCGACGCGGTCCGGTCCCGTGACCCCGCCCGGTTCCGCCCGGCGCTGGGAGAAATCACCGGCCGCGGCGACTCCGATTCCGGCCCTGCGACGAACTGGTTCTACGACCTGTGGCTGCGGCTGCGCGGGCACTCCGGCCGGGTCGAGGACCGCCGGTTCGCCGGCGACCGCGGAGACCGCCAATGACGCCCCTGGAGATCGTGCTGCTGGTCGCGATGGCCTTGTGCGCGATTACGCTCACGATGACGGTCATCAACTTGGGCGTGTATCGAAGGCCGATGTCGGATGTGAAGGCAGGAATTTCAGCGGTGTCATCCGTTGCCGCGGTTCCGGGCCTCAACATCCCACATCCGACGTCCGACATCCCACATCCCACATCCCCTCGGATCACCGTCTGCGTCCCCGCCCGCAACGAAGAATCCAATCTCGAAGCCTGCGTTCGCTCGATACTCGCCAGCACCGAGCGCGACATCGAGGTGCTGGTCTATGACGACCAGAGCACCGACGACACGCCCAGCATCCTCGCGCGGCTCATCGCGTCCGATCCCCGCGTGCGAGCGGCACAGGTCACGCCCCTGCCCTCGGGCTGGAACGGCAAGCAGCACGCCTGCTGGCGCATGTCCGAACAAGCCCGCGGCCAGTGGCTCTGCTTCACCGACGCCGACGTGCGATTCGAGCCCGCCTGCCTCGCCGACGCGCTCGCGTTCGCGCAGGCTCAGAAGGCCGACCTGGTCTCGACCTTCCCGCGCCAGATCACCGGCTCGCTCGCCGAGCGGCTGGCCGTGCCGATGATCTTTTTCATTCTCTTCTCCTATCTGCCCATGCCGCGGATGCGCACGTCACGCGATCCGGCCGCCTCCGCCGCCTGCGGCCAGTTCATCCTCGTCAGCCGCGCCGCCTACGACAAGGCCGGCGGGCATCAGGCGTTCAAAAACTCCATGCACGACGGCGTGAAGATGCCGCGGGAGGTCCGCAAGGCGGGTTTCCACACCGATCTCTTCGACGGCACCCACCTGCTCAGCGTCCGCATGTACCGCGGCCTGGCCCAGACCTGGCGCGGCTTTGCCAAGAACGCCTTCGAGGGCCTCGGCTCGATCGGGCTGCTCATGTTCATCACGGCCGTGCATCTACTCGCGCACGTGTTGCCGTGGATCATCGTGCCTTGGGCCTTGCTCGGCAAGCTCGGGCCGGCACCGCTGCCCTCCCCCACCGATCTCGCGGCCCTCTTCGCCGTCTCATGCGTCGCCATGGCCGTGTTGCAGCGGCTCCTTCTCGCCCGCCGCTTCGAGCAGGGTCTCACGCCCGTGCTGCTGCACCCGCTCGGCGTCCTGATGATGACCGCGATCCAATGGCACTCGCTCTACCTCGCCCGCACGGGCCAACGCGCGTGGCGCGGCCGGGTGGCGACGGTGTGATGAAAGCGAGCCGGGGCGTCCCCGCCCCGGCACCGCCGATTTCCCAACGTTCGATCCGAACATCAGCGCTTCAGCATCTGCTCGATCGCCTCCAGCCGTGACCGCAGCTCGGCGTTCTCGGCACGCAGCGCCGCGGCCTCATCCACGAGTCGCTGCGTGCTCGCCGCGCTCCTCTCGTGCTCTTGGCGCAGGGCCCGGATCATCAACGCCGTGAGCCGGTTGTAGTCGATGCCCTCGATCTTGCCGTTGCTGCGGCTGACCGCTTCTGGGATCGCCTCGGCGACTTCCTCGGCGATCAGCCCGACATCGGCCCGCCCCGCCATCGACGGGATCTCGTCGTTCCAATCAAACCGCACCGGACGCAGCGCGAGGATGCTGCTGAGCGCATCGTCCTCGATCGAGCGGATGTTCTTCTTGTAGCGGGCGCTCGAGGCGTTGGTGAAACCGACGCAGCGGAGTGCCCCGTTGACGTCAAGGGTGAAGCTCGCGTTCGGCGTGCGGGTGCCGATGCCGACGCGTCCGCCGTCGGGGTTGATGGTCAGAAATCCGTAGCTGGAGCCCCAGGCGGAGGTGGACTGGATGATGGAATAGTCGTTGTTTGCACCGTTGATGCCGAGATACAAGCTCGTGCGCCCCGCGGTCTGGGTGCTGCCGACGAGGATGCCGCCGCCGGTCTCGGGGGTGACCGTGAGGAGGGCCTCGGGTGAAGTGGTCCCGATGCCCAGCAGTCCTTCGTCGGTGAGCCGCATCCGGGTGGTCAGCGGGTTGGTGATCGCGCCCCAGTTCTTGGTTTGGAAGTCGATGTGACTTGAGTAGTCGCTGTCCACCGCCTGGATGCGTGCGGAAGGGGCGTTCGAGCCGGGGTCGTAGGTCGCGAGATCGAGGGCGGCGAGCGCGCCGGTGCCGCCGCGCCCCACGACCCGCAGCGCGGGCACGAGGCTCCCGCCGCCGCTGGCACGCACCGTGAACTGATTGACGCTCGCCGCGATCGTGCCGTCGGCCTGCGTCGTGAAGGGCGAACCGGCGATGCCAGACCAGGGCGCGCCCGTGGCTTGTACCGCCAGCTGCGGCAGACGCACGTACGCGGCAAACCAAGCCGGAACCATGTCGGTGCCTGCCCAGAACGTCGGACAATTGGCCGGTTGCGATCCCGGCGTGGCCTGCACGACCGCGATCGTGCCGCTGGTCGTCACCATCTCAACTGTGTACGCCTGGCCCTTTGACACCGGAACGGAACCGAAGTCGAAGGTCACGGTGCCAACCGCGGGCACGACGTTCACCGTCGCGAGCAGCGGGCCAGCGAGCCCCTGACCGCTCCGCAGCCGCGCCGTCATCTTGGGTCCGTTGTTCGCGTGCGCGATCTGCATCTGCACCCGCGTGAGAAAGCCGGACTGGGTCGGCGTGACCACCTGGTAAAACGGCACGTTGTGCACGAAGTAGCTATCGCTCGACGCGCTACCGGAACGGAGGTCAAGCACTTCGGTGCCCGGCCTCATCGGTATCCCCGCCAACCCAACCGCCAGCGGCACCGCCGACACCGCGCTCCGCGGGGAGATCGTCGTGTACGCGCCCGTGCCGCTGGGAACTCGAACGTCCAGCTCCAGCCACAACGGCTGCCCGTCGATGAACGCACCCGCGGGCGACGGGATCGACAGCGAGAAGACGCCGCGGGTGACCTCGACGCCGGGGAACGACTGCTCGGTGCCGACCATCGTGCCGCCGCTCGCCGCGGTCCAGAGACGGGCCTTGAAGTCGGCCAACGCGTCCACCGGGCCGCCGGGGGCCGAGAGCGAGCCCTGATAGGTAAACGAGCTGTTCTGCGCCAGCGCCTGCGAGGCGAGCAGCGTGAGCAACGCTGCCAGAGGGGCCGACCATCGAGTCAGGCAACGGTTCATCGTGCGATTCTCCGGTTGAGTGCGAAACGTCCACCACATGCTCAATCAGCGGCACGCCTCGCCAACCGGCCTCAGACACCACTCTCAACTTCGGTAGACTGGTGTCCGTTCGGGACGCTTTCACGATGTGCCCGCCGCGAGCAATGACGAACAATCCCGAGGAGACTCGGTGAACCAGCCCGACCACAACCCACCCCCGCGGCTCGATCCCGACCTGGGCGATGAGTCCGACCTCGGCCTCTCCGCCGCCGACGCCGTCGCGGTCGGCGCGATCGTCGCGGAAGCGAGTCGCCTCGCCGCGCCCGGGCAGGAGCCGCTCTTGGCCCGGCGCGTGCTGCTCGACGGTGCCGCTGCGCTGCTGAATGCCGACAACTGGCTCTGGGTCCTCGGCCGCGCCGGGCTGACCAGCGGCGAGTGGCGCATTGCGCCGATCAAGATCCTCAAGTGCGGCCGGGTCCCCATGCTCCGCGGCGCGTGGCACGCCCTCCGCATGATGGGCGCCTTCGGCCGCCCGCCCGAAACCGTCGGCCTGCACGACCTCGCCCTCGCCGGCCGCCCGTTCGTCCGCGGCATCCGCCAAGTCCTGCCGCCGCAGACCTGGGACACCGATCCCGCCTGCCTCACCTACCGCCGCCGCATCGGCATGGACGACCTGCTCTACACCGTCTTGCCGCAGCACGGCACCGACGCGTTGACGGTCAGTTCGGTCATGTTCGGCCGGAGCACCGGCGCCCCCACCTTCACCGCCCGCGAACGCCGCCTCGCCGCCGCGTTGTTCTTCGCCCCCGCCTGGGTCCACACGCTCACCGCTCCGGCGTCACCCACCGGCGACGACTACGCCGCCCGCGTCGCCCGCCTGTCTGAGAAGGAGCAGCAGCTCGTCCCCCTGCTCGCCAGCGACCTGGGCTACGCGCAGATCGGGGCCATGACCGGGCTCACCGAGAACACCATCAAGACCTACGCCGTGCGGATCTTCCGCAGCCTGGGCGTCCGAAACCGCAACGCGCTCCGCGACCGCGTGGCGCTGGTGGATCCAAGGCTCAAGAACCCTTGACGAAGTCGCCGCGGCTCGTTCGTCCTACCCCGGACCGGCCTTCTCCCATTTCGCACCCCGATCACCCCTTCGGCCGATCTACTATTGCTCGCCGTGGCCGGGGGTCCGGAGCGACCCCCTCTACCGTCGCCGCGGCGAACGCGACTTCTGTCGTTCTTCCACCGCATTTCACACGAGTACGAGCCATGCACGATACCGATGGGACGGAGTCCCAGGTCCACCAGTCCGCTGATTCCAATCTGCCCGCTTCTTCCGACGACGCCGCAAGTCCAAGCCAGCCCGCCACTTCCGGCCACGAGCTGCAGGACTCCATCACCGCCGCCAACCCGGTCGCGGAAGTGCACGGCATCGTCACCCACCACGACTTCAAGCCCGTCGCACAGGACAACGTCTTCGACGAGGCCGTTGACTTCCCGTCGCTTGGGCTCCGCAACAGCGTGCTCAAGGGTCTCGCTGACATGGGCTTCCAGAAGCCCACGATGATCCAGGCGAAGATGATCCCCGTCGCCATCACCGGGCGCGACGTGCTCGGCCAGGCCAAGACCGGCACCGGCAAGACCGCCGCGTTCGGTCTGCCGCTCATCCACATGTGCGGCAAGGACACCCAGTTCCAGGCCCTCATCCTCGCCCCCACTCGCGAACTGGCCATCCAGAT
The DNA here is from genome assembly GCA_036392375.1 of Phycisphaerales bacterium. Classification (GTDB taxonomy): domain Bacteria; phylum Planctomycetota; class Phycisphaerae; order Phycisphaerales; family UBA1924; genus JAFEBO01. The sequence continues at coordinate 93,030 of DASVYC010000026.1, forward strand.
CACCGACGAGATCAACGACCTCGCCAAGCACACGCCCATCCGGGCCGTCACGCTCTACGGCGGTCAATCCATCCAGGCCCAGACCCGCCAGCTCCAGACCGGCTCGCACATCGTCGTCGGCACGCCCGGGCGCGTGCTCGACATGATCCAACGCGGCTACTTCCACCTGCAGAACATCCGCTTCGCGGTGCTCGATGAAGTGGATCGCATGTTCGACATCGGCTTCCGCGATGACATCAAGCGGATCCTGAACATGTGCCCCAAGCCCGGCACCCCGCCGGAGGGCCGCCAGACAATCTTCGTCAGCGCGACGTTGAGCGAAGAGGTCGAGCGCCTCGCCCGCCAGCACATGCACGATCCGGTGAAGCTGGTCACCACCGCTGGCTCGCTGACCGCCAGCCTCGTCAAGCAGTTCCACATCCCGGTCGCCCCGTGGGACAAGAAGCGCATGCTGCTGCACGTGCTCACCCACGAGGAGCCGGCTCTCACGCTGGTTTTCTGTCGCCTCAAGCGCACCGTCGATGAACTCGCCAACGGCTTGTCCGCCCGCGGCATTCCCGCGCACGCGATGCACGGCGACATGAGCCAGGGCAAGCGCAACACCACCATGAAGCAGCTCAAGGACGGCAAGCTCGCCGTCGTGATCTGCTCCGACCTCGCCAGCCGCGGCATCGACGTCGAGGGTGTGTCGCACGTCATCAACTTCGACCTGCCCGACGACCCCGAGCTCTACGTCCACCGCATCGGTCGCACCGCCCGCGCCGGCAAGGGCGGCCTGGCCTACTCGCTCGTCACCCCCGCCCAGGGCGAGCTGCTCACCAGCATCGAGATGCTGATCAACGCCGAGATCCCCAAGCTCGAGTACCCAGACTTCGTCGGCAACCCGCCGCCCCAGGGCTGGCGCGACGACGGCCCCGGCGGCCGCCCGCAAGGCGGCCTGCAGCTCGAACGAGCCGAAGGCGACGCGCCCCCGCCGCCGCCCGCGCCACCGAAAGTCAGCCGCATGGAGCAATCCAAGCTCGAGCTGCCCGCGTCGGACCCGGCAAAGGTCGACGCGAGCAAGTTCCCCGGCGGCATCGTGCCGACGAAGCTGCCCCCCAAGCGCATGTTCGGCAAGATGCCCGGCCGCGGGCGGTAAGCACGCACCACTCCAAGCCCCGCGCCCCTCTCCCCGTTTCGGCGGGGAGAGGTGATCGAGGCCCTCCAGGCCGAGATCGGTGAGGGGCGAGCGACGCACGAGCTCGAATCACGCACGCAGAAGCGCCGCCCACCTCTATTGGGTGCCACTGCCGACGGCTCGGCGTCGGCAGTGCGATCACGACACCGATCCACAGCCCGGCACTGCCCAGCGAAGCGCTGGGCAGTGGCACCCAACGTGCGCCCGCAGCAACGCGACGTCTTCTCATCGATTCAGCGATCACCCACAATCCGCACCCTCTTCACCACCACCAACTCCAGCGGCACATCCTTCATCATCTCGCCGTCCACCAGTTCGCCGTTCTTGCGAATCTTCTCCGCCCGCGAACCCGTGACGCCGGTGCGGATCTTTTCGACCGCGTCCCAGCTGTCGGTCACTCGCCCGAAGACCGCGTAGCCCGCGCCGCCGCTGATCTCGCGGGGCGTGTCGAGCCTCGGATTATCAACGACATTGATGTAGAACTCCCGCGTGCCCGAGTCCGGGTCGGTGTCGCGGCCCAGACCCACCGAGCCCTTCACGTTCTTCAGCCCGTTCTGCCACTCGTTCTTGATCGGCCTGTCGAGCCCCAGCGGCTCGCCGGGCGTGCGTGCCGCGGCGTCGGACGCGGGCAGATTCATCAGCTCCGGCGTGTGCGAACCGCCCTGGATCACAAAGTTCGAGATGACGCGCTGAAAGACCGTGTTGTCGTAGTGCCCAGCCTTAGCGTGGCGCACGAAGTTGTCGACGCTCAGCGGCGCTCGCTCGCGATCAAGCTCAAGCGTGATATCGCCGGCGGAGGTTTCGAGGATGGCGGTGACGACCTTGCCATCCCGCGGCACCGACTCGCCGTGGATGACATGCTCCTTCGAGCGGCAGCCCGCCAGCATTGACCCCACAACCATCACCACGCCCGTCACGACAATTGCCCGCATCAACATCGCTGCAGCGTACCAGAGCCTCCAGCGACACGCCGCGGCGGCGCGTTCCCTCACGCGACCGCCGCGACGTGCCGAGACATGAAGCGATCCAACGCTCACGCCGCGCGCCGACGCCGTGCCGCGAACCACGAGACCCCGCCCAGCAAAAGGCCCGCGCCAGGGGCCGGGATGAACGCCACCGAGGCATCAAGCTCCGCCAAACCGCTGAAGCTGTTGCTGGTGCCGAAGTTGCTGGTCTTGGTGATGTCCGCACCGATCAGGACGCGGTAGTTGCCGGCGGCGAGGTTGAGGTCGAGCGAGAAGCCGTCCCAACGGAGCGAGTCGCGGGCGTTCACCGGATCGATGAACAACGACGCGTGGTCGAACGAGTCGAAGACCACCGCGTTGGTGTCGGCGTTGAAGATCGCCAGGTACGCGTTCAGCGACTGCGGCGTTGCTCCCTTGGTCTGCGACGGCGTCGAGAATCCGTTCAGCGCGACCCGCGCGATCGTCGACCCCGTTACGGTGAAATTCGACTCGAGCTTGGCGCTTGACTTGGTCTCCTCTCCAAGAACGACAACCAGGCTCGACGAACCGCGGAACACGCCGCCGATGAACGAGTTGTTCGCGGTAGATGTGTGGGTGTAGCCCTGCGGCAGTGTGCCGGTCCACGCACCCAAGGCGGTCGTGCTGTCGGAGTTGTTGTAATCTCCCGGCGCCGGGAAGAACAGGTTGTTCTTCGACTCGCGGATCGTGCTCGTCCGGGATGTCACGCTCACGGCGGCCATCGCCACGCCCGACAACGACGCGGCGACCGCCGCGGCCCCAATCACAGTGCTGATACGCATCGCTTCTCTCCCTTTCCCCACGGCCCGGCCCGACGCCGCCCCGCACACGCGAGACCCGCACACGCGAGACCCGCACACGCGAGACCCGCACACGCGAGACCCGCACACGCGAGACCCGCGCCGGTTCCGGGTGGTGTCCAACGAATAGCGATACATCCGCTTTTGGTGAAGGATGCATGTTTTTTTCACTATATCACGTTTCGGCAGCGCGAGCCGAAGAAACGGATGCACCCCGGCCAGCCCGCCGGGGACTTCACCGGGAAAAACCTGTTTGCCGTGCGCGCCGTCGGAGCCAACTCACAACCCCGCCACCCCGAACACCGTCCCCGCAGGCACCTCCAGCCCGAACCGCTCACGCAGCACATCGCCCAGCCGCTGCGGCGTCGTGATCGTCTCACTCGCCAGCACCGCGCCGTCGCTGGAGCGCCGGTGCGTAAAGTCGCCGTTGGCCAACGAGAAGCGTGTGCCGTCGGGGTTCGCCAGCGACGCCATGATGTACTGCTTGAAGCGGCTGTTGGGGTTCGTGCTGGTGAACCAGTTGCCAACCTCGCGGTCGATGGCGTGCATCTCCTCGCCGTTGAACTCGCAGATGTCGATCCACGTCTCGACGCCGTCGCGCAGGATCCGGGCCTGATGGAACCACCGCGGCGCGGGCACGCCGGCCTCGCGCACCAGCCGCCGCATCTCATGCGGCGTCGGGTGCTCCGCGTTCTCCACCATCCGGAACGGCGCCGTCGGCGACATGCTGCCGACACCGACATCGACGAGCCAGTCGCCTGCGTTTTGGCCAGCCTGCTCCGCGCTCAGCGTCACCTTGACAAACACATGCGTCCGCGGCGGCACCATGTCTCGCGGCCGGTCCAGCCGCACCCGCGCCGACAGCGGCATCGCCTCGAACCCGATCTGCCGAAGCACGTGCAGCATCAGCCAGTTCTGCTCGAAGCAGTACCCGCCGCGGCGGTTCGTAATGAGCTTGGCCTGCACACTCTCCAGATCGAGGGCGACGCCACGACCGAGCAAGACGTCGAGGTTCTCAAACGGGATCGAGCACACGTGCCGCATCTGGATCGCCCGCAGCATGTCGAGTGTGGGCGCGATGGGGCCGACGTAGCCGATGCGGGAGAAGTAGGCGGGGAGGTTGATGCGATTGTCAGTTACGTTGTGACCCTCCTGCTGCACCCTTCACTATGAACCACTCCTCGTGGTGTCTGCCTTCGATACTGTCGTGGGCACTCAGTCCTTCGTACTTGACCAAGTCCACCAAACGGCCTGCGAGTTGCGAGCACACCGGGGCGTCCACCGTTTCCAGCTCGAGCAACAATGCTGCGAGCACTTGCGAAAGGGAAATCGCAGCTGACTGAGCCGGATCTAGAAGTCCCACGTTGCTCGCACCAGCGAGCATGAACTTTGGTTGCCCCGGCAGAGTTCCGAGGCACGAAGTAAACGCTTTCGCTGGCGCGTGAACTTGCTGGCTCGCCCACATGTAGAACGATCGCAGATGTTCAACACCCACCGCCGTCTCGAGCTCTCGCAGGCCGGGCCTTGACACTTTCAGAAGGACCGCCGCCCATCCATAGGTAGTCTTGAAACTCGGTCCGTGCCTTGCAATGGCGGCGTCGTAACGGCTCTTTAGCTGGCCCATTGTCTCTGGCCCGAGCGGCTCGTGCTTTATCTTGGCCGCGACCTTTTCATACTCCTTCGCGCCGTGCCACGCGTCGACAGCCTCGTGTTCACGATACAACGTTGCTGCTTGGTCGCCATGCTTCTGCAGAAACAATGCGATAACCGCAACCTCGTGCAGGCTTCGCCAGCGAGCGTGCGCTCCATCCGCATACCCAGCTTCCAGGAGCGTAAGGATTTCAGAAAAGACTCTACAGCTGTGTGCGTGCAACCGAATCAAAACGTCGCGCGTAGCCTGGCGGTTGGGTTCTTGGTGCCAGGAAATAGCGTTGAGTTCCGCACCGCACTGGTACGAGAACGCCTCAAGGCATCGCAAGGAAAGGAACATACGGCCCCATTCCGAAGTCAGACGCTCACGAAAGGCGGCATGTCCTCTAAGCCTCGACGTCACAGCTCGACTCAAATGCGCAAGCATCCTGTTCGCAGTCAAGTCTCCAATATCTTGTAGAATTGCTTTAATCTCTGATTCAAGGTCGCTGTCTGACGGCGCACCGCCATCCATGCGTGGTGCCTTCTCGCGAATCGATCTTCGGAGCACTTGGTCTAGCGGCTTCAGCATCCTTGACAGCGCTTTACCCTGCCCGGACCTGTTCCGGCACAGCAAGAACCGCCAGAAACTGGTGTCGTCTTGTTCATGGCTCACCCCGCACCTCTCGCTTCTGGACAACCAACCAGCTCCGCTGTTCTGACAACACCATTGACTCTGTTCTGTTCAACCGCACAACTCTACGCGCTCCCGCCGATATCGACTCCACTCGCGATGAAACCCGACCCCCGCCACATCCCCGTTCTTCTCCGCCGGGTCCTCGAAGTCCTCGACCCCAAGCCCGGTCAGACGATCGTCGATTGCACCCTCGGCCTCGGCGGCCACGCCAGCGCGATCCTGGAACGTCTCAAGCCCGACGGCAGGCTCATCGGGCTCGACCTTGATCCGGAGAACCTCGCCGACGCCCGCGTGAAGCTCCAGCGGGTGAAGGGACGCGAGGGCACGGTGCGCTTCGATCTCTTCCACTCCAACTTCGCCTCGCTCGATCAGATCCTCGAACAAGCCGGCGTCGCCCCCCGCACCGTCGATGGCGTGCTCGCCGACATCGGCGTCGCCAGCACCCAGATCGACAATCCCGACCGCGGCTTCTCCTACCGCCGTCCCGGCCCGCTCGACATGCGCATGGACCCGACCCGCGGCGAGCCCGCTTCGGCGCTCCTCGCCCGCATGACCGAGGACGAGATCATCGACGCGCTGCTCGAGTTTGGCGACGAGACCGACGCACCGAAGATCGCACGGCTCATCGTGCAGCGCCGCCGCAAGGTGCCGATCGAGACCACGGAGCAGCTCATGGCCCTCGTCTGCGAGGCCCGCGACTTCACCATCGAACGCGGCATGGGCGCGAAGCTCCACCCCGCCGCCCGCACGTTCCAAGCGTTGCGCATCCTCGTCAACCGCGAGCTGGCCAATCTCGACAAGCTGCTGCTCGACCTGCCGCAGATTCTGAAACCCGGCGGCATGGCCGCGATCATCACCTTCCACAGCGGCGAAGACCGACGCGTGAAGCACGCGTTCCGCGATCAGTTCCGGGCTGGAATCTACAGCGCGGACGGGCGCGATCCCATCATCGCGGATGCCGCGGAGCAACGCGAGAACCCGCGATCGACCTCGGCGAAGCTGCGGTGGGCACGCAAAGCCTGAAGCGCCTCCTCTCGCCGCGAGCGGGGGTGCCACTGCTTGACCGGCTCGGCGGTCAAGCAGTGTGAGGACTCACGATCTCGGCGCGGCCGCACGGGCTGGCCCAGAGCGGCCAACCCGTGGCACCCCATCATGGTTCCAGCTCGAATCACCCCTCCCCGGTCTCGCTGCGCTCGACCACCCCTCCCCGCTTCGCGGGGCGGGGAGGCGCGGCATCGTGCCCGAAACCACTTGCCATCCCCGGCATCCAACCACCAGACCGATCGGTCTATTCCCTCGGTCTCGACACGTAGAATCCACCATGCCCGCCGCCCGTTCCAAGTCCGCTTCTCCCAAAGCCCGCAACCGCGGGGCGCGCGAGAAGCTGCTCGCCGCCGCGGGGGAGCTTTTCTACAAGCACGGCGTGAACGCCGTGGGCATCGACCGCGTCATCGCCAAGGCCGGCGTGGCGAAGATGTCGCTCTACCACCACTTTGATTCCAAGGACGATCTCGTGGCCGCGTGGCTGCAGGAGAAGCACACGGCATGGATGGCGTGGCTCGTCGAGCGCGTGGAGCGTGTGCCGGTGAACGACCGCCCCCGCGAGCTCTTTGCCGCGATGGACGAGTGGTTCCACACGCCCGATTTCAAGGGCTGCGCGTTCATCAACGCCGCCGCCGAGGCCAAGGACCCGCGTTCCAAGACATTCCAGATCTGCACCGGTCACACCAGCGACCTGCACGACGCGATCAAGGGTTGGATCGCCGCGGCACATCCCGCGCTCGCGGCCGATACCCTCTCGCGTGCCGCGCAGGACATCACCATGATCGTCGCCGGCGCGATCACCTGGGCGTGGATGTACGCGCCGGACGGCGTGGCGGAACGGGCCCGGCAGTCGGCCGAGCTCGTGCTTCGCGCGTCACACTGAATCGCCGCCTTCACAGGGTGCCACTGCTCGGTCGCCCTGGACCGGGCAGTGTGAACGCTCCATGCTGCAACACTCTCACTGCCCAGCCCCGAGCGGCTGGGCAGTGGCACCCACGCCGAGGCTCTCATGTCGCGCTACCTTCGCGCATGTCCACCGTCATCCCCGCCTTCGCCGCCGAGTTCCGCCGCTATCGCTCGCTCGCCGAGAAAGCGACCGCACAGGTCTCGTGGAACGACCTCCGCGTGCCGCTGGATCGCGAGACCAACTCCATCGCCGTCATCATGAAACACGTCGGCGGCAACCTCACGAGCCGCTGGACCGACGCCCTCACCACCGACGGCGAAAAGCCCTGGCGTGACCGCGATCGCGAGTTCGTCGACGACTTCGAGAACCGGGAGCAACTGACGCAGGCGTGGGCCGCGGGCTGGAGCGTGCTGGAATCCCAGCTCGCGACGTTCACCGACGCCGACCTCGCTCGCACACTCACCATCCGCGGCGAGCCGCACACGTTGGCCCTGGCGCTCGCTCGCTCTCTGTCGCACATCGCGTATCACTGCGGCCAGATCGTACAGATCAGCCGCGTGCTCGCATCGCGGGCTGGCACAGACTGGAAGACACTGACTGTCCCCCGCGGCGGGACCAAGGAGTTCAATCGGGGGATGGGGTACGAGCCGAAGCGATCGTAATCGCCTGCATCACTAGAGCCTCTCGCGTAAGCGAGAGGGCGCGGGTGCGTTCGACCTCTCAGCGACCTCTCGCTCACGCGAGAGGCTCTAGTAAACAATCACTCCTCCCAGATCCGCACCTCATCCCGCCCCGTGCTGTCCGCCGCCGCACGGTACATCCCCGCGCTGCTATACGGCATCGCGATCCGCCCGCTCCGATCCACCGCGATCAGCCCGCCGTCGCCGGGATTGAGCACACCGAACACATAGTGCCCCGCCGCTTGCTCGACGTTCTCACCCGCAAGCTCCATCCGCGCCGCGATACCGCTCGCGACCGCGTGGCGGATGAATTGCTCGCCCGTCCCCGTGCAGCTCACCGCAACGATCGCATTCGCGTACGTCCCGCTGCCGATCAGCGGCGCATCGCCGACCCGTCCGGGGCGCTTGCCCGTCATGCCGCCGGTGCTGGTCGCCGCGGCGAGCCGCCCGCTGCGATCAAGCGCGACCACACCGACGGTTCCGAAGCGCGCGTCAGCAGAAGCCGAAGTCGTCTGCGCCGAAGCCTTCTCGCTCGCCCTTCGCTTGAGCTCGCGCTCGAGCTGCTCCCGTCGCCGCAGCGTAATGAACCATTCGTTCGCCACCCGCTCCACACCCGCTTCATCCGCAAATGCTTCCGCGCCATCGCCGATCAGCAGCACATGCGGCGTGCGCTCCATCACCCGCCGCGCCAGCGTGATCGGATGCCGCACTGTCTGCACCCCCGCCACCGCTCCCGCCCGCATCGTCGCCCCATCCATGATCGCCGCGTCGAGTTCAACCTCGCCCCGCTCGGTCAGCACCGCCCCGCGCCCCGCGTTGAACAGCTCATCGTCCTCGAGCATCCGCACCAGCGCCTCGCTGACATCCAGCGCTGCCTCACCCGCCGCCAGCCGCCGCTTGCCCTCATCGAGCACCCGGCGCATCGCCTCGCGATACCGCGGCTCCAGCTCCGGCGCCTCGCCCTTCTTGATCGCGCCTGCCCCGCCATGAATCGCGATCGCCCATCCGCCGCGACCTCCCTCGTCGGCGCTCGCGCACCCTGCCGCGAACAGGCTCGCCAGAACGACCGCTACGACCAGCAAGAGTGCGTGCATCGGCGCAGCGTACCACGTGGGCCGCGGCGTGCTCCCCATGCCACGGCTCGCCGTACCGTTGATCCACGTGAGCCTACCTCCCAACAAGTTCCAGGAAGCCGTCGCGCACCTGCAGGCCGGGCGTTACGCCAAAGGCGAAGAGCTTCTCCGCACCCTGCTCCGCGTCAGCCCCAACGACCCCGCGGTGCACAACGCCCTCGGCAAGTGCTTCGCCGAGACCGGTCGTTACGAGCAGGCCATCTTCCACGTCGAGCGCTGCCTGGCACTCTCGCCCAACGATCGCATCGCTGGTAGCAACCTTGTCCACATGCTCACACTTGCGGGACGCAAGCACGACGCTGTCAAGAAGGGCGAATCCCTGCTGCCACGCTTCGGCCGCGAGGCTCAGTTCGTCCTGTCGCTCGCCTCGGCGTACGTCTCGATCACCGAATACGCCAAGGCCGAGCAGCTCCTGAAAGCGTTCACCAATCAGGTCGGCCTGGCCCCGAATCTCGTCACTTACCTGGGGGCGGTCCTGCTCAACCTCGGGCGCGCCCCGGAGGCCGAGCAGGTGCTCCGCAGGCTTCTGCAGCTCGTGCCCGGCGACAGCGCCGCCACCGGCCTCCTCGCCAGCACGCTCAACTACCTGCCCAACGCCGACCCGCGCGAGTGCTTCGAGCTGCACCGCGCCTTCGGACGCTCCATCGAGCTGGGCAAGCCGGTCGTCGACCCGCTCTCGTTCGCCAACACCCCGGACCCCGAGCGCCCCATCCGCGTCGGCATCATTTCGCCGGATTTCCGCGAACACCCCGTCGCCCGCTTCGCCGACGCCATCCTCCGCCACCACAACCGCGAGCGCATCCGCCTTGTCGGGTTCCATCTCTTCCCCACCGACGACAAGGTCACCGCCGAGCTGCAGTCGTTGTGCGCCGATTGGCGCACCATCCGCACCAGCAAGCCTGACATCATCGCCGACGTCATCCGCAAGGAGAACCTGGACGTCCTCGTCGAGATCTGCGGCCTCACCGCCAACTCGCCTCTCTTCGCCATGGCGCCGCGCCTCGCGCCCATCCAGATCTCCGCCATCGGCTACCCGCACACCACCGGCATGGCGACCATCGACGCCCGCTTCGTTGATTCTCACACCGATCCCGCTCCGGACGCCGACGCCTTCGCCACCGAGCAACTCGTCCGGCTCGACCCCTGCTTCCTCTGCTACACCCCGCTGCACACTCGCCGCCCCGGGCCGTCTCCCGCCGCCACCAACGGTTTCATCACGTTCGGCAGCTTCAACAAGATCACCAAGTTCAGCGACGCCGCGTTCGCGCTCTGGGGCCAGATCCTGCAGCGCGTGCCCACCGCGCGCCTGCTGGTCAAAACCGCCGCCCTCGACGGCGAGTCCTGCCGTGCCGACATCGCCGCCCGCCTCGAACGCGCCGGTATCGCCCCGTCTCGCGTCGATCTCGTCGGCCTGCAGAAGGAATCCATCGACCACCTCTCGATGTACGACAAGGTCGACATCGCGCTCGACACCTTCCCCTACAACGGCACGACCACCACCTGCGAGTCGCTCTTCATGGGCGTGCCCGTCGTCGCGCTCGAAGGCCAGACCCACGCCGCGCGGGTGGGTGTCTCCCTGCTCCACGCCGTGGGACACACCGATTTCCTTGCCAAGACGCCCGGGCAATACGTCGACATCGCGGTGCGGCTCGCCAGCGACACCGCGGCGCTCTCCCGGCTCCGCGAAAAGCTCCACGACGAGCTGCTCGCCTCCTCGCTGTGCGACGCCGAGGGGTACGCCGCCCGCTGGTCCGACGCCGTCCGATCGCTCTGGCAGGGCTGGTGCGATCGCAAGCTCGCCGCGGCGTCCGGGTGACCGGATCCCAACAAAAACGCCCCGGTCGCAAGGACCGGGGCGTGTGAACATTCCGCGTGCGTCATGCTTCAGCGCTGGCTGACGACCTTGTTGCCCTGCATCTGAGAGGTCACGAAGCGCTCCAGGTCCGCCAGGCGTGCCTTGAGGTCCTTGGTCTCGGCCTCGAGCTCCGCGATGCGACCCGCATCGGGCGCGGTCTCGGCCGCCTTAGCGGTGTGCGATGCGTTGACGACGGCCGCGTTCTGCATGCGGTCGGCGACGTTGCCGAAGTCTTCCGCCGACCCGCCGTACCACATCGGACGCACCAGGATCATGATCTTGCCCGGCTGGCTCGCATCCTCCATTGCGATGCCCAGCGACATGCCCGGGCCCGTCTGCTTCATCGCGTGCCCCTTGGTCGGGCTGCTGGTGACGCGGTCGCCGGCCTTGATCACGCCGTACTGCGTATCAACCTTGCACGGCACGCGCCCGAGCATCGCGATCGGCCTCCACTCCTGCTTCATGCGGGTCGTGAGCATCTCCCCGACCATCGCCACGCCCTTGTGATCGCCGGCATAGAAGAGCTGCTCCTGCACCGCCGCGAGATCCGCGTCGGCTTCCTGCACCGCGCTCACGCCCATGCCGCAGGTGAACGCCGGCTTGGTCGAGACCACGCCCAGGAGCATCGACTGCCCGGCCTGCGTGGTGAGCTCCACGTGCTCCTTGTTCGCGCCGCCCACGGCGAGCGCGACCACGTCGCCCGGCTCCATGTCCATCTCGTGCGCCACCGGGCGGAACGCCTCGGCGAAGTCGAACGCGTTGGTGGTCACGCCGGCGTCGAGCTCCAGGTTCGCCTCGTCGGTGCTCTGCAAACGCAATAGCGGCGTGCCGAAGATGTCCGCGGCGTTGGCGTTCACGCTCAACACGCCCGCGTTGCCGCCGCCCTCGTTGTTGTCGGAATCAATGCGGATCGTGATGCTGCCCGTCGACTGGATATCGGCGACGCCGTCCGGGTCCTCAACCGTGAGGTTGCCCTGCACCAGCAACGCGTCGCTCATCACAAACTTGTCCACCGAATCGTCCCAGCGGATGTTCTCGCCCGTGTCGCTGGCGTCCTCGCGGAAGTAGATGACGCCGTCGCCCTCGGCCAGGCCCGACCGCAAACGGATGTCGCCCTGCGAGATCAGGTTGCTGGCGACCTCGATGTCCCCTCCCACAAACACGTCGGCGATGTTGTTCATCGCGCCGGAGGTGGATGCTTGCGTGCCAAAGCGGTTGAACAGCTCACCCGTGATCGAAGTCGAACCCACGGTCAACGGTCCCGAAGCGGCCAACGAGTCGCTGAACTCGAACCGGTCATCCGAGTCATCCCACACCAGCCACTCTGCGATCGGATCACCCCCGTTGGAGAAGTAAATGTTCTGATCGATCTCGCCAAACCCCGTCGGGGTCATCACCAGCGTCCCTTGCAGGATGGTGCGGTCCGCGTTGCTATCGCCCAGGAACAGGTCGAGCGAATCGCCCGCGATCGTGACTGACGAACTCACTCCATCGACCGCGAGCACGCTGCCCGAGACGATCGTGGTGTCCGCCAAGCTGTGAGCCCGATCCGCGTTGACCGCGGCGGGGGCCGCCAGCAGCCTCGTGCGAGGCGAGACCGGCGTGCCGTTCACTTCGACCTGGACGTACAGCGTCGAGAAGGTCTTGAACACGTCCGCGAGGTCCGTGTACACCCCGCCGCTCGGGCCGTCAGTGACGGCCGCGCCCAGCGAGGTCGTGAACACGCCGCCCGTGACCGTGGTCCCCGGCTTGCTGGTGTTGCAGATCTCGGTGCCGCCGAACGGCACGCTGAAGAACCGGAAGACCAGGTTGTACGAACCGTTGGCGTTCCCGCCGTTGTCGGTCAGACGACCCTGATACGTAATCTCGCCCGACGGCGGAACCGCCGTGGCCAGACCCGCCACCGCGACCATCAACGCTGCACCCGCGCGAACCATGCTTCGACGAATCATGCTGATCTCCTTTTGCTCTGCCGACGCTCACGCGGCGGCCCCTTCCTCCGCCCGACATCACCACCCCGGCGGCCGGTTGAGACTACCGGACCGGACCCATCCGAACAACAACAAAATGACCGACACTTGCGGACCGGACACCTGTCCGAGGGCCGCGGCACGCCCGCGTCCCCGCCCGCACGCCCTCCTCCGTGCCCTGATCGGTTCGGTTCACACCGCAGAGTGACGCGAGACGCCGCTACCGGTCGCGCCAAACGCGCTCAAAAATCTCCACCGCTTTCGCCTCGAACGGCTCCACCTCGCGGTAATCCGGCAGCATTTCATCCCCCGCACGGGCCCGCGCCTCGGGCGGCAGCTCGATCCGCGGCAGGCCCCCGGCCTCGCTCGGCTGCAACGCCTGGTGCGTCCGTAACAACAACGTCTGCACCTCGTCGCTCAGCAGATGCGACACGAACCGCGACGCCAACGCCCGCTGCTCCTCGCTCGCGTCCTGCCGCGCCACCACCGCCACAACATGCGGCATCATGAGCACCGGGCCCGCGCCGTCGCCGGCCTTCGAGACCCCAATGTCCGCCGTCCCGCCCCGCGCGCTCACCGCCCAACCCTGCTGCCGCCCCGACTCCACATCGTCGCTGTCGGTCAGCCCGGCGCTGATCTCCCCCTGCGCCACCGCTTGCACCACCATCGAGTTCCCGTCGTACACCTTGGCGCCGTTGTCACGCAGCGCGATCAGGAACTTCTGATACGCCTCCTCGCCGAACGCCGCCAGCAACGCCGCGAAATGCGTCCGCGTCGTCCCGAACTGCGGCCGCGCCAACCCGACCTTGCCCTTGAGCTCCGGCGCGAGCAGATCGCCCAGCCGCCGTGGCTCCTCGCCGGCCTTGAACCGCAGCTTGTGGTACACGATCACCCGCGCTCGGTATCCCAGCGGCACCCATTGGGCCGGCACCGCTTTGCCCTGCCTGTCCGCGATCGCGAGGTTGCCCAGCACACCTTCTTTCGCAAGCCGCACCACACCCACGGGCTCACTGGCCCAGAACAGATCCGCCTTGGGCGCGTCCTTCTCATCGAGCAGCTTGCGCACCAGGCCGAAGGTCTTGGTCGCCTCGGTGTCGGGCACGACTTCGACCTTCGCGCCGCTGGCGGCCTCGAAGGTCTGGATCACTGGGCGGTAAAGGGCATCATCGGCGGAGACGTACAGAACGATCCGCGACGGCTTGGCCTGCCCCCTTGCAGCGGAAGCCGGCTCTCGACCGCAGGACACGCTTGCGATCGCCATCAGCACCATCAGCGGCACAACCAGCAGATTCGGAGCGATCGCCATGCGCACGGGCACCTCCCGTCCAGACTGTACCAACGCCTCCTGCGCACGAATAAGCCGCCGACGAGGGGCGGCTCTTTCGCTTCGGGGGTTGCCGAGAAGGCTCAGCACTTGCGATGCAGGGCCGCGAGTCCCAGCAGGCCGAGGCACGAGGCGGCACCGGGCGCGGGGATCAGGACGATGTTGCCCCGCAGCTCGCCGGAGCCATTGGCGGCGCTGTGGATATTGATGTAGAAACGGCCGTCGAAGAGGGCGGCAACGTCGCTGGAGTTGAAGTTGACCGAGCCGAGGAACCCGCCGCAGGAGGCGCTGTTGTTCCAGCCGGGGAGGTTGTCCAGGCCGTACTGCTCCGAGGGGTTCTGGGTGAACGACGCGATGCCACCGTTGGTGGTCGGGCCGTGGATGTGGCGCTGCCCCAGCCGACGTTGATCCTGAGCGAACGCGTGACGTCGTCAAAGACCAGCGCTAGCACACATCCCGCCGCTGACGCCCGCGTTTGTTTCTCCAAGCGCACGCTGCGTTCATCCTCCCGGGCGACAGCAACAGATGTCCAACCATCCTGCGACGCCTGTAGCAGCCCCCATGAGGCGGGTGCTGCTTTTCCTGCGGGCCGCTGCCACTTCGGCAGCGCCGGTTGCCGTGGCAAGCGGCCAACCCCGTTTCTGACCCGCCAACGCGGGCCGACAGCGCGTTGCGGCGTTGCATACCCAGCATCCAAGTTCTACCGATCGGCATGGCTCGTGCTGCCGATACAAGTGGAATGGATCCGCTTCGTGGTCGGACGGTCGCGGGTTGGTGCGCTTGGTGCGAACCAAACGAAATGCGATCATCAGGCTTCGTTGCGGTTCCGGTGCTCCAACGGTCAATCTCGTCAAAGGTTTTCCGGCAAGGCACTTACGACGCACCCGAGGCAATCACCTCGATTCTCCCGAAGCGGGGAGCCCCGGCGTGCGAATAAAGATGTGGGACGTTGCGCCCCGCTCGCCGCGGAAAGCACACACTCCCCGTGGAGTCCAGAGATGTTCGAACGCTTCACCGATCGCGCCCGCAAGGTCATGGCCCTCGCCAACCAGGAAGCCCAGCGCTTCAACCACGAGTACATCGGGACCGAGCACATCCTGCTCGGCCTGGTGAAGGAAGGCTCGGGCGTCGGTGCCAACGTGCTCAAGAACCTGGATGTGGACCTGCGCAAGGTCCGCCTCGAGGTCGAGAAGCTCGTCAAGGCCGGGCCCGAGATGGTGACGATGGGCAAGCTGCCCCAGACTCCCCGGGCCAAGAAGGTCATCGAATACGCCATCGAAGAAGCCCGCAACCTCAATCACAACTACGTCGGCACCGAGCACCTGCTGCTCGGCCTGCTGCGTGAGCACGACGGCGTTGCCGCTCAGGTGCTCATGAACCTCGGGCTCAAGCTCGAGGAAGTCCGCGAGGAAGTCCTCAACCTCCTCGGCGCCGGCAACGAGCGCACCGAGGAGATGGAAGGAGCCGGCGGCGGCGGCCAATCGGGCGCCAGCGCGTCGGCCTCGTCCGGCGGCGGCACCGCCTCGGCCAAGGGCGGCAAGAGCAAGACCCCGGCCCTGGACTCCTTCGGCCGCGACCTCACCGAGCTCGCTCGCGAGGGCACGCTCGACCCCGTCATCGGCCGCACCATCGAGATCGAACGCGTCGTGCAGGTCCTCTGCCGGCGCACCAAGAACAACCCCGTCCTGCTCGGTGAAGCCGGCGTGGGCAAGACCGCCATCGTCGAGGGCCTGGCCCAGCGCATCATCAGCGGCGACGTTCCCGAGATCCTCCACGAGAAGCGCCTGGTCGTGCTCGACCTGGCGATGATGGTCGCCGGTACCAAGTACCGCGGCCAGTTCGAGGAGCGCATCAAGGCCGTCATGAACGAGGTTCGCCGAGCCAAGAACGTGATGCTCTTCATCGACGAGCTGCACACCCTCGTCGGCGCCGGCGGCGCGGAGGGCGCGATCGACGCGTCCAACGTGCTCAAGCCCGCGCTCGCCCGCGGCGAGATCCAGTGCATCGGCGCCACCACCTTCGACGAGTACCGCAAGTACATCGAGAAGGACGCCGCTCTGGCCCGCCGCTTCCAGGCCATCACCGTCGACCCGCCGGGCGACGAGCAGACTGTCGAAATCCTCAAGGGTCTCCGCGACCGCTACGAGCAGCATCACCGCGTGCGGATCACCGACGCGGCCCTCAAGGCGGCCGTCGAACTCTCAGGCCGGTACATCTCCGGCCGCGTGCAGCCCGACAAGTCGATCGACGTGATCGACGAGGCCGGCGCTCGCGTCCGGATCAAGAGCATGACCAAGCCGCCGAACCTGGCGGAGATCGAGGCCGAGATCGAGCGTCTGGCGGTCGCGAAGGACGAGGCCGTCAAGGCCGCGGACTACGAGCGTGCCGCGGAGCTGCGCGATCAGGCCGAGCAGAAGCGCCGCCAGAAGGAAGAGCTCCAGAAGGAGTGGCGCACCAGGGCTCAGGAAGTCGACGGCACGGTCGATGAGGACGTGATCGCCGAGGTCGTCAGCAAGATGACCGGCGTCCCGCTCCAGCGCCTTGAGAAGGACGAGGCCCAGCGCCTGCTCGAACTCGAGAAGGAGCTGCACAAGAAGGTCATCAGTCAGGACGACGCGATCAAGGCGATCGCCAAGAGCATCCGCCGCGCCCGCGCCGGCCTGAAGGACCCCAAGCGCCCGATGGGCTCGTTCATCTTCCTCGGACCGACCGGCGTCGGCAAGACGCTGCTCGCCAAGGCACTGGCCGAGTTCATGTTCGGCGACGAGGAGGCGCTCGTGCACCTCGACATGTCCGAGTACATGGAGAAGCACAACGTCTCGCGTCTGGTGGGCGCGCCCCCGGGCTACGTCGGCTACGAAGAAGGCGGCCAGCTCACCGAGCGCATCCGCCGCCGGCCCTACTCGGTGGTGCTGCTCGACGAAGTCGAGAAGGCGCACCCGGACGTGTTCAACATGCTCCTGCAGATCATGGAAGAGGGGCGTCTCACCGACTCCTTCGGCCGCAACGTCGACTTCCGCAACACCGTGATGATCATGACCAGCAACCTGGGTGCAGACATGATCAAGGGCGGAGCGGGCTTCGGCTTCCAGAAGCGGACCGAGGCGGGCGATTACGACAACATCAAGGTCGTCCTGCTCAAAGAGATCGAGCGCTTCTTCCGTCCTGAGTTCATCAACCGTCTCGACGACGTGATCGTCTTCAAGCCCCTCACCAAGGCCGACATCACCTCGATCATCGACTACGAGGTCGCCAAGGTCTCCAAGCGCCTCAAGGCCCAGAAGATCGAGATCGCGATCGACGAGCACGCCAAGGAGTTCCTGATCGAGCGCGGCTACAACCCCGAGTTCGGTGCCCGCCCGCTGCGTCGTGCCATCGGTCAGTACGTCGAGGACCCCCTCTCGGAGATGCTGCTCCAGGGCGACTTCACCCCGCCCTGCAAGATCACCATCACCCACAAGAAGCCGGCCGAGGGCGCCGACGCCAAGGCCATCGCCGACGATCACCTCTACTTCCACACCGAGCAGCTGCTGGCTCCCCCCGCGGAGCCCGACAGCCGCGCTCCCAAGTCGGACAAGAACGACAAGACCGCGGCCGGTCAGTCCACGTAAGGGCCCATCACGACTCCCCGCCTTTCCCAAGGCCCCGCTCCCGCGGGGCCTTTTTCGTGGGTGCGGCGGAGCGCCGATGCCATCGTCGCGCCCCCGGCCCCTGCATCGCTACGGTTCGGCGTGCCCCCCCTAGTGCTGCAGACCGAGGAGCTCGACCCCGCGCCCGCCGCGTGGCTGAGCGAGCGCGCCCGGCTGGTGAGGTCGGCGGAGGGCGACGCGGACTTTGCCGCGCTGCTCGCCGAGGCTGAGGCCCTGGTCGTTCGTACCTACACCCAGGTGAACGACGCGCTGCTCGACCGCGCCCCGCGCGTGCGCGCCGTCGGCCGGGCCGGCGTGGGGCTCGACAACATCGACCTGGAGGCCTGCCGCCGCCGCAATGTGCGCGTCGTCCATACGCCGGACGCCAACTCGCAGGCGGTGGTCGAGTACGTGTGGGCGCTCATCTTCGACGCGCTGCGCCCCCGGGTCTTCCTGAGCGAAGCCCTCGACAAGAAGCGCTGGGGAGAGACCCGCAAGGAGCTCCGGGCCCGCTGCCAGGTCTCCGAGTGCATCCTGGGCATCTTCGGCATGGGGCGTATCGGCCGCCGCGTCGCTCGCGTCGGCACGGCCCTAGGCGCCCAGGTGCTCTACCACGACCTGCTCGAGATCCCCGCCGCCGAGCGCAACGGAGCCACACCGGTGGCTCGTGACGTGCTGCTCCGCACCAGCGACATCCTCACGATCCACACGGACGACCGACCCAGCAACCGCGGGCTGCTCGACGCCGCGTCGTTCGCGCTGCTCAAGCCCGACGTCACGTTCATCAACGCGGCCCGGGGACTGCTCGTGGACGCCGCCGCGTGCGCCGAGTTCTTCATCAAGCACCCCGCCGCCACCGCGATGCTGGACGTCCACGACCCCGAGCCCTTCGGGCCGACCTATCCGCTGCTCGACATCAAGAACGTCCACCTCTCGCCCCACATCGCCGCCGCCACCGACGCCGCGCAGGTGAACATGTCCTGGGTCGTGCGCGACGTGTGGCGCGTGCTCAACAGCGAAGAGCCCCAGTTCGCCGCGGTGTGAGGCCTCTATCTCGACGACGCCCGCAGCCTCGCCTCCAGACCCGCCTTCACCGCCGGCCACTCCGCGGCGATGATGCTGAATTGCGACGTGTCGCGCAGGTGCCCGTCGTGCATGTACAGATGGCTGCGGATGATCCCCTCGTGCTTCGCACCCAGCTTGGCGATCGCCGCGGCGCTGCGGGTGTTCCGCGCATCGCACTTGAGCTGCACCCGCACGCACCCGAGCGTCTCGAACGCGTGAGCGAGCAGCAGCAGCTTCGACTCGGGATTCACCATCGTCCCGCGGCATCGCTCGGCGTACCACGTGTACCCGATCTCCACGCCGCGGTCCGCCTCGCGGATGTCGCAGTACGACGAGCTGCCCACGCACCGCCCGCTCGAACGCTCCACCACCGCAAAAGGCACCCGCGCCGGCGTCGCGATCGCCTCGCGGATGAACCGCTTCCAGCCGTCGAGCGTCCAGACCGGGGGCGGGCCGCGGAAATAGCGGAACGTGTCGCGCGCCGTCTCCTCGAGCAAGTCCGACGCGTGCCGCTCGTCCAACGGCTCGAGCCGGACAACTCCGCCTTCCAGCGTCGTGGGGCGCACGCGGATCGGCGCCGGCTCGCCGGAAGATATCACTGACGCGTTCGATGGCGTACCGGAGGGCGTGTTGGACGAGGCGTTCGTCATGGTGTTCATCGTTGCACCGACTCCCCCGCCGCGTCCCTCTTCTCCTGATCCACCTCTTTCTCGATGGTGAGCACCGGTTCCTCAAAGTCGCGCAGCTCCGTCCGCCAGTTCGCCGGATCCCGTCCCAGCCGGAGCCCGATGTCCGCCAGCGCGTTCATCGTTTCCTTCTTGAACGACCCTTCCACCGGCGGCACAAAGTCGTTGGGCACCGCGATGAACCGCACCTCGATGTCCACGCCCTCCGCCCGACGCAGCAGCTCCGCCTGCGTCAGAAACGCCCGCAGGCTCGACTTGGTCGAGGAACGCGTCAGCGTCGTCAGGCTCTTGCCCATCACGTCCGGCCACGACGGCTGCACGATGCTCGGCGCATCGCCCAGCGTGTTGTTCACCACCGCCCAGAACCGCAGCTTGGGCGGCGTGCGCCCCGGGAACGTTCGCCTCCACGCGCCCAGCACCGATTGCTCGCTCCGCAGGTTCGCCCCAAGGAGCACGTTCGCCGTCGTTCCGCCGTCGACGTACAGCGTGTCGTCGATCACCACCGCGGGGAAGATCCCCGGGATTGCGGCCGATGCCATCAGGATGTCGTGGATCCGCCGCACCCCGCCGCGTTGCTCCGCGTGCTCGGCCTCTCTTCCCACCACCCACGCCCGCGGCAGGCCCAGGTCGAGATTCGTCGCCCCGATCACCAGCGCGCGGTCCTCTTTGCTCTCTTCTGCGATCCGCTCGATCCGCTCGGGCGTCAGGTGCTCCTCCAGCTCCCGTCGCAACCCGCCCGTGTCCGTGAAGCTCTCGCGCCACGGCAGGAACACGAACCAGTCCTTGAGCACGATCCAGCCCGACTTGGGTGCGCGGTACAGATCATCCACCACCGCCAGCGACGCGTCGTCGCCCAGAAACGCAAATGGCGCGATCAACGCACCGGTGCTCACGCCCGTCACCACGTCGAACTTCGGCAGCGCCATGGCGCCCTGGACCTCGCGCCAGCCCTGCAGTACCCCGGCGCCGAAGGCACCCCAGTCCCCGCCGCCCGAGATCGCCAGTACATCGAGCACCGGCGGGGCGGCGTCCTCGCCGCGGGCCCGCGCCGCGTCGTACTCCCGCTGCTCGCGCTCCAGCCGGCGAACGACCTTCGACGAGACCGCGACAAAGTCGGTCCGGATCTGCTCGATCTGCGCCAAGCGTCGATCGGCGAGTTCTTCCTTGGAGAGTGCCGGCCGTGACGCCGCGCACCCGGCGAGCGCTGCCGCCGCCCCGAGCGCCACCAATCCCGGTCCGCGCCACGACCGTCCCGATACGTTGGTCATGGTGCCGAGTGTACTGCTTGGAGGGCACTCCTCGAAGCGCACTCCTTGAAGGGCAAAAGCGCCGGTTCTACTTGGAGGGTTCTACTTGGACGGTTCTACTTGGACGGTTCTTGGAACGACTTCGCCAGCGCGCCCAAGACGTTCGGCCACGCCTTCTCGAAGTAGCCTTGGACGTCCTTCCAGTTGCCCGAATCGCTGAAGCCGTAGTGCTGGAATCGAACCTTGGTGGCGTTCTCGCCGTCCCTGGTGAAGTGCACGACGCACCACGTGCGTTGGGCACGCTCGGCGAACTTGGGCGGCGCGTTCCAACTGAAGCTCACCATCTCGCCGGGTATGTAGCTCAGCACCTGGCACCCGTTGCTGCCGATCTTGTCGGTGCCGAAGTACACCTCCCACGCCCCGCCCACCCGCAGGTCGATGACGGCTTCGACGCCCAGGAACCGCTTCCACCCGGCGCTGGTCGTGAAGCGTTCGAAGACCTGGGCCACTGGCGCGGGCACGCTCTGCGTCACCTCAAACCCAGGCACGCTCGCGCCGCCGTTGGGAAACATGCTCGTGTCGACCGCGATCGGCTCGCCGGTCGGCCCCTTCATGGCGTTCCCCGCCGACGGCCCGAGGGCCCCGTCGCCCGCCGCCGCCAGCACGAGCCCCGCCATCACCAGCACGCCAAACGTTGTCCGCCGCATCGTGATCTCCTTGTTTTTCCGTGCCTGCCACAGTCCCCGCCGAGCTTTGAGCGAACGCTCAAGAAGTCTATCCGATTTTGAATGATCGATCAAGTGGCTTGTTTTTTTCGATGCACGCCCCCGTCATCAAGATGGTGTTCAGACGATCCTGTGCACAGTTGGACTCGGCAGCACGATTCCGTACTCTCCGGCATGCCCAGCGATCGTCCCTCGTTTCAGGTCTCCCGCCGCGGCTTGCTGGCCGGCGGGTTGGGTCTCGCCGCCGGCCTCGGCGTTCCCGCACGGGCCGACACGCCCGCGCGACGCCGGGCGCTCCGGTTGGTCCACCCCTCCGACATCCACGTCCAACCCGAGCGCCGGGGCGGCGACGCCATGGCCGCGGCTCTCCGCCACATGATGTCGCTCGACACCAAGCCCGACCTCGTCATCACCGGCGGCGATCTCGCGATGGACATCAGCGAGAACACGTACGAGCGCTCGAGGCTGGAGTGGGATCTCTTCACCCGCACCCTCCGCGACGAGCTGCCCGCGTCTCTCCCCGTCCATCACACCCTCGGCAACCACGACATCTTCGGCCGCAACAAGAAGAAGTCCAAGGCGACGGGCGGCGAGCCGCACTACGGCAAACGTTGGTTCCTCGATTCGTTCGGCTACACCTCCACCTACCGCTCCTTCGACCAGGGCGGTTGGCACTTCGTCATCCTCGACTCGATCGACCTCGCGCCCGACGGCGACGAGTACATCTGCCGCCTCGGTGCCGAGCAGTTCGCGTGGCTGGAGCGCGATCTCGCGGCGACCACCCTGCCGACCGTGATCTCCTCGCACGCGCCCATCGTGTGCGTCGGCAATTTCTTCGACGCTCCCGATGACAGTTGGTTCAAGTCCATGCCCGATCTCAGGGTGTCGTCCAAGCGGATGCACACCGACTGCCGCGAGCTCGATGCGCTCTTCCAGAAGCACCGTCACGTCAAGCTCTGCCTGAACGGTCACCTGCACCTGCTCGCGACGGCCACGTACAACGGCGTGGCTTACATCTCCCAGGGTGCCGTCAGCGGCGACAAATGGAAAGGCTCCAAGCGTCAAACACCCGAGGGCTACGGGGTCATCGACCTCTTCGACGACGGCACCTTCCGGCACGAGTACGTGACCTACGGCTGGAAGGCCCAGAAATAACGATCGGCGATCAGGATTCCTCCCCCCACGGCTCGTCGTGCTCGCCCGGCGTGGGCGTTCCCCACAGAGGACCGTCGCGGTACTTCTGTTCGTACCACTGATTCGTGACCCGTCGCAGCTCGGCCGCGAACCCCAGCCCGGTCAGCCGATCCGCGTCGATCGTGATCGCGATCGAGTCCGGAGCGATCTCCAGGCCATGCACCGCGATGCCCTCGCGCTCACCGATCGCGCGTGCCGCCGCCTCGACGTTGCGCCGCACCCCCGCATCATCCAGCGGCGTGCCCTGCAAGGCCGTCAGTCGCAGCACACAGATCATCGGGTTCTCGATCGTCCCCACGGCCGGAGGGCCGCGGATTTCACTTGCGCTGCGGACCGCCCGGAGGCGCCGCCGCCTTCATCTCCGCCTCGGCTTCCTTCTCGAGCTTGGCGATCAGCCCCTCGATCGACTTCACGACCTGGTCGGCCTTGTCGTTCTTGGCCTTGGCGATCATCCCCTCAAACATCGCCTCGACGTACTGATCCTCGTCGAAGGTGCTTTCGTCACGCGCCAGCCCGCCGCGGCCCGAGCCGGCCTTCATCTTGTACGCCTCGTTGAAGACTTCGTCGTGGGTGGAATCAACCAGCCAGTCGAAGTACTCCCGGTTGCCGCCGTAGCCGTCGCACTTCTCGATGAGGCTGTGGAACTCTTTGCGATAGTCCTCGTTCACCTGGGACCGGTGCCAGAACCGATTCCCCACCCCCACGACCAGCACCACCACCAGCACCACCAAACCCGCCAGACTGCGACCGAACATGGCCCACCTCCTGCAACGCCCGCCCGACGCCCACACGGCGGCGAACACGCGTCTGATTGAAGTGCAATCACAATACCGGATCTGGGTGGTGGGTACAACCCCCCTCCTTGAATCACACCCCTCACACTGTTTCGAGACCGCATCTCAAAAGACACCCCTCGGCGTTTCCGCCGTTGGTCAAGGGGGCTCAGCATCGGGGGGTGGGCGTCAGACCCGCTCTTTTTCCGCGTCGGCGAGCTGCAGACCCGCCCGCTGGGCGATCATCGCGAGCTTCACACGGTCGTCGATCTTGAGCTTCTTGCCGATGTTCTCGCGGTGGGTGTTGATGGTCTTCACCGACCGGTTCAGCACTGCCGCGATCTCCGCCGCGCTGAGGCCCTGGCCCAGGAGCGCCAGCACCTCAAGCTCGCGCGGGCTGAGCACATCCAGCGGCCCGAGCTGGATCACCTCGGCGTCGATCTTCTCGATCGGGCCGGCGACCAGGTCGAACGGCTTGTCTTCGGTGCCCACGCGACGGCTGATCACCAGCACGCGCCGCTGCGTCGCGCGCTTGGGATCGAGCGCCTCGGCGGTATCGTCGTCGAGCGTGAGGGGGATCACCCACGAGTACACCTGATAGCCCTGCCAGATGTGGCGGATCATCAGGGGCGAGCTCTTGTCGAGCACGCTGCGGATGTTCTCGAGCCGCTCGAGCGCGAACTTGGCCGCGTACAGCTCGCCGATGTGCTTGCCCGTGGCGTCCTCGGCCTTGGCCGTGGGCCCGCTGAGCATCCGCGCCATCTGCGTGTTGCTGTACAAGATCGTCCCGTCTTCGGTGACGATCACCACGCCGGTCAGGGGCTCGGTCGCCAACGCGTGGAACGCGGGGCCGAGGCTCTTGGCCAGGGGCTGACTCAGGGAATGGTTCGAGCGGTCAGTCACGAGAAAAGCAGACGGGACGTTAGGCACGCCCCTGTATCGGTCGCAAGCGCTCGCCCCCATGCTTTCTAGGGTCTTCTCGGGTATTCACCCGATGCGAACCACTGCAAACCCGTGCTCTGCTTTTCCTCACTCGTCATCATTTGGTATGGCGCAGTGCCCGCCGTGCTTCTCGTGATAGTCCTGGTGGTAGTCCTCCGCGACCCAGAATCCCGCGGCGTCGCCGTCCTTGGCCGCGAGCGCCACCTGCGTCACGATCTTGCGTTTCTGGTACTTCTCGCGCTTGCTCTGCTCCTCGATGAACGCCTTGGCCGTCGCGAGCTGCTGCTCGTCGGCCGCGAAAATCGCGGAGCGGTACTGCGTCCCGACATCCGGGCCTTGGCGGTTCAGCGTGGTCGGATCGTGGAAGCGGAAGAACTGCTTCAACAACGCCGCATAGTCAACCTTGGTGGGGTCGTAGGTAATCCGAACTGTTTCAGTGTGCCCGGTGTCGGTGTAACACACCTGCTTGTACGTCGGCTTGGCGACGTGGCCGCCCATGTAGCCGCTCTCAACGTTGATCACGCCCGGCACCGACTGGAACAGGTCCTCGGTGCCCCAGAAGCAGCCGCCCGCGAAGTACGCGACGCTGGTCTTGATGGGCTGGCTCGCGGCGGGCAGGTTGTGCTTGCCGTCCTTGTCCTCGCTGAACTCCAAGGACGCGCTGTTCACGCAGTAGCGCAGCCCCGTCGGTTCCGGCCCGTCCTCGAAAACGTGCCCGAGGTGCGCCGTGCAGCGCGTGCAAAGGATCTCGATCCGCTCCATGCCGTAGCTGCTGTCGCGGTGATAGGCGATGTGGTCCTTGTCAAAGGGCTGGAAGAAGCTGGGCCATCCCGTGCCGGAGTGGAACTTGCTGTCGCTCGCGAACAGCGGCAGAGCGCACAGCCGACAGGTGTACACGCCCTCCTTCTTGTTGTCGGTCAGGTTGCCGCAGAACGCGCGCTCGGTGCCCTTGGCGAGGATGATGTCGCGCTCCTCGGGCGTCAGCTTCTTCGCCAGTTCGCCGATGCGGCTCTCGCTCAGCGGCGTCACGTCGTACCCGCTGCGGCTGTACTTGAGTTCGGGCGCCTTCACGCTGCCATCCGTCTTGCTCACGTTGCCATCCTTCTTCTGTTCGCCCCGCCCGCGCTCCGCGGCCTGCATCGCCGCCGCGAGCCGCACCTTCTGCTCGATGTCGTCCTTCAGCCCGCCGTCGCCGCCCTCGGGACCGGTGTTCCCATACCCGCTCACGAGCAACGGCCCGGCCCGCACGGCGTACACGAGCACGCCCGTGAGCGCTGCGGCCATCAGGAACAACAACACCATTGACAGCACGTGTATCGCACCCGATCGCATCGAGATTCTCCGAGAGCCCCGCTCGCCCCCCGCACAAGGCTCAGGACGAACGCACGCTCACTCTACTACGACCTTCGATGCCGCAAGGATCGCGGATGGTGCGGCTCGCCCCCGCCTGTGCGAGAAACGAGCCTCCCCGCCCCGCGCTCGCCGCGAGAACAACACCCGGACCGTGCGGAGCCCGAACACCCGATCAGCGCGCGGTCTCTTCACGGGCCACGATCGGCGCCGCCACCTCGCGCACCGGGTACTGCACCTCGGCCCACTTCCGCCATGGGCGGAACGTCGGGCCGTGGTAGTACAGCGCCCGGGCCTCCCCCGCCTTCTCGAAGCGCGTCTGCGCGGAGAGCCAAACGTCGAGCTGCTTCTTGCCTTCCTCCACCAGCGTCCTCGAGTAATCACCCTTCATGCCCACCGAGATCACCAGCATCTCGGGCGAGTCGGTGACGGTCACGCGCTGATCCGCCGCGTCCTGACCCGCATCGCCCTGCTCGGCACGCCGATACAGGAACGCCATCGTCCAGGTCTCTTTCGCGTCCTTGTCAGCGCCTGCTTCGGCGTTGCCTGCATCGGACTTGTGGTACTCCATCTCGACCGGGCTGGTCATCGCGATATCGCGGCGTTGGATGTGCCGAAACAAGGGCCAGAAGCCCTCGCTCCCGCCTCTGGACAGGTTCTGGACCTCGCCGCTCACCGCGGCGCGGCGGACACTCGGGTACCGCTTCAGATCGATCGCGCCCGGGGGCGTTGGATCCGGGTACCCCACCGGCAGAGGCGTGTCGATGGTGAGCACGCCGTCGGCGCTGAACGTGGTCGTCTCGCCCTCGCCACGCATGGTGACGACCGCGTCGCCGCCGCCCACGCGCGTCGTCTCGCCAGCCTTGGGCAGCGCCACCGTCGCGAGATTCGCATTCGCCGGTTTGTGCTCGGGTGCCTTCGGCTCCGCGTTCTTGTCCCCCGTCACCACCGACAACGCCACCAGCAACGGCTTGAACATGTGCAGCTCCCATCGCGGCCCGCAGCCGCCCCAACAGATCGCCGTCGGGGCCGCCGTGGATTCCACCAATATCCATCTACCAACGCCGGATTTCGAGAAGCCGCCCGTCGGCATGAATGCCGCGCAAGAACCTGTGATTCCTGGATTTGCGGATATCCTTCGCCGAAATAGCGGGGATTTTGTCCGTCTTCGCGTAACTAGACTGACTTGTCTACATCACAACCGGACGCCGCGGGTTGTCCGCGAGCCTCAACCGAACCCTCAGGAGCATCACCATGGCCCGTCTCAGCACCGTCGATCCCACCTCCGCCACCGGCAAGACCAAGGAGCTGCTCGACGCCGTGCAGTCCAAGCTCGGCCTCATCCCCAACATGACCAAGGTCATGGCCAACTCACCCGCCGTGCTCGAGTCGTATCTCGCGTTCAGCGACGCCCTGGGCCATTCGTCGATCAACGCCAAGCTTCGCGAGCAGATCGCGATCGTCACCGCCCAGTCCACCGCGTGCAACTACTGCCTCTCGGCCCACACCGCGATCGGCAAGATGCTGGGCCTGAACGCCGACGAGCTCGCCGCCTCACGCAAGGCCGGCTCACCGGACGCCAAGAACGCCGCGGCTCTTCTCTTCGCCCAGCGGCTCGCGACCTCGACCGGCAACGTGTCGAGCGCCGATTTCGAAGCGGTTCGCAAGGCGGGCTGGAACGATGCGGCCATCGCCGAGATCATCGCAGCGGTCGCGCTGAACCTGTTCACCAACGTGTTCAATAAGGCCGCCGAGACCGAGATCGATTTCCCGGTGGTGAAGGCGTGAGCGCGAATGCGAGACGACAACCCCTACGGCGCGAGCCCGGCGCGAAATGCGTCGGGCTTGTGTTTCCACCGATCACGGAGCATCCAGGTGCCACTGGTTGACCGACTCGGCGGTCAAGCAGTGCGAAGACGTCCGCCCTCGCGGCGACCGCACGGCTTGGTCCAAGGCCGCCAAGCCGTGGAACCCTTGCATGTCCAGATCACCTACTTCTTCGCGCCCATCGCCCCGATGATCCGCGAATAAAACTCCCCCTGCGCACTCCCCTTGTGCCAGCGCCAGACCACCACCAGCCCGTGCTCGTTGTCGATCCAGATCGTGTTGTCGCCCGCGCCCTGGGCTGAGAACGAGCTCCGCGGTGCGTCCGGCCAGCGCCCCTCGTTGTTCAGCCACCACAAGTACCCGTAGTCGCTCTTCACGCCCTGCTGTTTCGTCGCTTGCCGCACCCATTGGTCGCTCACGACGGTGCGCCCGCCCCACTTTCCGCCGCGGCTGATCAGCAGACCGAACCGCGCGTGGTCCAGCGTGCTGATCCACAGCCCGCCGCCCCAGCGGGTGCCGCCGCTGACCGAGGGCAGCATCTCCTTCTTGCCGCCGCCAATTTCGACCTCCACCATCGCGTTGTCGTACGGCACCCACTTCCACGTCTTCGACGCGCCGATCTTGTTCATGACCTCGGTCCGCAGCACATCCTCGAGCGGGCGTTTCCACAGCCGCAGCAGCGACAGTGCGAAGCGGTTGATCCGCACGTCGTTGTACTCAAAGTGCGTGCCCGGCTCGCGCAGTTGCCGCGGCCGCATCGCGGCTTTTCCGTACTCGGCTTCGCCGGGGAAGTCGTGGGACTTCCCGAACATCTCGCCCCGCCACTCGCTGGACATGGTGACGAAGTGCCACCACTTCACGAGAGCATTGTGGGCGGGAGTGCCGGGCGGATCGACGAAGCCGTCGTCGCCGAGCGACGCGTTCACGCGCTGTCCGACCGGCTCGTCGATCGACCAGATCAGCCCGCGATCAATCGTGACACCGAGGATCGTGGACAGGTAGCTCTTCGCCACGCTGTACGTCGGATCGACCGCGTTCACATCGCCGAACTCCGCGATGACGTAGCCGTCCTTCACGATCACGCCGTTGGTGGACGCCCGCGTCGACGGCAACGGCCCCAGCGGTCTGCCGAAGATCTCGGCCTGTTTGGAAAAGTCCTTGGGCCAGTCGGTTTCCTGCGTGAGCGCCCACGCCACCGCCTCGGCGATCTTCGCGTCGTCCATGCCGAGGTCCGACGGCTTCTTGCGTTCCCACGAACCCGGCGGCGGCACGTACCCATCGCCCGCGCGCCCGATCGACGCGCCGAGCGCCCACACCACCACCATCAGCATCCGAAAATAAGACAGCGTTCGCATCGCCGCAGTCTATCCGGGCGTCACTTCTCCGCGGCTTCCAGCGCCAGCGCCGCGTTGATCACGCCCAGGTGCGAGTAGACCTGCGGGAAATTGCCGAGCGCCACGCCGTGCTGCGGGTCCCACTGCTCCGCGAGCAACCCCGTGGGCCCCGCCTGCTGCAGCACCCGCTCGAACAACCGCCGCGCGTCATCGAAGCGCCCGAGCGTCACCATCGCCTCGACCAGCCAGCACGCGGCGATCACGAATCCGCCCTCGCCGCCCGGCAAACCGTCGTCAGCGCGGTAACGGAACACGGTCGCTCCGTCCAGCAGATGACTCTCGATCGCTTCCACCGTCGCTTTCCACCGCGGGTCCTTCACGTCCACCAGCCCGGTCAGCCCCACCACCAAGGCCGCGGCGTCCAGATCCTCCGCGTCGTACGCGGCGGTGAACACCTTCTGTAAGCGCCCCCGATCGAGCACCTCGTGCGCGATCTCGTCGCGCAGCGCCCGCCACCCGGCGTGATCGCGCCCCATCATCGCGTCGTGCACGACCAGGGCGCGGTCCACCGCGTGCCAGCACATGACCTTGGAGTGCACGTGGTGGCGACGCGGGCCGCGGATCTCCCATATGCCGTGGTCGGGCTCGCGCCACTTGGCTTCGACGGCACGGACCATCGAGCGCACCAGTCGCCACGCCTCGGGCGAGACCGGCACGCCCCGCTGCGTCATGCCCGCGACCATGTCGATCACCGGGCCGAAGACGTCGAGCTGCACCTGCTGAGCCGCCGCGTTGCCGACCCGCACCGGCTTGCTGCACGCGTACCCGGCGAGGCTCCCGATCTCGGCTTCCGCACCCAGGTCCTCGCCCGCGACGGTGTAGATCGGTCGGAACCGCTCCGGCGATTCCAGCCGGTCCACGATCCCGACCAGCCACTCGGTCATCTTCATCGCGTGCCCGGTGTTGCCCAGCCGCAGGAGCGCACTGGCCGCCATGCACGCGTCGCGCGGCCAGCAGAAGCGATAGTCCCAGTTGCGCACGCCGCCGAGCTGTTCAGGCAGGCTGGTCGTGCCTGCCGCGGCGATCGCTCCGCTCGGCCCGTTGCACAGCGCGCGGATCGTCAGCGCCGCCCGAGCCACGTGCTCGCGGTACCGCTGGGGAAGCAGCAGCGTGCCCAGCCAGCCCGACCAGTGGCGCTGCGTCTGGGTGCGGCGTGAGGACTCGGCGACCACGCCGTCTTTCATGTTCGCGGTGCCGAAGCGCAGCTCCAGCACCGCGCGCCCTCCCATCGCGTCCAGGTCCACCACCGCTTCCGCGGTCATGTGCTTGGTCTCACGCTGCACCAGCGACCACGCGACGCCGGGCGCCCGCAGGACGCACGGCTCGCTCACGCCCGACAGCTCCACGCCCTCCTCGCGCACCGTCATGGTCGTCTCGCCACGCCCAAAGTCCGGCCGCGGCGCGAAGACCACGCGCACCTTGCCGCTGCCTTCGAGCACCCGCATCAGGTCGCTCCGCCCCGCCCGCTGGTACGCGCGCCCTCCCGAGCAATCGAGATAGTCGGTGAGCGTGAACGTCTCCCATCTGGTCCGCAGCACCAGCGAGTTCTCGACATACTCCTGCCCGATCGGCGCCGCGCCCGACTCGGCCTCGATCACGAAGCAGCCCGCCTCCGGTCCGCCCAGGAGCTCGCCGAAGAACGCCGGCGAATCCAGCCGCGGCAGGCACATCCACGCGATCCGCGCCCCGGGCGTCACCACCGCGATGGTCCGCTGATCGGAGAGGATCGAGTGCCGCTCGATCGGCACCAGTCGCCGCGACTCCAGCCACGCGCGGCGGAGACGCAGCAGCTCTTCCAGGAACTCCGCGACATCGTCAACCCCCCGCACACGATTCGCCGCCCCCGTGTCGCCCTCACCCACCTTGATCCCGGTGTCGTAGGCCTCGAGCGCGGCGAAAGCGTCCTCGTCGGTCGTGTCGTCGCCCAGGAACACCACGTGCGTCGCACCGGCCCGGTAGCGGGCGCGGCGGACCGCGCCGCCCTTGTCCGCCGTGGAGAAGCAGAACTCCATCACCTTCGAACCGCTCCGCAGCGTCACTCCGGCCAAACCCGCCGCAATCGTCTCCGCCGCGGTCATCACCTCCAGCCCGCGGCTCTCGTCCACCTGGCGATAGTGCAGCGCCACCGCGTACGGCTTGCGCTCCACCAGACACCCCTTGATGCGGGCCGCCACTTCGTCCAGCTTCGCGGCCAGTTCCTCCTTGCCCTCGGTCGAGACGAACTCGACCGCAGCTCCCTCTTCCTCGACACCGTGGCTGCCGAAGCGCATCGCACGCGGGATCGACGCCGTCGCCCCGCTCAGCCACGCTAGGTCCCGCCCCGAGATGATCGCGACGCGGGTCTGCGGCAGCGTCGCGAGCGCGACCAGCGCGGCCTCGCACCGCGGGTCCATCTTCGCGTGCTGCGGGATCGGCACCAGGGGCGAGATCGTCCCGTCGAAATCACACGCCACCATCAGCAGCGCCGACTTACTCAGACTTTCCAGGCGTGCCTTGGGCATGTGCGCACCTCCCGCTCCATCATTCGTCCAGCGCTTCCAGGAACGTCCGCGACCAATCGTGCACGTCGTGGCGACGCACATTGGACCGCAGCATCGCCATCCGCATCCGCTGATCCTCCTCGGACATCTGCACCGCCTGCATGATCGTTTTCTTCAGCGTCTCGACGTCTCGCGGGTTGACCAGAAGCGCCCGGCGCAGCTCCCGCGCCGCACCCGCGAACTCGCTCAGCACAAGGACGCCCGTGCCCCCGTCGCGGCACATCACATACTCCTTCGCCACCAGGTTCATGCCGTCGCGCAGCGGCGTCACAAGCATCACATCCGCCGCCAAGTAGTACGCCACCAGGTCCTCGCGCGACAGCGAGCGCCGGAAGTAATGCACCGCCACCTTGCCCGGCATGCTGACCTCGCCGTTGATGCGTCCCACGATGGACTCGACCTCTTGCCGGGTCTCCTCGTAGCCGGGCACCGACTCGCGGCTCGGCACCGCGATCTGCACCATCACGCACTCGTGCACGGAGAGTTTCTTCTCCTGCAGCAACTCGTGGAACGCCGCCAGCCGCAGCGGGATGCCCTTGGTGTAGTCCAGCCGATCCACGCCCAAGAGCATCTTCCGCCCGCCCAGTTGCTCCTTGATCTCCGCGGCCTTACGCCGCACCGAGGGCGACGCCGCGATCTTCGCGAACTCCTCCGACGGGATCGAGATCGGGCACGCCATCACCCGCACCGTCCGGCCCTCGCTCGTCAGCTCACGTTCCGTCCCCTCCGCGCCCGCGTAACGCTTCGCGACCCGCACGAAGTTCTCGGCGCTCGCCTGCGTCTGGAACCCGATCACGTCCGAACCGAGCAGCCCCCGCAGGATCGCGCTCCGCCACGGAAGCCACGCGAACAGCTCGTCGGGCGGGAAGGGAATATGCAGGAAGAACCCGATCCGGGCCTTGGGCTTGCGCTCCCGGATCATTCGCGGCACAAGCTGCAACTGGTAGTCGTGCACCCACACCAGGTTGTTCCGACGGTGCACCTTCGACGCTGAAGCTGCGAAGCGCTTGTTCACCTCGATGTACGGCTCCCACCATGCGCGGTGGAACTCCGGGTTCACGATCGCGTCGTGATAGAGCGGCCAGATGGTGGTGTTGCAGAAGCCGTGGTAGTACCGCTCGACGTCGCCGCGCGACAATCCCACCGCCCGCACGTCGATCGAGCCCGACCGCCCCGGTCGCGGCGCCGGCCCGGCGCCGCCGTCCCATCCGATCCACACGCCCCCGCGTTCCTCGAGCACCGGAGCCACCGCCGCCACCAACCCCCCCGGGCTCCGCTCCCACCGCACGCTCGCCCCGCTCCCCACACGCGACGCGGGCAATCGGTTGGCGACCACAACAAGCCGCGGCGGAGACTTCATGCGGTCGTCCTTTCCTCGTCGCCGCGGCGACGGACAGGCGGCGCGCGGCGACACAAAGCCGCAAGAACCGCGCACACAACCGAGGTATACGCCCCGGTGTCGCGCAAGGTCGGTGAAATCGTCCACAAGAAAAACTAACCCGACGTCAGGAGACGTCCACGATCAACGCGGTGAGCTCGCTCGCCGCGATCAACGCCGCGCCGGGCACGAGCGCCGCGGGCACGAGCCCGGTCTGCCCGCGGGTGAGGACTTCTTCATGCCCGCCCGCGCGCACCGCGCCAGTTCCAGCCAGCACCATGAATGCATGAGCGCGCGTGGTCGCGTCGGGAGCGCCCGCATCGGCGAACGCGAGCGACTCGCCAGCCTTCAGCCGCACCTCGTCGACGCGGAAGAACTCGGTCGTGACGAGCCTGCCGCGCTTCGCACCGGGCGCGAGCTTCGCGAGCGCCGGCGCCGGGCCGAAGTCTGTGCACTCGACGCTCTGAGCGACGTGCAGCTCCCGCCCCTTGCGGCCGTACTCCTTCGCCCAGTCGTATACCCGAAACGTCGTGTCGCTCGGAGTCTGCACCTCGGCCACCACCACCCCCGCGCCCAGCGCATGGATCGTCCCGCTCGGCAGGTTGTGGCACTCGCCGACGACTGCCGGCACGGCCTGCATCACCTCGGGCACGCGCTCCTCGCGGATCGCTCGCTCGAGGTCCGCCCGCGTGACACCGGGCTTGAGACCCTTGAAGATCACAGGCTCGTGCATCTGCCCGCCGGGACCCGCGACCTTCGCCGTATGCAAGATGTACCAGCACTCGGTCTTCAGGTTCGCCCCCGGGTTCGCCTTCGCGTACGCGGGAGATGGGTGCACCTGAATCGACAGATGCTCGCGGGCGTCGAGGAACTTCACCAGGAGCGGGAACGCGCCGCTCGCCGACGCTTTCGTTGCACCGAGGAGATCGCGCCCCCACTGCTTCACCGCATCACGAATCGTCTGTCCCGCGAGCGGCCCGTTGATGATCTTCGAATGCTCCGCCCCGCCGCCGCCGCCGGAGACACTGGTCGAATCCAGGTCCGCCAACTCCCACGACTCGCCGATGTTCCCGGCGGGGAGCGTCTTGCCCAACGCCTCGAGCGCGCGGCCGCCCCAGACTTTGTCCTTGAAGATGGGGGCGAACAGCAACGGATACGGCGTCGAAGTCATGCGTTCATCATCGGCGCTTCGGGGGCGGGGGCTTCCAGCCCCCGCGCGATGACTTCTTTGGAAAACAAAGCCGTTTGGCGCCGGGGCCTGGAAGGCCCCGCCCCCAAGGCTTGCATCGCCGCTTCAGGCTTCCATGCTCATGCCGCTGATCCGGGCGCTGAACGCCAGCTTGCCCTCGACCACGCCCTGCACGTCGGAAATGAAGCGGCGTCGGTTCCGCTTGACCTCTTGACACAAGATAAACAGATCGCGGTCCGGCTCCACCATGCTGCGGAACACGCACTCTTCAATCCGCAGGAACACCGCCAGCGTGGGCTTGCCGATCCGGGCGTTGTAGAGATAACACGCGAGCTGCGCCGCCGTCTCCACCATCAGCACGCCCGGCATGATCGGACGCCCCGGGAAGTGTCCCGCGGCCCAGAACTCGGTCTTCCGCGCGTGGTGCACACCCACGCCCTTGGACGCGTCCTCGTTCCGCCACACCACCCCGTCGAGCAGGGCCATGTCCCCGCGGTGCGGGTTCCATGTCTCGAGCTCTTTCTTGGTGACGACGATCTTGCTCAGATCGATCCCGCTCAAGTCAAAGAGCAGCTTGCTCGGCGCGCTCTGCGACTCGTCCTCGTTCCCGAGGACCGCCGCCGCTCCGCTGGCACTGGCCTCAGCTGGGCTTCTCGACATCGCGGTTTTCCAGAACCTTCTCGCGGATCTCCTGAGCCGCGGCCTTGACGTCCTGCATCGCCTTGCGCACGCGCGTCCCGGCGGCCTTGTTCCCGCCGTCAAACTTCAGAACGTCGGCCTCGGCCTCGGCAATGATCTTCTTCAGTTTCTCAAAGGCTTCCACGGTTGGCAGCTCCTCTTGTCCGGTCGGGTCTCCCCACCGGTCTGCATTCTAGGGGGCCACGCCCGTTCCCCAACGGTCGGGCTGCGTTCGGACCCCTCACCCAACGTTCACCCCACTCTCCCGAAACCAAACACCCGGCGTCTTTCAACGCCGGGTGCGGCTCTCTCTCATGGCTTGTGCGGCCTCCCCCAAGGCCGGTGTGGTTCTGCGCTGCTCTTTACCGACGATCGTCGAGCACATCCTCGATCGCGCCGTCCAGAGCCTCGTCCAGCTTCTCCGGGGTGTCGTAGGAACCCTCGGCGATCTCCTTGCGAACCTGCGCCACCACCGCCTCGCGTATCACGGGGCCCTTTTTCAGCTTCTCGATGAACGGCGCCAGGCTGCGGCTGACGGTCGAGACGTCCACCTGGTCTCCCGCCCGCTGCAACGTCGCGCCGGTCGAAGCCCGCGGCCCGGCCGTGCCCGCGTACCGTCCCACCGCCGAGGCCACCTGGGCCTTGTTCACCACCACCGGCGGCACACCCCCGCCACCAACGCCACCAACTCGTGCTTGAGCGTCCAACGTCCAACTCCTTCTCGCCGACGCCACGGGTCGCCTCCGAGCGGCACGGCCCACCAAGGCCGATCGAGTCCGCCGAGCACTCCCGGTCTCCCACCGGGTATCCGCACACCGCGGACCGCTCGCGACCCTGCCGCTCTCGCCGACCCACACGCCGACGGAACACCTTCTTGTTCGGGTCCCGGTTCCTCACCAAGGCCCGAACACACCGAAGATGCGGGATCTATCGACGGCCGATCTCCAAGATCTTCAAACTTGCATGTTCGGGTCAAGGAAATCTAACCCCTTTCCGCCCTTGATTTTCAGATTGGTCGGTGGACACTCTGCGCGAAAAAAATCTCATCCCACCGCGCCGAACTTGCCGCTTCATACCAAATAGCATCCGATAACAAACCGAGCAGCCAAAATGCTATCAAAATCCGAATTCAAATCAGGGGTGACTGACCCGGCTCGCAAGCTTCTATCCGCGGCGACCGCGGTTCTCGCTGGCATCCTCGCCGCGGGATGTGCCACCAAACCCGCCGAGCCCGCCGCCGATCCGACGCTCCGCGATCAGGCCAAAGAGCTCTTCCCTGATCGTGCTCCCGCCGCCACGCTCGACAGCTCGGGAGCGGTGACCACCGACACGCCCAGCGGCGGCTGGTCGGTGCTCATCCTTTCCATGAAGACCGAGCTCGACGCCCGCGCCACGCAGAACATCCTCAAGAGCGTCCGCAGCTCGGGCATCCCCGAAGCCACCGTCCGCCCGATGGGCGAAGGAGCCGCGGTGGTCGCCGGCAACTTCGAATCACCCTCTGCGCCCGAAGCCCAGCAGCTCCTCAAGCGCGTGAAGGAACTCGTCGTGGACGGCCAGCGCCCGTACGCCGGCGCCTATCTCGTGCCGCCGCAGGCCGCCGTCATCAAGGGCTCGATCCCCGAGTGGGACCTGCGTAACGCCCGCCAGCGCTACCGCGACGTCGAGTACACGCTGCAGATCAACATCTACACCAACCCCAATGGGCGTCCCACCGCCAGCGAGCTGCGCGAGTTCCGCAAGGCCGCGGAGGACGCCGTCCGCTCCCTCCGCAAGGACGGCAACGACGCGTTCTACTTCCACGACCAGGCCGGCAGCACCGTCACCGTCGGCCTCTTCACGCAGCAGGAAATCGACGAGGGCTACAGCCTCCGCCCCGGCGCCGGCAAAGGTCTGCGCGAGCTGCAGCAGAAGTTCCCCCACGGCTTGGTCAACGGCGGGGGCATGAAGGAGAAAGGCGTAGACTCGCAAGGCCGCCCCACCGAGAGCCTGCGTCCAAGCTTCCTGGTGCGCGTGCCGGGGTAAATCACGCGAACAACCGCAGGGTGCCACCGGCTTCGACAGCCCTGGGTCCAACCCTGCGTTCGCACCGCGCATGCCAAGAGTCGCGCCGCTTGACGTCCGAACAGGTGAAGCCGCGGTGCCTGACGCGACCGCACCGCCTTTACTTCCCGAACATCCGCAGCTCGATCGCCCGCACCAGATTGTGCAGGATGAGCATGTGGATTTCCTGGATGCGGTCGGCGTGCAGGGAGTCTCCGGCGGCCGGTGCGACAATCCATTCGATATCCGCACGCCCCGCGAGCTTGCCGCCGCCCTTGCCCAGCAGGCAGATGGTCTTGAGCCCACGCTCGCTGGCGACATCCATCGCGCGGATGACGTTCGCCGAGTTGCCGCTGGTCGAGAGCGCGATCAGCACATCGCCGCTGTGGCCCAGGGCCTCGACCCAGCGGGAGAAGACGGCGTCATAGCCGTAGTCGTTGGCGGTGCAGGTGATGTGCCCCGCGTCGTTGCACGCGATCGCGGGCAGGGCCGGCCGCTCCTCGCGGAAGCGGCCGGAGAGTTCTTCGCAGAAGTGGGCGGCGTCGGCGCAGGAGCCGCCGTTGCCGATGGCGAGGATCTTGTTCCCGCCGCGGATCGCCTCGTAGATCATCGCCGAGGCCTCGGCGATGCGGCGGACGTTGGCGTCGACGCTGAGGAACGCCTCGAGGGTGCGGGCCGCGACGTGGAGATCGTCACGCACCAGTTGCGTGATCGATTCGGTGTCGTGGGCAAGGGCGGGAGCGGGCTTGTGGATCACGGACAAGTTTAGAGCCGGCGGCTACCGGTCGCGCCTCCCCGCCCCGCGAGCCGCGGAGGTGTGGTCGGGGCCCTGCTGGGCCGAAAGCGGGGAAGGGTGTTTGGCATCCAAACGCGCAAGGCAGGGTCGAAAGGGCCAAAGATGGAGCCGTCCCACACGTGTTTGAGCCCTTTGGAGCTTGACCCCATTGTTTTCCACCGTCTTCCTCGACCGCGACGGCACCATCAACCGCCGCATCGTCGGCGACTGGGTGTCGCGCGAAGAAGACTTCGTCCTGCTCCCCGGCGTGGGTGAGACGCTGGCGGCGTGGCAGCACGCGGGTTGCCGTCTCATCGTCGTCAGCAATCAGCGCGGCGTCGAGATCGGTCGGCTCACCGCCGCCGACGTCGATCGCATCCACCACTACATGGCCGATCTGCTCCGCCCCTTCGGCGTCCAACTCGACGCGGTCTACTACGCACCCACCGGCAGCGGCCCGCGGGCCAAGCCAGCGCCCGGCATGCTGCACGATGCCCGGCGCGATTTCCCCGCCATCGACTTCGCCACGAGCGTCATGATCGGCGATGCGCTGCGTGACTGCGCCGCCGGTGCCGCGGCCGGGTGCGCCACGATCCTGCTCGCGCCGCCGCACGAACGCGACACGCTCCGGGCCGAGGCACACGCCAAGAACATCCGCGTCGATCACTGCGTCGGGTCGCTGTCCGAGTGCACACCCATCGTGCTGGCGCCCTGATCGGTGCACGGCCGCGATCACCGCCGCCGCAGCGTCGCGATCTCCAGCGGCTCGCGCCCCGAGCGCGATTGGCTCAACGTCGCCTCGCCGATCTCGAGCCCAGAGGCCGCCAGCGCCTCCACCAGCGCCTCGCTCGCGGGCAGCAACACCGCCAACGGCCGTCCCTGCGGCACAGGCTCAAGATCCCGCCCCTCGATCAGGCTCAGCGTCCGACGCCGCGACCAATAGTGCAGCGGGCCCGCGTGCTTCTCGTCGGCGACGATTACCAGCTCCGGCGGCGTCTGGGACGCGATCCGCTCCGCCAGCTCTGGGACGCCCTCGTACCGCCCGCCCTGGTAACTCGCCAGGAACGGCGTGCGGTGCTGCTCGATCGCATGGCCCACATCACGCAGCATGTTCGGGCCCGCGAGCACCGCCGCCGTCGCCACCATCAGCCGTCGGCCACCCCGCAGCGAGAGCCGCGCCGCCATCACCCCAGCAGCGTCCCACCAACCCAGGATGAGCAGCGGCAAGACCGGCAGGAAGTACCGCGCGTCGGGATAGAACAGCAGCCACTGCACCAAGCACAGCGCCACCACCACCCCCCACGCTACCCGACGCCGAACCAGCGCCACGCCCGCGGCAAAGACGAACACCGTGATCACAAGATCCACCGGCCAGACCCCCACGCGGTTGCCGAGCATCGCCCCGGGCGTGACCCGCAGCGCCAACTCACCGAACGTGAAGCCCGCGACGCGATCGAGCCGCAAGCCCATGTTGGTCACGGACTCGAGCAGGTACCTCTCCTTGGGCAGGAGCTCCCAGCCATCGCTCATCCGTGGGTCGTTGAGACGGACCACCAGCGCGATGCCCGCGACCGCCGCACACGTCGCCAGCGCCGCCCACTTTGCTCTGCCGCGCCGGCACCGCCACAGCAAATCAACCGCGAGCGCGGCGAGCACCACCGCGACCACGATTCGCATCGAAGCCATGAGCGCCACGCCTCCCAGCAACAGCGCCGCCGCGAGAACTCCCCGCCGCACCGCGTCACGCTCACCCGGCCGTGCAAAGGTGAGTTCGTAGCCGAGAAGCGCCGCGGAGGACCCGAGCAAAAACGGGACATCGGCCAGCAGCTCTCCGCAGTGCCGCACCAGATTCGCGTTCACCGCGAACAGGAACGTCACCAGCACCGCGACCGCACGACCGGCGTGGCGCTGCATCAGCAGGAACACCATGACCACGCTCAGGAGTCCGGCCGCGTGCGTGACCGCGACGCCGGGGGCGATCATCGAACCAAAGGCACGCTCGACCCATGCCAGCAGGATCGGAAAGCCGGCGAATCCGTGCGTGTACGGCCCCTCGTTCGCGACCAGGCCCCGACCCTCCACCACGCCGCGGGCGGCGTCCAGGTAGATCGCGGAATCCGGCCCCACACGCCACACCCCGCTGAACGACGCCGCGTGGAACACCAGCGCCGCCGCGCACAGCCACCAACGCCTCGCATCGATCCATGCGAGCACGCGCGAGGCAGGGTGGTAGCCGTGGCCATCAAGCACCGACCAGAGCGTAGCGGACAATGCATCGCGCCCTCGCACTCCAATACGCACCGTGTGTCACGGCTTGACACCCGCAGCGGGGTCTGGAAAACCCCGCCCCCACAAACCCCGCGTCCAAAAACACGAACCCCCGGCGGGAGTCGTGCCGGGGGTCCGTTTGAGCGAACGCGTGTGACACGAGATCAGTTCGTCGCGGGAACCTTCATGCCCGCCATGCTGTCGATCGACTTCTCGAGCGGCTGGCCGAACGCCTCGGGGTTGATGTACTTGCCGATCTCGCGCCCGACCTTGTCGAGCTCGACCTGCAGCGGCCGAGAGATCGCGGCGGCGTCGTTGCGGACGCCGGTGACTTGCCACGACACCTTCATGCCGGGCTTGCCGCCGCCGATCTTGAACTGGTTCTGGCTGATCTCCTCGGCGACGAACACCGGGGCGTGGCCGCCGATGCAGGTGAGCTGGTAGCGGTACTCGACGTTGAGCGCACCGAAGTAACCGGGGAGCTTCACGGTCGCCGTGCCGTCGGAGCCGATGACCGCGACGCCGTCGTAGATGTTCTTCATCTCGTTGCTCTCGATGGCGGCGTGGATCAGGTACTTGTTGGCGGGATCGAGGGGGTGATCGATCTTGAAGTTCTTCGAGCCGTTGACCTGCAGGTCGCCGGTGACGAGGACGTTGCCGGAGAAGAAACCGGCGTTGTTGGTGCCGCTGCTCTGGCCGTAGATCGCGGTGCCGAGGTTGTTGAAGCCCGCGATGGCGGCGGTGCCGGCGCCGTTGCCGTCGCCGCGGACGCCCGCGGTGATCCCGTTCTGGGTCGAGCCGCCGGTGGTGCGCCCGTAGACGCCCGCGCCGCCGGTCGAGGCCGAGCCGAAGACGCCGGCCGTCGCGCCCTTGCCGGAGACGCCGATGCCACGCAGGCCGTTGCCCTCGCCGCGGATGGCGATGCCGTTGAGCTGGGTGCCCGACGGGATGGTGTCGCCCGCGCCCTCGCTGGATGCGAAGACGGTGGGGACTTCGGACGACTCGTTGGAGTTCACGAAGCGGCCAGCGTTGCCGAGACCGACGGTCGTCACCTCGAGGGCATTGGAAGCGTTGGTCACGTCGGTGATGTTCATGGTCGAGACGCGGCCGATCGCGGCGCTGTTGATGCCGACAAGCGCACGACCGCCCGAGCCGCTGGAGACCGCGTACACCCCGTACGCACCGCTCGCGCTGGTGAGCGCGAAGATGCCGTTGCCGTCGTTGGTGTCGGCCGACAACACCGGCTGGAAGAACCCGATGGGGAAGTCGCCGCTGGGGCCGGCGCTGGTGAGACGCATCACGGCGCCGCTGGTGCTCTCGTTGGTGATGTTGATCAGCGTGCTGCCGCTGTTCACGCTCTCGGTCAGCGGCAGTCGCAGGGCCTGGGCGTAGGGCGTCGCCTCGATCGCGGTGCGGGGGTTGATGATGGTGTAGGCACCGGCCGAGTTGCCCGGGCGGACGCGCAGCTCGATCCAGCGCGCGTCGCCGTTCATCTGGGCCCCGAAGTCCACCGTCGCGGTGAAGATGCCGTTGCTGACGACCACGTCGTTCAGCGTCTGGGTGGCGCCGACCTGTGCGCCGGCGGCGGCGGCATCAAACAGCAGCACCTGGATGTCGTACGTGCCGTTGGCGGGCGCGCCGGCGTCGAGCAGGCGACCCTGGTAGCTGAACGCCGTGCCGACGTTGGCGGCGGAAGCCGACACGCCGCCCGCGGTCAGAGCCGCGGCCAGCAGAATCGAACGGACAGAACGCGTGACAATGTTCGAGCGACGCATGGCACTTTCTCCTTGGGCCGTCGGACTCGCCACGGCCGCGTGATGAACAGGGACACACC
This sequence comes from Phycisphaerales bacterium, assembly GCA_036392375.1. Taxonomy (GTDB): domain Bacteria; phylum Planctomycetota; class Phycisphaerae; order Phycisphaerales; family UBA1924; genus JAFEBO01. Next base: position 134,763 of record DASVYC010000026.1, read on the forward strand.
CCGTCGGCAGTGCGACGCCGCCTCGCCCCGTGGCTACCACGAGCGCCAGATTTCCGGTGGCGCGCCCGCCGCACGCAGACCATCCTCATTCCAGCGTCCGCGGCCGCACCCCCGGAGGCAACGCATCCAGGAATCTCCGGCCATACCCCGAACGCACAAGCCGCGGATCAAGCACCACGACGCGACCTTTATCGGACGCGCTTCGAATCAGCCGCCCGAAGCCTTGCTTGAACCGAATGATCGCTCGCGGCATGGTGTCCTGACGAAACGCGTCGCCGCCTCGCGACGCGATCAACTCGTGCCGCGCCTGCGTGAGCGGGCGGTCGGGCGGATCGAACGGCAGCTTGGTGATGATCACGTTCCGCAGCCCACGCCCGCGGACATCCACGCCCTGCCAGAAGCTCGCCGCACCCAGCAGCACGCTCCGCTCGTCCTGGCGGAACTGCTCGAGGATCGCGGTCCGCGAGCCGTCGACGGTTTGAGCAAGCACCGGATGTCCGAGCCGCGACAGCGGCTCACGCACCAGCCGCGCCACCTGCCGCAGCGTGGAAAGACTGGTGAAGAGCACGAACGCGCCGCCGTCGGTCTCGCGGACGTGGTGTACCACCCGCTCGGCGATATGACGCGGATCATCGACCGGGCTCTTGGCCTTGCCAGCCCGCCAGTCCCGCCGCGCCAGCGGCGCTTCGGTGTCTCCCGCGTCGAACGGATCAAACGCCTGCTCGCTGGGCGGGCTGAGATCGACGATCATCTCGACCTGGTTCTGGTAATCGAACGGGCTGCCGACCTGCAGCGTGTCGGCGCCGTCGGCGCCGAGGCGGTCCATCGCGTGCGCGAACGCGTCCGTGTCCTTGGCTCGAATTCTGGGAGCAGCTTCCAACCGGTCTTCAACTCCAGCGGGACTCGCCTCCGGCCGGTCGTCTTGCCCATCGGGAACAAAGCGAGGTCCATCATCGGGTTCGCTTGAGACCAACGACTTCACCCGCTGCTGCGGCCCCACGCTTGCGCGTGGTATGCGTGCAAGGTCCGCCGTCTTGGTCGCCAGCGTGGCGCTGGTCAGCACCACGCTGTGGTCCTTGTTGAAGAGATGTTCCTTCAAGAGCGCCGCAACCTCGACCGGCGCGCACGCGAGCGTGACCTTCTGGAATCCCGCCCCGTCGTCGCCGCTGGTCTCGACCCAGTACGCGCAGCCCGGGAGCGATTGCTCGACCAGCACGTGCGCGTCCTCGGCGATCATCTGGGCCCGCTGGGCGTACGCGTTCAACTCGAACTTGTCGGGCTCGTTCTTCACCAGGTCGCGGAGCGTGGTGAGCCGCAGCGCCAGGTCCTTGAAGATCGGCGTGATCGTGTTGTCCACCGCGCCAGGCACGCGCAAGCGCCCACCGGCATTCCCGAACGCGCCCGCGAACCCCGAGCCGGTGTCGCTGGAACTCTTGGTCGCCCGCAGCACGGCCTCGAAGAACGCGCGGGTCTCGTTCTGGGCCATGATCGCCAGCTGCATCGCCCGCTCCACCGCCGCGGGATCGCCGGCGATCAGCGCAAGCTGCGGCAGGTACCCCTTCCCCGTCCGAGGATGACACAGCGTCGTGAGCAGGTGCATCACCCGCCCCTCGGCCAGGTTCCGCCCGAAGTGCTCGCTCGCGACATCCTCGACGCAGTGCGCCTCGTCCAGGATCACATGGTCGTACCGCGGCAGGAACCCGATGTCCTGCACCCGCATCGCCAGGTCCGCAAAGAACAGCGCGTGGTTGGTGATGAGCAGGTTCGCCCCTTCCATCTTCGCGCGGGCAGCCTGATAGAAGCAGCGGTCGTAGTTCGAGCACTTACGGCCCATGCAGTTGCCGCTGTCCGACTGCACCTTGTCCCACACCCCCATGCGCTCCAGCGCCGGCAGCGTGCTGAGCGTGCCGTCGAGCGTCTCGCGGGCCCAATCCTCGATCACATGCAACGATCGCCGTGCCGCGGGATCGGCCATCATCTTGTCCTGGCGCTCGCTCGCGAGCTTGAGCCGCCGGATGCTGACGTAGTTTCCGCGACCCTTCACGAGCACTGGCCGCACCGATGGCTTGGTGCTGATGGCGCGTTCGTCGTCGGGATCACCTTCCCACTGCACGTTTGGCTGTCTTTCCCCCTGCTCCCCTTCCCCGCTGCTCCCCTGCCCC
>DASVYC010000027.1:0-8341 GCA_036392375.1 Phycisphaerales bacterium
GTTCGGATCATCGTTGTACCGCGGGATCTCCACGAATCCCAGCGCACGATACAGCGCGCACGCCGCGGCCAGCTCCGGCTCCGTGTCCAGCTTCATGAGCGTGTAGCCCGCACCCCGGGCGAAGGCGATCAATTCCTCGCACAGCCGCCGCCCCGCCCCCAACCCGCGTGCCGCAGGCCGCGTGTACAGCCGCTTCATCTCGCACACCCGCTCCCCCGCCCGATCGTGCGCAGCAGCCTCGATCGGCCGCAACGCCACACACCCAACCGCCCCACCCCCACCCCCGCCCCCACCAAACGCCAGCAAAATGCACCCCGCCGGCTGGGCGTACTTCCCCGGCAAGGTCCGCAGCTCCTGCTCAATATTCTGCTGCGCAAACGACGCGGCACAGATGTGCGCGATGCTCGCCGTGTACTCGCGGAACAACTCCGCCGCCACCGGCATATCCGCAGCCGCCGCACGCCGCACCACCACGGCTCTGTGCTCACTCGCCATGCGCTTCACCCATTGATCGCCGCGAGACACCGCACCGCCACGTCCGCGAGCGGCACCACCTCGCCCTTGCCCGCATCGCGCCGGGCCTTGTACTCCACGCCCCCCTGCTCCAGGGCCTTGTCGCCAAGCGTCAGCCGGATCGGCACGCCGATCAGGTCCGCGTCCTTGAACTTCACCCCCGCCCGCTCGTCGCGATCGTCGATGAGCACGTCGATCCCCAGGCCCACCAGCTCGCACGCCAGCCGACCCGCGACCTCGTTGTGCTTGGCGTCCTCGGGCTTCATGAGCGTGATGAGCACGTGGTACGGCGCGATCGGCGCCGGCCAGCAGATGCCGTTGGCGTCGTTGTTCTGCTCTACGCTCGCCGCCATCGTGCGGCTGACGCCGATGCCGTAGCACCCCATGATGACGGGCTTCTTCTGTTGTGTAGCATCCAGAATCGCAAAGCCCATGGCGTCGGAGTACTTGGTGCCGAGCTTGAAGATGTGCCCGACCTCGATGCCGCGGCCGGTCACCAGCTTGGCTCCCGCCGCCCGCGGCGACGGATCCCCCTCCAGCGCGTTGCGGACATCCCCCACCTTCACACGCCCGCCGTCATCGAGCGATGACCCGACATCGCGGCGCCAGTTGAAGTGCTTGGCGTGGTAGTCCGCTTTATCCGCTCCGGTGGCCCAGAAGCCGCCGTGCGAAGCGTCGGCATCAATGAGCAGCAGCGTGCCGGGGACCAAGTTGACGCACTTGGGCGAGACATACCCGATCGCAAAGCCCGCGGCGCGTGCGGCCTTCTCGTCGGCCATAACGACCTTCTTCACGCCGGCGAGGGTCTTCACCTTGCCTTCGTTGACGTCGTGATCGCCGCGGACGGTGGCGATGATCCACTTGAACGACTTGCCTTCGGCCTCATCCACGCTGAAGACGATGGTCTTGAGCATGCGCTCCGGCTTGACGCCCATGGCCTTGCCGACCTCGGTGATGCCAGGCAGGTTCGGCGTGTGGACCTCGGTCCATTCGCCGGTCGGGGGTTCCTGCAGCGTGCCCTTGGGGCGTTCGCCGGTTTCGCACTTCTCGACGTTGGCGGCATAGCCGCTGACGGGGCACTTGAGGATCGTGTCCTCGCCGCTGGCGCAGTTGACCATGAACTCGTGGCTGGCGCTGCCGCCGATGGGGCCCGACTCGGCCTCGACGGCGGTGAAGTCGAGGCCGCAGCGGGTGAAGATGTTGGTGTAGGCGCGGTACATCGCGTCGTAGGCCTCGTTGAGGCCGCCGGGGCCTTCCACGTGCATGTGGAAGGAGTACGCGTCCTTCATGATGAACTCGCGGCAGCGGAGCAAGCCGGCGCGGGGACGGGCCTCGTCGCGGAACTTGGTCTGGACCTGGTAGAGGTTGAGCGGAAGCTGCTTGTAGCTGCTGACCGAGCCCATCATGAGCTGGGTGATCACTTCCTCGTGTGTCGGGGCGAGGGCGTTGTCACGGCCCTTGCGATCCTTGAGCTTGAAGAGGTTGTCGCCGTAGTCGAGGTGACGCTTCGTGCCCTCGAAGAGCTCGAAGGGCTCGAGCGCGGGCATGAGCAGCTCGGTCGCGCCCGCGGCGTCCATCTCCTCGCGGACGATGTCCGAGACCTTGTTCAGCACGCGGTGAGCCAGCGGCAGGTAGTCGTAGATGCCGGCCCCGACCTGGCGGATGAAGCCGGCGCGGTGGAGCAGGATGTGGCTGGGCGTCTCGGCGTCGTTGGGCGCCTCACGCGTGGTGGGGATGAGCGACTTGCTCCAGCGGTGACAGACGCCGCTGCGGACAGATGAAACAACTGCTTTCTTGGTCGAGCCCGTGGTCATAGGGCGGAAGGTTAGGGGAGAGAGAATGGGTCGGACTGAGGGCTTCGGACCTGGGACGCAAGGCTTCGACCTGCGGGGGAGTTGGGGTGCGCGTGGCTCCCTGCGCGTGACGTCCATGCCGCGGTTTTGCACGCGGGGCGAAATGGAACGGCAGCGCGAAGATGAGCGACGGCCGCTCAGCCGGCGGAGGCGGCTTTCTTGGTCGAGGGCGACCAGCCGAGGGCCTGGAGCACGGGGAACCAGCGCTCGAGCTCGCGGGCGGCGTGCTCGCTCTTGCCGCTCTGGGCGGCGTTCCACCACCACACCTGCTCGACGGGCGCGTTCATGTCGATCGCGAGGTCGGCGAGCTGGCGGTCGGAGAGGTCTGCGTAGGGCGTGTCGATCCGGATCGCGGGGCGTCCGTGGTCGACGCTGTCGAGGCTGGCGAGGCGGGTGACGAGCACGCTGCGATCGATGACGCGGGCGACGGCCTCGAGGTCGGGCGACTGGCCGCCGATCTGAACAGGCCAGACCACCTGGTCGCAGCCGAGGGCGGCGGCCTGGTAGGTGGCGGTGATGATGGCGAGGGTCTGGTGCAGACCGCCGCCGTTCACGCCGTGGGCTCCGGGGCCGCGGAGATCGGCGGTGGCGTCCACCATGTCGAGTTCGTAGAGCTTGGCGTGCTTCTCGATGGCGACGCGGCGGGCGTGGTTGGTCTCGTCGCCCACGGGCGTGAAGAGCACGATGGGGCGCGGGGATTTCTCGTCGCCGCCCGATGCGATGAGGGCCTCGCGAGCGGCGGCGCAGGCGACTAAGGCCGCGAGCGAGCCGTCGGAGATGATGAGCGAGCGGGTGAGGTTGCTTGTCTGTTGCCCGGCCATGAGAACTCCCCAACGAGAGATTCGCGGGTCCTTCGCCGCCGGATGTCGCCCGAGAGCGGACGGCGTGCGGAGAAGCGCAAACCTCCCGTGCGGATACGTCCGGCGACAGCCGGAGTTCCCGTGCAACCGTTTTCGGCGTTCCGATTGGTTCGGGTTTACTTCAAGCGGTCGGCAGTTCCTTCGCTTCCGCCCCGCGGCCGTGCGAGACCCGCTATTTCGCGTAGAACCGCGCGGCGTCCTTCTTGAGCCCCGCGAGGTCTTCTTTGCGGACGTACATCATGTGCCCGGCCTTGTAGTAGGTCATGGAAACGTTGCCACGCAGGAGCGGATCCAGGCCCATGTGATCGACCGTGTACTCGCTTGCAAAGAAAGGGGTTGCGAGGTCGAAGTAGCCGCTGGCGACCCAAACCTTGAGGGACGGGTTCTTGCTCATCGAGGCCCGCAGAGTCTCGCTGGTATCGGGGTAGCGGCCGTCGGGAAACTTCCAGGGGCGGACGCGGCCCGTGAGGATCTCGTAGTTGACGTCACTCTCCCACTGGAGCTCGCCACGCACATATGCGTTGATGGCGGCGGTGTAAGGGCCGAGGATCGCGGACATGCTGGGGTCGTATTCGAACGTCGCGGTCGCGTCGGAGCGATCCACGCCCTTGTAGCGGCTGTCGAGACGACCGACGGTGCGGCTCTGGTCGCGGAGTAGCTCCTTGGTGAACTGCCCGATCGGCACGCGGAGATCGGCTCGGATCGCGAACTCCTTCGACACGCCGAGGAACGACGCCAGCTTGGCGGCGAAGACGTCGCGCTCCTCCTTCGTAATGGAGTCTCCTCGGGCGAGGATGGGCAGATACTCATCCCGGGCGAAGCGGCGGGCCTCGGCGAGGGTCTTTTCCAAGTCGGCGTCGAGGGGCGGAGCGAGCTTCTTGTGGTGGAACGCCGTGGCGGTGTACGTGGGCAGGAAGAGCCAATACGCGGTGTCGTTGCCGTTGTCGAAGCTGAGGGTCTGGAAGTTGAGCACCATCGAGACGAGCGTGATGCCGTTGAGGTAGATGCCCAGGCGATCTTGCAGCTCGCCCGAGAGGGCGGCGGCACGGGTCGTGCCGTAGGACTCACCGATGAGGTACTTGGGGCTGAGCCAGCGGTCGTTGCGGGTGATCCACAGGCGGATGAAGTCGGCGACGGCGGCGGCGTCCTCGCTGAGGCCGTGGAATTGGGAGGCGTTCTCTCCCTCGTTGGCGCGGCTGAATCCCGTGCTGACGGGATCGATGAAGACGAGGTCGGTGAGATCGAGCCACGAGTGCTCGTTGTCGGCGAGCTTGGCGGGCGGCGGTAGCGCCTCGCCCTCGTCACCAAAGACGACGCGGCGGGGGCCGAGCGTGCCCATGTGGAGCCACACTGAGGACGAGCCGGGCCCGCCGTTGAAGCTGAAGGTGAGCGGGCGCGAGCCCGCGTCGGCACGCTGCCAGGTGCCGTCGGAGCCCTTCTCGAGCTTCTCGTACGCGATATAGAAGATGCTGGCCTTGCTCTTGCCGTAGTCGTCGAGCAGCGGCATCAGGCCGGTGGTGGCCCGGTAGTGGATGGTCTGGCCGTTGAGCGTGATGTCGTGCTCGGTGACGACGGGGTCCTTCTTGGAGTCGGACTTCGCGTCCGCTTTGCTGTCTTGCTTGGCGTCGTTCTTCTTGTCTTCTTTATCGCTCTTCTTCTCTTGCTTGGCGCCGTGCTCCTGCGCGAGGGCGGCGGGCGCGGCGAACAGAGCGAGAGCAAGCAGGCCGAGGGCGAGCGGGGCGGTGAACAGGTGCTTCATGGGCACACTGTACCGATTTCTCGCGATCGGGTGGCAGGGGTGCCGACGGGTGCGCGAACCAGAATTCACGATCCGAGTGGGCGGGCGTGGACCAAGGCGTGGATCGCGCCCGAGGGACGGAGACGACTGTCCATGAGCCGCAGCTCGCGGATGTTCCAAGTGATTGGCTCAATGGACACATCGGGCCCTCGCGGCGACGCCGGGGCGAAGCGCGCGAGTGTCAGGTGCGGAAGGAACCGATCGCGATCGGCCTTGGGGCGGAAACGGGCCAGTCGCGCCGCGAGCCGCTTTTGGATTTCGAGCAGGTTGCCGTCGGCGTCACCCAGTGCGGCGAGAAGGCGGGGCTCGCCGGTCTCGGGAAGAACGCAGAGCCGGTTGAGCGTGAGCCGGCACGGGCCGCGGCCGGATGCGGCACGGTCGACGGATTCCACGAGTTCGTCCACCTCGATTCGGCGGACTGCACCGATGAAGAGCAGCGTCAGGTGGACCTGCTCGGCGGACACAGGCTTGGCGTTCGAGGGGAGCGTGGGTCGCGCGGCTTCGAGCAGCGACTGTGCCACTTCGAGCGGCGGGTATGCGGCGATGAACAGCCGGTTGGGCTGCATGCGGGCTCCCGAAGCTCACTCAGAAATTGGGCGTCGGCGGGCGGTACTGATCGATGTTGATCGACTTGAAGTATGCGATGGTCTTGGCGAGGCCCGCGTCAAGCTCGACCTTGGGCTGCCAGCCGAGCTTGGCCTTGGCAAGCGTGATGTCGGGCTGACGCTGCGTGGGATCGTCCGCGGGCAGGGGCTTGGTGACGAGCTTGGACTTGGACCCGGTGAGGCGGATGACTGCGTCGGCGAGTTGGCGGATGGTCATCTCGTTGGGGTTGCCGAGGTTGACCGGGCCGTGGAAGCCGGCGGGGCCGTTCATCATCGCGATCATGCCGTCGATGAGATCGTCGACGTAGCAGAAGGAGCGGGTCTGGGTGCCGTCGCCGAAGATGGTGATGTCCTCGTTGGCGAGGGCCTGGCGGATGAAGTTGGAGACGACGCGCCCGTCGAAGGGGTGCATGCGTGGGCCGTAGGTGTTGAAGATGCGGATGACACGGATGTCGACCTTGTTCATCCGCTGGTAGTCAAAGAAGAGCGACTCGGCGGCTCGCTTGCCCTCGTCGTAGCAGGAGCGTGGGCCGATGGGATTGACGTTGCCGCGGTAGGACTCGGGCTGAGGATGAATGTCGGGATCGCCGTAGACCTCGCTGGTGGAGGCCTGGAGGATCTTGGCGTGGCAGCGCTTGGCCATGCCCAACGCGTTGATCGCGCCGATGACGCTGGTCTTCATCGTCTTGATCGGGTTGTACTGGTAGTGGCCGGGGGCGGCGGGGCAGGCGAGATTGTAGATCTCATCGACCTCAAGCCAGAGCGGATGGGTGATGTCGTGGCGGATGAGCTCAAAGTTGGACTTGCCCAAAAGATGGGCGATGTTGCTCTTCTGGCTCGTGAAGAAGTTGTCCACGCAGATGACGTCGTGTCCCATCGCGACCAAGCGGTCACAGAGGTGAGACCCGAGGAACCCGGCGCCGCCGGTGACCACGATTCTGCGGAGTTTCAAGCCTTGGCTCCAGTGCGTCGGTGGTGTTCATCGGCGAGCAGGCGGGCGTACTTGACCATCGCCTGTCGGGGCGGGTGTTGAGGCGTGAAGCCCAACCCCTTGGCGGCTGAGGACATATCGGCGCAGGTGTAATCCTGATAGAACGCCCGGATTTCAGCGGGCATGGGGAAGTACTCGGTGGGACGGTCCTTCTCGGTGATGCCCAGCCCCTCGCGCACGGCGGCGATGATGTCGTTGAAGCTGGTTGTTACGCCCGAGCCGAGGTTGTAAACGCCGGGCCTCGGCTTCTTCTTGGCGGTGCCGGTGAGCGTCAGGCCCGCGCCCGCGAGCGTGCACGCGACGACGTCCTCGACCGGGACCTGGTCGCGGGCTTGCTCGCCGTGCTCGAAAATCCGGGGGTTCTTGCCTGCGAGCATCTGGGTCGCGATCTGGAAGGCCATCGATGCCATCTTGCCCTTGCGGGATTCACCCGGGCCGAAGACGTTGAAGTAACGCAGGCCGACGATCCAGGGCGGCGACTTGGAGCCCGCCGCGATGCGGGCGTGGGTGCACTCCATCAGCCACTTGCTGAAGCCGTAGACGTTGTTGGGCTGACCGGCGCTGGGTTCGGGGAAGGGGACGCGGCGTCGGCCCTCGTCGGGCGAGCCGTAGGTGGCGGCGCTGCTGGCGTAGACGAGAGGCGTCTTGGCGGCGGCGCAGGACTCGGCGATGGCGGGGAAGCTCTCGGCGTTGACGCGGAGCATCTCGCGCTCGTTCATCACGGTGGTGTCGGTGATGGCGCCGAGATGAAACACGGCGGCGGCTTTGGTGGCCTTCAGAAGCGACTGCCATTCGAGGCCCTCGACGCCGGTGGCGATGAACTCGCCCGTGAAGTTCTGGCCCTGGCGAGCGCAGGCCTCGACGAGATTGGCGAACGAGCCGCTGCGGCAGTCGTCGACGACGAGGACGTGGGCGCGGTGTCCGTGCTGGAGCGCGGCCGCGAGATTCGAGCCGACGAACCCGGCGCCGCCGGTGACGATGAAGGTGTGGGTGCGGGGCATGCGGAGGCGTCAGGGTGCGGGCGGGATGACGAGGGTCTGGCCCGGGCGGAGGTCCTCGGCCTTGGTGAGGACGTTGCGGTTGGCTTTGAGAATGTCGTCGGCCTTGCGGATCGTGCCGTAGTACTTGCGGGAGATGCTCGTGAGCGTGTCGCCTCGTTCGACGGTGTGGCGGCGTGCGCCGGGAGCGGGCGGGGCGGAGCTGGGCGTGCCGGGGGCGGCGCCGGTGGGACCGGGGGCGGGCTTGCCCTGGATGTTGCTGGGGTCCTTGGGGATCTTGAGGACGCGGCCGTTCTTGATGCGGGTGGGATCCACCAGCGGATTGGCGCGAGCGATCAGCTCGGCCTTGCCGGAGCTGCCGTAGAACCGGCGGGCGATTGAGGCGAAGGTGTCACCGGGCTGGACGGTGTACTCGGTGAACTCCGGGGCGATCACGCCGGGGGAGGGAGCCGCCTGCGAAGGCGGCTGGGTGACGGTGGGCGCGGGCTTGGAGGGAATCTCGACGATCGGATCGTGAAGCACCGGTCGGCTGGGCGGGTTGTCGGCCGTGCCGGGCTTGGGGGCGTTGTCGGTCCGGGTGTCGGCGCGGGTGTCGGGAGACTGACCGGGGTCGCCGAAGCTGATCCCAGGCTCGGCGGGCTGCCAAAGCCAGAACACGATGATCCAGATGACCACCAGCGCGAACAGACCGGTTGCGATCTTTCCGCCGTGGTGATCCACGAC
>DASVYC010000028.1:0-2516 GCA_036392375.1 Phycisphaerales bacterium
GCCGCCCGCTGCTCAAGTGTCTGGCGAGCCGATTCGCCCGCGGCACCGCCGCCGCCGATCGCGTCGCGAAGCCCCAGCAGCAGCGTCGAGAGCTCACCTTGCGCCGCCTTCGCCAAGTCGACGGCGGTGATCGCGGCGGCACGTACGCTCGCGGCCTGAGCGTCCAGGGTCGGCTTGTCGGCCTCGGTCAGATCACGCAGCAGCGTGCGGAACGATTGCTGACCGTCGGGAGACGCGCTGTCCAGCAGCGAGACATCGACCTTGCCGCTCTTGGAAAAGCGGTCCAGCACGTCGGTCGTGTCCCGCATCGCCTCGGGGCTCACCCTGCGGAGATCGGTGGCGATGACCAGGCGGGCCGGTGAGTCGAGCTTTCCCAGCACCGCCGCGGCACGGGGGCTGAGCCGGTGCTCGCCCGTCGCGGTGACGTCAAACCGAGGCAGGTGCCGCTCCGCCAGAACGTTGGCGAAGCCGATCGCCCCGCACGCCGCCGCGAGGCCAACCAGCGTCCAGAACCAGAAGAGAACGCGCCGCATCACGCCAGCCTCCGGGCCCGCAGGGCCACGCCCGCGAGCAGCAAGGGCGGGATCGCCGCACCGACGAAGAACACCGCGTGCCGCGGATCGATCACGCCCTTGGCGAAATCCTGGATGCGGGCGTCGAAGCTCACGAGCGCCAGCAGAGGCCGCCACGCGGCGGGCATCAGGTTCGGCAGCAGCGCTGACCCCAGCAGCAGAAGAAGCAACACGAACAAGGTGGACAGAAACGCAAGCGTCTGGTTCGCCGTGAACGCCGAGCACATCGTGCCCAGCGAGAGGTAGAACAAGCCCGGCAGGAGCAAACTCAGATACCCCGCCAGCAGCGGTCCGATCTCCGGCGGCCGCGCACTCACTCGCCAAAGCACCAGGGAGTAAAGCAGCGTCGGCACCAGCATGCACGCCAGCATCGCCGCCGCACCGAGGTACTTCCCCAGCACGATCGAAGCCTCGCTCACCGGGCTCGTGATCAGGGGCTCGATGGTTCCGCTGCGCAGCTCCTCGCTGAACAGCCGCATGCTGATCGCGGGCACCACCGGAAGCAAGAGCCAACCCGCCGCACCGAAGAACGCCCGCTGGCTCGCCACCATGCCGGGGTTGAGGACCGCGAGCGCGAAGACGCTGCCGCACAGCATGAGAAACAACGCAACAGTCACCCATCCGACCGGCAGCCGGAAGAGCGAGGCCCACTCGCGCCGCGCGATCGACAGCGTCACGCTCATGCCGCGGCCTCCGTGCGCGACCGCTCGAGCAGCTTGGTGAACACCTGCTCCAGCGTCGCTGTTTCCGCGTGCAGCGAACGGCACGGCACGCCCGCTCGCACCAGCGTCTGCCCGATCGATGCCTGGATCCCGGCCGGGTCCGTGCTGTCCACGTGCAGCGTCGCCCAGTCCGCGTCGCCGCCGATCACGCGCGCCGACGACACTCCTGGGATCACCCGAAGCTCGGCCTCGGCCTTGATCGCATCGCCGCGTGCGACCTCAACCACAACACGCCCGTGGCCACCCGCGTGCTCGGCGCGCAGCTCCGCGGGTGTGCCGTCCGCCAGGATCACGCCGTTGGCGATGATCACGACCCGGTCGCATGTCAACTCCACTTCGCCCAGGATGTGCGAGCTCAGCAGCACGCACGCGTTCTGGGCAAGCGCGCGGATCGTCTCTCGCATCTGGCGGATCTGTGCCGGATCGAGGCCGTTCGCCGGCTCGTCGAGGATGAGGAGCCCGGGACCGTGCAGCATCGCGGAAGCGAGCCCGACGCGTTGGCGATACCCCTTCGACAGCGTCCCGATCCGCCGCCCCCGCATCGGCCCGATAGCGACCCGCTCGATGGCCTGATCGATCAGGCGCCGACGCTCGGTCGAAGGGAGCTCAAACAGCGAAGCCCGGAACGAGAGGTAGCCCTCGACGCTCATCTCCGGGTACAGCGGCGCGGATTCGGGCAAGTAACCGATCGCCCGCCGGGCCGCCTCAGGCTCGTGCACGGTCGAGTGTCCCTCGACGGCGATTGTGCCCTTCGTGGGCGGGAAGACGCCAGTGATCATCCGGATGGTCGTGGATTTGCCCGCGCCGTTGGGGCCGAGCAGCCCCACGACCTCCCCCCGTCGGGCGGCGAAGGACACGCCGCGAACCGCGTGGACCGAGCCGTACCACTTGTGAACATCGCGCACGTCGAGCATGGTTCGGAGAGGGCAACGGTCTGGTTTTCGGACGGCGATGTCGGAGTTCTGCGCAGCGCAGAACCCTGCCGTACGAGGATATGGGGCCCCAATCCTCCCGCTCATCGGATGAAGACCGATCGAAAGACGAATCCTGCGCACGGGATTGGACGCTTCCGCTACACTTGGTCGAAACGTGTTGGAGAGGTCCTGCGAAACGCAGGCAGCACGTTGCCCCCGATCCGGTCTCCGGACCACGTCTCGCCCCGTCTCGGATGTCCGATCAACGGCCCAAGATCGTGGTGTTCCCCGGTGACGGTGCCGACCCG
>DASVYC010000029.1:0-16615 GCA_036392375.1 Phycisphaerales bacterium
GAGCTGCTGGTCCACTGCCTTCTTGGCGGCTTCAACATCGAGCCCGTCATCGAACAGTCCCTGGATCTCCAGCATCCGCTTGGCGACCCACGACGACGCCTCCTCCCAGATCATCTGGAAGCCGGTGGCGAAGTTGGTCCAGGTCTTCGACAGGAAGGCGATCGTCTCGATCCACGCGACCTCGAGTGCGTGGAAAACGATCTCAGCTGCAGCCAGAGCGCCATACCACATGGAGTAGGCGGTCGAGACGAAGACCTCCTTCGCGCCGAGCCACGCCTTGTTGAGCGCCGCGACGCCCTGCTGCCAGATGACCTTGAGCGACAACCACAGGATCTCGGCGGCCAGCGTGATGTCACCGGCGGCGAGGGCGTCGGAGATGCCGCCCACCACCTTGCCGACCCAGTCACGCAGCTCGATGAACTTCTCCGCGAGCCACGACAGGGCCTCGCCACCCGCGCCGGTGACGACCAGCAGCGTGCCTCCGAGCGCCACGATCGCGGCGATGGTCAGGCCGACCGGCGTGAGGATCGCGCCGATGGCGGCCCCGATCAGGCTGAACGCCGTGCCGATCCCGCCGATGACGGCAGCCACCATGCCGAGCGCTGCGCCGATGCCAGAGATGATGTAGCCCAGGCCGACGATCGCGATCCCCGCGACGGCGACCGCCGCCGCGACTTTGAGCGCCCAGACCACCGTTTCCTTGTTCGCCTTCACCCACGCCGTGGCGCTGACGACGATGCGCGTGATCCGCTCGGTCAGGTCCTTGATCGTGGGTGCGAGCGCCCCGCCGATGGTGAACACACCCTGCTTGAGGACCTTCCACAGCGTGCCGAGGGCATCGTTGAGTTCGGCGGCATCGCGGGCGGTCTCAGTGCTGACGGTGAGCCCGAGCTTGCGGGCCTGCTCCTGCATCTCGTTGATGCCTGCGGCCCCGTCGGCCATGAGCGGCAGGAGCTTCGTCCCTGCCTTGCCGAAAAGCTCCATCGCCATCGCGGCCCGGGCTGCGGGGTCCTGGATGCGGGAGATCCGATCGGCCAGGAGCTTGAACTGCTCGTCAGGGGAGAGCTTCGCCAGGTCCTGCACGGTCAGCCCAAGCCGGGCGAGCGCCTCGTTTGCCCCTTTCGAACCCTGCGACGCCTCCGTCAGCGTCTTCTGCATAACGCGGAGGCCGTTCTCCAGCGTCTCCATGTCCGTGCCCGAGAGGTCGGCGGCGTAACCGAGCTCCGACAGGGCCTCAACGCTCACGCCCGTGCGGGCGCTCATCTTGTCGAGCGCATCGCCCGAGTCGGAGAAGGCCTTCGCGGTGCCGAGCAGCGCGGTGATCGCGGCGACACCGATGCCCGCCATCTTCGTGCCGACGGACCGCAGCCCAGCGCCGAAGGCTTCGAGCTTCTTCTGGGCCGCCTTCAGGCCAGCCGACAGCTTGTCGCTGACGCCCAGCTCAACGAAGGCTCGCCCGGCTCGGATGCCCCGCGTGTCGGCCACGTTCAATCACCCTTTCTTGATCGAGTTCCGCCACAAGAGCGGCAGGTTGGGCCGCTCCTTTTCCAGCGCCGGGGCCATGTACGGCCGCGGCGCGATCTTGACCTTCTGCGATGTGAGCTTGCCGCCGCGCCTGCGGAACACGACGGTGTCGCCGCCGTACTCGAGCACACTTGGTGCCTCGCTCTTCTTGAATCCCACCGGCCCGACGACGACCGAGTCGTTGGGCTTGTCGTATCCAAAGAGGATCAGCCGACGCAGGCTGCCCTCGTGCGAATGGGGCGCGGCCCCGGGAGGAGCCGACCCCTTGCGTTTGCGGATGCTCGTCTTGGCCGCCGTGCGGATGAACGCGCCGGCCTTGCTGAGCACCTTCCGCTTGGCGTTGTCGACCGCCGCCATGACGATGTGGCGGTCGAAGAACATGTCTTTGATCCGCATGGTGATCACGCACCACTCCCCGCCCCCCCAACCGGCCCGCCATTCCCGCCGCCCGTGCCAGCGAGACCGCTGCCCTTCTCCAGGCCCTTGTTGAACGACGCCTCCTTCTCCTTGCGGAGACGGCCGGATCCGATGAACAGCCCGACGATGCCAGTGAGCGCCGGAAGCGCCGGCCCGAGCACGGGCAGGCCCGCGACGGTCGGGCCAACGGTGTCGAGGGCCGAGAGCGTGAGTTGGCCGAGCAGCCCGCGGATCTCGCCGGCCTTCTCGATGTTGACCTTCCACTGCGCGCCGGTCGTCTGCGTGAGGTTGAACCAGTTCTGGTACTCAACCTCGGCCTCGTTGAGGCTCAGCGTCGATGGCAGGCCGGTGGTTTGCTGGATCGTGTTGGGCGTCTTGACCTTGACGATGTCGCCAAGGTCGAGACCGGCGCACGATGCGAGCACCAGGGCCAGCAGGATCAGGGCCCCGAGATAGACATAGTGGCGGGTGGTTAGGCTCTTCATGCACGAGTCTCCTTGGCGACCTCCGGCATGCGGCGGTCGATGAACACGTCTTTGAGGACCGACACGTCAACCTTGACGGGTCGCTGGGGGTGGGGGGGCTTGTGGAATGGGTCGAAGTCGGCGGGCTTGAGTAGGCGGGATCGCTTGGGATCGCGGGCGGTGTTGGCCACCACGGACATGACGGCGGCGGCGATCGACCAGTCGTGGCGCTGGCGGCCGTCGAGCATGGCGACCAGCTCCCGCAGCGTCAGGGGCCCGGGGTCGAGGCCGAGGGCTCCGGCGCACTGGTAGATGAACTTCCAGGCGTCTCCAGCAGTCGGTTCACGAGCTTTTCCAGCTCGCCCTCGCTGGTCAGCGTCTCGATCCGCTTCTCCGTCACGTCGCGGGCCTTGTCCATCACGCGGTTGGTGGCCTGGAGCACCCGCCCGAGGTTGGCCCGGTCCCTCGGGCTCGGGCAGAAACTGATGAGTTCATCCAGCACCGCACCCGTCGCGGCCTCGATGGCGTCTCCCGCCATCGCCTTGCCGAACTCCTCGTCGGAGACTTTGGCCGAGTCGGCCTCGGGCTTGCACACGGCGTACACCACGTCGCACAGGAGCACGGGATCACGGATGAACTTCTCGATGAGCGTCCCCTCGATGACCTGCATGAGGTCGACGCCCGTGAGCCCGCGCACGCGCTTGAGCGTGGCGACGTTGATGTCCACCGTCCAGATCCGACCCGCGTTGTCCTTGAACTGCCGCATCCGTGCCTCCATTGAGACGCTGTGCCGGTTGCACAGCGGTTGAACAGCCGTTGAACACCTGTGGCACCGACTCCACCGCCGGGCTTATGAACCGATCCATGAAGGCGCCGTCGCCGAGTACGTGACCTTCGCGGTCACCGAAACCGTGATGGCCTCTTCGAGGGCTTCGCTGCGGCTGAAGTTCGTGATCGAGAAGTCCGCTTGCAGGCCCTGACCCGCGGCCGCGTCGAGGATCTGGAGGCCGATGGGGTCGTTGTTGAAGAAGGCGTTCTTGATCGCGGTGAACCCGGCATCGCCGGTGTCCCAGACCATCTCGAACTCCACGCTCGCTTCCTTGAGCGTGGCGACCGTTGCCCGCCAGCCGCTGTTGGCTCGTGTGGTCACATCCGCCTCGCCCGCTTCGAGGTTCAGCGTCACGTCGCGCGTGTTGCCCAGCGCCGTCCATGCGCCTGCGCCTGCCTGGCCGCCCGTCTTGTACTTCAGGGCGGCTTCCATGCCGAGCTTGATTGCCATCGCTGACTCCTTTCACTCGGCGCTGTGGCCGACCACGTAGACCGTCTCGCCGCCCTTGCTCTTGACCAGAATGTCCGCCAGGTTGACCCGTTCGACGTAGTACTGCGTGCCCGGCGCGACATCGATCGGGTCCGTCTTGCCATCCGAGAGCAGCAGGTCCTGTGTGTTCTTGTGCGACGCCGTGAGCGTGAAGGTCGCCACGAGTTTTGTCGCCGACAGCGGCTTGTCGCCGCCGTCCAGATCGACTTTGAAGATGATGGCATTCCTCACGCGCTATCTCCGCTCGCGGTACGTCACACTCAGGACACTCGTGAACACCCGGTGCTGTTCGAGCGCCTCGCTCGACACCACCGGCTCGTTGCTGATCCCAACCCACGCCGCGTCGGGAAAGCCCTCCAGCCGCTTGAACCGCAGGTGATCCGCGATCGCCTCGACCAGCACGAGCAGTTCATCGATCGCCGCGTCCGCCCCTTCGGCGGGCAGCTTCTTCTGCACGCCAACATCCACGACGTACTCGATGGCGAGGCTGTCTCGCGTGACTGGCGACATCTGCAGCGTGCGCGGCACCACCGATACGCGGAGGTCCTTGAGGTCCTCCAGCGTGAACGCGGGCTGGTACATGCGGACGGCCGTGAGCGGCTGCGAAAATGTGCCGGCGTTGATGTGCGCCGCGACGGCGTCGGCAATGGCGGTGATGGTGCTCACGGGCCGCCTCCAATCACAGGCGAACCCGTCGTTGGCACGCTCTGGCGCGGCGAGTTGGAAGTCAGCCCTGACAGCTTGCCTTCCAGGAACCAGATCTTGCGTTCCATCTCGGCGTACTGCGCGCGGATGCTGCGGGCCTCGCCGATGAACTCGTCGAGCCGCTTCTCCACCTGCTGGAGCTTGGTGGTCACCACGCCCCACTGGATGGTCATCGCGCCCGCCGCGAGCACGACGGTGACGACCACGCCGGCCCACCGAGCGCTGCCGTTCTGTCCGTTGCCGTCTGCCATCGTTACTCCGTTGCGATGTGCTTGGTGTGAACCCGAAGAACCCTGCGGTACGGGTCGCTGTACCGGAACGGCGGCTGCCCTCCGGGCGCATTGACCTCGTACACGAACACTCCAGCCCCGACCGCCTCTCGCACCTGGTCGCCCGCCCGCGGGAGGATCGGGCCAGCGCCCAGATCCAGGTCCCCCGTTCGCACCAGGAAGTCCCGCGACTCCACTCGGTGAATGAGCCCCGCGTCGTCGGCCTGCTCGAACTCGGTCTTGCCGATGGTGGCCTGGACTTCCTTCTCGTCCGTGCCACGCCGGTAGAGGACAAGGCGGGAGAGGTGCTGGTGACGCTGGGCATCGAGGAAGGCCGCGCCGCGATCGAGCAGGTCGCCCACAGGTGCTCCTTATTGCTGCAGCCGCACGCGAACGATGGTGTCGGCGTCGACGGTGGCCTTCACCGCCTTGCCGATCAGCTTGTTCGCGCCGGCGGCGGCGTTCTTGGTGGCGACCTTGTTGGCCGCGTCCCAGTACGCCAGCGTGCCGACGGTGAACGCCGTGCCCGCCCCGGCGGCCTTGGGGAAGTCGAAGACCCCCTGCACCGCCAGCGAGCCGAACTGGCCCGCCTTGAGCTCGGTGCGCGTGGTGCCGACGAGTTCTCCCTGCACGACCACCGCGCCCGCGGGGATGTCCGCCGCCGCCGTGTAGTCGATCGCCGCCCCATCCTGAACGAACTTCGTTGTGGACACTTGAGTACCTCCTGTGCCGGGCTCTCCGCCCGGCTCGATGCCGATACCGCCCTCGAACTCGACCTGCTCCGGCATTACGCCTCACCCTTGGCCTTCACGCCGCCGCGCGGATCCTGCAGCGCCACGCCGAAGTCGTGGTACCCGCGCATCTGGATGCCCAGGCGGTTGAAGGTCTGCTCGGCGGTCTCGATGGTCGGCGACTCCTGGCCGTTGAGGAACGCCATCTCGACCACAGGCAGGTCGTTCGCGTCCGCCAGCAGGTACCACGCCTTGGTCGAGTTTCCGGTGAACTTCGGGTTGCCCAGGTAGCGGCTGACCTCCACGCGGAACTTGCCCTGGTGCGGGTTGGTGAGCGGGTACTTCGCGCCGCCGGTGTTGTCGCGCAGTTCCAGGCTCTTGAAGAGCTGGCTGCCCATCGCCGACAGCGCCGTGGGGACCAGCAGGATCTGCGGCAGGACCCCGATGGGCTTGCCGTCGGTGTCCACCTGGTCCATGAAAGCCACCTCGGCTTTGGTCAGGCCATCGACCCCGAGCGCGGTGTCCGCGCCGGCGACGTAGTTCTTGTTGGCGACGCTGAAGAACGCGGCGTTGTTCATGAACGCCGCCCAGAAGACCTCGTTGATGGTCTTGCCCGAGCCGGAGCCGAGCTTGCGCGGCACCGACGTGATCGCCCCGAGGTCGTCGTTGTAGATGTCCGTGCGGTCGATCGCCAGCATGAGCGCGTACGTGTCGGCCTTGTTGGAGTACGACTCCTCGCCCAGCGTCCCGTGCTTGATCTCGCCGCCGGGGGCCACCTTCTCGTACCCGTCGTTGCCGGTGAGCCGGTAGCTGGTGACGGTCTTGAAGTCCGTGACGCTTCGGACGGCGCAGATGTTCCGCCAGGTGCGCTCCACGCTGTAGAAGCCGTCGAGCAGGAACTTGTTGGCGACCGTCGAGAGGATCCCCGCGATGCTGATCGTGCTGCCCCCGACCGACGCCTCGATGCCGCGGCCGAAGGCGGCGTCCATGACGCCCTGCCAGTCGCGGAACGTGCGCCCGGTGTAGCCGTTAGCCCAGGCCGCGTGCAGCAGGAGCTCCTGCAGGCCCAGCGTGCGACCGAACGCGCGGCTGGCGGCCTCGAGGTCCCGCTCCTCGCAGTGCTTCTCCGGGCTCTCCATGCGCCCGGACAGGATGCACGCGGCCTCCAGCACCTTCTGGGTGACGGGGCCGCGTCCGTGGGCCTGGATCATCGGGGCTTCGGGAGGCTTGGGGCGGCTGGCGCGGAGCACCTCCAGTTCCGTGCGCGTGGCGTCCCAGCCGTCGCGGATCGCCTGCGACTCGATCTGGCCGTACTGCCCGGCGCACAGACGCCGGATCGCGCTGATCCGGTCGGTCTCCGCGGCCATCTGGGCCCGCAGTTCCATGACCTGGTTGCTCGGATTGCTGGGATCGGGCGCTCCCGTTGCCGGAGCAACGGGAGCAGCCTGCACGGGCGCGGCCCCGGCGTCACCCGAGGCCGCGATGCTGGCGGTGGTGCTCCCGTCGGCACCGAGGTCGACGAAGCTGATCTCGCCGAGCGTCGCCTTGCGGACGATATTGAGCGGGCCCTGCACCTCGCGGCCGTTGACCGTGGCGGACTGGTTCTCGCGAAGGAACTCGAACGCCTCGACGCTGGTGCCGACCGACGCCTGCCACGGGAACCCGTTGCGGGCCGAGGCCACGACCTCCTTGGCCGCGTGCGTGTCGCGGGAGACCACCCCGGACGCCACGAGCTTGCCGTCCTCGACGATCACGGCGCTGGTGTGACCGACGCCGGCGGCGGCGTCGTGCCCGAAGCGAATCGGTCGGGACTGCGAGGGGATCGCCAGGCCCGCCAGGTCGATCACCACCGGGTGCCGCCAGCCGGAGACCTTCATCGGGTTGCCGGTGTACGCGACCATCCGGAAACGCGGGAGCGCGGTGCCGCCACCGGCATCGCCGCCCGCCGCGGCGATGAACTCGAACTCGGCCTCGGCCGTGAGCGACAGGCTCTTGTGCGCCGCCGCGGGGGTGGACCCGGCGGCGTCGGCTGCCCTGTTGGCGCGGATCACGAGCGGATGGTCGTTGAAGGCGATGGTGTCAGACGGCATTGGCCTGGTTCTCCTGTTCCTCGTCGCGCCCGGGGGCGGACTCCTGTTGTGCGGTCGGGCCCACCGGCAGCCCGAGCTCCGCCATGAGCGCAAGTTCCTTGGCACGCTGGCGGAGCTCGTCCTCCCAGTCGCGCCCCTGACGGGCGTACTCGTGGGCGAGCGTGGTGGTGTGGTTGGTCAGGCGCGTGGCCTGCGCGTTGGCTTCCTTGGCCGGGTCGACGTGCTCGACGCCATCCCAGAACCAGGTGTGCGGCATCGCCGCCCCGCGCACCCGCATGGACTGCGGGAGCAGGCCCTCGACGAGCGCGGCCTCGTCGAGCCAGGCCCTGAGCAGGCGGTCGAGGACCGCGAGCCGCAGGTGGTGCTGGTCGACGCGCAGGCTCTTGAAGTACGTCTGGTGGTCGAGGCGGCCGCTGGCGTAGTTGTACCCCGAGGAGTTCCCCGCCGCGACGTTGAACGGCATGTTCAGGCAGCGGGCGATCTCGTTGAGGATCTCGCGCTTGAACTCGGCGTAGCTCGTGGTCGGCTGCTCGGCGTGGACCTGCCCGAGCTTCCAGCCGCCGGGGAGCACCGTCGCCATGCGCTTCTCGAGCTCGACTTCGTCCATCGGCTCCAGCGGATCGGCCTCACCGTTGGCCGGCGCGTCGGTGTAGAGCACCGCGGCGAAGTCGGCCGCGGTCTCGGCGGCCGCGATGACGGCGAGGGTGTACCGCCGCAGCTGCGCGAACAGCGGCAGCGCGGGGGTGATGTCCGGAACGCCCCGGAGCTGCCCCGGCCGGTCTGGCCGGAAGTAGTGCAGCACGCTGCTGGCCGGGAGCGTGTCGAACGCGGGCTCGGCACCCGCGCCCGGACCGGTCCAGATGCCCACGTCCCCCGGGTGCTGGCGCAGCACGCGGTACGCGGCGGGGAGCCCGTACGCGTCGAGCACGATCCCGTCCGCCTCGCTGGGCACCGCGCGAGCGCCCCGGGTCCACGGCAGGTGCGGCGACGCGACCTGCTCGGGTTCGATCAGTCGCAGGTCGAGCTTGACGGGCGAATCGATGCCGGGGCTGCTGACCAGGAGCCCGAAGGCCTCGCCGCTCTCGGCGCGGGCCATCCGCATGGTGCGGAGCTTGCCGGGCAGGTCGATCGCCGCCCCCCACGCCTCGAACAGTTCCTCGACGCGGCGGTTGACCGCCGCGTCGTCGGTGAGCATCTGCAGCCGCGGGCCGGTGCCGACGGTGTCGTTGGCGAGCGTCAGGACGATGCCCTTGGCGTAGGAGTTGTTGGCGACCTCGTATCGGGCGCGATTGCGAAGGACTCGGCGGACCTCCGGGTTGATCGCGGCGTTGGGCGAGAGGCCGTCGGCGTTCGCCCAGTGCCTGCGGTTGTCGGCGGTCGTCTGCGCCGAGTCGAACTTGGCGACGACCGCGCGGCGGCCGCCGCCCGCCCAACGCGACCCGCGTCCGTGCGGGTCGGGTGGGCGCGACGCCGCCGGGGAGGGAGAGACCTCTCGCGTCCCGCGACCGACCCGGCTCATCATGTTGGCGATGGCTTTCAGCATGAGTGGGTCAGACGGAGCCGGGGGGGACGATCTTGGCGAACTTGATGCGGAGGCCGGGCTTCCTCGCGGCGTCCTTGGACGCGAGGTAGCGGTCGGCCTCGATCTGGTCCTTCAGCGGGTGCTGCTCGACGGACTGGCCGTCGACGGAGGCCTTGGCGGGCTGCTTGGTCGCCTCACGCAGGGCTTCGTCATCGCTGGAAGGATCGGGGGGCACACCCGTACCTCTCTGATCCAGCCGACGGGATGTCGCGCGGAATATGAGCGGCGAACCAAGATCGACTACCGGTAGCGTGCGATCACCCGACCGGACGCTCGACGGTCGTGACGCGTCGCCCGCAGTGTCGGCATTGCCGCCGACGCTGAACAGCCCCGCTCGGGGCTCCGCGGGTGGAGAGCACCTCGAAGTGCTGGCATCCGCACTTCGGGCAGACCAGCCCCTTGGGCAGCGGGCTGGGAACGGGGCCGGGCTTGGGTGATGGCCTGATCGTCATCGCGGGCGCCCCTTCAGCGCTGAGAGCTTCAGCCGCGGCCTCGCGATGACTTTGGCGTCCGTCCCGAAGAGCACCGCCCCCTCCATCGACGCCGCCACGGCGCAGCCGACCAAGCAGTCCAGCCAGTGGTTGTCCAGCCCCTCGACGCGGAGCTTCCATTCATCCACCGTGCGGCCACGCCCTTCGGTCCGGACCCGGTACTCGCTGGTCAGGTGCTCGGCCAGAAGCCGGTGGTGCTCGGGCTTGTGGCCGAACAATGACAGCCCTCCCGGGTCGCCCATGGGCACCGCCAGCCGCGCATGCACGAACGACTTCCAGAAGTTCGTGTCGAAGAGCACGTGCCGAACGGCTCGTTTGCCGGTGACCACCGGGACGCGCCAGTTCAGCCCGACCCGCTCGCCCCGCTTGCGCTTGTAGT
Organism: Phycisphaerales bacterium; assembly: GCA_036392375.1. Lineage (GTDB taxonomy): Bacteria > Planctomycetota > Phycisphaerae > Phycisphaerales > UBA1924 > JAFEBO01. The sequence goes on from DASVYC010000029.1 coordinate 9,971, forward strand.
CGCTGAAAGGCAGGCTGCTCGCGCCGACATAGCGGCCGTGGCTGGGCGTCAGCACCCCGGCGTGCGGGCTCTGGCGACAGAACTGGTAGACCACATCCGTGGACGATCCCCAGTTGGCGTCGATCAAGCAGCGGTCGATCCGCACCATCGCGCCATCATCGCGCCGCCACTCGCGAGCCACCGTCGCTTCGATGAGCCGCTCGAGCCCGGCGTAGATCGCTCCCTCGGCCCCCGCGCGGACGGACGCCGCCCCGAGCGTCCGCTTGATGTCGCGGAGCGTGAAGTACGCCTGTTTCTGGTCCGGCTCGGTGCCGTAGTCGATGACATGCCCAGTGAAATCGTCCTCCCAAGCTGCCACAAGGTAGAACAGCGCCTTGCCCTGCACGTCCACGAACATGGTCAGGTGCGAGCACCCCAGGGGGACCAGCCCGCGGGCGTGGCCGTTCACCTTGGCGGCGATCTGGTCGGCGCTCAGCAGGTCGTCGGCGACTTCGACCTCCGGCAGCGGCTCGTTCTGGTACTCCGCGAAGAACGCCGCTTCGTTCTGCATCCGCAGGTTCATCGCGTGCTGCACGGCGGACAGTTCGTCGTGGTTGAAGCGCTCGGGCCAAGCGATGACCGCCCCCGCGTCCATCTCCGCGCGATGGGTCTTGTAGAACGCGGTCGCCTCCGCTCCGCCCCGGTCGGCCTTGAGCCCCTCGGCACGCAGCCGCGCGTACTCGGCCCACAAGCGGTCTGCGGTGGGGAACGAGTACACCATCTTCGTCCGCTCGCCCTGCCACTGCGGGTGCTTGTCCCGGTCCAGGATGCGGTCGGCCAGGTCGTCGGGCCGGACGACCGTCAGCGTCATGAGCCCCGCGATCTTCCGGCCCGGGCCGGCCAGGCCCAGGATCGCGCCGGCGAGGATCCGCTCGCGGTTGGCGCACTGCGACGGCGAGCGGGCGCTCTCGTCGGTCTGCGGGTCGTCGATCAGCACCAGCGACGGGCGCACGCTCACGCCGTCCACGCGCTTGTGCTTCATGCCGCGGATGCGCCCGGTGATCCCCGCCACGCGGATGATTGCGCCCGACGCCGCCGAGCCCGGGATGGTCGGCAGCACGATCTCACGGGCCGTCCAGCCGATGTGCGTCTGCTTGCCCTGGTAGAGCTGGCCCGAGGCGCGCTGGTGGATGCCTTCGAGCGAGCGGATGGGGTGGCAGACCTCCGGGAAGTCCGCACCGAGGATCTCGCTGTTCTCCAACTCCGCCTTGATCGACTCGAGCATCCCAGCCGCGTGCTCTTCGTCTGAGCCAATGAGCGCCACGAACTCGCGGTGCCCGTACAGCAGCGCCCAGAGGCATGCCACCTCGCACAGGCTCGTCTTGCCTGACCCGCGCGGCATCGCCATCGCGAACAGCCCGCCCTCGAGCACCGCCTGTTCGATCTTGGCGATGACCTTGAGATGGTCGTCCGACCACTTGAGGTGGAACGTCTGCCCGAAGTACGTCTCGCAGAAGTACCGGAAGTCCTTCCCAGCCCGGGCACGCCGCGCGGGGTCAACGACGGGCGGCAGCTCGCCAATGTCGCGGCCGGACAGCGACAGCATGGCGTTGCGGAGCCGGGCCCGCTCCTTCATCGCCTCGTAGCCCGTGAGCCCTTCGGGCGTGCGGGCCGCCTCGGCCAGGGCCTCGTGCCGCGTCGTCACCAGCCACGCGACGTAACGGAAGAGATCGACCTTGCCCGCGTCGCCGTCGGCCGCGACGCGGAACCCCGCGCGCGTGCGATGCCGGTGGAGCTGTCGCTCGCTGATCACTTCGCCGAGCGGCGTGCTGTTGAGCAGCCGCGCCAGTTCACCGGGCCTGAGTTGGCGCGGGTCAATCGCCACCTGCACCCCCCACAGACATCTCCTTCACGAGCCACGCGGCGTAATGCACGAGGTTGATGGTGCCGTTCGCGTTCGACGGCGCGCCCGCGTCGATGTCCGCGCGGAGCATCTCCTCGGTGACGGGCTTGCCCCCGATCCGCGAGAGCACGCGGGCGGCATCCGCGACGCCAAGCGCGGCGGGGTTCAGCCGGGACATTCCATGTGCATGCTCGGGACTAGGCGCGTGTTCGGGAGTCATCGCGGACCTCCCGCGCACAGTTGCCCACATCGCGGACGCAGTTGCCCACATGTCGCGGAATGACGGCGAAACCGCTTCGGTTTGCCTTGCCTCGTGGCGAATGTCATGGCTTCATGTGTCACAACGCGGGGCAAGCACCCGCGACGGAGACCGCGAACATGAACGCCCCGCAGAACGCCAGGAAGAACACCAAGCCCAGCCTCGACGGGATCGCCAAGCAGAAGGCCCTCGACGCTGAGATGGAATGGGCCAAGGTCGAGCTCCTGCTCGAAACGCTCGAGACCCGCAAGAGCGACAGCCTCGACTTCCACGAGATCCCGGTGTGGTCGATCCGCGACCTGGTCCGCCACGCCTTCGAGGCCGGGTACCGCGAAGGCCTGCACACCGGATACCGCCAAGGACGAGGCGACGCGGCCCGCGAGGCCGCACGCGAGGAGGCACCGACCAGCCCCCGCAACCCCGAACTGCCGACCACCTGAAGCCCGCGCAACGCGGGCTTCTGTGTTCAACGGACCACACCAACGCATAGGAGCAAGTAGATGACCACCCGCAAACACAACCGCACGCCCGCCCCCCAGCAACCCACCGCCGCTGAGACGTACGCCACCCGGCGGAACGACATCGCCCGGCTGATGGACGTCCTGCAGATGGAACTCGACAAGCACGCCGAGGCGGCCAAGGCCGACCCTCGCAACTGGGGCCGAACGGGCGACCTCGGGAAGGTCCGCAGCGACCTGATCGACCTGGTCGGGTTCATGAGCGGGATGGACCGCGAGCACGTCGAGGCCTTCCTGAACGACGCCGAGTGACCGCCACCACGGAGACACGCCATGAAGATCAAGCACATCGTCATCGAGGGCAGCGAGGAAGACATCACGGTGCGAGCCACGGCCGACGGCGCGGCCGCCAGCGTGTTCCGCATGAGCCGCGCGCAAGGCCGCGTCGACAAGGTCATCGCCGAGTTCCGCCGCGATGAGAGCCGCGAGGCCCGCTACGCGAAGGCCGCCGAGGTGGCCAAGCACGTCTACGGGCAAGACCGCCGGGGACAGGCAGCCGCCACTAACTCGATGGTCCACGACGTCCTGAACGAGATCGAACGCGTCGCGGGCTGCTGAACGCCCGCTCAACCCCGGAGACCCGCCATGAACGAGACCGACCTGCAGACAACGCTGCTGTCCCTGATCCAGAACCTCCTCGACGCCCGCGAAGAGATCGAAGGCGAAGACGACGACATCGCGCTGGCCGACATCGCCCGCGACATGGTGAGCGAGGCCGAAGGCCTGGCCCACGCCGACACCTTCGACGGCGCGCAGTTGCTCACGAGCAACAAGGGGCTGGTCCTGCGGATGGAGGACGGCTCCGAGTTCCAGATCAGCATCGTGCAGAGCCGCTGAACAACCGAACGCGGCGTCGCGGGGCACCGCGACGGCCACGCTTCCCCCCCAAACCCGCCGCAGCGTGCGACGGGCTTTCCAACCCCCAGTTCGGAGATGACCATGAGCACGAACACGAAGAAGACCAGCAGCACCCCCGCGATGAAGCGAGCCGTCGGCCCGGGTGGCAAGCGCATGCCCAAGCGCAAGCCCGACGCCACCGCGTCGAGCACGGAGCGCCTCCGCAAGGCGGCGCTGGCCGAGATCAACGGCCGATTGGCGGGCGGCAAGCAGGAACACGAGGTCCCCAGCGAGAAGGAGGTGGCCAACAACGCGAACGTGGATGCGGCTGCCAAGGGGAAGAAGGCCAAGAGCGAGAAGGCACCGAAGACGGCCGAGGCCCCAAGGACGCCGAGGGCCCCAAAGCCCAAGCGGGTCAGCGCCCTCGACGCTGCCGCACAGGTGCTCGCCGCGAGCGAGGTGCCCATGCGGGCCAAGGAGATGATCGCCGCGATGGAGGCCAAGGAGCTGTGGCGTTCCCCCGGCGGCAAGACGCCCGAGGCCACGCTGTACGCCGCGATCATCCGCGAGATCGCCGCCAAGGGCACCGCCGCCCGCTTCAAGAAGCACGAGCGCGGCGTCTTCATCGCCGGGAAGGGAGCCTGAGCCATGACCGCGACGCCCGCCCCAAACCGCGAAGCACAACTCGAAGCCGTGCTCCAGGCCGCACTCTACCTGCTCGGCGCTCGCCAAGACCAGATGCTCACCATCGAGGAGTGGACGGACCTGGCGCGGGCTGTTGCCGCCTGCCAGGATCGGAAGACCGCCGACTACCTGACCGAGCATGACCTCGATGACATCGCCGAGCGCTACGCCCTCGAATGGGACGAAGCGACCGACGGCCCGCTCCCGACCCTCGACGAGTGAGGCACACATCACGCCTTGCTCCCAGCCGCGACGCGTGTCGCGGCTTTCTCTTCGGCCACAGCGCTTGCGCCAACCCGCTCCGCCTTGCGGCCCGTGAACTTCTCCCAGCGCTGCACGATGACATCGCAGTAGAGCGGGTCGAGTTCCATCAGGTACGCCCGCCGCCCGGTCATCTCCGCGCCGATGAGCGTGCTGCCGCTGCCGCCGAAGAGGTCGAGCACGTTCTCGCCCGGCCGCGACGAGTACTCGATGGCCCGTCGCGCGAGTTCGACGGGCTTCTCCGTCAGGTGGACCATGCTCTGCGGATTGACCTTCTTGATGCTCCAGGTGTCCGGCACGTTGTTGGGGCCGAAGAAGCGGTGCGCCGCGCCCTCCTTCCAGCCGTAGAAGCACCACTCGTGATTGCCCATGAAGTCCTTGCGCGTCAGGACCGGGTGCTCCTTGACCCAGATCACCGCTTGGCTGAAGTACAACTCCATCGCCTTGAGCACCGGCGGGTAGTTGGCGCAGTTGGCGTAGCCACCCCAGATGTAGAACCCGCCGCCGGGGATCAGCACGCGGGCGATGTTGCCGAACCACGCCGCGAGCAGGCGGTCGAACTCCTGGTCGGACACGAAGTCGTTGGCCAGCGGCCGGTCCTTGGCCCGGAGCTTCTTGTGCGTCGGCTTGGACTTCTCGGGGTAGCGGTGCAAGTCCGCCGACTGCTGGTCGCCGGCGCTCGCGTCCTTCCGCTGCGTTGCCGTGAACGATGACAGCCCGGCTGCGATCGCGTTGTTGCTCCGCGGCTCGACCTTCACGTTGTACGGCGGATCGGTGTTCACGAGATGGATCGGCTGGCCGTCGAGCAGACGATCCAGATCCTCGGGCTTGGACGAGTCGCCGCACATCAGGCGGTGGTTGCCCAGCACCCAGATGTCGCCGGGAACCGTCGTCGCAGCGTCGGGCGGCGCGGGCACGTCGTCAGGGTCGACGAGCCCCTCGTTGCCGGCGGGAGCCATGATCGCCGCGAGGTCCTCGGCGCTGAAGCCCAGCAGCGCGAGATCGAAGTCGACACCCTTGAGGTCCGCCAGCTCGACGGGCAGCAGCTCCATGTCCCAAGACGTCAGCGACGCGACCTTGTTGTCGGCGATGCGCAGCGCCTTGACCTGGTCGGGCGTCAGGTCATCCGCGCGGATGGTCGGTACCTCCTTCAGCCCGAGCTTCCGCGCGGCGCGGAGCCGCGTGTGCCCGGCGATGATGACACCGTCGGCATCGATCAGGATCGGGATCTTGAAGCCAAAGGCCTCGATGCTCTTGGCGACCGCATCGACGGCGGCGTCGCTGATGGTGCGGGGGTTGCGGTCGTACTCCTTGACCGCGTTGATGGGAAGCGTCTCGATGTTCACAGCGATCTCCGTTGGGACGCGCGGCGGCAAGCGCCAGCGCGTGGGGCGTCGTCGTGGCCCGCCGCACATGCGGCAGGTCCGGGGGGGCGGGGATGGCTGGATCGCTGGTTGGCTGGTTCGCTCGGGCTGACGGGCCCGTCCGTTGTCGCACGCAGGACGGGTTCAGCTGCTCCGGCGCGGCTTGACACGCATCTGCGCGATGGCCGCGTGCAGATCGTCAAGATCGTACCGAACGGCGCGACCGATTCGAACGCTCGGCAGAGGACCGCGAGGTGCCGTCATTGTCCAGAGCGTCCTGTCGCCGATCGACAGTTCGGCGGCTGCTTGCTTGGCGGTTAGAAGCGTGCGACTCCGCTCGCCCCCTCGACCGGGCTTCTCCGGTTGCTGAGGCTGCGGGTGGACATGCTCGACGCGGACCGCAACCTCTTCGCGCGGGCGCTGGCCGCGCCGAAGCGTGCGTCCCTCTTCGAAGGCCATGAGGAACTCCATGGCAGCATCGGCAAGACGGGACATCGCGGCGGCTTCACGTTGGGTGGGCTTCATCAGGGGCTCCTTTGCCGGATCGTGCCACGCATCGAAAGTGAAGTCGAGATGGGCGCTCCCAACCCGTTGGCCACCGTTCCGCCCACGTTTGCCCACGTCGCGTCCTTGGCGGGGCGGCGTACCAACCCCGCCACGGGGCCGCCCCGCGCTCGGACGGCCCAAACAAACTCTGTCGCCAAGCGCGGCTGTTCCCGCGGGCCAAGCCTCGCGTCCCCGCCCGGGAAGTACCTAGCCATCGGCCGGGACTGCGCCCGGCAGATGTGGCGGCTGCGCCGCAGATCGAGCGGCCGGTACGATCGCGCTCCATCCTTTGTA
>DASVYC010000030.1:0-14061 GCA_036392375.1 Phycisphaerales bacterium
CGGCTACGCTGGCGCATGACTCTCTCCCGCGCCGTCGCCGAGGACTTCGCCCGCCGCTGGTTCAGCGCGTGGAACGCCCACGACCTGCCCGCCATCCTCGCGTGCTACGAGCCCACCATCCGCCACTCCTCGCCCTTCATCAAGAAGTACAACGACGCCATCGGCAAGGGCGACGAGCCATTCATCACCGGCCTCGCGGACCTCGGCGGCTACTTCGGCCGCGCCCTCGAACGCAACAAGACGCTCCGCTTCGAGCCCAAAGACCTCGCCGTCGGCCTCGAGTCTGTCATCCTCACCTACCGACGCCACAGCCACGACACGCCCCCGGAGGGTGAACTCTCCATGGAGGTCTTCTTCCTGAAGCTCGGCCCCGACGCCCGAGCCCGCATCGAACGCTCCGTGTCGCACTACGGGTGAAGTGGGAGGAGACACGAAGCGGGGAGGCGTTGCATCGATGGCAAAGAAGATCACAAAGAAGACCCCCAACGCCATCAAAAAAAAGAGCACGCGGCTCAACACCAAGAAGCCGGCCGCTCCCAAGCCCGCAGCCAAGCCCGCAGCTAAGTCCGCAGCCAAATCCGTCTACTTCCCCGACCGCGCGGCACTCCGCGCCTGGCTCCACGACCACCACGACTCCCACCCCGCCATCTGGCTCGTCTACGACAAGAAGCAAGCCAAGGCCGACCGCGCCCTCACCTACGACGACATCGTCGAAGAAGCCCTCTGCTTCGGTTGGATCGACAGTGTCGCCCGCAGCGTCGACGCCGCCCGCGCCAGCCTCTACTTCTCCCCCCGCAAACCCGGCAGCACCTGGTCCGCCGTCAACAAGAAACGACTCCCCCGTCTTATCGAACAAGGCCTCATCCACCCCGCCGGCCAGGCCAAGATCGACCGCGCCAAGAAGGACGGAAGCTGGACCACCCTCGACGCCATCGAGAGGCTCGAAGTGCCCGCCGATCTCGCCTCGGCCTTCGACGCCAACCCCAAAGCCAAGACCAACTTCGACGCCTTCCCGCCCGGCGCCCGCAAGCAGATCTTGTATTGGATCACTTCCGCCAAACGCGACGAGACCCGCGCCGACCGTATCCGACGCTCGCTCGCCGCCATCGCCAAAGGCCAGCGCCAGCCGTGGGTCTCCGCGTAACCGCTATAGCTCGTCCGCGAAGCGGTGCTCGCTCCGCACGAACGTGAACAGCCCCACCGTCATCACCACCGCCGCCGTCGCGCAAGACACGCCCATCGCGAACCAGTCGATGGGGAACGACTCGCCGAGCAGCGCCCACCGGAACCCGCCGATCACGCCCACCAGCGGATTGATTGCGTACAGCGTCTGATACCGCTCGGGCACGTTCGTGGTCAGATACCCCACCGGCGACAGGTACATGCTGAGCTGCACCGCCACAGGCACCACGTGCAGCACGTCCCGGTACCGCACCGCGAACACCGCCAGCCACAACCCCACGCCCCCCGCCAACGCCAGCGCCAGCAGCACAAACAGCGGCAGCGTCACGATCCGCCACGTCGGCCACACGCCGAACATCACCATCAACACCAGCATGATGCCCAGCGACACCGTCAGATCGACCAGCGTCGAGAGCGTCGTCCCCGCGGGCAAGAGCACCCTGGGGAAGTAGATCTTGGACACCAGGTTGCCATTGCCCAGAATGCACCCCGACACCGCGCCCAGAATCGCCGCCGCGAACTGCCAACACAGCAGCCCCGACAGCACCACCAGCGGGTACGCCACCCCCCCGCCGTCGAGCTTCGCGAACAAGGAAAAGACCGCCGTCAGCACCGACATGAACGCCAGCGGCCGGATCACCGCCCACAGCACGCCCAGCACCGTCTGCTTGTACCGGATCGAGATGTCACGCCACGCCAGGTTGTACGCCAACTGGCGGAACGCCCACGCCTCCCGCCAGTACTGAGCGGGCCGCAGACTCGGTTCGATCACGAGGCGTTTCATCGACCGATCGTAGACGAAGCCGCACTCACCGCAGCGCCCCGAGCAGGTAGCTCTCCAGCCGCTCCACCACCCGCGCGATCGTCAGATCGTTCTTCACCCGCGCCGCGGCCCGCCGCGCATCGGCCATCCATTGCGCATCCGCCAACTTGCCCAGCCCCGCCAGCCACGCCTCGGGCGATCGCCCCCGCACCACGATGCCCGGCTTGTGCAGCCCACTGTCCGCCAGATCGCTCCCGGGCGCGTGCTCGTGCGCCACCACCGGCAGCTCCGCCCGGATCGCCTCGCTGACAAACCGCCCCGTCCCCAGCCCCGGCTCGCCGAACGCCGCCACCGCCGCGTCCGCCGCCGCCAACAGCGGCGGCATGTCCACCCGCGACCCCGCGTGCACCACCAGGTCCGCCACCCCCGCCCCGCGAGCCGCCCGATCGATCGTGTGCGCCGACCGCCCCGTCACGATCAAACGCATCTGCGCCCGATGCGCCGACCGATCCGCCGGCCGATCCGCCGACCGATCCGAGAGCGCAAACGCCCGGCTCGACGTCGCGCTCCGCGTGAGCGTCGCGAACGCCTGCATCAACGCCGCCGCGCTCTCCAGCCTCGCGTGCGTCCCGCTGACCAGCAGCGCCGTGTCGTTGTCCCCGATCGACAGCCGCGCCCGCGCCCGCCGCCGCGCCTCATCCCGCGCAGCCCCTTCCAACGGCTCCACCCGGGCCGCGTACCCCAGCGACCGCAGGCTCGACCCCGGCGCGTGCGGCCCGATCGACAGCGGCTGCACCCGATGCCGCGGCGCATCCAAGAGCGCCCGACGCTCCGCCAGCATCTCGTGCACCAGCCACGGATGATGCGTCAATTCCAGCAACGCCGCCGTCAGATGATGCATCGTGAACAAGTCCCGCGCGATGTCCCGCGCCCGCCGATCGATCGGCAGCCACACATCCCCGCACACGATCGGCGTCAGCGACAACGCCACCGCCCCCGCCCGCCGACGCCGCAGCCCACGCGCAAACGCCCGGTACGCGAACGGCTCCGCCCCGAAGTGCTTCCGCCCCGCCCGGTGCACCACCAGCGGCAAATCCCCGAACGTCTCCACATCGTCGCACCCGTCCACACACACCTCGACCCGATGCCCACGCCCCACCAACGCGCGAGCGATGTCGGGCACCCAGGCCGTCTCCGACCAGGGAATGCGGCGGACAAAGCCCGCAAAGACCAGAACGTCAAGACTCCGGGGCACGACGGAGGATAGGAGCAAGCGCAAAGTTCCTGAGCAACGACCACGCCCGTCGCAGGGTGCCACTGCCGACGGCTCGGCGTAGGCAGTGCGATCGCGCCGAAGACACACAGACCAGCACCGCCCAGTCATCCGTCGCACGCTCACGAAACGCCATTCAAGAACGAAGGACGATCAAGGCGGGAAAGACGCCGTCCGCTTTCTCCCGTCCGATCTCGTCACCCGCTATCGCGGCAGATACTCGTTCAAACCGACCCGCTCGATAGCCGCTCCCACCCAAACCCCCGCGGCACCACATCCTCCCGCCCGTTCAACCACCCCACCAAAAACTCATACGCATCCACCAACCTTGGCCCGGGCCTGTTGAAGTACTGATTCCCATCCACCAGCGCCACCCGCCCGTTCCGCACCGCCCGCAGCGCGCGGAACCAATCCTCCTTCAGCAGCGCCGCCGCACACGCCCGCGTCTGCTCCAGGTTCATCCCGCACGGCCCAACCACGATCGCGTCCGGGTTCACGCCGATCACCGCCTCCTTCGGCACGCGGATCGATTTGCCCGCCACCCGCTCCGCCACCTGCGGCCCAAGCGCCGCGCCCGCGCTCTCCTTCGCCACCGTCGCGTTCAATGGATGCCGCGCCCCCGCACGCTCGATCAGCTGCGGCGTCCAGTGCCCGCCAATGAACAACGGATCCGTCCACTCCAGGAACACCACGTTCGGCCCGTCGTCAAACGGATTCACATACTCGCTCGCACTGAACACCCGCTCCCGCAGACGCACCACCGCCGCCGTCGCCTCGGCCTCGAGCCCCACCGCCGCTCCCACCCGGTACACATCATCCAACACATCCTCAAACGTCTGCGGGTTCAGCGACACAACCCGCGGCGCGTACGCGCTGGTCGTCATCTCCCCCACGATCCGCCGCACCGTCGCGAGGTCGATCGAGCAGACGCTGCACAGATCCTGCGTCAAAATCACATCCGGCCGCAGCTCGCGCAGCAGCTTCTCATCCACCTGATACAGCGACCGCCCCGACGCCAACTGCTCCCGCACCATCGCGTCGATCGCCCCCGGCTGCGGGTTCGCAACATCGCTCAAAGCCGCCGGGATCGCCTGCGAGGTCAGCACCGGCACGCTCGCGATCGAAGCGGGGAAGTCGCACTCGTGCGATCTTCCGACGAGCATCGACGCCCCACCGATCAGGCAGAGCGACTCGGTGGCGGAGGGCAGAAGGGAGACGACTCGCATACCAAAGCTCAAAGCAGCAAAGCTCAAAGCACCAAACCAGAACCACGAAACAAAGCCGCGGACAACCGGTCGCCACAGCGTACGCGCCGTGCCAGAGAACCCGCGACCACCGCGCGATCAGCGAGCCGGGGCGTCCCCGCCCCGGCGCGTCCGCATCCATCCACAAACCTCAATCGCCCCCGCACTCCCCTGTTCTCCTGCTCCCCTGTACCCCTGCTCCCCTCTCCAACTCACCCCTTCCCGCTCACCCCTTTCCTACTCTTGCCCCATGCCAACCGTCAAACTCTCCACCTCCAAGGGCGACATCACCATCGAGCTCGATGCCGCCAAAGCACCCATCTCCACCGAGAACTTCCTCGCCTACGTCAACAGCGGCCATTACGCCGGCACCGTCTTCCACCGCGTCATCCCCAACTTCATGATCCAGGGCGGCGGACACACCGCCGACATGGCCAAGAAGCCCACCAACAAGCCCATCAAGAACGAGTGGAAGAACGGCCTCAAGAACCTCCGCGGCACCGTCGCCATGGCCCGCCTCGGCGGCGACGCCGACAGCGCCACCAGCCAGTTCTTCATCAACACCGTCGACAACGCCTTCCTCGATCGACCCCAGCCCGACGGTGCCGCCTACGCCGTCTTCGGCAAGGTCACCGCCGGCATGGACGTCGTCGACGCCATCCGCCAGGTCAAGACCGGCACCAAGCACGGCCACGGCGACGTCCCCGTCGAGCCCGTCACCATCACCAAGGCCGAAGTCATCGGCTAATCAATCCCATGGGTGCCACTGCCGAGCGCTTCGCTCAGCAGTGAAACGCCACACATATCACCCAACGCAACCGACACCCGCACATCCCATCACTGCCCAGCAACGCGTCGGGCAGTAGCACCCCGAAACCAAAACCACCAGCCCGGGTGCCACTGCCGAGCGCTTCGCTCGGCAGTGAACGCCGCACGTACACCCCTGCGCCCCATCCCCACAAAGCCTCCCACACTCCAACGATCCTCCCCGGTGAAGATCGTCCTCCTCTACAACCCCACCTCCGGCCACGGCCGCGCCCAAGCCGCCGTCGATCACCTCCTCCCGCATCTCCGCGACCGCGGCCACGAGGTCGTCGCCCTCACGATCGCCCAATCCGACCGCCTCGACGACGACGCCGCCAACGCCGCCGCCCTCATCCTCGTCGGCGGCGACGGCACCGTCGCTCGCTCGCTCGCCGCCGTCGAACGCCTCGCGCTCCCCATCTACCACGTCCCCACCGGCAACGAGAACCTCTTCGCCGCCGCCTTCGCCCACACCGCCGATCCCGCCACCGTCGCCACCACACTCGAACGCGGCACCACCCGCGCCATCGACCTCGGCATCGCCGCGCACACCAGCAACCTCGCCGCTCCCACACGCTTCGCCATCATGCTCTCCTTCGGGCCCGACGCCTCCGTCATCCACCGCCTCGGCGCCGTCCGCTCCAGGTCCCGCGGCCATCTCGCCTACACCCGCCCGCTTCTCGACGAACTCGCCGCCGTCGTCCGCGGCCAGCGCCTCCCAGCTCTTCGCGTCTGGGTCGATGGCAAGAAAGTCGCCGACGACGCCGGCTGGCTCGTCGTCGCCAACATGCCCCAGTACGCCCTGGGGGTCAACCCCGCCGGCCCCGACGTGGACCCCTGCGACGGCCAACTCAACGTCGCGTTCTTCCCCATGCGCACCGCGCTCGGCCTGCTCCCCTGGGCCGCTCGCTGCCGCCTCGGACTCGCCGCCAGCCACCCCGCATTCGTTTCCGCTTTCGGCCGCGAGATCGTCGTCGAAGGCGACGGCCCCTGGCAGTTCGACGGCGAGCCCGGCCGTGTGCTCACCAGCCCCGATCGGCTCCGAATCGAATCACGACCCGCCGCCGCACGCGTCTTTGTTTGATGTATGATTGGTCTTTGTTTTATGTGCGATCGGATTTTCTGCTCTTGCCAGTGATTTCCCGCCGCGGCTGATACCATGGCAACGCGAACCCGCACCGGGCCACGGCGTTTCACCACTGCCGCAGAGTTCGCCCTCGGGATGGACATGAGCCGATCGACCACCTCCCCCAACTCCCCGCCCGAGCCGTCACCCGCCCAGCCGTCGGTCCGCCTCGAACTCACCGACGCCACCGGCCGTGTCGCGGCCCCCAACGCCCAGCGCCTGCTTGATCAACTCAGCCGCGCTGTCCCCCTCGCCTGCCGCCGCGAAGCCCACCGCACCGAGGGTCACCCCCGCGCCGGCGAGGTCCGCATCCGCATCGTCGACGACGCCGAGATGGCCGCCCAGCACGAAGAGTTCGCCGGCATCCCCGGCACCACCGACGTCCTGACGTTCGACATGTCCGGCGAGCCCGACTCCCGCGGGATCCTCCTCCTCGACATCGACATCACCGTCTGCCTCGACGAGGCCGCCCGCCAGGGCGCCAAGCGCCACCACGCCCCCGAAGACGAACTGCTCCTCTACGCCCTCCACGGCGTCCTGCACTGTCTCGGCCACGACGACCACGACGACGACGCGTACCGCGCCATGCACGCCGCCGAGGACGAGATCCTCGCCGCCATCGGCGCGTCCGTGCGGTTCCATGCCGACGAGAAGAGCCCTCACGACAGGGGAGCCCACGCATGAGTGCGCTCCTCCCCGCCGAGGCCTGGCTGTTCGTCACGCTGCTCTCGCTGCTCGCCTGCGGCGTCTTCGGCGCGATCTTCCACTCCCTCCGCGATCACTCACGCTCCGCACTTGAAGAGATCGTCCAGAATCGCGCCGATCCGCTCCGCGAGCGCCGCCTCCGCAGGATCATCGACGACGTCGACGGCCACGCCGCCTCCGTCGCCCTCGCCCGCGTCGCCCTCAGCGTCGTCGCCGCCGTCGCCGCCGTGCTCTTCACGGTCGAGACCACCCCCAAGGACGCGTCCACCGCCACTCGCTGGACCATCCTCGCCGCCGCCGTCCTCTCCATCTCCACCCTCGTCTGGCTCATCGGCACCGTCGTTCCCACCAGCGTCGCACGCCACCTCGCCGAACCCACCATCTACGGCCTGGCCTCCCTCGTCCGCGGCATGTACGTCGCCACCGCCCCCCTCCGCGCCGTCGTCGCCTTCATCGACTCCGTCGTCCGCAAGCTCTCCGGCAAGAGCGAAGTCAACGAGGTCGAAGAGATCCAGGCCGAACTGCTCGACGTCGTCGAAGAAGCCCGCCAGGAAGGCCAGCTCGACGAGACCGAGATCCAGATGATCCGCGCCGTCGCTCGCTTCCGCGACACCACCGTCCGCGGCATCATGACGCCCCGCACCGAGATGGACGTCCTCGAACTCACCAACGACCTCGGCAAGATCACCTCCATGATCCGCGAGGGTGCCCACAGCCGCATCCCCGTCTACGAGGGCACCGTCGACCGCGTCGTCGGCGTCTTCTACATCAAGGACCTGCTCCGCTGGCTCGCCGGCGCCGGCTCCCCCTCCGCCGCCGGCGGTCGCAGGATGTTCGACCTCCGCAGCGTCCTCCGCCCCGCCCTCTTCGTCCCCGAGTCCAAGACCATCCGCGAGCTCCTCGACGACATGCTCGAGAAGCGCGTCCACATCGCCGTCGTCACCGATGAGTTCGGCGGCACCGCCGGCCTGGTCACGCTCGAAGACATCGTCGAAGAGTTCTTCGGCGACGTGCAGGACGAGTACGAACGCCCCGAGGACATCCCGCACGCCAAGACCGATGAAGCCCGCCGCGCCGTCGAGCTCGACGGCCGCGCCTACGTCGCCGACGCCAACCTCAAGCTCGCCGACCTCGATCTCTCCATCCCCGAAAGCCCCGATTACGCCACCGTCGGCGGCTTCGTCACCGTCGTCCTCGGCCGCATCCCCGCCAAGGGCGAGACCGTCGAGATCGGCGCCAGCGACAACGGCGAAGCCATCCCCCACCGTCTCCGCGTCACCATCCTCGCCGCCGAACCCACACGCGTCGTCCGCCTCCGCATCGAGCCCCTCGACACCCCCATCCCCAAACCCGGCGTCCCCGTGCCGCCGCCCGCACCCGCGCCGGTCATCCCACGCGACGGCAGCGCGGCGATGCTGCAAAGCGCCGCGGACTGGACCGAGGCCGGCAAGCGCTAGTAGTCTCGTGGCACCGTCGCGCCTTCTCAGAAATCACGCCGCCCGTCGCGACGCCTGTTCGGCGCCGCGGATCATGACCTGCGCCACCGCGCTCAGCGCCTCGCCCCACGCCTTCCCGATCGCCGGCGTCCACGCCGTCCCCGCAACATCCTGAATCGCTCCCAGCATCTCGTCCGCCACCACCGGGTAGTGCTCAGGCTTCGCGCCGTATGCGACGTGCCGCGCACCCATCTCCATCAGCGGCTTCTCCAGCGCCGCAAGATTGTCGGCGTGCTTCACCACCAGCCCCACCGCCGCCGCCAGGTGCGCCTTCTGCTTGCTCATGTCCGAAGGGAACATCGCGCGGACCTGCGGCGCCCGCGCAAACAGCCGCTCATAGAAGCGGACCATCAGCCTCGGCGCGTGCGGCGCGATCAACGCGAACGAATCACGGATGATCTGGGCGTTGGAAGACGGATTGGTCGGCGTGCTGCTCATGGACTGTCCTTTGGGGGAGACCGAGTGGGTGCTGGCAACGAGCGCGGGCAACGAGTGCGCGTCCCATCGGCGACGGACCGAGAACAGTTCAGCCACGCCCCCGAAAATCCGGACAATACCGGCCGCTGAAGCCCGCTCGCCGCACAACCCGCGCGGCGGCACGATCTCCCGGCAAACAGGGCGCGCCCACCAACCGCCCGCAAGCCACGCCCGCACCCCACACCCCGCACGGAAGCCCACCCCGCAGAAACCCAACAATCACGCATGATCTGGGGCGCGGCCATCTCCCTCTTCGTCGCGGCGTTGCTCGGCTTCGTCCTGACGCTGCTCACCCTCCCGGGCCTCTGGCTCCCGCTCCTCGTCGCGCTCGTCTTCCAGTGGTTCGAGCCCACCATGTTCTCGTGGTGGACACTCGCCGCCGCCGCCCTGCTAGGCGTCGCCGCCGAAGCGCTCGAGTTCATCGCCACCGCCGCCGGAGCCGCCAAAGCCGGCGGCACCAAGCGCTCCGCCGCCGGCGCCATCCTCGGCACCATCGCGGGCGCCCTGGTCGGCTCCGCCATCCTGCTCTTCCCCATCGGCACCATCCTCGGCGCCGTCATCGGCGCCGGAGCCGGAGCCGTGCTCCTCGACAAAACCCGCGATCAACGCACCTGGACAGAGTCCACCCGCGTCGGCGCCGGCGCCGCCGCCGCCCGCGGCATCGCCCTCTTCATCAAGGCCTCCTTCACCGCCGTCATCGCGCTCTTGCTGATCATCGCGGCGATGATCGAAAGTCTCTAACCCCCCGGGTGCCACTGCCGAGCGCTTCGCTCGGCAGTGCATGGACATCAGGAGTCCCAGACCCATCCTTCATTCCGAAGACTCGTCGCCGCCAAACACTGGCGCCCACAACCACAGCACCACACCGGGTGCCACTGCCGAGCGCCTCGCTCGGCAGTGCATGGGCATCAGGAGTCCCAGACCCATCCTTCATTCGCAACACTCATCGCCGCCGAACACGGGCGCCCAGAACCAAAGCACCACACCGGGTGCCACTGCCGAGCGCTTCGCTCGGCAGTGAATGGACATCGGGACTCACAGACCCATCCTTCATCCGGTAGACTCCCCACCGCCCAGCGGAGCACCGCACAATGGCACCCTTTGAGCAACGGGGGCTCAACGTGGAAGACCGCCCGATCCGAAAGACCCTCCAGCGTGTCGAACGCGAACGCGGCGGTAGATTCCTGACGTTCTCGACCCGCGACCGCCGACCGTTCCTTGGGCATCCCAGGATCCGCGATCTGGTCGTCACGCAACTGATGCACGCTCGCGGATTGCTGCGATTCCGACTGCACGCGTTTGTAGTCATGCCCGAGCATCTGCACCTGCTCATCACGCCGGACGTGCAAGCAGCGACCGTGCCGCGAATCCTGAACGCGGTGAAATCGCCGGTGGCAAAATCGGTAGTGGCACGATGGCGTGAGCTCGACGCGGCAGTGCTCTCCGAGGTTGTCGATCCGCGCGGCGTGGCACGGTTCTGGCAACCCGGCGGCGGCTACGACCGCAACATCTGGTCGCGCGACGAATACTTCGAGAAGCTGCGCTACATCCACGCGAATCCCGTGAAGCGAGGGCTGTGTGCGAGTGAGACGGACTGGGCATGGTCGTCCGCGCGGTGGTATGCGGGCTTGCGGGATGATCGTGTGCTGATTGATCCAGAGACGTGGTAGAGCAGGCGACGACGCATCTCCTGAGCCCCGGGTGCCACTGCCCAGCCCTTCGCTGGGCAGTGGTGAGACTCCCAATGAGGCCGTTGCGTTCCTCGACCCCGGACGCCCAGCACTGCCGAGCGAAGCGCTCGGCAGTGGCACCCCGACAGGTACCTCGCTCACGCGCGATCGACGCCGGTCTTCTCGCTGGGCGGGCTGAAGAGGTCGAGGATGACGCTGTCCTCGAGTGCCGCAGCGGAGTGCGGGACGTTGGCGGGCAGATACAGCACTTCCCCGCCGCGGACTTCGACCTCGCGGTGCGTTGGCGAGCCCTCGGCACCGAGGCCGAAGCGCATGTGGCCGGAGAGCACGACCGCGAACTGCTCGTTGGCATGCTGGTGCGATGGCACGAAGAAGCCCTTGGCGAGACGGACGCGGGAGAGCATCATCTGCTCGCCGATGATCCGCTGCCGCTCGATGTTCGCCATGGGTGTGTCGGTGGGGAGTTCGGACCAGGAATAGCGGCGTGCTTCGGACATGTGCATGCTCCTGCCCACCCCGGTTCATTTGCACGGTATAGGGAAAGCTCCATGCCGGTTTGCAGAATCTTGCTGCGATCTCTGCAAGTGTCGCGGTGAGTCACGCCGCTCTTGGGCCGCACGGATCTGATCATCCGTCCTGATCGAGAAAGCAAGCCCATCCATTGTCGAGGGCTTGACGATACTGGCAGGCAAAGGTCTCAGAGTCCTCGTTGCATTGCCACTGGACACGCAACTGAAGGAACGCTGCAACGCATCTTCGCTGCGGATCGTTCAGTCGCGACCACATCTGAGTAAGTGGTCCTCGCGCGAGATGAAACACAACGTCGCAGTCGCGCACCGTTTGTAGTTCGCGGATCATCGCCGCGGGCAGGTAGTACGCCGCCCCGATCGGGTCGAGGAAGCTGAACCGCTGGTGCCGATCCGGCGTCCACCGCCGGTCAATGAGTAGATCGGACCAGCGCTCGTCCGTGTCCGCGGCACGTGCCTTCCTCCGAGCCTCCGGCGAGACATAGCTATCGATGACGTCAGCCTCAGACCACGACACTCCGCCGCCGCGATGCACGCGACCGAATGCCGCGTGAATCTCAGCGATGAGCGCGACTTTCCGGCGTTCGAGATCGGACGACGGCATGGCGGCATGGTAGTGTCAGCCGCCGGTTTCGCCGATTGTTCCGGAACTCCGATACTCGCTGGACATCATTCCCAAAGCCTCGGCCCGGTTGCCACTGCCCAGCGCTTCGCTGGGCAGTGATGTGACTCCCAATGAGGCCGTTGCGTTCCTCGACCCCGGACGCCCCCGCACTGCCGAGCGAAGCGCTCGGCAGTGGCACCCGGCTCCCCTTCCTCCCCATACCCTTCCCCGTGATCCTTCTCATCGACAACTACGACTCCTTCACCTGGAACCTCGTCCAGCGCCTCGGCGAGCTCGACCGCTCCCTCGAACCCTCGCGCGATCTCGTCGTCGTTCGCAACGACAAAATCCGCCCCGAGGAAGTCGCCGCCCTCGACGCCGGCAAGGGCCCCAGCCACATCATCATCTCGCCCGGCCCCTGCACCCCCAAGGAAGCCGGCGTCAGCAGCGCCGTCATCAACGCCTACACCGGCCGCATCCCCATCCTCGGCGTCTGCCTCGGCCACCAGTGCATGGCCGACGCCAGCGGCATGACCGTCGCCCGTCACGTCATCCAGATGCACGGCAAGACCAGCCCCATCCACCACGACGGCCAGGGCATCTACGCCGGCATGAGCAACCCCTTCGTCGCCACCCGCTACCACTCGCTCGTCGTGCGGCCCGAGACCGTCCCACCGCCCCCCGCCCCAGGCCACGACGGCTGGGTCGTCAGCGCGTGGACGTTCGAAGATGACGGCAATGGTGTGGGGGGCGGCCAGCGCAAGGTCATCATGGGCCTCCGCCGCGTCTTCGCCGACCCCAGCAAGCAACCCGTTGAGGGCGTGCAGTATCACCCCGAGAGTTTTCTGACCCTCGAAGGCCCACGCCTGCTCGCGAACTTCCTCGCCCAAGGACCCCGCGGCCGCCGCGTCGGTGAGGAACGCATCCGCGCGATGGCGGGCTGACCGCAGGCCATTCACCGCGACGGCGGCACCAGGATGTACTGCCCGTTCGTCCCGCAATACCCCGCCCGGATGTTCGCCATGATCTCGCTGTCGATCGGGTACAGCTCCTCGTGCTTAAACCCCACGAACCGCGTGTCGATGTTGAGCCAGTCCTCCGCCGACAACACGCTCCCGAAGATGTTCCGGCGCGTCACCGCCACCACCCCATCCTTGATCTTGAGCAGCCGCGGCTCGGCGTTCAGCCCCGTCACCCGCAGTTGAATGTTCCACACCGGCCCCAGGCACGTCGCCTCCACCGTGCGTGCCCCGGCCGAAAGCGTGATCGGCCCCCGCACGCTCAGAAGCCCGGCGTTCCGCGTGATCGACACCGTCTCGCTGCCCGTGTCCCCGTACGCGTCGAACCGGATCTCTGTTGTCCATGTCATCCGCAGCGCCGCGACACACGCCAGCGGCGCCGCCGCCAGCAGCCACCACCGACGCCGCAAGTGCGGCCGCTTCCCAGCGCCCGCCTTCACGAATCCCCCGCTCGCGCATCCGCCAGCGGAGGCGCCAAAGCGCGGATCAGGTTCGGATACGTTTCCGCCATCTCCCGCAGCCGACGCGGCCGCGGCAGCTCGCCGCTCTCCCACTTCTTCGACACGATCGGCAACCCGAACGTCAGCCCCGAGATCGCCGAATCCACCACCCGCAGGCGATTCACCAGCGACCACTCATCAAAGTCCAGCGCCGCGTTCTCGATCATCGAGAAGCAATGCGGGAAGGCCGTCAACCCCTTCTCGACGATCCCGCGGCGTTCCTCCGGCGTCCGCGCCGCCAGAGCCCCCAGCACCCCGCCCTCCGTGGCCTCCACACCAACCACCAGGTTCACCGTGGGATCCAGGAAGTACGCCCGTCCCCCGCTCGGGTCGCGGGCATCGACGAACACGTGCCCCTCCATCGCCGGACTCCACCAGTGCACCAGCGTGGCGTCGAAGCCGAACACATCCAGCAACACCAACAGTCGCATCGCCAAGGTGGCACAGTTCCCCGACCGCGGCAGCAGGCACGCCCCAAGATCGTCCTCCATGTGGCTGGACGGATCAAACACCGGCACGCTGCCGTTGGCCCGCAGCGTCAGGTACGCGAGCAGCATCTCGCGCTCACTCGCGCCGGGCATCCGAGTCTCGATCAATCCGCGGTCGCTCTCGAACTCCGCCCCCAACCGCGCACGCAGAGCCTCCCGCAC
>DASVYC010000031.1:0-29046 GCA_036392375.1 Phycisphaerales bacterium
GGCGGCGGGACCGGCGGTCCGGCGGGGAGTGGTGCGTGATCACCATGCGGATCAAAGACATGTTCTTCGATCGCCACGTCGTCATGGCGGCGGTCGACAACGCCAAGCGGAAGGTGCTCAGCAAGGCCGGCGCGTTCATCCGCACGGCGGCCAAGACGAGCATCCGCAAACGCAAGGGGTCGGCTCCTCCCGGGGCCCCGCCCCATTCGCACGAGGGCAGCCTGCGTCGGCTGATCCTCTTCGGGTACGACAAGCCCAACGACTCCGTGGTTGTCGGGCCGGTGGGATTCAAGAAGAGCGAGGCACCGAATGTCCTGGAGTACGGCGGCGACACCGTCGTGTTCCGCCGGCGCGGCGGCAAGCTCACATCGCAGAAGGTCAAGATCGCGCCGCGGCCGTACATGGCCCCGGCGCTGGAGAAGGAGCGGCCCAAGCTGCCGCTCTTGTGGCGGAACTCGATCAAGAAAGGGTGATTGAACGTGGCCGATACGCGGGGCATCCGAGCCGGGCGAGCCTTCATTGAGCTGGGCGTCAGCGACAAGCTGTCGGCTGGACTCAAGGCGGCCCAGAAGAAGCTCGAAGCCTTCGGCGCGGGGCTGCGGTCCATCGGCACCAAGATGGCGGGCATTGGTGTCGCAGCGATCACGGCGCTGCTCGGCACCGCGAAGGTGTTCAGCGACTCTGGCGATGCGCTCGACAAGATGAGCGCTCGCACGGGCGTGAGCGTTGAGGCCCTAAGCGAGCTCGGTTACGCCGCCGACCTCTCGGGCACGGACATGGACACGCTGGAGAACGGTCTGCGCGTCATGCAGAAGACGCTGACTGAAGCGTCGCAGGGCTCCAAAGGGGCGAACGAGGCTCTCGCGCGGCTGGGTCTGACTGTGCAGGACCTCGCCAAACTCTCGCCGGATGAGCAGTTCAAGCTGCTGGCCGATCGGATCTCCCAGATCCAAGACCCGGCGCTACGGGCCGCGATGGCGATGCAGCTCTTCGGCAAGGCGGGAACCAAGCTCCTGCCGCTCATGGCCGACGGGGCCGCGGGCATCAACGAGATGCAGGAACAGGCTCGCAAACTCGGGCTGACGGTGAGCACGGAGACCGCCCGCGATGCCGCCGAACTCAACGATGCCCTCGGCACGCTGTGGAAGGTCCTCAAGCAGGGTGTGTTCACCATCGGCGGGGCGCTCGCACCGACGATCAAGGACCTCACCGAGCGGATCACGCGGATCGTCGTGAGCGCCACGGCGTGGGTGAAGGCAAACAAAGAGACCGTGGTCTGGGCCCTCAAAGTCGCGGCAGCCGTCGCGGTCGCGGGGATCGCCATCGTCGGGCTTGGCTACATCATCTCCGGGATTGGTGCAGCGCTCGGCATCGTGGCCGCCGTCATCGGCGGGATCGGGACGGCGTTCAGCCTGATCGGGGCCGCGATCGGCGCTGTGCTCACGCCGGTGGGCCTGACCATCGCCGCGATCGTGGCACTCGGCGGCACACTGCTGGTCGTCACCGGCGCGGGCGGCGAAGCCCTGTCGTGGCTGGCTGAGAAGTTCACCGAGCTGCGCGACTGGGTCGGCAACGTGGTCGGCGGCATCTCCGACGCCCTCGCCGCCGGCGACATCGCGCTGGCCGCCGAGATCCTGTGGCTGTCGCTGAAGGTGATCTGGCAGCAGGGCGTCGCGGCGCTGAACAAGGCGTGGCTGGGGGCGAAGGAGTTCTTCGTCTCGACCGCGTACTCGATGTGGTACGGGGCGCTGGCTGCTGCTGAGATCGTCTTCCACTCCCTCGAGGTCGCGTGGATCGAGACGACCGCCTTCCTGTCAAAGACCTGGACCAACTTCGCAACTGGCTTCCAGATGATCTGGGAGGAAGCTTCGTCGTGGGTCGCCAAGCGAATGCTGGAGATTCAGGGGCTGTTCGATGACGGGCTCGATGTCGAAGCCGCGAAGAAGGCGGTCGATCAGCAGCTCGAATCCCGGCTCGTCGAACTGGAGAACGCTGCCCAGCAGTCGGTGGCCGCACGCGACAAGGAACGCGAGGCCCAGCGCCGCGACGCCGCCGCGCTGCATGAGGCGACACTCGCAGGCATTGGCCAGGACTTTGAGAACGCGCAGGAAGCCCTGCGTAAGGACACCGCTGCGGGCCTC
Source organism: Phycisphaerales bacterium (assembly GCA_036392375.1). Lineage (GTDB taxonomy): Bacteria > Planctomycetota > Phycisphaerae > Phycisphaerales > UBA1924 > JAFEBO01. The sequence goes on from DASVYC010000031.1 coordinate 2,142, forward strand.
GCAGAGTCCCAGGCCGCGCTCGACGCCGCCAAGCAGAAGCTCGCTGCCGCGATCGAAGAGGCCCGCAAGAAGCGCGAAGCCGCAGACGCCGAGAAGGGACCAGGTCGCCCGCAACGCGATCTGCTGGCCGACTTCGAGGACCGGCTGTCGGGACTCGGCGCGGCCATCGGCAAGGGCATCAGCGTCACCGGCACATTCAGTTCCGCGGCCGTCTCGGGCCTCGGCACCGGTGGCGATGCCGCCGAGCGCACGGCCACCGCCACAGAGGCGACGGCCAAGAACACCAAGCGCCTGCTGGATGCCAGCGTGGACAACGGACTGCGGTTCGCCTGATCCCCACCCCAGGAAAGGAGGTCATCACTCGTGCCGGTTGAGGTCTTTGAGAAGTTCGAGAGCCGCCGCTCCACCAAGGCGAACCAAGTCTCGCAGTCCTCTGCGGAGCTCGGCTACATCGTGCGCGGCACGGACAACGACATTGCTGCCCGCGATGCGGCGCAGGCGAGTTCCCCGGCGACCTACGACACGCTCCCGCGTCAGAGCATCCAGATCGAGCCAATAGGGCCACAGCTTTGGGATGTAGCGGTCCGCTACAGCCAGAACAGCACGAGCGGCACGTCCACTCCCAGCGAGGCGTCGTTCAACTTCGAGACCGGTGGCGGCACGCAGCACATCACACAGAGCAAGGACACGGTGCAGGCGCGGGCGGCGTCCGGATCGACCGCGCCGGACTTTGGCGGTGCGATCGGCGTGACCGCCGACGGTGTCGACGGCGTGGACATCACCGTGCCCGTGTACCAGTTCTCCGAGACGCACTACTTCAGCGATGCACAGGTGACCGGGGCGTACAAGGGCGCGATCTTCAGTTGCACGGGCAAGACCAACGCCGGCTCGTTCCGCGGGTTCGCGGCCGGCGAGGTGCTCTTTCTCGGTGCGACGGGCTCCAAGCGTGGCGATGGTCCCGACGACGACTGGGAGATCACGTTCCGGTTCGCGGCAAGCCCGAACCAGACGAACCTGACCGTCGGTCCCGTCACCGGGATCAACAAGAAGGGGTGGGAGTACCTGTGGGTCCGCTACGCCGACGCGGAGGACTCGGGCTCGGGCGCGATCATCAAGAAACCCATCGCCGCGTACGTCGAGCGCGTGTACGACCAGGCCAACTTCGGAGCACTGGGGATCTAGACATGATGACTCACGCCACGACCCACTTCATCGGCTCGACGGTCGAAGGACTACCCGCCTGCGGAGCGTCCGAAGAGGAGGCCGACTTGCGGTTCGTCGCCGGGTCGGCAGAACACGTACACATGGTCTCCCGCCGCGAGCACGGTCGAGCCCCTCGCGGCCATGACTCCGTCACCGCGAACGACCATGATGGCCGCCGCGCCGTCCGGGAAGCGGATCTTCGAGAGCGGGACGCCGCAAGCCGCGACCGGCTCCTGGATGTGGTAGGAGTGAATCTCTCCGCCCATGGGACGCAGGCTGTGCATCTCCAGGGCGGCGGCGGGGATCGGCGGCTCGGGATCGTCCAGTCGCAGGCGACGCGTCAGCGGCACGATGCTCGCGCCCGGGATCAGCGCGCTCACGACCACGATGAAGAACACGATGTGGAAGATCCGCTCGCCGCCGGGGAGCTGCGCCATGATGGGAAAGGTGCCGAGGATGATCGGCACCGCGCCGCGGATGCCGACCCACGAGACGTAGCCGATCTCGCGGGCGCTCCATCTGAATGGCAGAAGACAGAGCGCTACCACCAGCGGACGTGCAACAAGCGCCAGCCCAAGACCCAGGGCGAGCCCAACCCATGCAACCGGCATGAGCTTGCTGGGGAACACCAGCAGGCCGAGCATGAGGAACATCGACACCTGGCACATCCAGGCGATGGCGTCGTGCACGCGCGTGAGCCCGGCTCGGTACGGAAGCGGGCCGTTCCCGAGCACGAGCCCCGCGACGAACACGGCCAGGAACCCGCTGCCGAAGGCGAGCGTGGCCGCCCCGAACGCCACGAAGCCCGACGCGAGCGTCACGACCGGGTACAGGCCGCCGGTCGTGAAGCGGGTCTTCCCCAGAAGCCACCGCGTGATCCAGCCGACACCAAGCCCGACGAGCGTGCCCACGACCAACTGGATCGGAACATCCCGAAGCAGCGCCCATGCCTGAACTCCGGCCTGTCCCGTCGCTCCCGCACTCCCGCCCGCGGTTGTGATCCGCACACCCTCAACCACGGCGACGGTCAGGATGACCGCCATCGGGTCGTTCACGCAGGATTCCACTTCGAGCGTGGACCGCACCTTCTCCTTGACCCGCAGGCTCCCGCCGCGAAGGACCGCGAAGACGGCCGCGGCGTCGGTGGAGGAAACGATGGCTCCGATGAGCAGGGCCTCGGACCAGGACAGCCCCAAGGCCCGGGCGATCAGCGCCATCGCTCCGGCCGTGCCGGCGACGCCGACGGTTGCAAGAAGCCCCGCTGGACCGGCGCTCCGCTTGATCGAGGCCATCGACGTGTTCAGTCCGCCATCGAACAGGATGAGCACGAGCGCGATCGTGCCGACCCGGAAGGCCAGTTCGTAGTTCTCAAAGGCGACGCCGCCGATGCCCTCCGACCCTCCCAGGATGCCCAAGACCAGAAACAGGAGCACGACCGGCACGCCGAACCGATCGAGCGTGCGGGTGAACAGCACGCTGAAGGCCATCAGCAGCCCAAAGACGACCAGCAGCACCGCGGTTGCGTTCGGCTCGGACATCGCGAGTGTGGTCGGAAACGGCATCACGTCAGGGTAGTCGGAACGCGTGGCGTTGCCGAGATCCTGCGGGCTGTTCACGTGGCGACCGGGGCGTGGCCTGCTGTTTCGGCGTCCGTCGAACGGGAGGGCACCTGAGTCATGCCCGACGACCTCCGCAAAGTCCGCTCCGGCCAGCCGCTTCGCATCCCTGCGGGCGCGTACAACGCGTTCGTCGATGCGGCGGTCGATCTGCGTGCACGTCAGGGGCGAGGCCAGGCCGTCGCCGGGCCGCTCGTTGAGTCCGCCCAGCGCGGCATCGGCGTGGTGCTCGTCCGAAACGACTCGAACGAAGTGATCGAGCCGCACCACGCCCTTGCGATCACCGGCGTGCTCGTTGAGCCCGGCGAAGACGACCAGGAGCGGACCTTCCACAGCCGCACGCCCCTGACGGGCGATGTGGCGACCGAGGAGTCCGACACGCTCGCCTTCGCGGTGGCGCTCCAGCCGATCAGGCCCAACAAGCTGGGCCCGTGCGTGCTCACCGGCGTGACGACTGCTCGGGTCTACATCACCAACGAGACGGACACCACCTGCGAGCTCGCCGCCGACGAGACGGTCCTGGCCAGCACGCCTATGGGCGGCATCCCGATCCTCTGGAAAGAGGACGGCACCGGCGAGAAGTGGGCGGTGATCGAACTCGGCCGTCCCTCGCCGGGACGCATCACCGCGATCCTCGGCGCGGCCCAGCCGATCCCCACGGAGCGGAACCGGTGGCGCTACCCGTGGGTCGAGACCCAGATCGACGGCAACCCCGGCAGCCCGGACTACCTGCGGTACGTGCCCGTCGAGAACGGCCTGACCTCGCAGGCCCCCAGCGGCGGCGAGGACCCCACGCGCCTGGCGATCAACCGCTTCGAGGCCCACCACATGAACGACTCGGAGCCCGGCTCGGGGTTCGGCGGCCTGCTCGGGCTGGGGCCGGTGTGCGAGCTTCCCGGCGTGCTCCCAAAGTGTCCGCCCGCGCGGTCGCTCAAGCCCAAGCTCGTGCCGATCCCCGAGGGCGTGTGCGTGCAGCTCACCTGCGAGCGCAACAGCCGTGGCAAACCGGTGTGGGTCTTCGAGGCCATGAGCCTGATCGAGATCGCCGACCCCGCCGACGAGGACCGCAAGTTCAACCTCTACATCGGAGGCGCGGAATGACGACCACTCCGACCACACCAACGCCGCTGGATGCCAAGCGTGCCAAGGAGAGGGGCAAGTACCTCGCGCTGGCCAGCAAGCCCGGCTCGACCTACGGATCGACCAACCACGGCCGGGCGGCGATCCCGCTCATCCAGGAGAGCAAGCCGAGGTTCGTGGTGGACTTCGGTTGCGGCCGCAACGACCTCGTCCGCGAGCTGCGGCGGCTCGGCATCGACGGGCTGGGCATCGACTTCGCGTTCCCAGAGGCGGACCTCGTGCGACCCATGCACGCGACCGCCCTTCAGGCGGGCATCGCCGACGTGGTGACGAGCTTCGACGCCCTCGAGCACCTCTTGCCCGAGGATGTTGACCTCACGCTCGCGGAGACGCGCCGCGTCGCGGTGCCGCGCGGGCGGTTCATCTTTTCGATCTGCACGCGGCCGAGCACGACCACCGTCGCCGGCGAAGGACTGCACCCGACGGTGCGGCCGCTGGACTGGTGGCTGGAACGCATCGCCCGCGTCGGCGTCGCGAGCAACCCCAAGGCGGGGTCCCGCTACATCGTCGGGCGGTTCAAGAGTGATGGGGGGTGCTGCGGTGCGTGAGAACCAGTCCGACATCGCGGCATTGCAGGCTGGGCTCAAGGCGCGCAAGCCCGCCCGTGATGGCCTGCGCCTCTACACCGCCCCGCCGACGTTCGAGTCGGTGTCCCTGAGCGGGTTCTATCGGGGGCGCTCGGCGTTCCTCATGCTCTCCGGGCCGTCGCTCAAGCAGATCGACCTGTCGCTGCTGGACGCCCGCGGCATCGTCACGATGGCCGTCAACAACGCGTGGTCGGTGCGGCGTCCGACGCTCTGGACTTGCGTAGACGACCCCGGCCGCTTCATCGACGTGGGGTGGAAGGACCCAGGCATCCTGAAGTTCGTCCCCACGTGCATGTGGGACAAGCGGCTGAAGGTCATGAACCCCGACGGCACGCTCCGCAACAGCACCTTCAAGGTCCACCAGATGCCGGGCGTGCTGTTCTTCCGCCGCAGCGACCACTTCGACCACGAGCGATTCCTCACAGGGGACACGGTCTCATGGGGCAACGACGCGAAGAACCCCGACTCGCTGGGCATCACCGGCAAGCGCTCGGTCATGCTCGTCGCCCTCCGGCTGCTGCACTACCTCGGCTTCAGTACGGTGTACCTGCTCGGCTGCGACTTCAAGATGGACGCCGAGCGCAAGTACGCCTTCGACGAGCACCGCGCGGCCAACGCGATTCGGCACAACAACGTGCTGTATGACTCGCTGTCGAAGAGGTTCGAGGCCCTCAAGCCGCACTTCGAGAAGCACCGCTTCCGGGTCGTCAACTGCTCGCCCGGCAGCGCCTTGGAGGTCTTCGAGAAGATGGCCTTCGAGGACGCGGTGAAGGCGGCCGCGTCCGAGTGCGGCAAGCCGATCCGCACCGACGGGTGGTACGAGCCGAATCCCAAGCCACGGGAGGCCGCACGATGAGCGACGGCCCCACGCGGTACTACCTCTACATCCCCGTCTGGGCAACGGGCCGTGCTCCCCAGGGCGGCGGGTCGAGCAACTACTCGACGCCGTCGGGCTCGACACCCGAGAGCACGTACTCGACCCCGACCAGCACGCCGAGCATGCCGCCGAGCTACTCGACCACCGGCGACGTGATCTACACAACCGGGCCGGGTGGCACGCCGACGCTGACGTTCTACACCACCGATGCGTTCACGAGCAACACGCCGGGCACGACGCACACGCCATCAAGTAGCGGGCCAATGTCGTCCAGCGGGATGACCACCGACTCGTCGCAGACGCCGACGAGTTCGCAGACGCCTTCGAGCACTGGCTCGTCCGGGATGAGCAGTTCCGGCATGAGCAGTTCCGGCATGAGCAGCTCCGGCGGCGGGAGTTCCTCGGGCGCGTCGAGCGGCATGTCCTCGGGCGCGAGTTCGGGGGCATCGTCGGGCATGTCGTCTGGTGGCAGTTCCGGCATGTCGTCGGGCGGATCCGCCGGTGGTTCATCGGGCGGCGGGTCGTCCGGCGGCGGGTCATCAGGTGGCGGAGGATCGAGCGGCGGCGGCAGCGGCCCCGGTGGATCTGGTCCGGGCGGGTCCGGGCCTGGCGGCTCGGGGCCGGGCGGTTCTGGCCCAGGTGGCAGCGGTCCCGGTGGCTCCGGCCCCGGTTCCAACTGCGTGCTCGCGGGCATTCCAGTGCTGCTGGCCGACGGATCGACCAAGCCGGTCGAGTCGCTCAACCCCGGCGATCGCGTCGCGGCGCTCGACGTGGCGGGCCTGGACCGCGATGTGCCTTGGCGAGCCCAGTACCAGTGGCTCCGTCCGTGGGCGGAGGCGGCGCTGACGCCCGTCACCGGCACCGTCGGGAGCGTGAAGCTCGGCACGCACGAGGGCTTCGTCACCATCAACGGTCGCTTGCGCCTGACGCCCGAGCACCCGGTGCTGCTCAAACGCAACGAAGAGATCGGCTTCGCGTCGGCGGAGTTCGTGCAGGTCGGCGATGCGCTTGTGCGTCAGGACCTGAGCGAGGAGCTCGTCGAGACGGTCGAACGCTCTGGCGAGCGCGTGACGACTGTGGCGGTGCATGTGCCAGGGCTGAACGTGTTCCTGGCTGGCGGCGTGTGGATTCACAACGACATGCCCGCCACGCAGCAGAGCGGTTCGGGCTCGTCGTCGGGTTCGGGTTCGAGCTCTGGCTCCGGGTCGGGCTCCTCGAGCGGGAGTGGTTCCGGCAGCGGCAAGTCGAGTGGCTCGTCCATGTCGAGCTCGGGATCCAGTTCGGGATCGAGCTCTGGTAGCTCGTCGGGCTCATCGAGTGGCAGCGACAGCGGCTCCGGCCCGCCCGGTTCCGGCTCGGGCTCTGGCAGCGCCCAGCAATCCGTGGCGCTCGGGGTGTTCGGCGAAGGGTTCATCGAGGGTGGCATGGAAGGTGTGCCTCCAGCGAAGTGGCAGCAGAGTGGCGTGGGCAGTCTCAGCAGCGGCGTCGAAGAGGAGGCAAAGGCGTGATTCCGAAGGTCATCTACACGGCGGACCTCAGCGAGACCCCCGACAGGGAGCGGCTCACCGCGTGGCGGCACACGTGGCAGACCATGCACCCCGAGTGGGACGTGGTGACGCTCACGCTGGACACCAAGCCGCCGATCCTGAACTACGACCAGTGGCAGCAGACCTTCGGGCTCGCCGAGCCCGCGGCGTCAGCGGCGCGGCTGAACCTTCTGCGCTACGAGGTGCTCGCCCGCGAGGGCGGCGTCTTCGTCGATCCCGATCGCCTGCCGCTGCGCCCGCTCGACGAACTCGTCGCCGGGGTCGGCGCGTTCTGTTCCACGATCGCCAGCCACGGCGCGAGTCGCCCGCACATGCTCTCGCCGTCGGTGCTCGGCGCGACGCGGAACCACCCGATGCTGTGGCACGCCATCCGCGACCTCCCGCACTCGGTGCTGGTCTATCGGGGCGTGTGGGACCAGAGCGGGCCCGGGTTCCTCACCCGCGTGGTCCGCGACCACGGACACTTCCGCGACGTCGTGCCGTTCCACTGGGCACTCTTCGAGCAGGGCGAGGAAGCCGCCAAGACCCACGGCGGGGCGTTCGCATTCGTGCAGGCCAAGCCCGCGGAGGTGGCAGTGTGAGCATGGCAGCACGCACCACATCAATACCGCGTGTCCTGCACCAGATCTGGCTGGGCAAGGGCGAGATGCCGCTCAACCAGCGTCGCTGGCGGCGGCGCTTTGCCGAGATGAACCCGCATTGGGAGTTGCGGCTGTGGACGGACGAAAACCTGCCGCCGATCCTCAACCGCAACGCCTGGGACGCCTGCGGCAACGTCGGGGGCACGCCCGGTTGCGTGATGCGGTCGGACATCCTGCGGCTGGAGATCCTGGCTCGCTTCGGCGGGGTCTATCTCGACACCGACGTGAAGCCCGTTCGACCGCTGGACGATATGTGCCCCCCCGAGGTCATCGCGTGGGCGGCGTGCGAGCAACTCGACATCGTCACCAACGCCGCGATGGGCTTCCCGCCCAACCACCCAGCGCTGTGGCACGCGGTGGCGATGGTCGAGGAGTCGTTCTTCGAGCGCCGGTACGTCGGTGATCAGGCGGGGCCGGGCCTGATCGCGAGGGTGGTCACCCAGTACGACGACGTGGTGCTCTATCCGCCGACGTACTTCCACCCGACGGTCGGAGAGTCGAAGTCCAATCCCGACGCAGCGATGTTCCTGAAGGCGGCACACCTGTTCGCGGGGACGTGGCTTGACGACAACAAGCAGCGGTACGCGGGGATGTGGAAGGCGAACCGGTCATCGTCCACAGCTCGCTGACCTAGGGAAGCACCCGCACGCTCCACGCTATCGAGGACGCGCCAGTGGATCGAACCGATCGGCGATCTCGTCGACCCAGCGAAGCCAACTGGCGACTGGACCATCGGCTTCCAGAGGCGTGCCCTGCTCGATCGCGGCCCGCAGCACCGCCCGACGATACCGCCGGATCCGATTGGCGAGTTCCCAGCGTTCGACCTTGGCGACCAGGTCGTCGACCCGCTGCTGCTCGGCCTTCCGTCGCTCCTCCTCACGGCGGCGGGCTTCCGTCTCAGCGAACGCCTGCCGCTGGCGCTCCCGCTCCTCCCGCTGCCGCGCGAGGTGCCTGTCGACCTCCGCGAGCATCGCCATCACGATCTCTCGGATCATCTGCTCGACACGCCGAACCTTTCCGTCGGCGAACTCGGCGAACCCGTGCCGCCACTCGTGGGCATACAGGGCCACACGCAGCATTCCGTTCGGGTGGTGGTCCCACTTGGGCGGCTTGCTGAACGAGTACTTCGCCTGGTCCGCCAGTTCCTTGGCCGTGGGTGCGTGCGGCTCGCGAGTTCTCAGCTCGCGAATCCCAAACTGGAGCCGGTGGCGGAAGAGCTCCAGGTAAGAGTGACTCCGGTATGGGTCCCCGAAGGTGCGCGCGTCACTCGACGGTCCTCCCCCGACTCGTTGATTGCTGCGAGCATCACGTTGGAGTGCGCGTACGCGCCACCTGCCCGCATCTCAGCCGCAACCCAGGTCGCCTCCATCAACTCCTGCGGCTTCGCACCCGCCTGGAGTGCGGCCCTCGTGTGGGACTGGATGCACTGCTGGCACTGCGTGACGTGCGCTACCGCAACCGCGATGATCTGCTTGGTCTTGTGATCCAATGCGCCGTCAGCGAAGACCTTGCTCTGGAACGCCTGAAACGCCGCTGACACTTCCGGAGTCAGTTCACGACGCTGCGATGCAATGGCCTTGAGGGCCTCGCGATCAGATTGGTCCTGCATAGCCTGCCTCCTTTCCGTGTGACTGTTCATGGACCAGTCCTCGTGGACGACGACGCTGTGCTCGCCGAGCTCGCAATGCGAATGTCGTCGATGGTGTAGTAGCACCGAGGATCAACGTCGCGGGCTGCACGCAGGACGTGCCTCGTGCGAGCACGGCCTACTTGCACAAACAGCATGGCCACCGCCCCGTCCCGTCCCTCACCTTGGAACTTCGTGACGCCAAATCCTTCCTGGTGAAGCCGCTCGAACATGGCCGCGCCGTCTCGAGTGAACACACGCACAACCTGGCTGCCGAAGGGAAGCCAGCCCTGGAGGGCGACTCCGATGTAGTTCCCGGTCGCAGCGCCGAACGCGAAGGCGATTCCATATGCGGGCTCCGCTCGGATGTGCGCAATGACCGCCGACACGACGAACACCCAGATAGTCATTTCGAGCAGGCCGAGCAGCCACGCCACGCCCCCGTGCCCGCTGACAACGGCCACAGTGCGCATCGTCCCCAGGGATACGTCGCCGATGCGGGCGAGGATAATGATGACGCACCCGAGGATGATGTCCCACGTCATGACTCACTCCGTTCCGCGACGGCACTTGCCTAGCATCAAGTAGCAAGGTCTGGCTTGACGGCGAGGATGGAGCAAGGCGCCTCACGCACGACCCGTTCCGCCGTTGACCCGAACACCATATCTCTGACGTTCCACCGATCGCGCGTTCCGAGTACCACCAGGTCGCACCCTTGCTCCTTGGCGAATCGGACGATCGCGTGGCCGTACCCCCCGCCTCGCCACTGCGACTCCACGCATTGATATGTCGACTTCAGTGCGTTGAGCTCGTGTGCGAACGGGACGGAGAACTCACGCAGTCTGTCCTCAATCCTTCGGCGATACTCGCTCTTGAAATCAGGCATGTTCACGCTGATCTCCACTGGCGGCCTCATGCCCTGCCACGGGTCGTCGTACACATGTAGGACGCAGAGCGCCCCGCCGTCTTGTGCGGCGGCTCGGATCGCCTCCTGCAACACGAGCTTGGAGGTGTCCGTAAAGTCCACGCACGCGACTGCACTGCGGAACGGGCCGACGTGGTCCTCGCGGATGAGCACGACTCTCGCCTTGGCGCGCTGCATGCAGGCCGCTGCGGTGGGACCAACGCCCTTATGGGCATCGTGGGCGCCGTGGGCTCCCAGCACAAGCAGGTCCGCACCCACGCGGGCGGCCACCTCGAGGATGACATCGCGGGGACGACCGAGTTCGATGTCACAGGTCACCTCAGGCCGGACACCAGAGTCCGTCAGAAAGCGCGCCCACGACTCTTGCGCGTCTGAGACAAAGCTGGCTTGGGTGGGTAGCGGGAAGGGGAACAGAGGGTGAGGCGCCGGCTCGAACGACGGGAGCGTTACGACGTGCACGGCTCGCAGCGACGCGCGGTTGCAGTCCGCGATGCGCCCCGCCGCTTTGAGCGCCGCGGCCGAACACGGGGAGAAATCCACAGCAACAAGGATCGACTTCAGACTGTCCATGTGATGGTCTCCACGGTTCGCGGCTATACCGGAAGATGCCTGCGTGGTAGCCAGCCCCCGCAATGCTATCAGACCGCCCCGTCACGCATCGCAGCCCCTCTCTGGATCGTGGCCGTAGCTCTTCCTGACCAGCTGCTGCGTCACCGCGCGTGCGAGCGCGTCGGCGGTAGCAATCTCTTCGACCGTAATGGAGTCCGCGCCGGCACGCACGGCCTCCAGACCCTGGCTGAGAAACGTCGTGCGGGCGGTAATATGCACATCCGGCGACAGGGCACGCGCCGTGGCACACGCTTTCACGGCGTCGGTACCGTCAGGGATCGTGATAGCCAGGGCCGCCGCCGTCTCGATCCCCGCCGTGAGCAGAACCTCGGGGTCCGTAATGTCGCCGCAGAGTACCGGCACGCCAAGCCGCTCCTGCATTCGGACGGTCTCGGCGTTGATATCCACAACTGTGATGGGGACACCGTGTCTTATCAGCTGATCGGCCAAGGCTCGGCCCACCGGGCCGAAACCGGCGATGATCACAGTGCGCCGCCCATTATCCGCGGGGTCGGCCCCATCCATGTCACCCGGCGCGCAGGCGTTTGGCCCGCTGTCTCCGCCTTCGCGGGGCAACGCCGCCGCCAGACCATCCCGCGCGCGTTCCTGACGGAAGCGGCGCCGCGCACGAGCATCGATACGCTCAATAGTTCTGGCGAGGGCCGCATCGAGCTTGCTGGCCGCCGCATCGATGGCGGCATACAGATCGCGAGAGCGGGCCTGGACCGCGATTGGCAGCCGGCCGTTCACCCTTGCCTCCATCAAGCATCGGGTGTCCGCAGCGCCGTGCTTGGGGCCGTTCACGTCCTCGAAGTGAACCTCAACGGCAGTCATCTTCGAGCCGTATCGCCGGAACGCACCGGCGAGCTTGCGATGGACCCACGCGTCGATGGCGACGCTGGTCTGGAGGTTGCCGGGTCTGATGTGGATAGGCAGGGTTGACGGGTTGGGGGACATGTCGCACCTCCTGAACAACGTTGGTGTTTCTATCGATCGAAATGGCGCTCACGCTCCGGCTGGTACTCGATCCGCTCGACCGTCACGCGTCTGGACACGCGGCCGCCCGCGCACTGCACGCTCTCGCCCTCGCGAGCGCCGAGCAGCGCCGAGCAGCGCCGCTCCCAAGGGCGACAGCACCGACAGCCCGCCCGCGTCCGGGAAGGTCAGATCAAGCGCCTCCGACTCCTCCTCGCCGGGGTACCGCACTCGCACCCGCGAGTTCATGGTGACCACGTCTGGTGGCACGCGGGGCGGAGCGACTTTCCTCGCTCGTTCCAGGAGCGTCCGAAGCCGTAGCACGGGTGCGTCGATCCAGCTGTGCAAGAGGAAGGGCTCAAGACGCTCGCTGTCCAGTTTGCTGACAATGGGTCGGGTGGACATAGCGCACTCCTTGCGTGCGAGGCACGCGACGAGGTAACACGGATACTCCGAGATGAGACAACTGGCGTGGTTACAGGTGCAGGTCGCCGGCCGCCTCTGGCTGGTAGAGCACGCTGAGGATGTCGCACTCACGCTCCGTGCCGCCCGGAACCCGGAACCTGACCGCTTGGCCAACACGGCACCCCAGCAGCGCCGCGCCCAAGGGCGCAAGCACGGAGATGGCGCCCTCCTCGGGGTTGGCGTCCTCGGGGAACACCAACGTCATGGTCCAGGTGCGTCGGCCGTCCCTCAGGCGGGCACGCGAGTTCATCGTGACTACGTCGGGAGGGACCTCGTCGGGCCCCACGACGACCGCCTGATCGAGCTCTCTCGCGAGTGTGGCCAGGTAGGGCCGGTCACGGTCATCGCCGCGGCCGCCGTTGGTCGACGCTATCAGGGCGCGCAGACGCTCCATGTCGTGCTGCGTGACGTGAATGGTGCGGTTGTTCATGGTGGTCTCCTGCCGTTGGCGTTTTATGCTTCCGTTTGTTTGAGCTCGATCACGGGAAGATGCCGCGCTCGGCATACACCTGCTCGATCCGCCGCAGCGCTACGGCGTACGCGGCGTCGCGCCAGTCGAGCGACTTATCGGTCGCCATCTGCTTCACACGGGCGTAGGCCCGTTCGAGGATCTCTCGCAGCCGCTGATCCACCTCCGCCGCGTTCCACGCAGCGCCGCTCCGGTTCTGCAGCCATTCGAAGTAACTGACGATCACCCCGCCGGCGTTGCAGAGCACATCCGGCAGGACGGCGATGCTGCGCTCGCGGAGCACCGCGTCGCCCTCGGTCGTCGTCGGGCCGTTGGCGCCCTCGGCAACGAGCCGCACCTGGAGAAGCCGCGCGGTCTCCTCGGTCACCTGATTCTCAAGCGCCGCGGGGATGAACACGTCGGCCTGTGTGGCGAAGAACACCTCGCGTGAGATGGCCTGCGCGCCCGCGAAGCCGGCGACACCGCCGGTCGTCTTGACATGCTCGGCGATTGCATCAGCGTCGAGCCCGGCGCTCGTATACGCCTTGATCGCCCCGGTCGCATCCTGCACTGCGAGGAGCTTCGCGCCCTTGTCCTTGAGGATGCGGGCCGCCCATGAACCGACCTTGCCGAACCCCTGCACCGTGTAGGACAGGTCTCCGACCTTGCAGCGCTGGTCCGCCGCCCACATCTCGATGAGATCGACCACGCCCTGCCCGGTTGCCTTCTCGCGTCCCACAGAGCCGCCAGCGCTCACCGGCTTTCCGGTGACGACCGACAACGCGCGGTAGCGTTCCTGCGGCGGCAGCGTGGCCGCGTACGTGTCCACAATCCACGCCATAGTGCGCGCGTCGGTGTTCACATCCGGCGCTGGTACGTCGTAGCCCGGTCCGATGTTCGCGCCGAGGGCATACACGAACCGGCGCGTCATGCGTTCCACCTCCCGTCGGCTGAGGGTGGCGGGGTCAACCTGGACCCCGCCCTTCCCCCCGCCGAACGGGATGTCCACCAGCGCGCACTTGATCGTCATCCACGCCGCGAGGGCGCGAACCTCGTCAAGGCTTACGTCCGGGTGGTAGCGGATGCCGCCCTTGAACGGGCCGAGCACGTTGTTGTGCTGGACGCGGTAGCCGGAGAACATCTCAATGCGTCCGTCGTCCATGCGGACGGGGAAGTTGACACTCACCTCGCAGGCGGGCGATGAGAGAATCTTTCGGACCTCGGGCGCCAGGCCCACTGATTCGGCCGCACGATCCATCTGCTCACGCACGCGCTGAAACAGCCGTGGGTGCTGGCCGGCCGCACCGATGCCGTTCGCAGCGAGAGTCGCGCGGGGAGTGGTTGGAGAGGACTTGGCCGGTACGGTGGCGGTGGTCATAGCGATACTGCTCCGTATGAGGTGTACGGATGCGGAGTGCAACCGCTGTGCCAATGCGCGAAGGGATCGCGCACGCCGCAATCGCGGTTCCTGATCCAGGAACGAGGCCGTGCCGACTCAGTGCGCGGGGAGGTTCTCCCCACCGGGGAGATTCTCTCCACCCGCGTGGTCCCGGACCGTCTCCGATGGAGTTCCCCTGGCCAGCTTCTCCCGCAGCGACTTCCGATCGATGCCGAGAATCGCGGACGCTTTCGTCTTGTTCCCGCCCACGCTTTCGAGCACCGCGCGGATGTGCTCCACCTCCACCTCACGGAGCGTCCGGTGCGCAACCGTGGATGCCCCGGATGGGGTCGGGGTGACGTAGCGCATGACCGTCGGCAAGTCCACGGTGTCGATGACGCCTGCCTCCGCGAAGATCACCAGCCGCTGCGCCAGGTTCTGGAGCTCGCGCACGTTCCCCGGCCACGGGTACCGCTTCAGGGCGTCGAGCGCGGCGTCAGTGATCCGCGGGGCCGGGGCTGAATCCTGTTCCGCGGCGACCGCCAGAAAGTGCCGGAATAGCGGCACCACGTCGCCCTCGCGTTCGCGGAGCGCGGGGAGATCGATCGGGAGCACATGCAACCGGAAGAAGAGGTCTTCGCGGAACTTGCCCTCGCGGGCCAGGCCCTCGAGGTCTTTGTTGGTCGCGGCGATCACGCGGACATCCACCGTGCGGGACTTGTCCGCGCCCACCGCCTGCACCGTCTTCTCTTGCAGCACCCTCAGCAGCTTGGCCTGCGCGATGGGCGAGAGTTCCGCGACCTCGTCGAGGAAAAGCGTCCCGCCGTCCGCCGCGACAAAGAAACCCTGACGGGCGGCGGTCGCGCCGGTGAACGACCCCTTGGCGTGCCCGAAGAGCTCACTCTCGATGAGCGACTCGGGGATGGCAGCGCAGTTGACCGCCAGGAACGCGGCGGAGCCACGCGGCCCCTTGTAGTGGATCGCCCGGGCCACGAGCTCCTTGCCAGTCCCACTCTCGCCGGTGATGAGCACGGGAACGCTCGCCCCCGCCGCCCGATCGATGAGGCGGTAAACACGGTGCATCACCGGGGACGTCCCGATCATCCCGTGGGGGGCCTCGACCGGAGCGGAACTCTCCACGTCCCGTCTCGTCCGCACCTTGTCCAGGGCCGAGCGAACGGCATGGCGGAGTTCTTCGTCGGAGAACGGCTTGGCGAGGTAGTCGTCCACCCCCTCGCGCATGGCCGAGACCGCGCCGCCGACGGTGGCGAACCCCGTGACCATGATGACGCCCACGCCGCGGCAATGATCGCGAACATGACGGACAAGCTCCATGCCATCGCCGCCCGGCATCCTCAGATCCGTCACGACAAGATCGACCGAAGACCGGTCAAGCACCTTGAGGGCCTCGGCCACGTTCGGCGCGGAATAGACCTCGTGCCCCTCGGCGCGCAGGTTGCGCTCCAGCACCTCGCGGGTTGTGGGTGAATCGTCAACGATGAGGATGCGGGTAGTCTCGGTCGTCACGTCGTGTGAGCCTATTCAAGTTGGTGATGCGGCGCGCACCGGCAGCCGGACGCTGAACACGCTCCCGCGCGCAGGCTCGGACTCCACGTCGATCGTGCCGCCGTGCCCGGCGACGATGCCCTGCACCACCGCGAGGCCGAGCCCGGTGCCCTGTCCCACGTCCTTGGTCGTGAAGAACGGGTCGAAGACGCGGCGGAGCACTTCGGGCGTCATGCCCGAACCTGTATCCCGCACGGAAAGGACGACAGCGTCTTGGCCCGCTTCGGTCCGGACGGTCACGGTGCCTTCGGCCTGGATCGCTTGCATGGCGTTGATCACCAGGTTGGTGACCACCTGGCGGATCTGCACGGGGTCCGCCTCAAGATCAGGGAGTCCGGCCCCCAGTTGGCGGACGAAGCGCACGCCGGGGTTCTCGCAACCGGCTTCAAGGAGGAACATGGCCTCCTCGACAACTCCGTTGAGATTTGTCGGCTGCTTTGAAGCGGGCGCCTGGCGGGCAAAGACGAGCATCTTGCGGATGATCTCACGACCGCGCAGAGCCGCTTCTGCGATGCGGCTCAAATCCGCTCGGACTTGGGCGGGCACATCCTGGGCCTTGAGGGCGAGCTGCGCGAACCCCAGGACGTTCCCGAGCGGCTCGTTGAGCTCGTGAGCTACACCTGAGGCGAGCTGGCCGATGGTCGCGAGCCGGTCTGCGTGTCGCAAACTTGCCTCCATCTCGGCGCGGTGCTGTTCGGACTCCACGCTTGCGACATACACGCCTATCTGACTGGCCACGGTGTCTAGCAGCGCGCGTTCCTCGGCGAGGAACAGCCCGCCCGACTCGTGCATCGCGGTGCCCGGGTTCTCCATATAGCCGAGGACCACTTCGCCCCGTTCAATCCCTGCGACACGAAGTGCAACGTGCAGGTGCCGAGTCGAAGGTTCGAGCGGCGTCCCCTGCGAAGCGACCTCGATGTCGTCCAGCCGCAGCCGCGCCACAGCGCGTTCTGGAAAGCGGCAAGCACCCGGGAGCACCGCAACGACTCGCGCCAGTCGCTCACGAAGGGTTCCGCGCCGTTCTGCAAAGACCGCGGCGACCTCGTACAGGCACGTGAGTTCCTTGACTCTCTCAGCAAGTGCGGCGACGGCCGTGCGCTCCTGCTGCGATCGGTCGGATTGCGGGGCGGGGGACTTCATACACATTCCCTCAGCCCCGCGGTTGTGCCTCGGCTCCTCTCCGATGCACGATCTCAACCGAGCACGGAGCATTCAGCGCCACGGTTGTGGAGACGCTTCCCACTAAGAACCGCTCGATTCCGCGAACCCCCGTTGCGCCAACAAAGACGCAGTCGGCGCCGGAGCCATCCCAGGTCTCCGCCATGTCGAGCAATCCGTACTTCGGATCGTGGGGGCGCACGAGCGTCGTTACCGACGCTCCTGGGCACATCGCCTTGAGAAGTTCCGCCCCGCGTGCCGCCACGAGGAGGGCCGGACGCTCAGCCACGGCATCGGGGTCCAAGATCGGATCGCCGCCCCAAACGGTGTTCGGTGTCCAGCTAGAGAGCTGGGTTTGCACGCCCGTCTCAAAGGTTGCGACGAGAATCCGCGTCCCAAAGGGCCATCGCCGGCTGGCAACCGATCGGAGGGCCGCCCGGGCATCCGGCGACCCGTCGTCACCGAGCACGATCCGAAGTGGATGATCCCCGCCCCGATCGGGACGCCGCGGCGGGCGACCAACACGCACCGGGCACTTTGCCTGCGTGACGACGTGATGCGCGACGCTGCCAAAGAGCAACCGCTTGAGTTCTCCGAAGCCCCGCGAGCCCATGACAATGAGGTCTACGCCGCCATCGGCCTCTGCACGCTCGATGATCATCCAGGCGGGGGCTCCAACGCACACTTCGGCCGCCACGCTCCACGCCGGGAAATGTCCGCGTACTCGCTCCGCCCCCTCCTCGGCGACAGCAGAGCACACTTCCATCGTTCCTGGGGTGGGCGGGTTCGCCTGCCCCGCCGCGACCTGCTTGGCTTCGGCCTTAGCCAGCCTTCGACCATCAATGACGGCAAGCACCGCGACATCCACTTTCTCAGGCAGACTTGCGAACCGGAGGTCGTCGATGGCTGCTTTGGCACCGTCTGATCCGTCGTAGGCAATGAGCAGTCTCATGGCATTCCTTCTGGCTAAACCGGCCCAGCGGACGGCCTCAGTGGCCGAACTCACGGCTCCGACACTCACCGATAGTGTAGAGGCACAAGGGTTCGGTACGGCTACGGTCGCAGGACCACGCCACCCCGCGCCGCCGTGGCTTTCGGCCTACTGGTGCTGTGGGCAGGAAACGGAGAAGCGACTTTGAGACGCCGACCGCCACTGGCAGGGACAACCGGGTGTTCTGGGTATCAACCGGCAAATCGGGTGAGACCTCAGACAGATGACGGTCGGGCCACCGCCGGGGGTACTCTCTGTTAACCGCTGCGGGGCGGCCCTTTCGCCCCGACCGCCAGAGAGAAACCGTTCGACAGGGTTGGGGATACGGACGGGTAGCCGCACGTCGTCGGCTTGGTCGCTACCGAGTCGAGGGCTTTCGTATCACGGCGTCCCCTTGCCCGCAGCATCCGCAAGGTTGACGACGGGCATCGAACACGCGATTGTGGCCTTTCGTGCGCCCGCACCAAGATCGCGTGCGAACAGCCCGACTACCGCCGCATGAGGGATGCGCTCCTGTTCGAGTCTCACGCCCTCCTCATCACATACCCGGAACGCCTCCGCCTCGGATGGTGTGAGATTTGCCGGGGACACGGGAGATCGACGTCCGCTCCCTTGGCCCGCGAGGTGGCGGTAGCGATCTAGCGTATCGCAATCCATGAATAGGCTCTCGGTTTGCGGGTACATGGACCGGACTCGAGACAGAATCACAATGCCCTCGCTGTCCAGATCGCCCCAGTAATGCACGCGGGCGTGCTGGAGCCAGGAGACATACCGCAGCAGCGATGCACCGTTCCCCAGGCCGCCGATGGCGACGGTGCGCGTGCACGTCGGCAAGGTCATCAGGTTCACCCGGTTCTCGACGATGATTGCGCTGACGTTCCGAACGACCCAATCACCAATTGTGTGCAGCGGGACCGCCAGAGCCTCGTAGGGAATCCCCAGCTCAGCCTGAACGGCGGGGTCGAGAAATCGCACGAAGATGTCGGGCTCGTGATAGCGGAGTCCGTACCGACGCGCAAAGTGGTCTTCGTCTGCACGCACTTCGTGCGGCGGCAGGATGACGTCCAGCCATTGCGAGAGGAGTCGCTCGTGGCGCTCGATGAACTTGGAGTCCACGGACAGAGGGAGCTCCCGAGCGAATAGATTTGGGCGTGGATGCTCCTTGAAGTACCGAAGGACTTCGACGAGACCATCTAGGTCTGGCGCGGCATCAGTGAAGACCCCGATGTTTGACCTGGCCCATGAATCCAGTTCGGGAAACTCGGCCCTGAGGCGAGTGACCGCCTCCGTGAACCTTCGGAACTCCCGTTCCTTACCAATTAGACGCAAGAGATCAAGCTCTGTGGCGAAAAGCACCTTGCTGGGGAACAGGTTCTTTCCGTGCCGCCGTGACTGAACCTCCTGCCACTCCACGGAGTATCCGTACCCGAGCACTTCCTTTGAACCCTCGCGCAACCGTCTGACCTGGTCAATCGCGGTGACGACATCGGGTCCCGGGTCCCTTTGAGCGGGCACGCGCCGTGGAAAGTACTGACCATCACCCTGAACCCAAGCACGTAGGTACTCGCGATAGATCGCGAGGGCCTTGCGCGAGATGACTTCGGGCTGAATCATCGAGTCACGCTCGCCGCCGATGCTGGGGAAACAGTCACCACCGCGGGTCGACCCAAAACGGTGTCCTCAAACTCTCTCGCCGTCATGCTGAAGATCTCCGATTGGTGCGTCTTGGAGTCCTTGACGACGTGGAGATAGCACTCCACGTACGGCTCGGTGACCCGGGCCTTGGCGTCCAATGGGGCCACGATCAACAGCTGAAGCCCGAACTGCCGGAAGAGCGACAGGGCGTACTCGGCATAGCGGTCGTCGACCTTTGAGAACATTTCATCGACCACCACAAAGTGGAAGCGATCGCTGCTGGGCCGGCTCGGGTCGATGTCGAATTGGTACGCGATCGCTGCGACCAGGATGGTGAACGCAAGTTTGGCCTTCTCTCCCCCAGATTGGCCGGTGCTGTCCTCGTAGTAGCCCCGCTCCGCGCCCGACTCAGCGTCAAGCTCTCGTGCAGCAAAGTCAAACCATCGCCTGACATCCGTGACCTTTTCTCGCCAGCGCTGTTCCTCGCGGAGCTTTTCGATGAGCCTGGCAATCCGGACATAGCGCGCCTCATCCGCTGCGAGCGTTCCCTCGAACGAATCGGCGAGACACTCGCGCAGGCTGGACTGAAACTGCTGGATCTCCACGTCTCGGACCGCCCGCGGCTCGAGCTTCATGTACGTCCCTGGCCTGTACTCCAGTTGCCTGAGTGAGCGGTTGAGGATCTCGATCTTCTGTTCGATCTCCTGCTTCTCGGTTTGGAACGCGCCGTTGAGGATGCCGATCTCCTGCGTGACCCTTTCGTTGAGCCGTTCCTTGAAGCGATTCTCGTGCCGGGGCAAGTCTTCACGGCGGATGTGCTCGCACGCAGCGCAGAAGCTCTCCAGGTATTCGATTGATGCGTCCAGATCAGCCTGCTGGTCCGCAAAGTCTCGGAGATACTGGTTCATGAGCTTGCAGATCTCCCGCTCCAGCGGCTCCAGCTCCCTCTTCAGGCGATCCACCTCCGCGTGCCGGCCAGCCAGGAAGCCTGCCTCCCTCTGCGTGATGTTGTGCACGGTCAAGGGCTCCTCCTCAAAGAGCTTCGACAGCTCTGGGAAAAGCGCCTCGTGCCGCGACCATTCGTCCGATTGCCGGAGCGCCGAGATGGTCTGGGTGGCATCCGATATCTGACGCTCCGCGAAGCGCAGGTCCCGCGAGGCGCGCTCGTGCTGTCGGATTGCTTCGTCTCGCTCATCGCTCAGTCGCTTCCGGATCGCTTCAACTTCGGTGATCCGCAGCTTCAGCGTTTTCAACGCGTCGCTCGATTCCTCCAGCGCCCGTTTCTCCTCCCGCAATGCCGCGATCGAGACTAGTTCAGATGCGAAGTCGATCAAGGCGTACGCCGCGGTCTCTCGCAGCACGTCAGCGGAGCGACGCTGAGAATCAAGTCCCGTAATCTCGGCATTCAACTGAGTCAGCCGAGCATCCATCGTGCGCAGCTCTTCTTCGAGCTGCCGAACGTTTTCAGCGAGGACCTTGCGCTTCTCGCGATTATCCCACCCCAGCACAAACTCGCGTGGATCGATGGCGCGATCCCGATCGTCCTTCTCATGCCGCGAGCCCCTCCCTTTGATGTGGCGTTCACGGGTAAGGGCCATGTCGTGAGCGGCCTGAAACTGTTCGATGGTGTCGCAGCAGAGGTAGTCGAAGCGTTCCTCCAACTCCCCCTTCAGCCAGGGCGCAAGGCCGTGGCCGTCCTTGACTTTGACCTTGCGGAGCAACGACTGAGAATGGGCGACAGGGCGTGATTGTGGCGCAGCACGCCCGCCGACGCGGAGATACACCAGCTTCTGACCGACACCACGGCCATCACGGACCCTGTTCCGGTCGATGTGGGCACTGACGACGGCGTAGTGCTTCTGTGGCACCAGCAGGCTGAGCGCAAAGGATCGGAGCAATAGCTCGATCGAGGCCTCCCAGCTCTTTTCCTCAGTCGGGATGGTGATGAGCTCCGCCGCGAACGGGAGTTCGCTGTCCGGAAGCCGCAGCGCTTCGCAGAGTTGCCGGCGAATCTCCACATGACGCTCCGGGAGCTTCGTGTGGCGTGTGCCGAGCGCCTCGAGCTCCCGCTTGCTTTCGCTGAGTTCGCGGTGCGCATCGCCGCGATCCAGCACGACATCCTGATGTTCACGCCGGAGCGCCTCCTCGCGAGTGCTTAATACCTTGATGAACTCCGGCAGACGTTGGTGCAGCTCGCGCAGCGAGGCGTCGTCCGTCACATCCGCGGCGAGCGCCGTCGTGGCCAGCGCAGCCATGAAACGAACGCTGCGCTCTCGCCGGTTGGCGCTCTCGGTCTCGTGCTGTTTGATGAGCAACGGAATCTGACGAAGCCTCTCGCCCCCGGCGTTCTCGATCTCATTTTTCAACTGCCGCTCTGCGTCGGCCGCGTCCCGCAACTCCGTATCGAGACGATCCCTGGTGGCCAACAGCGCCGAGAGGTCTTTCGCCAGCGACTCTGCCGCCGGCCCGAGCAGCTCGATCGTCATCGCCCGGAAGTACGGACCTGCGGCAGCGCACATGGCCTGTGCCAGGCGCAGTGCAATCGACTGCGAGGTGAAGGTTGCGCCCTTTGCTGCGATGGGCGTGAGCAGTTCGAACTGCCGTCGGACCCGCACCAGGCTCTGGTAGGCTTCCGTGAGTTGGGTGAAGTGGGCCTGCAGGGTTTCGATTTTCTCCATCCACGGCTTCGGCTCGAGCATGTGCTCGCGGATGAACTTGTTCAGACTCTGGATGTCCTTGACCGCGACGGTCTGGTTGAACACATCCATCGCTTTGGGCTGCATGCCTGTGAACTTGGCGACCCAGCCGTGATACTCGTTGTACTTGTCGGTCGCGCGAAAGCCGCGCTTTTCCATCTGCTGGCGCACGCGTTCGGTGGTGGCGAGGTTGGCGCAGTGCTCGGCGATCGACTTCTCGCCCTGGGCGAAGGCATAGACCTTCTCGGCACCGCCGTCACCGCCAAGGTACAGAACCTGCGCTACGGTGAAGGCATCGCCGCGATCGTTCTTGAAGGTCGCGAGCAGGGTTGAGTAGTTGCGTCCGTCGGGCCGGAGATACTGCACCTCCGCCCGATTGTCTTCGTCGCGGCTCCGTCGGTCAAACGCCCCCTTGATGTAGGTCCGCTCATCGCGCTCGGTCTTCTGAGCGCCGGCGGCGACGTTGTAGTTGCGAACAACCGGACGCACGAACAGCGTCAACAGGGCATCCACGAGAGTGGACTTCCCCGAGCCATTCTGGCCGATGAGGAGGGTAGTAGCGCCGCAGGGTCTGACCACATGCACCGTGCCACGACTGCTATCGAAAGTTCCCCAGTTGGAAACTTCGAGTTTTTGGAGTCGATAGCCGGGCGTTCGTCGCGGAGCGTCATGCATCAGAATCCCCCTGCGTGCGAGCCGCCGCGGCCGCTGCCAGCTGCTGTTTCAGCGTTTCGAGTTCGGAAGCGGGGAGTTTCGCCTTCAGAATGCGGCGGACCTCCCACGCTTCGGGATTGTCGGCGAACTTTCGCACGAACCCCAGGTCATCGAGTTTGTGCAGGGCGGCGCTGAATTCCTTGCGCTGACGCACCTCGTCGTATTGGGCGGGAAAGAACCCCTTCCATTGGTCGAAGATGGCGTCGATCTCGACAACGCATCGTTCGTTGTGAAGGTCATCTTCTTCGAACCGCCGGAGCTCGTCCCGAAACAGCACGGCGAGCATCGTGGGCGCATATCCGAGTTGGTTGCGACGAACCAGCTTCGGCAGCTGCTCGTACCCACTCGGGCACTCGTCTTCTCCCCATTGACGCACATATGCGTATCCCTCCGCTTCATCGACGACGAGCGTGAGCCCCAAGCGGGCCACGAAGGTCTCAATCTGCGACCGATTGGACAGCAAAATGTTCCACACCCGGTCTTCATCCGCGTAGATGACCCCCTGCAGCAATCGAACTGCCGCGATGCTCCATTCGCGGAACTCGGGGATCGGAGATGAAGAGGGGTTAGGCATTCGAGGTCTCCTGGGGAGGGAGAAACACAATCAGCGGGACGGTGACGCGGCGAGAGACGGCCCCGTCGACCTGGATGTCCTCGGACCGTTCACGGCTGATGATGTGTCCGTCATCTTTGGCGATCTGTATGTATCCCAAGAGCTCGACAATGCCTGCTTCCGGTGGAAACTCCCGCACCACCTCCGAAAGGGTCATGGACCTGCCGGTGCGGGATGTAAGGGCATGAATGCGTTGTCGCATCGCCGCCCAGTCGAGGCGATGGAGTTGGGCGAGCATCCTGAACAACTCCACACGTCGTGCATCGTCAACCTGTCCCTCCGATAGGTCCATCTTCGCAAACTCGGTGGGAGGGCTCCAGAACGTCCGCGAGAACGGGAACGCCACCTGGACGCCAACATCCACCGTGGCGCTGATCGCCGCGGGGGGCGCATCGGCAAGGGCGGCACCGAGACCCCGGATGTCCGCGAGCAGTTGGGTTACTCGACGCCGATCCGACGCGGTCCGGACATCCAGCAGTCGCCGCAGCGTGGCAGAGAGACGTTGATTGGTCCGCATCACTTTTTCAGCATCCGCGATCAGCGACGGCACCATTCGGCGCACCGTGGCGAGCCCGTCGGATTGCTGCGAAAGTTCGTCGATCCTCCCGAGTTCGGCGATGATCGTCTGGAGCTTTTCCTGTTGGGTGGGCGAGAGAATGAAGCGTACAAACTCGTAGAAGCTCACGCCCTGATCGTCCTGCTTCAGAACATCCTCTGCGTCGAGCGCGAACTGAAGAATCTCGCCTCGGGAGTCCTTTCCATCGAGTTGCCGCCGCTGTACCTGGCGGGTGATCTCCTTGAAGCGGTCTTCAACGGCGCGGAAATCCGAGAGCAGTTCCTTGAGCAGTCCTACAGCAGTGGCGAACCGCTCTCGCACCGCTGCCGGTTCATACCGCGCCTCGACCCCGCCATCTCTCAGGATCTGTCCGATCTCATCGTCGATCCGTGTGCGTTCCTCTCGGAGATGCGCCAAGCGAACTTCGGGATCGTGCGAGGCACCGGCGACGAGATCGGCCAGAGTGCTGATGACGACGCGCAGGCGGGACTCGGTGCCGACGAACCCCAGGTCCTTCTGGAGCGCGCGGTCGAGGAATATGAACACGTCCTCTGTGTGCGGCGTCAACTGAAACACCGGCTCGTTCCGGCCCCCTTCGACCGAGCGATGCAGCCAGCGTGTTTCCCCACTACACCAAGAGGACAGGTAGTGCTCGGGCTTGTCGCGCAAGGCGTCCGGATGAGTTGTTTGCACGGACTCCCGGTAGTCGTTCAAAGCGCTCACCAGATCAGATGCGGGGAGCGAGATGCGGCCTGGTGCCTTGAATTGCCGGTGGAGAAAGTCAATCACGAACGGCGCGTGTTGTGCCCGCAGCAACTTCAGCGCTGGCGACGTGCCAAAATATGCGAGAAGCAGGTCAAGTCGCATGGCGGCTGTCCGATCGCTCTGGTTTCCACGGAAATAGGGTAGTTGTCACGGCAACTGCGGGCAGCGCTCAGAGCGAGATCATCGGCTTTGGGACGAAAGGCCCGATCACAATCCAAACATACCGAGTCTATGCCGTTTGCGTAGCCGTTTTGGTGGTGCAAGGGCCCGTCGTAACGACTTTGGCGTCGGAGTACCCGTTTCGAGCAGTCAGCAAAGGACCAGCCAAAGGCGACAACACGGCCCGCAGCCTACGCCGCGCTGCTCGATCGATCTGCGATTCGCACGATGCCCAACGGGCACCGATCTGTCGTCTCTGAGGGTACAAGCAGCCCGACGGCGGCCCCGGGGGGCTGACGATTGGCCTTCGAGAGTCCGCGAGGTGGCATTCTCAACTCGCCTCATCGGGCAGAGCGGAGGGGTCGACGAGACGCGCTGGCCGCCCGATCGAAGCGAAGATCGGCGTGAGGGGCGGAGCCCTGTTCGATCCCCGCTATCCATCCTCTATTGCCGGGCCGGTTGCGAAAGCGACCGGCCCTTTGGTTTTCAGGGAACGCCGCCGAGACACCTCGGCGGCGTTTTCGCGTTTTGGCTCACGTTCCGAAAGGATCGCGAGAGCCACCCCTCGTGGGCCACGTCTCTGCCGCTCGGCATGTCCATAACCGGCTCCTGCCCACTCGGGCCTCACGGGCGCGGCTTTGGCCCAAAGTCTCTCCGCGTCTCTCGTCGCGGGGTGCCCGGGTTAAGAGGGGTTCGTGCTCGCGAGAGCGCGACAGATGAAGTCACATCTGCACCGGGAGCCGCTCGGATTGGTCCGCCGACATCGACCCGCCGGTTCACAAGCGGGCAGATAGCGCGACGGCTGCATAGGGGACCACTACCGGAGCGCGTGCCGCACCGGCCGGCTGGAGCCCCCAATGCGAACCCAGATCCCAGAGACCATGACGCCCGCGGAGCGCGACGCCGAAGTCGCGAGCATCCTCGCGCTCGGCCTCGCACGGGCCATCCATGCGGAACGTTCGCGTTCCACCCGGGAGCCAAGCGACCTGGCGAAATCTGACGCCGATCGACTTGAACTTCCGCAGCATGCAGACCTCAGTGTCTCCGCACGGCCCCGGGGTTAGGGCTCCGGACCGATGCGAAGAGGAACCCCCATGTCTGAAGCGATCGAACGACAACTCGGCGAGCTTCAGCGGATGACCACCAGCGACTTGGTGGACCGCTACGAGGAACTCCACGGCCACGCCTGCCGCACACGCCACCGCGCCTACCTGATCCGCAAGATCGCATGGCGTATCCAGGCCAACGCGGAGGGCGACCTGAGCGAGCGGGCCAAGCGGCGGGCGGCCGAACTGGCCGACGACGCCGAGATCCGCACGATGGCACCTCGCTCGTACACCTCCCCTCCGCAGCCCGGCGAGATCCGCACCAGGGTGCGATCGCTCGATACGCGCGACCGCCGCGATCCCCGGTTGCCGCCGCCCGGCTCCGCGATCGTCCGCCAGTACAAAGGGCGGACGATCCGGGTCATCGTGCTCGGGGACGGTGAAGGCTTCGAGTTCGACGGCGAGCGGTACGGAACGCTGTCGGTAATCGCCAAGAAGGTGACGGGCCAGCACATCAACGGCTACCGCTTCTTCGGACTGCGGGGTGGCCGATGACCAAGCGAGGCCGAACACCCGGTGTGCCGCCATCGCGAGATCGGGGCGCGGGAGCACCCGGGCCCATCCGGTGCGCGATCTACACCCGCAAGAGCAGTGAGGAGGGACTCGAACTCGAGTTCAACTCCCTCGACGCCCAGCGGGAGGCTGCGGAGGCGTACATCGCCAGCCAGCGGAACGAAGGGTGGATCTGCCTTCCGGACCGATACGACGACGGCGGCTTTTCCGGCGGCAGCATGGAGCGGCCGGCGCTTGAGAAGCTGCTGAAGGACATCGAGGCGGGCAAGGTCGACTGCGTCGTGGTCTACAAGGTGGACCGCCTCAGCCGCTCGCTCATGGACTTCGCCCGCATCATGGAGACGTTCGACCGCAAAGGCGTCTCGTTCGTCTCGGTGACACAGCAGTTCAACACC
>DASVYC010000032.1:0-41791 GCA_036392375.1 Phycisphaerales bacterium
GGGACATAGAACACCGAGTCCTTGGGGAAGGGCGACATCGAACGCTGCATGGTCGCCATCGCCAGAGCCTGAGGGTTGCTCATCTGGGCCTCGATCTGGGCGATGGCTTCCTTCTGCATGGTGGCGAACTCGTTCTCGGGGAACGAGGGGTTGCGGAGCACGTCCGCCGCGATCGCCACGGCCTGCACGATGTTGGCCTTGTCCGACGTGATCGAGACCCGCAGCGAGCCCTGCTGCTGCGAGGAGATGTTCATCGTGGACTGAATCTTGTTGAGTTCGTCGGTGATCTGCTGGTAGGAGCGGCTCTGGGTGCCGCGGCGGAGCATGCCGGCGAGCATCCCGTTGGCGCCGCGGGTGCCGGTGAGGCTCTTCTCGTCCCCGTAGCGGATCACCATCGAGACATTGACGGCCTCCCCGCGGGTCTTCTTGGGCAGCAGCGCCAGGGCGATGCTGTCGCTGAGCTTGCTCCGAACGGTGCGGGAGTCGATGTTGGCGGGAGTGGGATCGAACGTCTCGCCCTCGCTCATCGTCTCCTGGCCCTTGTAGCTCTCGACGATTGGCGTGATGTCCGGCTTGGCAGGGATCTCGGCCCGCACGGGGGTCTTGGTGGGAATGAACTTGCCGCTGGTGCGGTTGTTCTCAACCAGGTACTTCGCGGCGACCGCCTGGATCTCATCGGCCTTGATCGCCTTGACGCGGTCGCGGTAGATGAACATGAGGCGCCAGTCGCCGACCGAGGCGTACTCGGTCAGCTCGACGCCGATGCGGTTGCTGTCGGTCATGGCGAGCTTAAGCGAGGAGAGCTCCGCGGCCCTGGCGCGTTCGACTTCTTCCTCGGTCACGGGGTTCTTCGCGAAACCTTCCATGACCTCCTGAAGCTTGGCGAGCGCCGCCGCGGGGTCTTGGCCCTCCTTGAGGGTGGCGACCGAGAGCATCTGGCCGCGCTCGGCCATGGCGAACGGCAGGGTGCTGACGCTGGCGGCGAGATTGCCCTCGACGAGCGCCTTGTACAGGCGGCCCGAGGGGCGATTGCTCAGGATGTTGCCCAGGAGCTGCAGGGCGGTGGAATCGGGGTGCGAGCCCGCGGGGGTGTGGTAGAAGACACCGACGGAGGCCTGTGAGCCTTCACGCCGGATCTCGACAAACCGCGGTCCGTCCTGCACGGGCTCATCGGTCCAGGTGTCGATGATCTTCTCGGGTGGGTTCGCGATCTTGCTGTAGTTCTGATCGATGAGCCGAAGCGTCTCGTTCACGTCGAATTTGCCCGCCACGACCAGCATCGCGTTCTCGGGGCGGTAGTAGTGCTGGTAGAACTTGCGGAGGTTGTCGGCGGGGACGCGCTCGATGTCGGAGCGGTTGCCGATCGTCGAGTCGCGGTAGGGGTGCCAGGTGTAGGCCTTGGCGAAGAGTTCCTTCATCAGAAGCCCGAATGGGTTGTTCTCACCCATCTCGAACTCGTTGCGGACGACGGTCATTTCCTTCTCGAGCGCTTTGGCGTCGATGAATGAGTTGACCATGCGGTCGGCCTCAAGGCGGAGCGCGAACTCCAGGTTCTCCTTGCTCGCGACCATGGTCTCGTAGTAGTTGGTGCGGTCCGTCCAGGTCGTGCCGTTGAAGTTGGCGCCGTGATCCTGCAGGCTCTTCCAGGGATCGGGGTGCGTGGGCGTGCCTTTGAAGACCATGTGCTCGAGCAGGTGGGCCATGCCCTTCTCGCCGCGGCCCTCGTGGCGCGAGCCGACGAAGTAGGTGATGTTCACGGTCACGTTCGAGGAAGACTGATCAGGGAACAGCAGCACCCGCAGGCCGTTGGGCAGGCGGAACTCCGTTATCCCTTCGACCGATGCGACGGGCTTGGAGGCCCAGGCGGGCAGATCGCCGGTCGCCTTGGCGGCCGGGGCGTCGGCCGCGAGCACGGATTGGGGAACGCCGCAGCACGCCGCGAGCGAGAGGGTGCCGATGAGAGCCAGCTTCGACAACGATTTCATGGAGTCCTCCGAACGATCGCGTGCCCGCGGCGTCAACCGCTTCTCGCGCGACTCACCCAAGGGTAGTGCCGCCGCCACCGTGCGTTGCACAAAACAGACCCCACTCGCGCATGCAATCTCGCGAGGCGAGGGAAGAAATTCTGCATACTGCTCGGCCTCATCGCCACCCCCGCGTAGGGATGAACGTGACTTCACACGCTCGTGCTGCCCTGCCCGTACTCCGTCCATCGCCCCGCGACCCGCTCCTTGACGGCCTTGCTCATCGCGATCAGCGGCGGCCACTCGCGTACCGGCTGGCCGTTCGCCTCATCCCCGGGCATCTTCGGCGTCGCGTCAAACGCAATCCGGCGGCCGCAGACGCTGAGGTACCGATCCCGATCTGGTGCCGTGTTCGCCATCCAATGGAACAACGCGTCGTCGGGATTTCCCACGTCGGACTCGTCGCCGACAATCACCGTCCATCGCGGCAAGGCGCACTCATCGGTCAGGCCGCCGAGCGCTTTGATCAGGCGAGCGCCGTCACCCGCCTCACGCTTTGCGATCCGGACGAGCAGCCACCAGCCCCCGAACTCGGCCGGGACTCGAGCATCGAGCACGCCGGGGAGTTGCTTGACTCGAGCCTCGGTCGCGTTCGCCGCTTCTCCGAGCACGGCCTCGATGTCGCCTGCTTCGCACGCCTGCTTAGCGATTCCTTCCAAGACGCGGTGCGTCTCCGCCCGGTTGCTCTTGCGAGTCGCATCGAACCCGATCTTGCCGCCACCGCCGAGGAACGGGGCGGCGTGGTCGAGGATGTCGATCGGGCCACGGACCAACTCGCTGTCCCGCGCCGGCACGCAGCGATCACCGACAGCCCGCATCACGGCCGCGTGGTCGTGCACGTCCACGTCTTCGTCCACGATGACAATTGTCTTCGTCCACGACATCTGCCCCGCGCCCCAGATCGCGTGCATCACGCGGCGTGCGTGCAGCGGGTACTCCTTCTTGATCTTGATGAACGCGCAGTTGTGGAACGCGCCGAACATCGGCAGGTCGTAGTCCACAATGTCCGGCACGATGGTGCGGAGCAGCGGCAGGAAGATCCGCTCGGTCGCCTTTCCGAGGTAGTAATCCTCCTGCGGCGGCAAGCCCACCACAGTGGTGGGGTACACCGGATTGCGACGGTGCGTGATCGCGGTCACCTCAAGCAGCGGGTAGCGATCCGGGAGCGAGTAGAACCCGGTGTGATCGCCGAACGGGCCTTCAAAGATTGCACCCTTTCCGAGCAGCGAGGCCCAGTCGGTCGCTGATGCGTTGGTCGTCTGCGCGTTGCGGGCTGCGATTTCCTTCGGATCGAATCCGATCAACCCGGCCTCGCTGCTCACATATCCCTCGATCACGATCTCCGCGTTCGCGGGCACACTCAGCGGCACGGTCTTGCAGTTCACCAGCGGGATCGGCCCGCGGTTCAGGAAACCCGCGAGCAGCAACTCCGAGATCCCTGGCGGCATCGGCGCCGTCGCGGCGTAGGGCAGCACGCTCTCGCCGCCCAGCGCGATCGCGACGGGCATGCGCTCGCCGCGAGCCTTCCACGAGCGCCAATGGCGGGCCCCGTCGTGGTGCATGTGCCAGTGCATCGCCATGTGGCGCTTGCCGAAGAGCTGGACGCGGTACATGCCCACGTTCCGAGAGGGCGGCGCGTCTTTGCCGATGTCGTCGGCGTGGATGGTGTGGATCGTGCCAAGGGTGATATAGCGTCCGCGGAAGTTGGCGTCCCAGTCTGGGCCGTGACCAAGCCCGTGGGCCGCGATCGCGCCGTCGTTGACGCCCGCTGGGTATCCCAAAGCCGCATAGTCGCCATCCTGAGGCCAGCACTTGATGATCGGCAATCGCGTCAGGTCCACCTTGTCGCCCGTGATCACCACTTCCTGGCAGATGCCGCTGCGAACCTTCTTCGGCGGGATCTTCGCGATCTCGAGGAGCTCGGGAATCTTCTGCAGCTTGGCCAGCAGCGTCGGCGGCGGTTCGGGCTTGACCAGTTTCTCGATCTTGTGCCCCAACGACTCAAACCCGCCCGGCGTGTGGCCGGCACCCACGCCCGGCCCGGCGTCGTTGCAGCCAAGCGCCATCTCGACGCGGCGATAGGAGCCCCAGCCGTTGATGAGGACAGGGATGTCCGAACCCTGCACGTTTTCGAACAGCAGGGCCTTCCCACCCCCGCCGCAAAATCGGGGATCGACCCGGCGAGCGCTGGCGGAAGGCAGGTTCGGTGCCGGCGACTTGCTCACCCGATCGGCGATCTCGGTGATCTCCAAAACCGGCGAGACCGAACTCCGAATCCGTGTAAGCTCCCCGGCGCGTTCGAGGGCGGCGATGAAGTCCTGGGTGTTCTGGTACATAAACTCGCTCGATGACGGCCGAATCCGCATCCAACTCGCAACGCCCCTCGGGGCGCTCGACCCTCACTCCCGACTACCAACGCAATTGGGAAGAGTACTACGCCGCGGTCGAGGGCAAGCCGCCGCGGGACACCCTCCAGAGAGCAATCGCCGCATTCGCCCGAGAGGATGCACCCTGCGTGGCGCGACTCGCAGTCGATATCGCCTGTGGAAGCGGTCGCGACAGCGTCGAGCTGCTCCGAAACGGCTGGCATGTGATTGCGACCGACTACCACCCGGCTGCGAAGGCGTTGGCGACCGCCGCCGCGGTTTCGCCCGCGTTCCGGTTCGTGCAGACCGATATGGAATCGCTCCCGATCCACGCCGACATCCCGCGTGCAGCGGACCTCGTCAATGCGTCCTTCGCTCTCCCGTTCTGCCAGCCCGAAGCGTTCCCGACGTTGTGGAAGTGGATCATCTCCACCCTCCGCCCCGGCGGCCGCTTCGCCGGTCAGCTCTTCGGCGACCGCGACGAATGGCGCCCGGTCCGCCCCGAAAGCCATTTCACCCGAGCCCAGGTTCTGGAACTGCTCAAGCCCTTCACCATCGAGCACCTCGATGAAGTCGAGAAAGAAGGCGACGACGCCACCGGCAAGCCGAAATACCACCACGTCTTCCACATCGTCGCCCGAAAGCTTTGATGCCTTGATGCCTCGATGCCTCGATGCTTTCCCCCACCGGAGTCGCTCGCTTGCCCACCGCCACCGCCGATCTTGCACTGGATCTCAAGGACGTTGACAAGTCCTACGCCGCAGGCTGGTTCAAACGCGGCGTGCACGCTCTTCGCGGCATCGACATGCACGTCGGCCGCGGCGAGGTCTTCGGGCTTCTCGGGCCGAACGGCGCAGGCAAGTCGACTCTCATCAAGATTCTGATGACCGTCATCGCGCCGACCCGGGCCCAGGGCACGATGCTGGGTCGGCGAATCGGCGACAAATCCACGCTCGCTCGTGTCGGCTACCTGCCCGAGCACCACCGTTTCCCGGACTACTTGACCGGCCGCCAGGTCGTGGAGTTCTATGGCGCGATGAGCGGCGTCACACGTCGGGATCGCAAACAACGCGCCGCACACCTTCTCGACTTCGTCGGCATGGCCAAGTGGGCCGACACCAAAGTCCGCGGCTATTCCAAGGGCATGCGGCAACGCGTCGGCATCGCCCAGGCGCTAGTCAACGACCCCGAACTCGTGCTGCTCGACGAACCGACCGATGGCGTCGACCCCGTCGGCCGCCGCGACATCCGCCAGATGTGCCAGACCCTCAAGGACCGCGGCAAGACCGTGTTCCTCAACTCTCACCTGCTCAGCGAACTCGAGATGATCTGCGACCGCGTCGCGATCCTGGTGCAAGGCCGCGTTGCCTCGCAGGGCACGATCGACAGCCTCACGACACACCGCCAGCGCTACGAGATCGAGGTGGCGAGCGACGACAGCAACGTGGACACGGGTCTCCGCGGCGCGTTGTCCGTGTGGCTCAAGCCCGATGCCAGCGGATCTCTCACGGGGCAGCTGCAGACCGGGGAGTCGATCGACGTGCGGCTTGATCAACCGCACGCGCCGGCGATGGTGAAGGTCGCGACCGCCGACGCCGCCAAGGTGCAGCCGCTGCTCGACTCGATCCGTGCGGCACGCCTGACGCTGCGCGCGGTGCGTCCGATTCGTCCCTCGCTCGAGGACCTGTTCATGGAAGCCGTCACCGACCCGACCACCGGCAAGACCCTCGCCCCGGGCGCGAAGGAGGATGCGTGATGATCATGACGCAGACCATGGCGATGCTGGTGGACGCGTACCGCGAACTCAACAGCAAGAAGATGTTCTGGATCTCGCTGATCCTGTCCGGGCTCGTGGTCGCCGCCATCGCGTGCGTCGGCATCAACGACAAGGGGCTTACGGTCCTGTGGTGGACGATCTCCCTTGACATCCTGAACACATCGTTCCTCAGCCCGGCGTCGTTCTACAAGTTTGTCTTCATCCAGTTCGGCTTCAATTTCTGGCTCGCGTGGATCGCCAGCATCCTGGCCCTCATCAGCACCGCATCCATCATCCCCGACCTCGTCGCCGGCGGCAGCATCGAGCTCTCACTCTCCAAGCCCATCGCAAGAGTCCGTCTCTTCCTGACCAAGTACGCCACCGCGCTGTTGTTCACAGGCATGCAGGTCGCCGTGTTCACCGTCGCGAGTTTCCTCGTCATCGGCGTGCGTGGCGGGGCGTGGGAGTGGTCGATCTTCCTGGCGATTCCGCTGGTTCTGCTCTTCTTCAGCTTCATCTACTGCGTGTGCGCACTGCTCGGGCTTGTCACCCGTTCCACCATCGCGGCGCTGTTGCTCAGCGTGCTCTTCTGGTTCTTCCTCTTCCTGCTGAATACGTCGGAGCGAACGGTTTTGCTCTTCAAGCTGAACGCAGAAGACCGAATCGCGACCGCTCAGAGGGAGCTCGACAATCTGCCGGAGCTCATCAGCCGCAGCAAAGAGCGAATCGCGATCTTTTCCACGCCCGGCGAAGGCGAGAACGACACCGCCCGCTCGCGGCGGGAGTCCAACAAGGCCACCGAAGAGGCCAAGCTCGCCGGCCACGAGATGCGGGTCGCGACACGTCAGCAGAACCTCGCCGAGTACAGGACCAGCTTCGAGACCCTAGACAAGTGGCACACCATGCTGTTCGGCGTCAAGACGGTGTTCCCCAAGACCGCAGAGACCATGGGACTCTTGGAGCGCCAGCTCACGTCGCTGAACGAGCTCCAGAGGTTCGCCGACGCCCAAGAAGAAAGAGATAACGACCGCCCCCGCGGCCGCGGCAACGAGCCCAGCCCGCGCGTGGCTCGCAAGGTCGAGGAAGTCCTGCGCTCACGCTCGGTCTTCTGGGTCGTCGGCACCTCGGTGATGTTTGAGGCCCTGGTCCTCTTCATCTGCTGCGCGATCTTTGTGCGGCGTGACTTCTGACTCGACGTGGTGGGTTGTCCTCGCGTCCGCGGTCACCCGCGAGGGGATGGGGTAGGGTGCGAGCCCGCTCCGCGTGAGAGTTCCGCGCCGCGTCGCGTCGCTGCCGCAATCGCCTCGGCCATGGTCTGCATGACGCCTTGTGCGTCCAGCACCCCGATCGCCGCGGCGGTTGTTCCACCCTTGCTCGTCACCGCCGCCCGCAGGTCTGCCGCTGGCTTTGCTGTCTCTCCGACGAGCAGCGCAGCCGAACCATGCAGCACGCTCCGCACGATGTCGTCGGCGTCGGCTTCGGCGATGCCCTGCTGCACCGCGGCCTTGGTCATCGCCTCGGCGAGATAGAACACGTACGCCGGCCCGCTGCCCGCGACGGCGGTGAACGCGTCGAAGAGCCGCTCTTCCAACGAGACCACCCGACCGAGTGCCGCGAAGAGCGTCCGCGTGAACGCGTCGTCGCCCGGGCTGGCTGATCGCCCCAACGCAACCGCTGAGCACCCCATCCGGATCTGCGCGGGCGTGTTGGGCATGACCCGCACCACGCGGGCGCGGCTGCCCAGGAGCCGCTCCAGCATCTCGGTGCGCGTGCCGGCCAGAATGGAGACCACCGTGCGAGTAACGCCGTTCGTATCGAGGGACGACCTCAGGGCCGTCGCGGCTCCATCCACCATCTGCGGCTTGACGGCCAGCAGCACGTGCCCCGCGCCCGCGACGCTCTCTCGCGCCGCGAGAAGGCGCATGCCTTCACTCACGTTCGATACTGCCGCGAAACCTCGCGCTGCCCATTCGGTCCGCTTCGCGTCATCGATCTCGCACACGATCACGCCGTCAGGTCGCAGCAGGCCCGCCGCGATGCCTCCCTCAACGATCGCGCGGCACATGTTCCCTCCGCCCACAAACAGCAGCGGTGCGGTCCGCGTCGTGGGCGTGTCAAGAGTGGTCATGCTGCAAGCGTACCGGCTTCGCTCCCGTGCCGGCTCGGCCTTCAGGGATCGTTAGCCCATCGGCCCGCGATAGAGCCTCTCGCGTAAGCGAGAGGTCGGCCAGGCTTCCCGCGCATTCGCGTCTGCCTCCACAATCCCACCAAATCCAGCTAGAATCTACTCATGGCCACCTACTACCAACTCGAGTTCGAGAAGCCGCTCGTCGAGCTTGATCGCCAGATCGACGAGATCGAGCAACGCATCCGCCGCGAGGAGAGCGACGAGACGACGATTCCCAGCGCCAACGCCCTCCGCGCCGACGTTGAGACACTCCGAAACCAGCGTTCCGAGCTCATCAAGTCCATCTACTCCGGCCTGACCGCGTGGCAGACCGTTCGGGTCGCTCGTCACCCGCTTCGCCCTCAGACTCGCGACTACATCGAATCGATGACCCGCGACTTCGCCGAACTCCACGGCGACCGCCGCTTCGGTGACGACCCCGCCATCGTCTGCGGCATGTGCCGCATCGGCCCCATCAAGTGCATGCTCATCGGCCACCAGAAAGGCCGCGAGACCGGCGAGAAGATCGCCTGCCACTTCGGGTGCGCACATCCCGAGGGCTATCGCAAGGCGTTGCTCAAAATGCAGCTCGCCGAGAAGTTCGGTCTGCCCATCGTGACACTCGTGGACACCCCGGGCGCGTATCCCGGCCTCGGTGCCGAGCAGCGCGGCCAGGCCGAGGCCATCGCCGTCAACCTCCGCGAGATGAGCCGCCTCCGCGTCCCGATCGTCAGCATCGTCATCGGCGAGGGCGGCTCGGGCGGTGCGCTCGGTATCGCCGTCGCCGATCGCGTCGCGATGCTACGCAACTCGTGGTACTCGGTCATCAGCCCCGAGGGCTGCGCGGCCATCCTGTGGAAGGAAGCCAACGAGCAGACCAACACCGCCGCCGCGAAATCCTTGAAACTCACCGCCCAGGACAACGTGGAGCTCGGGATCATCGACGACATCATCGAAGAGCCCTTGGGCGGTGCCCATCGCAACCCCAAGGCGATGGCGAACGACCTCGCCGATTGGATCGTGCGGAACGTGCAGGAACTCAGGGCCAAGTCCGGTGATGAACTCGTCAACGCACGCTACGAGCGATTCCGACGCATGGGGTCGTTTCTCGAGCAGGCCAAGGCCTGATCAAGCCGTCGCCCAAACATGCGGCTTGCAGCCGCGCCGACGTCTTGATCACTTCACGAAAGCGCCGAGTCGCTCGTGCACCCGCTCGCACAGGGCCCGCGGCTCGCGTTCCACGATCAGGAACTCCCTGTGCGCGATCCGTAGGAAGCCGTTCTCGCCAGCGTGATCCAGGAACTCGAGCAGGCGTGAGAAGAAGCCCTCGGTGTCGAGCAGGCCGACCGGCTTCTGGTGCAGGCGGAGCTGGGCCCACGCGAGGATCTCGAACAACTCGTCCAGTGTCCCGTACCCGCCCGGGAGCGCCACGAACGCGTCCGCCATCGAGGCCATCTGCATCTTCCGCTCGTGCATGGTCTCGACGATCCGCATGTCGTGGACTTTGGGGTGCGCCAGTTCCTTGCCGACCAATTGGCGCGTGATCACGCCTGTCACCGCGCCGTCGCGCGAGAGGGCCCCGTTCGCGACGGCTCCCATGAGTCCCAGGCTGCCCCCGCCGTAGACAAGCCGCGAACCGGCCTCCGCCAGCGAGGCTCCCAGAGCGTGTGCCGCGTCCGCGAACGCCGCCCGGGTGCCGGCCGACGCGCCGCAGTACACCGCGATCTTCCGTTCTTCTGTGGGGTTCATGCCGCAAGCGTACCGGATCACCGCGGCGGGCGAGCGTGGGCCCACACGTGACTCACACGCGGTCGGTATTGCCGATGGGCCGGTCGATCCGGAGCGCCCGGTTGCCGCGAGACTGGCCTACCCGGGCGAGGAACTTCTTCTCTTCCTCGACCCAGACGACCACCGGCTGGTCGGCCCGCTTGTCGGTGACAATCATGTCCCCGGGAGACATCAGCAAGAGATCGTGCACGCTGATGGTGGTCTCGGCGAGCACGGCCGTGACCTCGACTCCGGCGCGCCCCAGCGAGCCCGTGACCGCCTTGACGATCTCGTCGCTCTTCTGGTTCTTGGCGGCGCTGAACCAGGATTGCGCGCTCAGCTTCTCCATCACCGGCTCGATGACGTTGTACGGGATGCACAGGTTCATCGTGCCCGCGCGGTTGCTCATCTTGAGCTCGAAGCCGATCACGACCACCACCTCGTTGGGCGGGACGATCTGCACGAGCTGCGGGTTGCTCTCGGTCGCGTCGATGGAGAAAGTCATCTTCCGCACCGTGCTCCACGCCTCGCCCAGCGTCGCCAGGCCGCGGGTCGTCACGTTGCTGATCAGCCGCGTCTCGATGAGCGTGAGCGGGCGCTGGGGGATGAACAGGTCTTGGCTCGTCCCACCCAGCAGGCGATCGATGATCGGGTAGATGATGAGCGGGCTGAGCTCGAGACAGATCTGGCCCTCGAGCGCGTCAGCCTTGATGAGGTTGAAGCTGGTCGGGTTGGGCAGCCCGGAGATGAACTCCGAGTACGTCATCTGCTCGCAGGTCGCGACCTTGACCTCGACGATGGTGCGCAGGAAGCCCGACAGCGACGCACCGAAGTTTCGCGCGAAGGCTTCGTGCAGGGTCTGGAGCGACCGCATCTGGTCCTTAGACACGCGCTCCGGCCGCTTGAAGTCATACGGCCGGACCTCCAGGCCCTCGGCCGTCTTGCGGTGACGGCTGAAGATCGTCACCGCTTTTTCCTGCTGCTCGACCGTGCCGGTGTCCACCGCCGCCAGCAGCGCATCAACCTCGCTCTGATTCAGAACATCGGCCATGCACACGGCGTACACCTCCAGCGGAACAGACTGCGAACACAGGCATCCAACTATCGACCGGCGGCTACGCTCGCCTTGAAGTTGACCACCTCGCAATGGACCCCTCCATGCACCACCCGATCCTCGCCTCGATCGCCCGACGCTCCGCCTCCTGCCTGGCGGGGCTCCTTGGCTTGGCTTTGTGCCTGTTTCTGACGGCGTTCCCCGCCGCCGCCCAGCCCGCCGGCTCGTCCTCCAAGGTCCGTGTCACGCTCCAGGTGCAAAAAGCTGCCGCCGCTCCCGGGGACCAGTTCGCCCTCGCGGTGGTCCTGGACCACGCCCGCGGCTGGCACACCCAGACGAACAATCCCAAGGTCCCTGAGGAGCTCAAGGATCTCGCCCCGCTCCCCACGGTTATCACGATCACCCCGCCGCCGGGCGTGAAGCTGGGCCCGATCCAGTGGCCCCACGCCGAGCTCATCGAAGTCGGCCTCTTCGGGGACCCGGTGAAGATGGAGTTCTTCGCCGGCAAGGCCGTGGCCTTTGTGCCCGTCCAGATTGCCGTGGGCGTGGCGCCGGGCACGCTGGAGTTCAAGGGCACGGTCTCGATCCAGGCCTGCGACGACAAGCAGTGTCTCGCGCCCGAGGACGTCGCGGTCTCCGCAAGCGTTGAGATCAAGCCGCTCGATCAGCTTCCCGCGGCGGGCTCTGACGCCGCGTTGTTCGCGGATTTCGACGCCTCGGTCTTTGCTCGGATGAACGCCGGAACCGCGGCCGCACCGGTCGCGACGAGCGATTTCGATTTCATCGGATTCAAGTTCTCCCTCGACCGAAACCAGTACCTTCTCATCTTCGGGATCGCGCTCATCGCCGGCTTCCTGCTCAACCTCACGCCCTGCGTCCTGCCGGTGATCCCGATCAAGATCCTGTCGCTCCAGCAGCAGGCGGGCAATCCCGCCAAGCTGGCACTTTTCGGCGCCGTCTACTGCGTCGGCATTGTCGCGACGTTCCTCGTGCTGGGATTGATCATCTTCGGCGTCGTCACCGGCGGACAGAAGCAGGACTGGGGCCAGATCTTCACCAGCGCCTGGTTCACGATCATCATGGCAACCGTGGTCGGCGCGATGGGGCTGGGGATGATGGGTCTGTTCACGCTCAGCCTGCCTCAGAGCGTGTACATGCTCAACCCCAGCCACGACACGATCTTCGGGAACTTCATGCTGGGAGTGTTGACCGCGGTGCTCTCGACGCCCTGCACCGGACCGCTCCTGGGTGCGACGATCGCCTGGGCGGCCACGCAGCCCGCGTGGGTCGGGCTTGCAACGTTCGTCGTCATGGGCGTCGGCATGGCGGCTCCCTACGCGCTGCTCATCGCCTTCCCGAAGCTGATCGACAAGATGCCCAAGGCCGGCCCGGGCGGCGAGCTGCTCAAGCAGGTGCTGGGCATTCTCATGATTGCCGTCGCGATCTTCCTGCTCTCGAACCTGACTCCCGAAAAGTGGCCCTGGTACGCGGTGGGGGGTGTCGCGATGGCCGCGGGGGTCTGGGCCATCGTCGGCGGCTTCCGCATGCTCCGCACCACCAAGGCGAAGGCCATCGTGACGGGCTGCGCGCTGGCGTGGATCGGTGCCAACGCCCTCGGCACACGGGCTCTCACAAGCGAAGGGCCGGTCGCGTGGACCAAGTTCACCAACCAGCCCGAGAGCGCGGTGCGCGAAGCGATCGCCGCGGCGAGCAAGGCCGGCAAGACCGTCGTCATCGACTTCACCGCCAAGTGGTGCACCAACTGTCACGTCATCGAGCGAGCGGTGTTGCTCAGCGAGACCGGCGTGCGGCTGCTGAACTCTGACAGCGTCGTCCCGATGAAGATCGATCTCACGAACGCGGGCCAGGACCAGGGCTGGGGGCTCGTCCGCGAGATCTCCGGCGGCGGCGGCATCCCGCTGATCGCGATCTTCCGCCCAGGGGCCGACAAGCCGATCTATTTCAGTTCGTTCTTCAAGCCGTCGGACCTGGAGGCGGCAATCGGGAAGTGACTCAACAGCAGCGCGCGGGCGCGAACGGCTTGGGGTCAAACGTGGGAGCCTCTCCGTGCATGAGCTCGGCGAGCAAGCGGGCGGTGCCCGGGGCGCACTTGAGCCCCGTCATCTGGTGTCCGACCGCCATCCACAGATTGCCGTGCCGAGGCGAGCGGCCGATGGCGGGCATGCCGTCAGCGAGGCACGGACGCAGCCCAGCCCAGGGCTTGGCCTCGGCCCGCTCGGTGGGAAGCGTCAGAAGGCCTCGGGCCCCGCGCTCGATCGCGTTGACGCGGCGCTCATTGATGGACGAATCGTCGCCGACAATCTCGAGGGTGCCGGCGAGGCGGAGGCGCTCGG
The DNA here is from genome assembly GCA_036392375.1 of Phycisphaerales bacterium. Classification (GTDB taxonomy): domain Bacteria; phylum Planctomycetota; class Phycisphaerae; order Phycisphaerales; family UBA1924; genus JAFEBO01. The sequence continues at coordinate 13,489 of DASVYC010000032.1, forward strand.
CGTGAGGGGTGACCGTGACCTTGCGCTCACCCAGGGAGATCGAGCGCGTGGGGTGCAGTTCGCCGCGGGCGAACTGGAGGGAGTAACCCTTGGCTGCACGCATGGGAAGGTGCAGGCCCAGCTCGCGCCCGAGATCGGCGGACCAGTAGCCGGCAGCGAGGACGTACTGATCCGCGGTGATCTCGCCGCTGGTGGTGCGGAGGGCTCCGATGGTGGCCCGCCCATTGGCGTTCTCAATCCGAGCGCCCGTGACCTCTCGGTTCTCGATCACCTCGACGCCGAGGCGTTGGGCCTCATGGCGGAGACGTTCCACCGCGAGGTTGGGGACGCAGTGCGCGTCGCGGGTGTAGAGGATCCCGCCGATCTGCTGGCCGGTGACGATGGGTTCCTCGGCCTTCACGCGCTCGGCAGACCAGCGTTCGGATGGGATGCCGAGTGTCTCCACGTATGCAGCGGCTTTCTGTGCGGTCTCGAGGCCGTGCTGGGTTTCGAGGACGACGAGAAGGCCGCGGCGGGCGAAGCCGAAGTCGGGGCCGGGTGCGTTGGCGATCGCCTCCCAGGCGTCGGTGCTCCAGCGGCAGAGTCCGACGAGGGCGGGCGCGTTAATCGCAAACTTGGAGCGGCGGCTGGAGAAGGCGAAGATCGAGACCCACCTGAGCAAGGCCGGGTCGAGCGAGGGCCGGATGTAGAACGGGCTCTCGGGGTCGAGCATCCATTTCAGGGCCTTGAGCGCGTATCCGGGCTGGGCAAGCGGAAACGCGAGCGAGGGGGTGAGCCAGCCCGCGTTGCCAAAAGAAGCGCCGCGACCGGCGTTGGCACGGTCGATCACCACGACCCGCTGGCCGCGCCGCGCGAGCTCGACGGCGCACGCCAGACCGATCACACCGGCGCCGATGATGGCGATGTCGGGGCGAGACTGATGCTCGTGATGGAACGTGGACGAATGCACGATCGATTATTGCGTCGTGGAGCAACGCCGCGCGTCGGGGGTGTGCGTCCAGCGGCCACCGGAGCTCACCGCCCCGCTGCATCACCGTTTAGTTCCGCATCGGGATGTCCAGCCGCTGCTCGTCGGCGCACGTGGCGGCTTCGGTATAGCCGCTGTCCACGTGGCGGAACACGCCCATCGCCGGGTCGTTGGTGAGCACACGCCGCAAACGTGCCTCGGCCTCCTTGGTGCCGTCGGCGACGATGACCTGACCGGCATGCTGGCTGAAGCCGATGCCGACGCCGCCGCCGTGGTGGAAGCTGACCCAGCTGGCGCCGCTGGCGACGTTGACCATGGCGTTGAGGATGGCCCAGTCGCTGATGGCGTCGCTGCCGTCCTTCATGCCTTCGGTTTCGCGGTTGGGGCTGGCCACGCTGCCGCAGTCGAGATGGTCGCGGCCGATGACGATGGGGGCCTTGATCTTCCCGCTGGCGACGTGATTGTTGAGCATGACGCCCGCTTTGTCGCGTTGGCCCTGGCCGAGCCAGCAGATGCGTGCGGGCAGGCCCTGGAACGCGATGCGATCCTTGGCCAACGTGAGCCAGCGGTGCAGGCCCTTGTCGTCGGGGAAGAGCTTCATCAGCTCGGCGTCGGCGGTGAAGATGTCTTGCGGGTCGCCGCTGAGCGCGACGAAGCGGAACGGGCCGCGGCCGACGCAGAACTGCGGGCGGATGTAGGCGGGGACGAAGCCGGGGAAGGCGAACGCGTCCTTGAAGCCTTGGTCGAAGGCGCGTTGGCGGATGTTGTTCCCGTAGTCGAAGGTGATGCTGCCGCGTTTCTGGAGGGCGACCATGGCGCGGACGTGGCGCTCCATGGTGGCGAGGCTCTGCTTCTCATAGCCCGAAGCGTCCGAGCTCCGAGCTTGCTCAGCCTGCGAGATGTTCATGCCAGCCGGGACGTAGTGCAGCACATCATGAGCGCTGGTCTGATCGGTGAGTGTGTCGGGGGTGATGTTGCGTTCGAGCAGGCGCTCGAGCAGGTCCACCGCGTTGCAGCAGACACCGATGCTGACGGCCTTCTTGGCCTTTGCGGCTTGGACGGCGGCGTCGATCGCGGCGTCGATCCCGTCGACGATCTGATCGAGATACCGATCCTTCACGCGACGCTGGAGACAGCGCGGGTCGATGTCGGCGATGAGGCAGGTGCCACCATTCATCGTGATGGCGAGGGGCTGGGCGCCGCCCATGCCGCCGCAGCCGGCGGTGACATTGAGCTTGCCTGCGAGATCGCTCTTGTAGTGGTGCTGCGCCAGCTCACGGAATGTCTCGTACGTGCCCTGCACGATGCCCTGTGTGCCGATGTAGATCCACGAGCCGGCGGTCATCTGGCCGTACATGATGAGGCCCTTGGCGGCAAGCTCATCGAAGTGCTTCTGAGTGGCCCAGTGGGGAACGAGATTGCTGTTGGCGATGAGCACGCGGGGCGCGTCGGTGTGGGTCTTGACGACGCCGACAGGCTTGCCGGATTGGACGAGGAGCGTTTCGTCGGGCTCGAGGCGTTCGAGAGTCTTGACGATCGCGTCGAAGGCGGGCCAGGAGCGGGCGGCTTGTCCGCGCCCGCCGTAGACGACGAGGTCCTCCGGACGTTCGGCAACCTCTGGGTCGAGGTTGTTCATGAGCATGCGCATGGCGGCCTCGGCCTGCCAGGTCTTGCAGGTGCGTTGGTTGCCTCTGGGGGCCCGGCAGGTGCGGGGCTGATGCTGAGCGGCGTCGGCGAGGAGCTTGCCGACGGTGTCGGTGGCGGGTTTGGTGGGCATGGTCCATGAGGCTACGCGGAGATCGGGAAAGACGCAAGATCGAGTATGCGGCACCGCGCACGCCGGGCCCCTGAGATCGATCGATGGAGCCTCTGGCGTCAGCCAGAGGTCACTTGGACTCCCTTGCACGAAGCGACCTCTTGCTGACGCCAGAGGCTCCATCAGAGGCGCGACGGGAGTCGCCATCAGAGACCGACGAACGCGCCGATTCGGATGAGCTCCGCGATCGCCTCGATATCCGCGGTGAGCGGGCGGTCTTCCGTCAGTTTCTTGACCTTGGATCGCACGATCTTGTACGCGCCCTCAACGCCCTTGCCGCTCTTGAGCGGGCGGTGGTACTCAAGGCCCTGGGCGGCACACAGGAACTCAATCGCGACCACGCGCCGGGCCAGGTCGATCGCACGGGCCGCCTTCGCCGCGCTGCGAGGGCCGAAGGAGTTGTAATCCTCCATGCCCGCGGAGGTGGAGAGGTTCGCAACACTCGCGGGCGTGGCGAGTCCGATCATCTCGTTCACGCACGCCGCCGCGGTGTACTGGGCGATCATCAGCCCGCTCTGCAGGCCGGGACGAGGTGACAGGTACGGCTTGAGATGGCTCTCGGGCTCGAACGCGCCCGTGATGAGATACGTGCGGCGTTCGCTGATTCCCGCGATGTGGCAGAGCGCGACCGCGAGTGTGTCGAGCGGGATGGCCAAAGGCATGCCGTGGAAATTGGCGCCGGAGAGAATGTCGCCCCGGGTGCCGCGCGGGAACACCAGCGGGTTGTCCGTGACCGCTCCGAGCTCCGCGTTCTCCAGTGTCGCATACAACACGCCCGCGGCCTGCCGACACGCGCCCAGAACTGTGGGTGCCGCACGCAGCGAATACGAATCCTGCACCCGCGGGTCGTTCTCAACGTGGCTTTTCACGATGCGGCTTCCCATCAGCAGATCACGAAGCCGCTCCGCGACGACACGCATGCTCTCGTTCGAACGCGCCGCGTACAGCCGGTCGTCAAGAAACTGATCCGTCGCCCGGCACGCATCGATCGACATCGCCAGCGCCGTGATCGCCGCGTCCAGGAGCACGTCGGTGTCGTGCGCGAGCAGGCATCCGGAACCCGCCATCAGATGCGTGCCGTTGATGAGCGCGAGCCCTTCCTTGGCTGAGAGCGCCAGCGGCTTGATCCCGGCCTTGCGGAGAGCATCGCCACCCGCCGCGACGCGCTCGCTGCGCCCGACGGTTGCCTCGCCTTCGCCGATCGCCACCAGCGCGATCGCGGCCAGCGGCGCCAGGTCGCCGGATGCCCCAACGCTGCCCACGCTCGGCACCACCGGCGTGACGCCCGCGTTCAGCATCTTCACGATCGTCTCGCACACCACCGGGCGCACGCCCGACAGCCCTCGCGCCAGCGAAGCCGCCAGCAGCAGCATCGTCGCACGCACCACGTCCCTGGGCAACGGCTCACCCACCCCCGCGGCGTGCGAACGCACGAGATTGTGCTGGAGCGCCGCGAGATCGCCTTGGTTAATCCTCTGCTTGCTCAGCGAGCCAAAGCCGGTGTTGATGCCGTAGTGGGCGAGTCCGTCCGAGAGCGCCCGCTCCACCACCGCCCGCGACCGCTTCATCGCGGCGAGCGATGCGGGCGCGATCTTCACCTTGGTTCCCGCTCGCGCGACCCGCACCACCGCATCGATGGTCAGTGCTCCAAGCCCGAGTGTCGCCGTCGATTGTGCCATGGCGGCGAGTGTAGTGAAGGTGCCGCTCGCGCGCCATTCAAGACGTGGGTTCATGCCGCAGGGTCTTCTACCCGGCCTTCACCACCCGATCCCACTGTTCCGCGAGCCGCTTATACGAAATCGGGACCGCCGTCTTGAGGTCCTGCGCGAACAGCGAGACTCGCATCTCCTCCAACATCCACCGGAACGTCACAAACGCCTCACGCCTCGGGCCCTCTTCCAGCAGCACCTGCTCGTTGCCGGTGTACAGCTGCCACCACGGCCTGAACTCCGCGAGAAGCTTCTCGTCGCGTGCAACGCCCCCTCCCGGCAATCGCTCGATCCGCAGGCGCGACGCCGTCAGGTACCGCGGCACGTGCGGCAGCCATTCCCGCGGCGTCGTACGCAGGAACCCCGGCCTGACGAGCCGCGGGGCGTGATCGTTCTCGTCGGCCACCACTGCACGGAAAGTGGGCGAGGTCGCAGCCGCCAACCGCTGCGTCAGCAACTGCCACGATTCAAGCGCTTGCCCGGCCAGCTGGCGGACCACGGAGCCCGCGTTCCACAGCTTGGGTTCTGCCATAGCCACGGCGCGATCGAACGCGTCTGCATCGCGGATCACCAGGTCTCCCCGCTCAAAGAGCGTCAGATCCGCGATCAGCATCAGCAGGTCGTCGAGCGTCGCCTCGAACGGCCCCAGCGGCGCTGCGAGCAGCCGCAGACGCTCAAGATCGGGCAGGCCCCGGCGCAGACGCCCGAACTCGTGCGTGCTGGTCAGCATAAACAAGCGGCACAAGCCCGCTCGGCCCAGCTCTGCCGCACGCTTGGGCGAGTCCGCGACCCGCAGCCCGCACGCGGTTCCCAGATCGACCAGCGTCGGGTACGCCGTCACCTTGATCCCCGCGCGGTCGAGCTGCACGGCCTCCGGGATGGGGCCAAAGTCCCATGCCCGGATGTTGTCGCGGCTGTACGCATCGCCGGTGGCGCGTGGAAGCTTGCTCGCGGCCTTGGCGGCGAAGCGCCGTTTCAGGTCCGTGAGGTCGCGGCTCTGGGCGAGTTCCTTGCCGTGCTCGTCCAGCACGCGGTAGTTGAAGCGAAGATGAGCGGGCAGGACCTCGAGCCGCCACGCGTCGCGTGGGATCTCGCCCACCAGCCCCTTGGTCTCGATCCGGATCTCTCGGGCGAGCGCGTGCAGCAGCGAACCGTCACCGAACCGCAGCCGCGGCACCACGTCCTCCGCAAACTTCGAAGGGCTCGCGATGTGGTGCCGGTACGCCTTGGGCAGCGCCCGCACCAGTTCGCTCACAAGCTCCTTGAGCAAACCGGGCACCAGCCACAGCGAGCGGGTCTCGTCGATCTGGTGCACGGCGTCCGCGGGCACGTCGACCGTGATGCCGTCGCGGGCGGCCCCCGGGTCCATGACGTAGTTCAGAGGCAAGCGGCTGCCGAAGACCGGCATCTCAGCAGGGAACTGGCGGGTGTCGAGCTCCACCTCGTTCGCGACCACGTCGGCCCGCGACATGAACAGCAGCCGCGGCTGACGCTTCTCCATCTCCTTCAACCAGCCCTCGAACAGGTGCGTCGTGCAGATCGAGTCCGGCAGGCGCTTGTCGTAGAAGTCAAACAGCGCCTTCTCGCCCGCGAGCACATCGCGGCGGCGAACCTTGGCCTCGAGCTCGCGGACCTCCTCGACCAGCTTCAGGTTGTGCGACAGGAATGCGGGGCGGAAGTCCGTGTCCCCGAGCACCAGGGCATTCTCGATGAAGATCTCGCGGCTGGTCTTGGGGTCGATCGGCCCGAAGTGCACCGGCCTGCGAGCAACGATCTCCAGCCCGTGCAGCAGCACCCGCTCGTTCGCGATCACACGGCCGGACTCACGCTTCCAGCGGGCCTCGCTGTATGTCCGCTTCACCAGGTGCCCGCCGAGCTGCTCGATCCACGCCGGGTCGACCTTGGCGACGCACCGTGCGTACAGCTTGGTGGTCCGCACCAACTCCGCCGCCATCAGCCACAGCGGCTTGTTGCTCGCCGTGCCCGAGCCGGGATGCACAAAGAACTTGAGGTTGCGACAGCCGGTGTACTCCGCGTTCTCGCCCTTGACGCCCACGCTGGTCAGCAGGCCCGTGAGCACCGCGCGATGGACTTGATCGTCCGAGGCCCGCTCGCGTGCGAAACGCAGCTTCAGCTCCGCCGCCATGGACTTGAGCTGGCGGTAGATCTCGCTCCACTCCCGCAGGCGCAGGAACGAGAGGAAGCCCTGCCGGCACGCGGCCCGCAGGCGGCTGCTCGTCAGCTTGTCGTTCAGCTCGTGGTAGTGCTTCCAGAGGTTGAGAATGGACTTGAAGTCCGAGGTCGCGTCCTTGAAGCGGGCGTGCGCCGCGTCGGCCTGCTCCTGCTTGTCCATCGGGCGCTCGCGCGGGTCCTGGATGGAAAGGAACGCCGCGATCACCAGGACTTCCTCGAGGCAGTGCTCGCTGTCGCCCGCGAGGATCATGCGGCCCAGCCGCGGGTCGATCGGAAGCCTGGCCAGCCGGCGTCCGATCTCGGTGAGCTCGCCCTGATCGTCGAGCGCACGCAGCTCGTGCAGTGTCTCGACGCCGTCGCGGACGGCCCGCGAGTCCGGCGGCTCGACGAACGGGAACTCCATCGGGTCGCCGAGCCGCAGCGACTTCATCTGCAAGAGCACGCTGGCGAGATTGGTTCGCAGGATCTCCGGCTCGGTGAAAGCCTCGCGCTTCTTGAGATCGTCCTCGGCATACAGGCGGAAGCACACGCCCGGTGCGATGCGCCCGCACCGACCCGCACGCTGGTTCGCCGATGCCTGCGAGATCGGCTCGATCGGCAGGCGCTGGACCTTGGTCCGGGTCGAGTAGCGGCTCATCCGCACCAGCCCCGGATCGATCACGTACCGGATGCCCGGCACGGTGATCGAAGTCTCCGCGACGTTGGTCGCCAGGACCACACGCCGCCGCCCCGGCATCGGCTTGAAGACGCGCATCTGTTCGTCGCTGGAGAGGCGTGCGTACAGCGGCAGAATCTCGATGTCCTTGGGCAATGCGTGCCGCAGCGCGTCGGCGGTGTCGCGGATCTCCCGCTCGCCCGGCAGGAACACGAGGATGTCCCCCGGCCCCCCGCGCCCGGCGGAGTCGGCGATCGCTTCCTTCGCCGCGTCCACGATCGCCTCTTCTTCGGACAAGTCCAGATCGGGCCCGTCCTCGTCGCCGCTGGGCCGCGAGAGCGGCCGGTACCGCACCTCAACCGGATACGTCCGCCCCGAGACCTCGATGATCTCCGCGGGCTTGCCGTCCACCGAGAAGTGCTTCGCGAAGCGCTGCGGATCGATGGTCGCCGACGTGATGATGACCTTCAGATCGGGCCGCCGCGGCAGCAAGCGGTGCACGTACCCGAGCAGGAAGTCGATGTTGAGCGATCGCTCGTGCGCCTCGTCGATGATGATCGCGTCGTACTGGTCCAGCAGAGGATCGTTCTGCGTCTCGGCGAGCAGGATGCCGTCGGTCATCAGCTTGACAAATGTCTGCGGCGACGTCGCATCGGTGAACCGCATCTTGAAGCCCACCGCTCCCCCCAGACTGACGCCGAGCTCCTCTGCGATGCGAGCCGCAACCGATCGGGCCGCCACCCGACGCGGCTGGGTGTGCCCGATCACGCCGCGCACACCCCGCCCCAGTTCCAGCAAGATCTTCGGGAGCTGGGTCGTCTTTCCCGAGCCCGTCTCGCCACAAAGCACGATCACCTGGTTCTGCTCGATCGCTCGCGCGATCTCGGTCCGGCGCTGCACCACCGGCAGCGCCTCGTCGTACGCGGGCTTGGGCAGGGCCTCTCGACGCGCCGCCGCCCGAGCGCACGACGCCCGGATCTGTTCCTCAACCCGCCCGATCTCCTCGTCGCTGGGGTTCTTGCCCCGCATCCCGCGCAGCCGCCTCGACAACTTGCGTGCGTCGATCGCCATCGCCTCGCGCAGCAGCGACATCAGCTCGTCAAACGAGGGCCGCCGCGTGCTCTGCGGATTGGTCGGGGCCGGATCCAAGCGTCAACGGTACGACCGCCCGCGGCAGGCGGAAGCCACCTCACACGCGTCACGGCCGCGGCGCGCTCAGACGCCGCGCGACCCGCCAAACGCTCACTTCTTCGTCAAGTTCCCCAGGTCGATCACCACGCCATCGGGCTGGTAGTAATCGACGTTCAGTTCGTCGGATCCGATACTTGTGAAGACCACGCAGGTCCTCCCGGAGCGTGCGGCGTAGTCCAGATCTCCGCCGCTGGGCCCCGCGTAATCCGAGTTCCGCGCCCGGTGCACATGGAAGTGAAAGTGCGCCAGCCCGCGATCGCTGGAGAGGAACATTTCCTCCGACGCCACGAACTCCTGGTCATTGGTCCGCTGACTCGGCCGCGGCGGGAACAGCCACGGCACCACCTTCTTCCCGTCCGCCCCCGCCCCGCGCCCGTCACCCACGTTCTCGATCGCCGTCACCACCCCGCCGTACTCGGAGGTCTTGTCCTCACGATCCATGCCCACGTACGTGAACAGCCGATCCGTGAACTCCGCCTGCCGGATCGAACGGTCGAGCAGGTGCATCGTGAGCAAGTCGCCCCAGGAAAGCTGCGATTCCCAGACCTCCACCTGCTCCTTCGCCGCACGCACCGTGCCCTGGGCTTCGTTCTGCCTCTGCACAGTCTTGCGCGCCGCGATCAGCGACTTGAGGTCGGACAGGAGTTCAGTCCGCGACTTCGCCACCAGCTCCGGATACGCCGCGGACGCGACCCGCAGCGCCTCAACATGGCGCAGGTGCAGCCCCTCGGCCTTCTCCGACGGCAGCGCCAGCACCAACGCCGAGCTCTGCCGCCACCAATTGGCGTTCTGCGGGTTCTTCGCGCTCGACAGCCGCTGCAACCAACGCAACTCATCGCCCGAGATCGGAACAACCTTGAGCTCCCTCAGGCTCCGACGCATGAGCCCGACGGCCTCGTCCTCCGCCGCGAGCGCCGGGTCTTCGAGCAGCCGCTTGCGGTACTCGCCGCTCACGTCCAGCTTCGCCAGCACATCAAACGCGTCCGCCCTGGCCCGCTCGCGAAACTCCGCTGGCGAACCCGGGTCCTCGTCCGGAGGGTGCAGGAAGACCTGGAACACCGTCTCCACCAGCGGACGCTCCGGAGCCAGCTTCAACAGCGCGATCCGCTCGCTGCGGTCCTCGTCCTGCACGGTCGGCACCGAGCGCGAGTAGCTCCGCACCAGCGACGGCACGCAGTCCTTCCATCCCTTCGCCGCCGCCGTCTCGCTCATCACCGCCACCATCGCGCGGCTCGGCTCCCGCGGCAGCATCAGCCGCGTCAGCTTCCGGGTGTCCTCGATCCCCGCCTCATCCGGATCCGACGCGAGGTAGTCGTACATCTTCTTCCGCATGTCGTGGTTGACCGAGCTCGACCAGATCATGTCCTTGAATGACTCGCGTACCGTCGGCTTCTCCTCGGGCGACCGGAGCGCCTGGGCCCACGCGATGTCGATCGCCTGCTCGCGATCCCGGTTGGGGCGCTGCGGATTGCGCAACACCGTGAGCGGGTCACGCTGCACAGGCGCGGCGTTGCCGCTCCCCCCGCTGCGGCACCCCGCCAGACCCGCCGCCATCACCGACACTGCCATCCAGCACGCGGAACGCGCGGCCACACGAAAGAGTGAATGCATGCCGCGAGTTTACGGCATCGAGCCCCCGCCTCACAACCCGCGCCGGGGCTCTCTTCCGCGCCCGATCATGCAAACCCGGGCACGCCCCTGACCTAGAATGCCGCCGCGCATGACCACCGTGCCGTCGCCCAAGCTCGAGCAGCCGCTCCCCCGCCCGTCGGGAGAGGATGAGGTACGCCCGCTCGGCCCTGACGCCTCCGACCCGCCGGACGCCAACGACCCGCAATTCGACAACGGCGGCGAGGGCGTGGAGGACACGCCCAGCTCCGGCTCCCCGTTCGCTCCTCCCGTCGCGCACAAGCGATCCCTCCGCGACAAGCTCGAAGACTTCATCGGCCGCCTCTCCACCCGCAACAACTTCTGGCACCGCGTCTGCTCGATGATCTGGCTGCCCTACGCCTTCCGCAGCGGCATCCGCATGAAGCGCGTCGACGCCGAGACCTTCACCGCCGAGCTCCCCTTCCGGCGCTTCAACAAGAACTGGTACAACGCCATGGCCGGCGCCGCCCTGCTCGGCAACAGCGAGATCGCCGGCGGCATGTACGTCTTCGGCATCACCGGCGGCGAGTACACCATCGTCTGCAAGCAGCTCGCCTACCGGTTCCTCCGCCCGTGCTACGGCCCCGCCCTCTACCGGGTCTTCCCACGCGAAGACGTGAAGGCCCTGATCGCCACCGGCAGAGAATTCAACGTCACGCTCGACCTCGACATCGTGCAGCAAGCCGTGATCCCCGCCGCCATCGGCAAGCGAGCCGACAAGCGCTCGCTGGTCAGCCGCATGGCCGCCAAGGAGCGCAAGGTGGGCCGCTGCGAGGTGACGTTCCACGTGACCCCGACGATGCACAACAAAGTGAAGCGGGGGAGCGGACGGAACGTCGGGCAACGTGACGGCTAGAACGTCTCTCGGACGTCCTTGAGCATCTGAGAACAGCCGAAGCTCTACGGACACGTGTGCAAGTCGTACCCACGGCAGAACATCACGAAGTCATCATCATTGACGGCATCATCAAGATTGATGTCCGAGGGGCACCACTCGGGCATCGCAGCGTCACCGCAAACGACCAAGTCATACGCCGCAGCGAAAACAGAGAAATCCGCGTCGTCCACCACGTCGTCATTGGTGAGGTCGGCCGGGCACTGGACCGGCATGTTTGCAATCCATCCCTCCGCCAAACCGCCCCGCTTTCCGGAACCGCCGATGAAGCGACCGTTCGAGCTGAAGTACACGGTGCTCAGGCTCCACGCGGTCAGATCCAGTCCCTTTGAAGTGAGGTACGGCTGGAGCGCCACCAAACCTGTCCGCGCTGTCCAGAAGTAGGGAACGCTCGTTGGATCAGCGCTTCGGGAATCGGCGAACGAGAACGCCAGAATCGAACCGTCGGAGGACATCGATGTGATGATGCCGGTCGTGAATTGCGGGGGTATGGGCAGCAACTTGATCCCTGTGCTCGGTGTCCATCGCATGGGGTAGCTGGGAGCAGATTCGTTCCAGCACCGCCCGGCGATAACGGTCGCGTTCCTGTTCACATCACTCGCGGAAGATCGCATGTAGCAAGGGTGGCGACCCAGAAGCACCATGCCGGCGTTCGTTGTCCAGAGGAACGCCTCCCTCTCCAAACCCGGCCAGCCGTTGAAGCAATCACCGACCACGGCATCGCCGCTGGAGCTCACGCCGTTCGCCAACGAGTTTTCGTATGTCCCCGCAACACCAATGCTCGTCATGCCCGCGGTGCTGGTCCAGCGATAGGCTCTCCGTCCGCTCACATCGCTTGCATCGCCCACGATCACAGATCCATCATCGCTCATCCCCTGGCAGCCCACATAACCGTCAACTGGATCGGGGAGCAGACCCAAATCCACCAATCCGGAGGCGGCGGTCCAGCGAAACGCGCGAAAGCCGCCCGAGAATCCCGGATAGCCTTCGGCCATGCCGGCCACAATCGCTCCGTCGGTGCTGATGCCGGCCGGAATGCTCAGTGCTTGGCCAGGATTTGCGGTGAACATTCCGATGTTGAAGATGCCGCCGGAACGAGTCCATCGGACGATGCGATACTGGCCGCCGGGAAGCGCCGAGCGCCCGACTGCGTCGTTGCCGTCGTCGCTCACTCCCTCCACAAACGAAGACTTGTTTGTGGTGCTTGAAAGAAACCCGATTCCGGTAATCGATAGCGGAGTGACTTCGGCACCCACCGGTGACACGCCACACCAGCTACACGCCGCAAGAACAACAATTCCCGCTGCGGACCACGCGTCGCGATGGCGACTTGCAACGTGTCCTCTAATGCCAATCATGGTCACCACCTCATCATTGCAATGTTCTGAAACTGGCGTCATCAGTGTACAAGCGGAGTCGCATCCGTCAATCATCAAATTCCAGCGACCAGCCGGGCCGCGGGACGTTCTGGCCATTCCCGAGCAAGAGCCAGCGGATCGCTTCACCTCATCCGACATCCCGCGTTCCTTTCTCTTGCAGCCCCAACTCGAAGGTCGCGTCGGGCACCGCGATCTCGCCCCCTCCCAGTGCGCAGCAGACTACGCGGCGTCCTCCTCAACGGATCCCGCCGCGCCGTCTCTTCAGCTCAAGACGGGGTGGCACCAATCTGTGCCACGGACCTTGCTCTGAAGGTCAGTGCGTCTGATGCCCCAAACACCGCGCCCAACTTCGTCGTTGCGCGCACGAACCCGTCTCTGAGCCGACAATTTGCACCCGCCATCTCACCAACCCCTTGAATCATCCCTCCCGCCCATGCGACACTATGGGAAGCAGTAGAACGAAGTGGAGCAGGCGAGCAGCGAAGCAGTGGAAAGGGGGTGGGGCGTGCCGCAGTCGGAATCTCGTGACAACTTCATCCCCACCGACCACGAGCGCCGCGTGCTGCTCGAGCTCCTGCAATCGCCGCAGGAGTCTCTCGAGTCGATCGCCCACGAACTCAAGATCACCCTCGCGGCCCTGACGATCTACCTCGCCACCGACGACGCGGCCACCCTCTTCGCCCAAGCCGACCTGGCCAACGCCCGCCGCGCCCGCACCGCCGCCGCCGCCCAACTCGAGAAATGCGTTGGGGCCCTGTCGCTCATCATCGACGACTTCATCTCCGACGTCACCCACAACCTCCAGCGTGAAACCCCCAAGTCCCGCCGCGAGCAGGACCGCCAGAAGGAAACCGCGCGCCGCGCGGCCACGCTCCTCTACCGCATCGCCAGCTTCACGCCCCGCATCATCACGCCGCAGCTCAACACGAGCCCCACGCGCCAGCGTGGGGCCACCGACGCTCCCAACGCGCCACGCGCACCCGAGAACCCAGCCCAACCGAGCAATCTTGCCTTGGCGAGCCGGGAGAGTGAGCGAGCGGGATGGCTTTCCACATCCGACATCCCACGACCGACATCGGACATCAACTCTTCACCGATCCCGCCACACACCCCTCGTCCCGTGACTCGGCGCGCAGCAAACCACACGGCAGCGTCTCCAAGAGACCCCGCCGTGTCGTGCTCAATCCTCGTGACATCGCTCAATTCCGAACCGGCTTCGTTGAGTTCACGGGCTCCGCCGACGGTGTCGGCACCCGCTTGATCGCCGTCGCCAGAATGCGAGCCGTGGACTCGGTTGCGGACTCCTCCGCCCCCCCGACACTCGTCGGCACGCTCGCGACCTTGGCCGCCGCGGAGCCCTGGGGCGCTTTGAGATCTGGGCTGTCGCCCGCCTGCACGCCTTCGGCTCGCACGCCCGTGGTGGACGCCGTTCCGCGTGCGGGACGCGCTTCGCTCTTCTCGTACCGGTCCGCCGCCTCCTTCAGCACGATCGCGCCCGCGATCGGCAGGAGCGACGCGCAGCCGCCCATCCCGATGCAAACAGCGAGCAATGTGGCGGCGGTCAGACAGCGAGTGATGAGCGAGCGGTGCATAGGTTGGTTTCCAACGTAGCCGCCGCGCGTGGATTCGTGGGCGCGGATTGCTTCGTCCGGGAACGAATCGACCGGAAATCCGCGTGGAGTCAGCCTGGCCACGCCGAATCCGCGCGATTCATCGTCCGCCCCCGTGTTATCGTGGCACGCACCAACGAAAACGCCCCGCCGGAGCGGGGCGTCTGCTGATCTCAATGATCCGAGGCGAAAGCCGCTGAGCTTACTTGATGCCGTCCTTGGCCGCGAGGAACTTGATCAAATCGACGCAGCGGCTGGCGTAACCGGCCTCGTTGTCGTACCAGCTCACAACCTTAAAGAACCGCTTGTTGAGCTCGATGCCCGCCTTGGCGTCGTAGATCGACGAGCGGCGGTCGCCGACGAAGTCGCTGCTCACAACCTCTTCCTCGGTGTAGCCGAGGATGCCCTTCATCGATCCCTCGCTCGCGGCCTTCATCGCCGCGTTGATCTCGGCAAGGCTCGTGTCCTTGCTGGTCTTGAAGGTGAGGTCCACCGCCGACACATCCGCCGTCGGCACGCGGAACGACATACCCGTCAGCTTGCCCTTGATCGCCGGGATCGCCAGACCCACGGCCTTGGCCGCGCCGGTGCTCGCGGGGATGATGTTCTGGTACGCGTTGCGTCCGCCACGCCAGTCCTTCTTCGACGGGCCGTCCTGCGTGGGCTGCGTAGCCGTGGCGGCATGCACAGTCGTCATGAGGCCTTCTTCAAGACCGAAGTTGTCGACGATGACCTTGGTGATCGGCGCCAGGCAGTTGGTCGTGCACGACGCGTTGCTGACGACCGTGTGCTTGCTCGGGTCAAACGTCTCGTGGTTCACGCCAAGGACCAGCGTCGGCACCTGGGCCGGCTCGCTCTTGGTCGGGGCGCTGATGATCGTGCGCTTGGCACCCGCGGTGTTGTGCAGGTTGGCCTTCTCGAAGTCGGTGAACAGGCCGGTGGACTCGAGGACGTAGTTGACGCCCAGGTCCTTCCACGGCAGCTTGCCCGGGTCCTTCTCGGCCATCGTCTTGGTCGTGAAGCCGTTGACGGTGAACGAGTTCTCCGTCGCGCTGATGGTCGCGGGCTTGCCATTGAGCATGAACTGGCGGTGCATCGTGTCGTACTTCAGGAGGTACGCGAGGTTGTCCGCGGGAACCAGGTCATTCACCGCGACGAACTCGATGCCCTGCTCGGTGCCGATGCGGTAGACGAGGCGGCCGATGCGTCCGAAACCGTTGATGCCAACCCGGATTGCCATGGGTGTTGTCCTTTGCTCCCGGCGGCGAAGGGTGCGAATAGATGAGCGGCCGTCGGTGCAAAACCATAGTGAAGCGACGCGGGGCTTTCTAGTCTGTTCGCACTCTGCTCGGCATTCCAGTTCCCGCGTCACGCTGTTTCACCGCGGCACCCTGCGCTGCCCCGTCCAACAGCTTCCCTTTCGCGGCTCGATAGCGCTCCATGGAGCGGCCATCAAAGCGGCGCTTGAGCATCGCCACGCGTCTGCGAAGAGCCGGGTCCGCAGCCATCAGACTTGCGACGACATGAAAATCGTCGTGCTCGCTGCCGATGACGACCAACTGCACACCCAGCGGCGGCACGGATGCGTCATCCTGAAACGACGCGAAGCTTGCGTTTCGATCACTCTCGAGGTTTCGCGTGAACAACGCCGACAGAGCGCGATCGGCGTCATCGAACCGCGACTTGTGAACGCGCACAACGATGTCGAGGTCGCCCTTGGTGGGGAGACCGCGCAACGCGGTCGCCCCGATGTGCAGGATCACCGCCCCGGGCACCCGCCGGGCGATGCGAAGACGCAGCCAGCGAAAGAGTCGCTCCGCGGCACGCGCCGCTGGCCGCGCTGGAACCAGGGTGAGCAACTCCCTTTGCGTCGCCATGTCAGGACCTCGCGTAGCTTGCGTGCCGCAGCGCGACCCGGATCGCGATGTAGGGAACCCTCCCACCGAGATGGTCGAAGATCGGCTTCAAGCGGTCGGCGTTGAGGTTACGGGCGGTGGTCACCACCAACGCGGCCGTCTCGCGATCGACCCAGGGCGAGACGTCGTGCGGTGCGTGCTCCTCGATGTACTCCATGAGGTGCCCCTCGATCGTGCTCGGAGCAAGCCCGGTCACCGCCGCGACCTCCGGCACCGGTTTGCCTTCCGCAAACAACGAGAAGGACCGGGTCTTGTTGACGGAGATCGCGCGCGGGCCACTGGCACCGTTGGCCGAGGGCGAAACCTTCGGGGGCGGTCGATTCCCCGTGATGTTCGTTTCCAGATTTCGCTCGCGGCACACCTCCGCGATGGCCTTGGTGAACACCTCGCCGAACTCCGCGGCCTTACGCTCGCCGACGCCCTTCACGAACCGGAATGCCGCGGCGGTGGTGGGTCGCACCCGCGACATGTCCTGCAGCGTCGCGTCGCCGAAGATGATGTACGCGGGCACGCCGCGTTCGGTCGCCAGCTCGCGCCGCAATTCGCGGAGACGCTCGAACACAAGAGTGTCAAACGGTGCGACCGCGGAATCGGCGGACGCGGCAGCCGTGGCCTCGACCGCGTGCATCGCCCGCAGTTCAACGGCACGCTCGCCCTTGAGTACTTTCAGCGACTCGTGGTTGAGCATCAGCGTCGGATACTGCCCGCGCTCGCGCTCCACCACACCCATGTCCACCATCTGATCGATGTAATTCACCAAGGCCGCGGCCGGAACGTCGCGAAGCAGTCCGAAGGTCGAGAGCTGCGCGTGCCCCCGCCGCACCACGTCGGCCGTGGCCTTGCCGCGGAGGATGTCCACGATGTACTTCCCCCCGTAGCTCTGCGGCATGTCCCGGTTCGGCCCGGACGCCCGCGCGATGCACGACAGGATCTTCTGTGCGATCACGGTGGAATCCGGCACCGCGTCCGACTCGCTCAGACAGATGTCGCACGCCCCGCAGCCCGCCGGCGTCGGGGGCGCGTACTCCTGTCCGAAGTACTCCGACAGCGCCCGGTGTCGGCAACGCTGACCGCTGACCAATCGCTTCAGTTCTTCGATCAGGTCGATCGTGTGCGCCAGCACCTCGGGATCGGTCTCCTGCTCAGCGGCCGATCGCTCCAGCAGCTCGCGGCATCACCCGCGGAATACAGCAGCAGGCACTCGGCGGGAAGCCCGTCCCGGCCGGCGCGACCCGTTTCCTGCTGATACGACTCGACGCTCTTTGGCATCGCCGCGTGTACCACGCACCGAACGTTCGAGCGGTCGATGCCCATGCCGAACGCGACCGTCGCGACAACGACGTCGAGCCGTTCTTGCTTGAAGTGTTCCTGCACGCGCCTCCGAACGTCCGGGCTCAGGCCCGCGTGGTACGCCGCGGCCTTGATGTGACGCCGCTTGAGTTCATCCGCCAGCGACTCGGTGTCCTTGCGGCTGATGCAGTACACGATCGTCGCGCCCTCGCTGTGCCGCTGGATCGCGTCGATCGTCTGACCCACCAGATCCATCCGCTGATGGACGCGGTAGGTCAGGTTGGGCCGGTCGAACACGCCCACCAGCATCGCCGGGTCGCGGAGCTCAAGCTGCTGCGCGATGTCCTCCCGCACCCGCGGCGTCGCGGTCGCGGTGAGTGCCTGAATCGTGGCCTTTGGCAGACGCCGACGTACCTCGGCCAGACGCCGGTACTCGGGCCGAAAGTCGTGTCCCCACTGGCTGATGCAGTGGGCCTCGTCCACCGCGATACGGTTTACACCGAGCTCACCCAGCCGCTCGATGAACGAGCCGTTGAACAACCGCTCCGGCGACGTGTACAACAGCCGCAGCTTGCCCGCCCGCAGATCGCTCCACACCTCCGCGGCCTCTTCGTCTGACTGGCTGCTGTTGAGAGCCGCGGCTGGGTACCCGATCAGGCGGAGTGCGTCGACCTGGTCCTTCATCAACGAGATCAACGGGCTGATCACGACGCACACCCCACCGGAGATCAGCGGCGGCACCTGGTAACAGAGCGACTTGCCGCCACCGGTGGGCATGACGACCACACTGTCGCGCTTTGCGAGCGCCGCCGCGATCGCCTGCTCTTGCAGCGGGCGCACCGCGTCGAACCCCCAGTATTGCTTCAACGCATCCAGGACACCGCCGCGTGCGGCGTCGGAGAGCAGAATGTTGGATGACGGAGCGTGCATCGGGGCATCATGCGAGCGAGGGCTCGGAACAGCGATCGGCGAGCGAGTCATCCTGGTGCGCGAGCACGCCGCCGACGAGCGTCGCGACGGCCCGCCCGGTGAGCCTGCGCCCGCCGAAGGGCGTGTTCTTGCTCTTGCCCACCATCGCCGCCGGGTCGAGCGTCCATTTGGCCTTGGGATCAATGAGCGTGATGTCCGCCTTGCTTCCCTTCTGGATCGAACCCAGACCCAACGCGTCGAGCCCGCACAGGCGCGCCGGCTCGATGGTCATGAGCGCAATGAGCCGCGGCCACGAGATCGCGCCGCCCGCCACCAGTGCCTCCGCGAAAAGCGGGAGTGCGGTCTCCAATCCCACCAATCCCATCGGTGCGTCCTCGAACGGCAGCGACTTCTCCTCCGCGCTGTGCGGCGCGTGGTCGGTGCCCAGCACCGTGATCGTCCCGTCCGCCACGCCCTTGATGAGCGCCGCGATGTCCGACTTTTCCCGCAGCGGCGGGTTCACCTTCGCGAGCGTGTTGTAGTCGTCGCACGCCTCGTGCGTCAGCAGCAAATGGTGGGGGGTCACTTCGCCCGTTACGGGCAGACCGTCCTTGCGGGCAAGCCGGATGATGTCCACCGACCCCGCGCTCGACAGATGCTGGGCGTGATAGCGGCATGGGGAGCGCAGGTGCCGCAGCAGCCGCACGTCCCGTTCGATGATGATCTCTTCCGCCATCCGCGGCCACCCGCCCAGCCCGAGCCGCGCCGACACCGTGCCCGCGTGCATTGCCGCACCCTGCGTGAGCGTGGGTTCCTGGCAGTGCTGCATGAACGCCGAGCCGGTCTGCGCCACGGCCGCGAAGACGCGCGACATGACTCCCGCGTTCGCGATGCAGTCACCGTCATCGCTGAACGCCACCGCCCCCGCGCGATGCATCAGCAGGATCTCCGCGATCTCCTTGCCCTCGCGTCCCTTCGTTCCCGCCGCTACCGGGAACACGCGGCAGCGCGCGGACAGATTCGCACGGTCGTAGACAAACCGCACCAGCTCGGGCGTGTCGATCGCCGGGCTCGTGTTGGGCATGCAGCACACGCTGGTGAAGCCGCCCACCGCCGCCGCGTGGGTGCCGGTTGCGATCGTCTCTTTGTGCTCGTGACCCGGCTCGCGCAGGTGCACGTGCGGGTCGATGAGCCCGGGGCTCACGATCAACCCCTCGGCGTCGATCTCGATGGCTCCCGCAGCGCTGAGTCGTTTGCTGCCCGACCCGATCTCCCGCACCTTGCCCCCCGCGACCAGGAGATCGCACACCCGATCGATCCGGCTGGCAGGGTCGATGACGCGTCCGCCGCGGATGAGGAACACGTCGCGAGCATCGCTCCGGCGCCGCGCGAGCACCGTGCGCTCCGCGGCGTCTAAAGCCCCGTGCGATCCCGCGACCTCCGTCGCAACCTCGGCGCTGTTTTTGCTCGAGTCGTGCTTGGTCTTCATCGGCTTGGGTTCACGCGGCGGCATGGCCGGAGGATACCGCCGCGAACCATCGCCGGACGCCGCCCGGTCCGACCATCGCCGCGCGAAATCATGGCCGGAATGGTCGCGGCGAGAGAACGGGAAAGAGCCCGCCTATCCTCCTCTCCCGCCCACGGCATTGGGGCCGCGGCCGGGATCGGTTCCGCAGTATTCCTGCGGGGTGTAGCGCAGCTTGGTTAGCGCGCTTGACTGGGGGTCAAGAGGTCGGGGGTTCGAATCCCCCCACCCCGATTCACGCTCGGTGTCGCAGCTCCAAACGTTGAGTTGCGTACGAGCCCTTTCCATCTGTTCGGTGGTTGGTGCCGGCATTCGCGCCCTAGCGAGGTCGCCGCGTCGCCGCATTTGCTGCAAATGGTGCGGACTGCGACTTCGACTCAGGACCTCGCGGATGGCCTGTGCGAGCCCTCAGTTTGCAGTCTTTTCGTACGTGATCACCCCGGGGCGTCCCTGCAGGTTGAGGGCACGCCGCAGGCCAATCTTGAGAACTCATCCGTATGAACACCCAGGGGCACGTATGCTGCGCTGGTCGGAAACAGTCTGGGTTCACAATCAGGGGTCTCCTCCATGACGGCTCAGAACGCTGACAGCGACTCGGGCGTCGAAGGGAAGAAGCCCGCTTCCGCAACCGGTGGCGCCTCAAACGTGCCGGTGCTCGCCGATGCCGATGCCGCGGACTGGCTGCGGGTCACGCTCTCCAGCATTGGCGACGGGGTGATCACGACCGATCGGCACGGGCGCGTGACCTTTCAGAATCCCGTCGCTCAAGCGCTCACGAGCTGGACCCAGGAGCAGTCGGTTGGCCATGCCCTGGAGAAGGTCTTCCACATTGTCAATGAGGACTCCCGGGCTGAGGTGGAAAACCCCGCCATACGCGCCCTCCGCGACGGCGTGATCGTCGGGCTGGCCAACCACACCATTCTCATCTCGCGCGACGGGATGGAACGACCGATCGATGACAGCGCCGCGCCCATCCGCAACCGCCAGGGCCTCACGGCGGGAGCGGTCTTGGTGTTCCGCGATATCACCGAGCGACGCCGCACCGAGCGGGTGGTGCGTGACTCCGAGCTGCGCTACCGACGCCTGTTTCAGACCGCCAAGGACGGGATCCTCATCCTGGATGCGGAGACCGGCAAGATCACGGACGCGAACTCGTTCATGGCCGCCCTCGTGGGGATCGACGCGCACGAGCTGATCGGCAAGGAGCTGCACGAGATCGGGTTGTTCGCCAACACCGAGGAAAGCAAGCGGGCTTTCCGCGAGCTGCAGGAGAACAAGTACATCCGCTTCGAGCACCTCCCGGTCCAGAAGCTCGGCGGCGGGGGCGGAGTGGTCGAGGTCGAGGTGGTCGCGAACGTCTACAAGGAAGACCAGCGGACAGTCGCCCAGTGCAACGTCCGGGACATCTCCGAGCGTGTCGCGATGGAGAGCAAGATCAAGCAGCAAGCCGAGGCCCTCGCGGAGGAGTCGCGCCGCAAGGACGAGTTCCTGGCCATGCTGAGCCACGAGCTCCGCAACCCGCTGGCGCCGATCCGCTCGGCGGTGCACGTGCTGCGGACCCAGGAGCGCGAGGGCAGCGAGAACATCCTCCAGCGGCAGGCTCACGAGATCATCGAGCGTCAGGTCGCCAACCTCACCAAGATCATCAGCGATCTCATGGAGGTGTCGAGAGTCGTGAGCGGCCGCATCCGCCTGCGATCCCAGACCGTCGATCTCAACGAGGTGGTGCGTCACGCGGTGGAGACGTCCGCCCCGCTCTTCGAGCGGCGCGGCCACCAGATGGTTCTCAATCTCTGCACCGATCAGATCTGGGCCCACGCCGATCCCACCCGGCTGGAAGAGGTGTTCATCAATCTCCTCAACAACGCCGCCAAGTACACACCTGACGGCGGACGCATCGAGATCTGGTGCGAACACGTTCGGGGCTCCAACCACGCGCAGTTCCGCGTCCGCGACAACGGGGTCGGCATCGGAGAAGACATGCTCCGCGGCGGTCGTATCTTCGACCTCTTCACGCAGGCCGATCGCTCCCTCGATCGCGCCGACGGAGGATTGGGGATCGGGCTCTCGCTCGCCCATCGCCTGGTTGAGCTCCACGGCGGCACCATCGAAGCCCACAGCCCTCCGCGCGACGGCGCCAAGGGCGAAGGGGGAAGCGAGTTCATCGTCCGCCTGCCCATCGCCTCGGCACCGCTTTCGGAGACGCCCGCCATACAAGCCCCGGAGCCGAACTCGGGCGGCCTGCGCGTGCTCATCGTGGACGACAATCTGGACCTCGTGATGATGCTCTCCGCCACGCTGCGGCAGAAGGGGTACAGCGTTCAAACCGCGGTCACGGGGCCGGACGGTCTGGCGGTGGCCCGCCAGTGGCGCCCGGACGTTCTCCTGCTCGACATCGGGCTACCGGGTCTCGACGGGTATGAGGTCGCCCGGCGCCTCCGCCACGATCCGCACCTGGGAAGCGCCGGCAAGCAGATGCGTCTCATCGCACTCACCGGGTACGGCCGGGCCAGCGACGTCGCGCTGGCACGCGAGGCGGGCTTCGACGCCCACCTGGTCAAGCCACTCGACTTCCAGGATCTGGAGAAGCTGCTCTCGGCGCCGCGTGCCGAGATCGCCCCACTTGAATAACGCATCCACATCCCCGCCGATCATCCGCGTGCTGTGCGTTGATGACCTCGTGGATGTGACCGCCGCTCTGCGCATGATCATCGGCACCGACCCATCGATGCTGTGCGTGGGATGTCTCTCCTCGGCGAACGACCTGGTTGCGGAGATCCTCGGTCGCCAGCCCCGACCCGACGTGGTGATCGTCGACGCCTCCATGCCCGGCCGCGACCCCTTGAGCGCGATCGCCGAGCTCGCGACGCGGTGCCCCGAGACCAGCGCCATCGTCTTCAGCGGCCACGACGACGAGGCCTTCATCGACCGCGCGACCCGAGCCGGAGCGTGGTCGTGTGTCTCAAAGAGCAGCGATCCGAAGGCGATTCTCCAAGCCGTGCGCGAGGTGGTGGCGCGAGGACCACGCGCGGCTCCGCTCTGATCCCGGCCCCACTGCATCACTCCGAGTTTGCAAGCCGAGCCTCAAGCCCCCGCCGGACCG
The DNA here is from genome assembly GCA_036392375.1 of Phycisphaerales bacterium. Taxonomy (GTDB): domain Bacteria; phylum Planctomycetota; class Phycisphaerae; order Phycisphaerales; family UBA1924; genus JAFEBO01. Next base: position 36,297 of record DASVYC010000032.1, read on the forward strand.
TTGGCCATTCGTCGTCCAGGATGCTGAAATGCACCCAGTCGCGCACCGCCGGCTCGGGACGCTCGGGAGTCGCCGGCATGATCCGCGCCTTGCGCAGTGTCCCCTCTCGCACCGCGCCCAGTTTCGTGATCGCCGCCTGGCTGTGCAGATTCGTGCCGTTGGTGGTGAGCTGCACACGGATCGCGGTGGGGGCGAGCGACTCGAACGCGTGCCGCAGCATCAGGTACTTGATCTCGGGATTCACCCGCGTGCCGTGGAAGGGTCGGCCGATCCAGGTGCGGCCGATCTCGAGCCCGCGATGCTCCGGCTTGATGTCCATGTACGTCGTGCGTCCGATGATCCGCCCCGCCGCAAACCCGTTGCAGTGTGCCAGCAGCTGGATCGCAAACGCCACGCTCAGCGGGAGCGACAGCACCTTTTCAATCTCGGCTTCAAAGCCCCGAACCGACCACTCGCTGGGCGATTGCATGGTGTGGGTGAACAGCTTCGGGTCCGCGATCGCGTGCAGATCCCGTGCATGTTCCGTTGTCAGCGGCACCAGCCGCACCGTTGGCGCGAGCTCCGGTCTCGAGAGAGTCTGAGGGCTCACCCAGGCCTGTTCACTCATGCCGCCATGCTATCAATCGACTCGAAGTCCCCAAGAGAACCCCGGCGGCGATGAAAACGTTGTCACCGTGACCCTTCAGCGTTTCTCATTGACACCCCGATCCTCACCCCATAGACTCTGCTCGTGCATCAAGAGACCCGACGCGACGGCGCGTTGGGCGGCAACCGAGCTGGAACCACCAGTCGCGGTGCCGGGGCTACGGGTGATCTCACCCGAATCCGATGCGGCCTGTCGCGGATCGCCTGCGATCAGGGCAAAAAGTGTGTGTGCTTCGCTCACGCGAACGCCCGCACGCTCCGCACAACCGCCCGATGCTTGATGCCGTGGAGTCCACGGCATGTCTTCGCGCTCTGACCGTTCCTCGTTCAACCGCACCTCCAACACGGCCGACGCTGCGGAGGCCAGACTGGCCGCCGCGACGCGTGCCGAGCCTTGTCACGATCCGTCCGATCGGTGGTCCGTCCCACCGGAGCAGAGCTTCGGCATCGAGACCCTCGCCATCCGCGGCGGGCGCCGCCCCGATCCCACCACCGGCGCGATCCTCACACCCATCTGCCAGTCAACGACCTTCGTGCAAGACGGTGTCGGCAACCACAAAGGCCACACGTACAGCCGCGCGAGCAACCCCACCGTGCAGGCCCTCGAAGAGGCCCTCGGCGCTCTCGAGAATGCGCTGCCCTCCGTCTGCTTCGCCACCGGCATGGCCGCGATCAGCACGCTGTTCTTCGGCGTGCTCAAGCACGGCGATCACGTCATCGTTTCCGACGTCGTCTACGGCGGCACCGTCCGCTTCGCCAACCTGCTCCTCGCCCCGCTCGGCATCGACGTGACGTTCGTCGATACCTCTGATGCGAACGAGGTTGAGAAGGCGATCACGCCCAAGACCAAGCTCGTCTTCATCGAGACGCCCGCGAACCCGACGCTCAAGCTCTCCGACATTGCCGCGATCGCGAACGTGACCAAGCGCCGCGGCATCCTGCTCGCCGTGGACAACACGTTCTACACGCCGGTGCTGCTCCGCCCGCTCGACCTTGGCGCTGACATCACCGTCTACTCCACGACGAAGTACATCGAAGGCCACAACGCCACTGTCGGCGGCTCGCTCTCGACCCGCGACCCCGCGCTCCGCGAGCGTTTCGCCCTCATCCGCAAGACTCTCGGCAACATCCAGGCGCCCTTCGACGCGTGGCTGACGCTCAAGGGCCTCAAGACCCTGCCGCTGCGTATCCGCGAGCATTCTCGGAACGCCCGACTTGTTGCCGAACACCTGTCGCGGCACCCCCAGGTTTCACGCGTTCTTTATCCGGGCCTGCCGAGCTTCCCCCAGCACGAACTGGCCATTTCCCAGAATCACTCTTGCGATCCGGCCGAAAAGACATATGCTGAAATCTTCCACGGCGGCATCGTCTCGTTCGAGGTCGTCGGCGGAACCAGTGCCGGTCTTGTCGTCATGAACTCCGTTCGCCTTGCCAGCCTCGCCGAGAATCTCGGCGCCACCGAGTCGCTGGTCACCCATCCGGTGACCATGACCCACGGTGACGTCCCGGCGGCCCAGCGCGCCAAGGCAGGAATCACCGACGGCCTGATCCGCCTCTCGGTGGGCCTCGAGAACCCGCGCGATCTCATCGCCGATCTCGATCAAGCCCTCGAACAGGCTCTCGCCCAAGTCGGCGGCACCATTCGCCCCCACGTGACCACGACCACGTTCACCCGCACGACGGGCACGGTCGTCACGACGGCCTGAGGCCGTACACACTTTTTCCTTAACTCGCGTTCTCGTTGTTCTCTCGCACTTCACGGGCGTTTCGGCCCGATCCGCGTGGTCCCGGCTTCGGCCCGTTTCCACGCCGTCTCGATGAAGGAACAAGGCCATGGTCTCGCAGAACCCCAATCTCCACTCGCACGAAGACGCGTCGATCGTCGTGCTGAAGTTCGGCAGTTCGATCCTCGCCGACGAGCGCTCGCTCCCGATCGCCGTGCACGAGGTCTACCGCCACATCCGCGCCGGCAAGAAGGTCGTCGCCGTCGTCTCCGCGATGGGCTGCACGACCAACAAGCTTCTCGAGCAGGCTGCTCGATTCGGCCCGTCGCCCGACCCCGTCGGCGTCGCGGCGCTCGCCGCGATCGGCGAGGCGCAGTCCGTGGGACTGCTGACCCTCGCCCTCGATCGGGCCGGCGTTCCCGCGAACGCGCTCGATCACGCCGCGCTGGGTCTGCGCACCCACGGCCCGATTCTCGATGCCAAGCTCGACGGCATCGATGTCGGCCGCGTCCGCGCGGCCCTCGCCGATCGCCCCGTGCTCGTCGTTCCCGGCTTCCTCGGCCGCGACGATCTCGGCCGCACCACCCTGCTGGGCCGCGGCGGGTCGGACTTCTCCGCGCTGTTCATCGCGGCCAAGCTGCATTGCCGCTGCGTGCTGCTGAAGGATGTCGACGGCCTCTACGAGGCCGACCCGAGCGAGAACCCGCAGGCCCGTCGCTTCGATTCCATTTCCTATGACGACCTGCTCGCACTGCCCGAGGGTGTCGTGCAGCACAAGGCCGTCCGCTTCGCCAAGGAGCACGGCCTCGTCTTCGGCGTGGGGCTCGTCGGTCAGCCGGTCGGCTCGCTGGTCGGCCCGCAGGCGACCCGCCTCGCCGCCGCCAAGCAGGAGAAGGCCAAGCTCCGCGTCGCCTTCCTCGGCCTGGGCACCGTCGGTCTTGGCGTCTTTCAGCACGTCGCCCGCCTGCCCGAACAGTTCGAGGTCGCCGCCATCGGCGTGAAGAACGTGCAGAAGCACATCGAGGCCGGCATCCCGCAATCGCTGCTGTCATCCGATCTCGACGCCGTCGTGGATTCCGTCAGCGACGTCATCATCGAGACCATCGGCGGCCTGCACCCGGCGAAGGAGCTCATCCTCCGCGCTCTGCGTGCTGGCAAGCACGTCGTGACCGCCAACAAGGCCGTGCTCGCCGCGTTCGGTGACGAGCTCTTCGCCGCCGCCAAAGCGTCCAACGTCTCGCTCGTGTACAGCGCTTCCGTCGGTGGGGGCGTTCCAGTGGTCGAGTCCGTTCGCAGGTCGCGTGATGCAGCCGGGGTGGCCCGCATCCGCGGCGTGCTCAACGGCACGACCAACTTCATCCTGGGCCAGCTCGAGAAAGGCCGCGAGTTCGACGCCGCGGTCAAGCAGGCCCAGCAGGCAGGCTTCGCCGAGGCCGACCCCAGCGCCGACCTCGACGGCATCGACGTCGCCAACAAGCTCGTCGTGCTCGCCCGCGAGGCCTTCGGCGCTGTCATCAGCGTCGACAGCGTCGCCCGCGAAGGCATCCGCGGCGTCTCCGCTCGCGACGTCGCTCTCGCCCGCAACGAGGGCAAAGCCATCCGCCTCGTCGGGCGTCTGTGGCGGGATGCCCAGCGCGTTCACGCCTCGGTCGCGCCCGAGCGAGTCGATCTTTCCGATCTGCTCGCCCAGACCCGCGACGAGTTCAACGCGGTTGAGATCGAGCAGACCAACGGCGAGGTCGTGAAGCTCCTGGGACGCGGTGCGGGTCGTTGGCCGACCGCGGAATCCGTCTTCGGCGATCTGTTCGAGCTCGCCCAACACGTCAGCGGGTCCAGCCGCCGCGTGCACGCCGTCAACACGACCGGAGGTGTCGCGTGAGTCAGTCCGAACCACTCCACATCAGCACGCGATTGCTCCATCCTTCCGCCGGGGGCACGCACAGCGTCTCCGCCGAGTGGCAGCACCGCCCCAGCGCGACGCCCATCTACCAGACCGCGACCTTCGACCAGGAATCCCCGCTCGAGTTCGGCGAGTTTGACTACAGCCGCAGCGGCAACCCGACCCGCGACGGCGTCGAGCGTGTGCTCGCCGAGCTGGAAGGCTCGCGTGCCGCCCTCGCCTTCAACAGCGGCATGAGCGCCATCGCCGCCGTCTTCGGCCTGCTCAAGCCCGGTGACGAGATCGTCGCCTCCACCGACATCTACGGCGGTGCGTACCGCCTGCTCAACCGCATTGCCGAACGCCGCGGCATCGTCGTCCGCTTCGCGGCGCTCGACGATCTGCGAGCGTTCGCCGCGGCCGTCACCGACAAGACCCGCATCATCTACGCCGAGTCGATCGGCAATCCGCTCATGACCGTCGCCGACATCGGGGGACTCGCCCGCATCGCCCGCGCGGTGAACGCCCGTCTGGTCATCGACAACACCTTCCTCACGCCCTTGAACCTCCGCCCGCTCGAGCACGGGGCCGACATCGTGGTGCACTCAGCGACCAAGTACCTCTCGGGGCACGGCGATGCCACCTCCGGTGTGCTGGGCGTCAACGACCCCAAGCTGATCGCTGAACTCAGCTTCGTCCGCAACGCCGAGGGCACCGCGCTCCCGCCGCAGGAGTGCTTCCTGCTCGAACGCGGGCTGAAGACTCTGGATGTGCGACTCGAGCGTCAGCAGAAGACCGCCGCCAAGGTGGCCGCGTTGCTCGCCGAGTGCGAGGCTGCCGGGGAGATCCAGCGCGTCCGCTACCCCGGCCTGCGTTCGCTGCCGGGCCACGACATCCACCGCTGCCAGTCCGCGGGCGACGGTGCAGTCATTTGCTTCGAGACCGGCTCGCTCGAGCGTTCGCTGCTCCTGGTGAAGTCGCTGCTGCTGTTCCCCATCCGGGTCAGCTTCGGCTCGGTGGAATCATCCGTCAGCATGCCGTTCTCGATGTCGCACGCCAGCGTGCCCAAGGAGCTGCGCACGGTGAACGCCGTGCCGCAGGATCTCATTCGGTTGTCCATCGGCCTCGAGTCCGCCAAGGACCTGATCGCCGATCTGTCGCGTGCGATCCACGCCGTCAGCGCCCGCCGCACGACGACGGCAGAGACCCGCGCGTCCGCTGCCCCGATCTGTTGTTGAGTCGTCCGT
>DASVYC010000033.1:0-58513 GCA_036392375.1 Phycisphaerales bacterium
CGCTCGGCGACATCCGTTCCGATCACCGCACGATCCGCGCCCGCATCTCCGGAAAGCCGTCACTGACACCGGTCGTACGCGAGACCCGACCACTCAGGAACTTCAAGTCGTTGAGCTGCTGATCACGCAGCACTGTGGCGCGGATGAACACGTAGAACCGCGACCGCCCCGTGCTGTTGTCGCGAGTCCGAAAGAGCTCGCCCAGAATCGGCACGTCCCCGACGCCGGGAACCTGGCTGATGTTCCTGCCCTCGCTCTGTAGCTCGATGCCGCCGACAACGACCGTGAAGCCGTCCGGGATGGTCGCCTTGCTGCCAACGGAGTTTTGCTGGCGCGCCGGCGGCAGCCCGTTGGCGGGTGGCGCCCCGACGAACGAGCTCAGCGTGATCGAGTACTTCAACAGCAGCTGATCCGCCTGCCCGATCTGCGGCGTGACCTGAATCGTCGTCCCCGCGTCCTGTGTGCCGCCGAACGACGTCGTGGTGCCCGCGCCGCTGGTCGTGTTGCTGACGATGTACGGCTGCTGCAGCGTTGAATCGAACGACGCCGACTCGTTGTTGCTCACCAGGATGCTCGGCACGCTGCGGGTCGAGCCGCGGCTGATGGTCTGGAGCGCCCGCAGCACCACGCTGAAGTCGCCGGGGTTGAGCACCGCACTCGTCAAGCCCCGAGAGTCCCCCGCGACCCGGTTGCCCGCCGTGCCGCCCGACAGTCCGAACAAGGAGCTGAGCTGATAGGACGCACCATCGAACAGCCCGACCTTTTCCAGTTCGATCCCCAGGTTCATCGCGTCCTGCTCGCTCAGGCTCACCAGCGTCATCTCCAGCATCACCTGCGGCTGACGCACGTCGATCAACTCGATCAGCTTCTGAATCTGCGTCAGCATCCTCGGTTCGGCCATGGCGATGATGCTGTTCGTGCCTTTGTCCATATTGATAGACAGATCTGGCAGCGCGATGCCGGACGCACTGGCAACGCGGACGCCCTGGGGGAGCAGGTTCTCGCGCCCCGGGCGAGGGGCGACGCCGGCCGTCGTGCCGGTGCCCGGCGGAACGACAACCGGCACGATGCTGCCGCTCGAGGGCGAACGCTGCGCTCTCGCCTCGGTGCCGCTCGTGCGTTGCGGGCCCGTCGCCGGGTCTTCCATGGAACCCTCGACCTCGGACGACTGCAGCGCTCCGCCCTGGACCAGCGACGTGAGCGTGGCCATGACCTCCTCGGCAGGCCGGTTCCGGAGCGGGAACACCCGCAGCGGCCGACCCGCGGCGGGGCTGAGCGTGCTGTCGAGCCGCTCGATCAACGACCGCACGCGCTCGTGCTGGCTGGGGGTCGCGGTCACGATCAAGGTGCCGGTCAGTTCATTCACAACCACTCTGAGCCGGTCCGGCGTCGCGTCTGGTGTGCCGCCGGGCGGGCCTGCGGCGGGCACGCGGACGGTCTTCTCGACCAACTCGGCGACTTCCTTGGGCGTGAAGGCTTTGGTGGCGTACTCCACCGTCGACACGGGCTCGATCTGGTCGAGCAGCGTGATCAGTTCGTTCCAGCGGGGGTGCGCATCCTCGGGGGCGATCACCATCAGCGAGCGGCCGTCGGGGGCGACGGAGACCTCGCCCTTGAGCTTGCCGCCCTCGATGGTGTCGCGTTTGGTGGCCAGTGTGGTCACCGCGGCGGCGAGCGACGCGGCGGGGAGGTTGCGGGCCGGCACGGTTGCGATGCGCACCTGCTCGCGGGGCGTGTCGAAGCGCTGGATCAGTTGCTTGAGGTCGTCGATCCGGGTCGCGTACTCGCTGACGAGCAGCAGCCCCGAGTCTCCGATGGGCGTGACCGCCGAGGGGGCCTTCAGCCCGAGCTTGCCGACCACCTCGACGATGTCCTTGCCGGAGCGGTTGGAGAGTCGCACCAGCTCGCTGACGAAGCCGCTGCGCTCGCCCGGTTCGCCGTCGGTCCGCACGCCGGCCAGGGCAACCGCGGCGTCGGCGCGGACCAGGCTCAGGACCTTGCTCCCCGGCGGGCGCACGAGCGCGAGGCCGCGTGCCGCGAGCACCTGCGTGCAGAACTCCCAGAGCTCCTCGCGGGAGAGCTCTCGCGTGCCGCGGAAGTTCAACGCGGCCGGGCCGCCGGCCGAGGCACGCAACAGGTTGGGATCGAACTCGATGGTCAGGTCGAGCGCGTCGGCGGTGAGCAGCACCAGCGCGTTCAGATCGATCTGCTCGGGGAGGGTGTAGATCTGTTGCTGCGCCGGTGGGTCGGCGGCGGACCGCGCTGCGAGCGCGACGCTCCCCATCAACGAGAGCGTGACAATCCCGACGCCCACACCGTGTGTCAGCATGCGCGGCAGTTTAACAAACGGACGCGGGATGTGCTACGGCCTGATTACCTGCGTGTCATGAAGCGTTGCACGGCGGCACGGTGGCGGCGCAATGGGCGACCGGCCGCGGAGAGTGCGGTTTGCCTGCTTCTTGTGACTACGGGACGGCAGCGCTCAGGCGACCATTTGGAGTGGCGGAGCGCGGGTGGCGGATGTGCGCGGGGAAGGCAGGCCCGCTTGCTCACGCTCGGGGTTCGTTGAGCTGGGGAGCGGGTCGTTGTCGGGTGCGGCGTGTGCTGTGGAGGATTCGGTGGGCGCACGCTCGTGCGTGGGGTTCGGTTGGGGAAGCGGTGCTGCGGCGGTTGTGGATCGGAGCTCGTGAGGGCCGAGGTGCGCCTCGTTCCCCTCAGTTGCTTGGCATGTGGCTCGGCCGGTGGCCAAGCGGTCCTCTCCCTCCACCTGCCGAGGGGCGGGGCGAGGAGGGGCGGGTGGTGCGTACGCGCGCAGGGGACGGGGTGTGAAGTGGGCGAGGCGGAGAAGGAGTTGGCCGTTGCGTCTGGCGGTCTCTTTGGCGCGTTCGACGAACTCCAGGGCGGGCATGCTGCGCGGGTTGATGGGGACGTTGCGGCAGGTGTTGGCGAAGTCCTCGAGCGCGTAGGTCATGGCGTCGATGACGCGGGGGAGTTGGGCTATCGCGATCGCGCGGATGTGGATGGCCTGGGCGAGTTCGGTGTGGGCGAGGAGAGAAAGGCCGCGGTCGGAGGTGAGGAAGGCGCAGAGGGATGGGAGATCGGTGCGGAGCCACTCGGCGCAGACTTCGAGGGTGAAGTCGGGGCGCTGGAGATGCTCGAGGACCTCGGGGAGAGCCTCGTCGGGCGGGTTGAATGGAATCTGGAGCGCGATGGCGAAGGTCCCCCACTGCGATGCTCACCGGGCTTGAGAGGGTGAGCCGCGGGGGTAGTTTCCCATTCGTGCGGGGGATGATTCAAGGGGGGAAGAGACGGAGAGACGGAGAGACGGAGTGGAAAGGCTTCTGGGGTCGGGGGTTGCGGTGCGAATCTCTTGGGGCCGTCCTGATGAGCCGGGGCTGCAACGACGGGTTTGTGCGCGCATGGACAGCTTTGTGCGCCTTCGCCCTATTTAAGATTTGCCAATCTTCCTAGCGTCCCAATCACCAGAAAATCAAGAGCAAAAACACTGGCCGCCAAAGCCAGGGGAACGGATGCCAGGCTCATCGCACACTTGTCTATTCCAATAAAATGAGATATAATAAGAAGTGAGATAACCAAAATATTAACAAATCCAAACCAAAACTGACGAGATTTTGAAGTTTTTCCAAGATTAATTATCGAAGATCCTATTCCTTCTTTGTTATCATTTTTCATAAAAGAGCTAATTGACCATAGCAGTCCGGCGACAAGCACAATCACAAAAGAGACTATTGAAAACGCCGATTTCTCCATGGCGGCGAACGCGAGGCTTGCCGCCAAGAAGATGTACATAAATAAACTTATATGCAAGTCGAACTTAATCTTTCTGCTATCAATCGCTTGCGCAAAGTGAACATAATCGTCAATTGCCAGCTTTAGACCAAAGATCGCATGTGTCGCAACAAGAAAGACCACATCTCCCTTCAGCTGAGAGATAGCGCCGCCCCATATTGAGACGGTTACGAATACGATCGCCAAGTATATCGCTGTGTAAACCGATACGGCATGGGACATGCGGGAACCTTCCCCAGAAGAATCGCTAATCAGCTGAGTTGGGTGATCGGCAGATCGCCCTACCACATTATAGGTGCCACAGACGTCCGCTGGTTGGGCGGTATCCCCAATGTCGTCGCCCCCGCCTCGCATGGATCTGCCTCCCTGGAGCACCTGCTTCCCTTGCTCTTGACCGGACTCTTGGACTCGACCAGCTCTCCCCGCGGCGCAGGGTGATAAGGGGCGGCGGGGTGCGTCGACCGATTGCAGCAGGACCTCTGGCACCCCGCACGGGTTGGCTACGAGCGGCCAACCCGCGGCACCCGGAACATCAATTCACTTGGTGGCGATCTTGATCGGCTGGCTGTCGGTGCCGGTGGCGGACACGTTCGTGCCGGCGATCTGGACCACGACCGTTCGTGCCGGCCGTTCCCGCTTGCCTTCGGTCTTGCTCACGCTGACGGTGATCTCGTTGCCCTTCTTCTCGGCGGCGTAGGTGGTGAGCAGGTAGTCGCCCTGCTTGTACGACCAGCCATCGCCGGCGTCCTCGTAGAGGGTGCCCACGGCTTTCCCATTCCCATCCAGGTTCACAAGCAGCGTCAGCGTGTCCAGCGGCTTCTCGTCCACGTACTGCATGACGGGGCTGATCGGCACAATCGCGCCGGGGCGGATGTAGAGCTTCGGCAGATCGGGGTCGGCCTTCTCGGGGTTGTCGGCACCACTCTGGGCGGTGAAGTCGAACTGCTTCCAACTCGCTCCACCACCCCCACCACTGCCCTTTGGCATCGCGACGGCGCGGGTGCGGTCGGGGACCATGTCGGAAACGATCAGAACGTCATTGCCGAGGAGGAACGAATCGTCCTCGCTGCGGAGGGCGGGGTCCTTCAGGTCGGCCCAGTAAGTGGGGCGCACGACCGGCATGCCGTTGATGCTGGCTTCGTGGAAGAGGGTGTAGAAGTAGGGCATGAAGCGCATGCGGCGGTTGATGGCGTCGCGGCAGGTGCTTTCGACTTCGGGGCCGAAGGACCAGGGTTCCTTGTCGATGTTGCCCTTGCCGGTGTGGCCGCGGGCGAAGGGGAGCATGGCTCCGAAGCCCATCCAGCGTGCGAAGAGCTGGCCTTCCTGTCCCTTGGGGCCGTTGCCGGCGAAGCCGCCGATGTCGGGGCCGGCGAAGGGCTGGCCTGAGAGGCCCATGTTCAAGGCCATGGGCACCGAGTTCTCGAGGTGGTACCAGTTGGCGGAGTTGTCGCCGGTCCACGTCGCCGCGTAACGGTGGCCGCCGAGGAAGTTGGCGCGGCTGAGGACGAAGGGGCGCTTGTCGGGGTTGGCGGCCATGATGCCTTCGCGGCTGGCCTTGACCATGAACATGCCGTAGACGTTGTGGTACTGCAGGTGCGAGCCGGTGCCGCCGAGCTCGGGGTCGGCGCGGTGGATGTTGTCCTCGGGCATGGTCTTGGCTTTGACATTGAAGACGGCGGGCTCGTTCATGTCGTTCCAGACGCCGTCGATGCCGTAGGCCATGAAGTCCTTGTAGAGGGTGGCCCACCACTGGCGGGTTTCTTTGCGGAGGTAATCCGGGAAGACGCACATGCCGGGCCAGACTTCGCCCTGGTAGGTGGTGCCGTCCTTGGCCTGGACGGCGTGGTTGCCGGCCATGGTCTGCTCATAGACGAAGTAGGAGCCGTTGCGGAACTTGGTTTTGTCGCTGCCGATGCCGGGGTCGATCATCCAGACGTTGTGCACGCCGCGTTGCTTGAGCCAGGTGTTGAGACCCTTGGGATCGGGGAACTGCTTCTCGTCGAAGGTGAAGACGCGGAACTGGTCCATGTAGTCGATGTCCATCCAGATGACATCGAGGGGGATCTTGCGATCGCGGAAGCCTTGCGCGATTTCCTTGACGCGCGAGTCGGGGTTGTAGGAGTAGCGGCACTGGTGGTAGCCGAGCGCCCACTTGGGGGGCATGGTGATCGTGCCGGTGAGTTGCGCGAGGGCTTGCACGACTTCCTGCGGCGAGTTGCGCTCGATGAGGACGACCGGCGGCTGCGGGCCGCCGTCGACGGTGATGACGATGTCGCCGCCGGCGAGGCTGGGCTTGGCGATGTGCATGCGGAAGGTGGAGTCGATGAGGATGCCGAAGGCGGTGCCGTCGGGGCGGACGGCGAGGACCCAGGGGTGCGACTGATAGAGCGAGGCGTTGGTGTCGTCGTAGCCGTAGGCGTCGGTGTTCCAGAGCGTGACGGTGCGGCCGTTGCGGAGGAGCGGGCCGGAGACGGAGCCGGTGCCGTAGAGCGAGGTGTCGGGGTCGATGGCGATGCGGATGGTGGTTTTGTCGCCGTCCTTGCTGAAACGAGGCGTGACGGCGAAGGGGCCCTTGCTAGGGGTGTGGGCCGGGCGGGGCTTTTCGAAGGTGAGCGAGGGGAGGGCGGCATCGACGGCGGCCTGGTCGGCGAAGTGGATGGAGACGCGGTCGCCGATCGTGCCGCTGACGGCGGCGGGGGTTCCCGCGGCCTGGAGGCTGGAAACGGTTTCGGCGTTGGCGGCGAGGCCGGCGGTGGCGACGATGGATGCGACGAGATAACGGGCGATAAGGGTGGTCATGGGAGAGAGTCCTTGCGAGGGGCGGATAGCCGTGCCCGAGAACATAGCAAACGTCGCGGGGTGCCTGCGGCAAGAAAGGGGGGAATGGCACGTTTTCCGATTGCGGGGCGGGCGGGCGGACGGTATGTTGGATGGGTTGGACGATGATCGAATCGGACGCGCCGGTCCTTGTTTGGCAAGAAGGTTTCAGGGGAAAGTTCGTTCGGACAAGGCGGTACGAACCGAGTCACGGAGAGGATCGAAGAGAGGTTGTGCCGACACGAACGAGTGCGTGCCGCGGCGACGGGAACGGGCCTGGTTGCGCCCGGGGCCTGAGCGTGCGTTGCGCGATCGGTGTCGGAGTGTTTCGGGGTTTTCTGTGAACAGACCAATCGGCGGCGGGTCGGGAACGCCGCGGAAGAGGAGCAGAACGGAATGTCGACTCGTGGCAACGGAATGAAGCGTGGGCTGCAAGTGGTGATCCTCGCGAAGCTGGCGGGCGCGACGGTGAGCATGACCGCGATCGCGGCGCCGGTGGTGGCGGGTGACAACCCGGCGATGCTCCAGTGGTTCGAGAATCGCTGGTTCGACATGGAGCGTCGGTTGCCGGACTGGTTCACGTATGGCTGGGGCTCGGTGTGGCTGCCGCCGGTGACGAAGGGGCGGGACACCTCGAGCGCCGGGTACGACCCGTTCGATCGGTTTGATCTGGGCTCGCCGAGCTCCCCCACTGCGTATGGGACCGCGGCGTACTTTGACGCGCTGGTGGATGAGTTCCATCGCGCGGACGGCTTGGTGTACATCGACTCGGTGATGAACCACAACTCGGGGCGTGATGGATCGAGCGGGTTCCAGCAGGCGGGCGGATGGCCGGGCTTCTGGATGAGCCCGAACCCGGGGTTCACGACCAAGCAGGCGACGGACAACTGGGGCGACTTCCACAATGGTGTGGCGGGCGGGTATCTGCAATCCGAGAACCCGAGCGGCGCGCGGTACGACCTGTACAAGGGCGACTTGGTCGCGCTCGTGGACATCGCGCAGGAGAGCAACCACCAGTTCATTCGCCAGCCGGTGGCGGCGGGCAATCCGCTGAACATTCCGGCGGGCACGGTGTACAACCAGCCGAATCCGGCGAACGCCCAGTTCTACCCCAATCGCAATCTGCCCGGGGTGTCGTTCACGAATCCGGGCACGGCTCGCAACCCGGGCTCGAACAACTTCACGCTGTATCCGTTCGACGGCATGAACGGCACGCCGGTGGCTGAGAACGGCACCGGACTGCTGCTGCGCTGGTCGCAATGGATGATGGACGTGCACAAGGTCGATGGCTTCCGCATCGACGCGATCAAGCACGTGCCGAGCTGGTTCTGGGACACGTTCTGGGATGCGGCGGTGTATCAACGGCGGACGACGCCGGACGGGCGGAAGGTCACGCCCTTCTCGTTCGGCGAGAGCGTCGAGAGCAACCAGTTCACGTACGACAACTTCATCCGCAAGAGCAACAACATCTTCCGGCAAGGCGACTCGTGGGGCAACCGCGACGCGCTGGACCTGAACGGCGCGGGGCAGCTCCGCGATCTGATCAACGGCAACGGGCTGGGCTCGTGGCAGAACGTGCTGAACGCGCACCTGGACAACCAGGACGGCTTCAACGACGGCACGCTAGGCGTGAATCACGTTTTCAGCCATGACAACGGGAGCGCCGGCAACGGCGGGTCCTCGCCGCCGCTGCCCAGCGCGCAGGCGCAGGGGATGTACGCCCACGCGTACTTGCTCACGCGCACGGGTCAGCCCAAGGTGTATCACAACGCGCTGGGATTGACGCGCGGCAGCGGGTTCTTCCCGCGGCAGGGCATGCCGACCGCGATGGGCTGGAACCCCGCGACGAATTCGGCGGACCAGACGCTGGTCCGGCTGGTGCAGATCCACAACTGGGTCTGCCGCGGCGAGTTCAACGTGCTGAACGGCACCGATCCGACCAACACCTCGACGGCGGACGTGTTGGTGTTCGAGCGGCGGACCAACATCGGGTTCAACTCGTACTCGGGCAACGCGCTGGTGGCGGTGAACGATCGCTACGACTCGGGCACGCAGACGCGGTTCGTTCGGACTGCCTTCTCCACCGGCACCCGTCTGATCGAGCTGACGGGCAACGCGGCGGATCCGACGGTGGATCCGACCAACGCAATCCCCGAGGTCATCACCACGACCAACTTCAACTCCACGGGCGGCTGGGCCACGGTCGTGGTGCCCAACAACGTCAGCTCGGCGGGCACGCACCACAAGGGCTATCTGGTGTACGCGCCCTCGATCCCGAGCGGCACGCTGACGCTCACCCCGACCAGCAGCACCATCGCCGCGGACACGAACTTCATCCCGACGTTCCGTCGCCGCCTGACGCCGCTGCCGGTGATCTCGGCGAATAGCTTCAACATCAACCTCACCACGTCCAACGGCGACGTGGCTCTGGTGGGTCAGCCGGGCGCCAACAACAACACCGACGACAACGCGCTGTTCAAGATCGGCGGCGGGTACCGCGACTTTAACGCCAACGGTGTGGTGGATTTCGACCACACGACCGGCATCGCGGCGGGGTACGAGCAGTTCCTGACGCTGAAGGACCCGCTGGCGGGCAAGCCGCAGAACGTGAACCAGGGCAACTACTCGCAGACCGTGAACACGGCGCTGCTGGAAGAAGGCGTGCAGTACCTGTCGGTGGTGGCGTTCCGCAAGCGGACGATCGCGGGCGAGGCGCCGTTGTTCCGAGAGTTCCGGCAGGCGTTCTATGTGGATCGTGTGCCACCGGACGCGAGCATTCTGAACATCCCGATCGTGCCGAGCGGCGCTCCGACGTACGCGTTCAACATCAAGGCCAACGACCGCACGGTCAACCGCACGCACCTGATGCAGAACCTTGCGGAGAACGCCAACCCGGTGACAAGCAGCAACTCGTTCAACCAGGCGACGCAGAACGACCGGTTCGATTACTCACGCTCGGTGACGTTCATCAACGGCGTGAACCGCATCACGCTGGTGGCGTTCGAGCTTTCGGGCAACAGCTCGGTGAAGGATTACTACATCAACTACTTCAGCACATGCCCTGGCGATTTCAATGCCGACGGGTTCGTGGATGACACGGACTTTGTCGAGTTCGCGGACTACTACAACCAGCTCATCGCGGTCCGCGGCGACCTGAACGGCGATATGACGACGGACGACTCGGACTTCGTGATCTTTGCGAACGCGTACAACCAGTTGATTTGTCCGTGAGGCGGGGCGAGCGGGCGCGGATGACGGTTCATGTGCCGCGCGAAGTGAGGCTCTTGCAGCCTTTCAGGCTGCGAGATACTCAGGCCGTTTGAAAGCGAGAGGACCATCTTTCCGGGGGTGCCGAAGCGGCACCCCCGGCTTTGTTCTGGCAGGCCGTTGGCCTGCGGACGCGGTGAGGCAACGCGAGATCGGCTCAGTCCAGTTGCTGGATCACCCAGACTGCTCCAGCGGCAGCCAGGACGATCGTCACGATGAACCAAGCGACAGCGCCGGCAATTGAGATCGCGCCGAGTGCACCGTGGATCATTCCGCTCCACGAGGGATACGCCTGGTTCTGGGTGCTCGCAGCTGCATAGGCATCGCTGACGATGATGAGAAAAGACGCGAAGATCGTCAGCGTTCCGAGCAGAGGAACGGAGTGGCAGAGCAGTCATGAAACCGGGCCAAGCGCAATCGGCGAGAGCACACACCGCAGATACAGGCGCCGAGAACGAGCGATGAGCGCGGCATCGGTCGCCGGCACGCGCGTGCCGGCGTCACACTCCGGACATCGAACGGTGTCGGGCAAGCCATCCAACGAGTAGCCGCAGGCGGCGCACTTCACGGAGATCGATACGGGTGCGGTTCCGGCGCGGTTCTTCGCGGGTGCCGGATCTCGGTTGCTCGTTGCTCCGGACGAACGCCCTCGCATCAGTCGCGCCGGAGAGCCGGCGGACTGATGGCACCCGGCACTGGCGGACTGATGACACCTGTCAGGAACGATTGCTCATGTGGCGGCTGCCACGGGCTGCGGCTTGCTGCTCTCGGCGGTTGCCAGGCGCAGAATGTTGGTCTGCGTCATCTGATCGCCATTGAGTTCGCCGCTGAGACGGCCGTCGGCCATGACAAGGAGGCGGTCGGAGAGGGCGAGGAGCTCGGGCATCTCGCTGGAGACGAGGAGGACGGCGGTGCCGCTGTCGGCGGCGGCGCGGACGAGCTTGTAGATCTCGGCCTTGGTGCCGACGTCGATGCCGCGGGTGGGTTCGTCGAGGAGGAGCACGCGGGTGCTGCCGCCCATCCAGCGAGCGATGAGGAGCTTCTGCTGGTTGCCGCCGGAGAGTTCGCCGGGGAGCGAATAGCGGCTGGCGGCCTTGACCTGGAACTCGCGGAACTTGGTGGAGATGAGGTCGCGCTCGGCGCTGACGGTGCGCAGGCCGAAGAGTCTGGCGAGTCGCGGCATGAACGGCACGACGGTGTTCTCGCCCACGCCGAGCAGGAAGAAGAGGCCCTGCAGGCGGCGGTCCTCGGGGACGTAGCCGAGGCCGGCGTCGATGGCGGCGCGGGCGCCCTTGCCGCTGACGTTTCTGCCCTTGATGAGGACGTTGCCCGACGCGTTGGGGTCGAGGCCGAAGATGGCGTTGAGGAGTTCGGAGCGGCCGCTGCCGACGAGGCCGCCGATGCCGAGGATCTCGCCCTCGCGGAGCGTGAGGGAGATGTTGTCGAGTTTGCCGGGGGAGGAGAGGTTCTTGACCTCCAGCGCGACGCCGCCGGCGTGGGCCTGGTGCGTGCCGTTCTCGGCGGCGAGGGAGGGGAGTTTGCCGCTGGGCGTGCTGAGGCGGCGGCCGATCATTTGTTCGACGAGAGCGGGCTCGTCGAGGTCTTTGATGCGGGTGGTGGCGACGTACTTGCCGTCACGCAGGACGCTGACGCGATCGCAGACGGCGAAGATCTCGCCCATGCGGTGGCTGACGTAGATGATGGTGATGCCCTGCTTGGCGAGGCCGCGGGTGATCTCGAGAAGGCGATCGGTCTCGGTCATGGAGAGCGAGCTGGTGGGCTCGTCGAAGACGATGACGCGGGGTTTGGAGCCGCCGGTGGCGGAGCGATCGTCGAGCGCGGCGGCGATCTGGCAGATCTGGCGGCGGCCGGGGGCGAGCGAGCCGAGCGGGGCGGCGACATCGATGGAGGGATCGAGCCGGTGGACGAGGGTGGCGGCGCGGCGTTCGAGTTCACGCCGGTCGAGCAGGCCGAGCCGCGTCGTCGGCAGATCGTGCAGGCCCAGGTTCTCGGCGACCGAGAGGTTGGGGCACTGGGCGAGTTCCTGGTGGACGATGCGGATGCCGTGGGCGAAGGAATCCTCGATGTCGCCGGGGCTGAGCTCGTGGAGGTTGCCGGACTCGGAGCGGATGGAGACGCTGCCGGAGTCTTGCTTGTGCAGGCCGCTGATGACCTTGCCGAGGGTGGACTTTCCGGCGCCGTTCTCGCCCATGAGGGCGTGGACCTCTCCGGCGAAGAAGGAGACGGAGACGTTGTCGAGGGCCTGGGTGATGCCGAAGCGTTTGGAGATGCCGCGGGCCTCGAGGAGGACAAGCGAGTCGGAGGATGGGGCGTCGCGGTCGGTCATGGGAGTGGCAGATGATACAAGGCGGCGGGCCAAGGCGGAAACGAAAACGCCCGGTGATGGCCGGGCGTGTGGGAAGCGAACGTGATTTGCGAGATCGGGGTCACCGTGGCCCCACGCTCGCGTGTGGGATTCGTTCCAGCGAGGGTCGCTTACGCGTCGTCTTCGACATCGGCCTCCGCGTCACCGGCGACAGCGCCGACGGGGCGTCCGCCGACGGGGTGCGTGGCGCGGATCTCGAGGACCTTCTTGCGGATCTCCTGGAAGAGTTCCTGGTTGTCCTTGAGCAGGGCGCGGGCCTGTTCGCGGCCCTGGCCCATGCGCATCTCGCCGTAGGAGAACCACGAGCCGGACTTCTGGATCACCTTGCTGTCGACCGCGAGGTCGAGCAGGTCGCCGGCGACGGAGATGCCCTCGGTGTACATGATGTCGAACTCGGCGTCGCGGAACGGGGGAGCGACCTTGTTCTTGACCACGCGGGCGCGGGTGCGGCTGCCGACAGTGACCTCGCCCTCCTTGATCGCGCCGGTGCGGCGGACGTCGATGCGGACGGAGGAGTAGAACTTCAGGGCTCGGCCGCCGGTGGTGGTTTCGGGGCTGCCGAACATCACGCCGATCTTCTCGCGGATCTGGTTGATGAAGACGACGGTGCAGTTGCTGCGGGCGATGACGCCGGTGAGCTTGCGCATCGCCTGGCTCATGAGGCGGGCCTGGAGGCCGACCACGGCGTCGCCCATCTCGCCCTCGATCTCGGCCTTGGGGATCAGGGCCGCGACGGAGTCGACGACGATGAGATCCACGGCGTTGGAACGGACGAGCAGTTCGCAGATCTCCAGCGCCTGCTCTCCCGAGTCGGGCTGGCTGACGAGGAGATCGTCGATGTTGACGCCGATGCGGCGGGCCCAGGAGGGGTCGAGGGCGTGCTCGGCGTCGATGAAGGCGGCGACGCCGCCGTCTTTCTGAGCCTGAGCCGCGATGGTGAGGGCGAGCGTGGTCTTACCGGAGGATTCCGGTCCGAAGACCTCGACGATGCGGCCTCGCGGGATGCCCTTGCCGCCGAGGGCAAGGTCCAGCGAGATCGACCCGGTGGAGATGCCGGGGATGTTGAGGTAGGCGTTCTCGTCCATGCGCATGACCGCGCCTTTGCCGAACGCCTTTTCGATCTGGCCGAGGGTGAGGTCCAGGGCCTTCTTCTTCTGACGGTCCTCCATCTTGACTTCGACTTCCGGCATGTGAAACCCAATCTCCCGCCTGGGGCGGGTTGACCGGTGGTTGGCCGAATGGTCGGTCGCGTGAACGAACACCCCCCTCCCACCCCGGGAGAGGCTGGCTCACGCGTCCGCCAGCCGGGACCACGAGTCGGCCCGACGCAAGGCCCGGTGCGGGACCTCCTTGGCCTCGCGGAAACCGGTGGACAGGGGCGGCGTCGGTCGCGGGCCTGTCTGAGGCAGAGCGTACCGAAACCGAACGGAGTTGTCAATGTTTGGTCTTTGAGCGGAACGTGGTTTTTCCTAAATGACTTCCATCAATGATCTTACGTTGTGGAAAACCGAACAGGCTCGGTCTCGGAGTCGCCCCCGCTCCCTCTCGCAGCGGTGTGTACCGGGGTCGAGAAAAGAAAAGGGAAAGGAAGCGACGGGACATCCAAGCTTCCATGGTTTTCGACGATTGCAGGGGCGTTCGGGCGCGTCGCAGATTCGAAACGGTGTGTGCGCGAGGCACGCAGTTGCGCCCCGAAAGCACGTCGCCAGACGCACGTGATTCGAAGCTCTCCGCAGGTACGCCGATGATGTTTGCAAGCCGCAGTCGGAATCGAGTGAAGGGATCGCCGGGACAAGATGGCGGTGCAGTGTCGTCGCGCGTTCGTTCGAATGTGACGCGGCGATGCGGCGGACCGCGCGGCTGAAGACCTATCGGATAGACTCGGTTCATGATCCGACTTCTGAGCGTGCTGCTTCTCTCGGTCGTTGTCACGGGCTGCGCAACATCCAGCACGGCTCCGAACGCCGAGTCCGCCTCCACGGGAAACGCGATGACCGACCGCACGCCTACCGGTTTTCTGTTCCGCACCATCACCGTCCAGAGCAACGGCCAGTCGCTGACCAGCAAGTACGCGGTGTATGTGCCGCGGTGGTACGACGGGTCGAAGCCGGTGCCGCTGATTCTGTTCTTGCACGGGCGGGGCGAGTCGGGGACGGACGGGCAGAAGACGATCGCGCAGGGGCTGGGCACGGCGATCTTGTTCAACGAAGCGGCGTGGCCGGCGATCGTGCTCTTCCCGCAGAAGCCGACGCAGGAATCGCGCTGGATTGATCACGAGGGGCTGGCGATGGGCGTGCTCGAAGAGGCACGCAGGATGTACAACATCGACGCGTCGCGGATCTACCTGACGGGGCTGTCGCAGGGCGGCGCGGGGTCGTGGGCGATCGGGGCGAAGCACGCGGATCTCTTCGCGGCGGTGGCGCCGGTCTGCGGCTTTACGGGGACGTGGGATAAGGGGAACGTTACGCCGCAGACGGTGGCCGATGGCATCAGCACGCTGCCGATCTGGACGTTCCACGGTTTGAAGGACGACGTGGTGCTGCCGAGGGAGACCGAAGCGATCGTGGCGGCGGTGCAGGCGAAGCAGGCTGGCATGCAAGGCGTGCCGCCGATCAAGGCGACGTACTTCCCCGATGCGAATCACAACTCGTGGGACGCGGCGTATCGGTCGGCGGAGCTGCCGAAGTGGTTGTTTGAGCAGCGGAAGAGGTAACTCGCAAGATCACAGTCGCTTTGGGTGGGATCGATTTTCACTTCACCAGTGAATGTCTTGTATCATTCTTGCGTGGGGCAGGAACCCTCCATCGTGAAGAAGGCTGGTGCGGCCGCAGCTGGCGCGATGCTTCTCGCCGCGGCGATCATTTGGATTCCGTACTGGCCGGTCCGACTCGTGCTCGGCATCGGCGCGATCGTGTTCGTGATCGTGATGCTCCGCGATCGCGCGCTTTTCTTCATGCGGGCGACCGGCCTGTGCCTCGGGGGAGCAATGGGCGTCGGATCGTTTCCGATGATCAAGGCCGGGTTTGGGCTGGCAGACGGAACGTGGGCGGGATTGGTGGTGGACAGCAGCCCGTGGGTCGCGAGCGTCCTGGCGGTCGTAGGGTTTGGCTTCGGCGTGCTGGAATTGATTCATCGCAAGCCTGCTGCTCCTGTTCGTGCGGATGCGACGCCGTCGAGCCCGCCCACCGGACCGACCTCAAACTTCCACGGCATAGCCATGTCTTCGACATCGCTGGGTGCGGCGACCACCGGCTCGATCGGCACACAGATCAACAACTTCATCTCCCAGCCGACGCTTCCAGCGGCTCCCCCGCCGCCAACCAGCGACACGCGCTCCACCGTGCCTATGCCGTCGCGCACGTTTGTGCCGCGTCGGAACATCACGAAGAAGATCCACGAGGCGCTGACCAAGAACCCCGAGCAGGTCGTGGTGCGTCAGGCCGTGACGCGAGCCCTCGGCGGGTACGGGAAGACCGTCGCCGCGATCCTCTACGCCGATCAGTACAAGGAGCACTACCCCGGCGGGCGGTTCTTCCTGTCGGTCGAGTCGGGAGATCTGGTCACGTCTCTCGCCTCGCTTGGGGTGGCATTGAACCTGCCGAGCAAGAACGATCCGAAGGCCGACGCCACTGCGGCCGCGCACGAGCTCCGCGTCGGCCCGGCGAGCCTGCTCATCCTCGACAACGTCGCGAGCAAGGAATCCTGGGAGGCGATGCTCACCTCGGGCCTTGTGCCGCGCGGCAACTGCCGCGTGCTGGTGACGACTCGGGACGAAGCGATCGACCCGGCGGACGCGATCAAGGTCGGGCGGCTGGAGCCCGCTGAGGCTCGCGAGGTCTACAGGCTCTTCTGCGAGCACCGACGCGACAAGGAGCCGGACCCGGTCAAGCGGGCGGCGTTGCCTGCGGCCTTGCCGTCTGATAGCGTCGCTGATGAGATCACGGCGTGGCTCGGTGGGCTTGCCGTCAGCGTGTCGGCGGTCGCGGCGTACATGAAGCTCAAGCCGCATCTTGGGTGGGAGGTCTACTGGAACGGTGACGGGAAAAACCTACGCGGCCTCAAGAACACGCCGGTTTCGGAGTTGCCGGATGTGAAACCGGGTGTGGCCGCGCAGCTCGGGCTCAACATGGAGACGCTGCCAGCCCATCGGCGCACGCTTCGGGTTCTAGACGATGCGTTGGAGGCGCTGCCCGCGCCCGAACGCCGGGCGGTGGAATATGCGGCGATCTTGCCGCAGGATTTGGCGCCGGCGGTATGGTTGGTGGAGCTGCTGGAAGCGGATGCGGTGCGGCGGTACGGGCCGTTGAAGCTGACGATTCCCGCCGATCCCGACGAGATACGCGGCCCAGCGGAGCGGGTGCTTCACCATTTGGATGCACTGGATATCGTGCTGCCGGGTGGTGAGGGCGGGAAGTTGCTGAGCCTGCACCGGCTGTGGCATGCGCGGGTGAATGAACGGGGGGCCGGAGAGGACCGGTCTGGGTTGCTGCTTGCGATCGCGGAATGTGCGGCGGGACGAAGACGCGTGATCGTCGGGATGAACTCAGACCGAACCGATCGAGGCCTGGACAATCCGGCGGCATTGACCGATCAATCGCTGCGCTGGGAACTGACGCCGCTGGTGGAGGTGTGCCGGGCACTGTGGCGGGAGGGACAGGCGGGGCAGGCGGCGCGGATCGGTGTTTGGTTGGCGGGCATGTTGAGACATTTTGGTCGGTTTTCCGAGGCAGCGGCGTGCCTGTCGGTTTCGTCCCAGACGGATAGTGAAGTCGAAGCAGCCAATGGGTTTGGGAATGTCGCCGCGTGCTACGGCAATCTCGCGATGATCCAGATGGATCAGGGTGACCTGCCGCAGGCGCGGGCCAACTTGGAGAAGGCGATCGCGATCCAGTCCAAGCACTTCGACCCGGACCACCCGACCTTCGCGACCAGCTACTCCAACCTCGCGATGATCCAGAAGGACCAGGGGGACCTGCCCAGCGCGCGGGCGAGCATGGAGCGAGCGATCGCGATCCAGTCCAAGCACTTCGACCCGGACCACCCGACCTTCGCGACCAGCTACTCCAACCTCGCGATGATCCAGCAGGACCAGGGGGACCTGGCCGGGGCGCGGGCGAGCATGGAGCGGGCGATCGCGATCGACTCCAAGCACTTCGGCCCTGACCACCCGACCTTCGCGACCAGCTACAACAACTTGGCGCACATTTGCATTGCGGAGGGTGATCGTCATGCAGCGCGCGAGAACTTCAAGAAGGCGCTGGGGATTTTGCTCAAGCACTTTGATGAAGGGCATCCGCACGTGAAGATCGTTCGTGCGTCGATGGAGCAGATCGGGTGTGGCGAGTAGGGAGAACGGTAGTTGGGGAGCGGGTATTGCTTGCGGCTCTAGTCGGCGAGATGAATCACATCACCACGCATGGGCAGCTCGGCCACGACGCCGTAGCGGTCTTTGAGGGCGGCGGCGAGGGCGGCGCGGGGGGCGTCTTCGCCGTGGGTGAGGACGAGGCGGGGGCGGCCGCGCATCATCTTTTCGGGCCAGGCGAGGAGTTCGGTGCGGCCGGCGTGGGCGCTGAAGCCGTTGAGGCGGTGGATGTCGGCTCGCACGGCGATCGGGTCGTTGAAGATGTAGACCTGTTCGGCGCCGTCGGAGAGCTTGCGGCCGAGGGTGCCCTCGGCCATGTAGCCGACAAGGACGACGGCGGTGCCGCGGCGCCAGAGGTTGTGGCGGAGATGGTGAACGATGCGGCCGCCCTCGCACATGCCGCTGCCGGCGATGATGACGCAGGGGTCCCAGGATTCGTTGAGCGCCCGGGATTCGTTGGCGGACTCGATGAGACGGAGGGATTTCAGGCCGTCGACGAGGCGCTGGCAACGGGCGAGCCTGGTGGCTTCTGCGTCGTAGAGGTTGGTGTGCTTCATGTACACCTCGGTGGCCCTCTTGGCGGCGGGGCTGTCGAGGTAGACGGGGATGTCGGCGAGTTCGCCGGCCTCGTGGGCGCAGATGAGGTGGTAGAGCAGGAGCTGGGTTCGGCCGATCGCGAAGGCGGGGATGATGACGCGCTGCTTGTTGAAGATGGTGTCGCGGACGATGCGGACGAGGCTGTTGATGGAGGCCTGCGGATCGGGGTGGTCCTTGTCGCCGTAGGTGGATTCGAGGAAGATGAGGTCGGCTTCGCTGGGCGGTTCGGGGTCGCGGAGGATGGGGGCGTCGCGTGGGCCGAGGTCGCCGCTGAAGACGATCTTCTTGGTGACGGCGTTGTCGGAGACGGTCATCGCGATCGACGCGCTGCCCAGGATGTGGCCGGCTTCGTAGTAGCGGATCTTGACGCCGGGGGCGACGGGTGATTCCTTGGCGTAGGGGATGTCCTTGATGAGCTTGTAGACGGCTTCGGCGTCCTGCTTGGTGTAGATGGGTTCGAGGGGATCGAGGCCGGCGCGTTCGCGTTTGCGGTTCTCGCGGAGCGTGTCCTGTTCCTGGATGCCGGCCGAGTCGCGGAGCACGGCCTCGGTGAGATCGCCGCTGGCGGGGGTGGCGTAGATCGGGCCGTTGTAGCCGGCGCGGGTGAGCATCGGCAGGCGGCCGGTGTGGTCGAGGTGGGCGTGGGTGAGAACGACCGACGAGAGCGTGCGGGGGTCGAGGACGCCGAGGGAGTCATTGGCGTTGATTTTCTCGCCGTGGCCGTTGGTGATGCGGGCGTCGCGTCCCTGGAACATGCCGAGATCCACGAGGACCTTGGCTTGGGAGGTCTCGACGAGATACGCGGAGCCGGTGACGCCGCCGGCGGCACCGAGGACACGGACTTGGATCATGCTCGGCTCCGAAAAGTGGGTGCAAGCAGAGAGCGAGGCGACGGGAAAAAGAGTACGACAGCGTGGAAGCTGTCACCGGCGGGGGCGTGACGCGGTGCGGCACATGTTCCCGTGCTCGAGATCATGGCCCTTACCAAGCGGGCTCGCCGCTACGGGTGTGGGGCGCCCATGCCAGGACGACGGCACGTACGTTGACGTCGGTCTTCTTGGGGCGAAGGCTGATCTTCTCGATCGAGGCGGGATCGACTTCGAGCGATTGGAGCGACTGCAGTTCTTCTTCGAACTCTCGTTTGATCGCGTCGAGCTGAGTGCTGGCGGCGGCGACGTTTTCTTCCGCGCGGGCGACGTCGGACGATTCCTTGCTGGCGCGGGAGACGCCGCGGGCGGCGGTGGCGGCGCGGCCGAGGTTGCCGCTGTTGGCGACCTTGCGGCCGAGCAGGGCGCCGAAGATGGCGCTGCCGATGGAGAGTGCGGATCCAATCTTGGCGCCGGTGGCCTGCTCGCGCTGGACTTCCGCGGCTTGCTCGGCGCGGCGGAGGCGGTCCTGGAGCGTCTGGACTTTGGGGCCGTACTTGGCTTTGAGCTTCTCCATCGCGGCGTCTCGCTTCTCGCGGATGGCGTGGCTGAGGCGGGCGAGGAACGCGGCCTCGGACTCTCCGGGTTCGGAGGCGAGCTTGTGCTCGTTGCTGCGGAACATCTCGAGGGAGCGGGAGCGGAAGATGCCGTCGGCGAGCTCTTTCTTCCACTTGTCGTAGGCCTTGGCCTTGGCCGCGTCGGGGGCGAGGGGGGCGAATGTCGCGCCGGCGACGGGCTCTTTGTCGAGGTCCTTGTCGGTGAGCTCGACGGCTTGGGCGTGCTCCCAGTCGGCGGCGACGGCGCCATCGGTGATGGGTGTGAGCAGAGCGAGCTGTTCTTCGTGGGAGAGGCCGGCGCGGGTGCCGCCGTAGAAGACCTTGGCCAAGCCGAGGAGCATGGGACGGTACTCGATGGCGTCGGTGGTGCGGGCGGGGATGAAGAACTCGGGGACGTCGCCTGAGAGGACCGGGCGGTTGTGGTTGGCGGTGGCGGGCTTTGACGAGGCGGTGGTTGGAGGCTGTGCAGCGTTTGCGGCGACCGATGCGGCGGTGGGGCTGGGCATGGCACCGCGGGGTGCACCGGTGAGATAGCGGTCGCGCAGCGGGTCCATCAGGATCTTGATCTGGTCGCGGGTGAGCGGTCCTCGGAGGTAGGAGAGGCACCAGCGCGACTCGAGCAGCACGGGGCCGGGTTCGTGGACGTTGTTCATCAGAAAGACGCGGTTGCCGAGCTTGCTGATGAGCGTGTCCATCTGGGCGCGGTCGAACGTCGCGCTCGCGGCGGCGGAGGCGCCCTCAAGTCCATCGAGCACGCGTTGCTTGTCGCGATCGGTCTGGAGACGGCCGATGAACCATGTGCCGGCGTTGGAGAGGCCCTTGTAGTCGAGGTCGACGGGATTCTGAGTTGCGAGCACAACACCGACGCCGAAGGCGCGGGCCTGCTTCATGAGCGTGAGGAGTGGGCGTTTGCTGGGCGGGTTCTGCACGGGAGGTACGTAGCCGGCGATCTCGTCCATGTAGAGCAGGGCGCGGAGCGAGGTGGTGCCGCTCTGCTTGCGGACCCAGGAGAGCATCTCGTTGAGCAGGAGCGAGACGACGAACATGCGCTCGTTGTCGCCGAGGTGGGCGATGCTCACGATGGCGCAGCGGGGCTTGCCGCCCTCGGCGAAGAGCATCTGCTGGATATCGATGGGGGCGCCCTCACCCAGTCGCTTCATGCCGGGTGAGGCGAGGAGGCTGTTGAGCGCGACGGCGAGCTGGAAGCGGTCGCCAGCAGGAAAGAACTCTTCGAGCGCCATGGCGCCGACGTGCGACATCGGCGGCTTGTTGACGGCCTGGATGAGCTTGGCGAGATCGAGGTCTTCGCCGGCCCCCCACCACTGCTCGATGAGCGCGGCGAGGAAGGCGCTCTCGGGCGTGGGGCCGGTGGAGTTGCGGCCGAGCATGGAGAGGATGCCGCTGACGGTGGTTTCGACGCGCTCGTGCAGGAGCTCGGGCTCGTCGCGGATCGCGGGGGGCGGGGCGGCGAAGCTGCGGAGCACGCTGAGGGGGACGCCGGCGGTGGAGCCGGGGGTGTACACGACGAACTCCGCGGCGTCGCGGAGGCGCTGGATGCGCGAGGGGTCCTGGCCCCAGGAGTCCAAGCCTTTTCTCCACTGTTCGGATTGCTGCTTGGCGAAGTCGTCGGGGGAGATGTTCTTGCGGCGGGCGTCGTCCTCGTTGATCCAGGGGCGGAAGTCGCTGGGCGCGAGATTGGGGAAGGTCAGCAGCAGATTGGCGAGGTCGCCCTTGGGATCGATGATGAGCGAGGGGATGCCGTCGATGGCGGCTTCTTCGAGCAGGCCGAGGCAGAGGCCGGTCTTGCCGGAGCCGGTCATGCCAACGCAGACGGCGTGGGTGACGAGGTCGCGGGAGTCGTAGAGGAGGTAGTCGTCGCTGCGTTTCCACGCGGCGGGGTCGAAGAGTTTTCCGAGGTAGAAGGCACCGAGCTTCTCGTACACGGGGCTGGACATGGGGTGACTGTACCCGCCGGCGACGGCTGGCTGCGATGGCTGAAGTGGCGGTCCATGGAGGCCGCGTCAGGGAGCGGAACTGCTAGCGCACAACGAGGATGTGCTCGAGCGGCTTGCGGTGGATGTCGGGGACGACGCAGCCCGGGGCCGGATAGCCGACAGGCAGAAGGAGGTAGGGTCGTTCGTGATCGGGCCGGCCCAGGACGCAGGAGAGGAAGCCCATGGGGCTGGGGGTGTGGGTGAGGGTGACGAGGCCGGCGTGGTGGATGGCGGTGATGAGCATGCCGCAGGCGATACCGACGCTCTCGTTGACGTAGTAGACCTGTCCGGGTTCGGCGCCGGGGGCGGGCTCGTCGTCCTTCATCAGCTTGAAGACGACGATGAGCCAGGGAGAGACGTCGAGGAATTCCTTGTCGGCGTCGGTGCCGAGGGGGGCGAGGTCGGCGAGCCACTGAGGCGTGGCGCGGCGTTGATAGAACTCGCGTTCTTCGGCTTCGGCGGCGACGCGGATCTCATGCTTGAGGGCTGGATCGCGGACCGCGACAAAGCGCCAGGGCTGCTTGTTCGCCCCGGAGGGCGCGGTTCCGGCGGCGGCGACGCACCAGTGGATGGTCTCTTCGCTGACGGGGCGGTCGCTGAAATAACGGACGCTGCGGCGGAGGCGCTGGCGCTCGTAGAAGGCGCGGGCCGCGGACTCGGGCGGGACGCCGGGATCGAACATGGTGAGCGGCACGCTCTTGGGAGGTGGAGCCATAGATGGAGACTACCGGATCGGGTGGCTTCGACGGGAGGGGCGGAGCGTGTGAGATGCCGAACGTGGCTTGGTGTCTCTGGTAGCCTTGGCGGACACGCACAGGAGCATCGCATGCCGGCAGCGTTTCAGAACGAGGAAATCGCGCGACTCGAGCAATCGGTGGTCGAGGCCAAGGCGGCGCTGACCAAGGCGATCCGGGCCAGAGCACCGGACACGGTGCGGGATTACTCGCTGCGGCTGGCGGGATCGGGGACCAGCGTGCAGCTCTCCGAGCTGTTCGGGGCTTCACGCGATCTCCTGGTGGTGCACAACATGGGGCGCTCGTGCGTGTACTGCACGCTCTGGGCGGATGGGTTCAACTCGATGTACAAGCACGTGGCGACGCGGTGCGGGTTCGTGCTGACGACGCCGGATGCGCCCGATGTCGCGGCGGCGTTCGCGTCGGCACGAGGATGGACGTTCCCGGTGGTGTCGCACGCGGGAACGAGCTTCGCGAAGGATCTGGGATTCGTGGCGGTGCACCAGCAGGGGCCCAACGCGGGGAAGGAAGGGTGCATCCCGGGCGTGAGCGCGCTGCGACGGAACCTCGACGGCACGATGATGCGGACGGGCGCGCGGGCGTTTGGTCCGGGAGACGACTTCTGCGCGCTGTTCCCGATGTTCGACCTGCTGCAGGGCGGCGTGGGCGAGTGGCAGCCGAAGTACCACTACTAGGGCACGCGGGGGAGCTTTCAACGGGGCCGCGGCGTGTGGGGTTACGCCGAGATGACCCGGGTCGACGCGCCAAGGGTGGAATCGACGAGGCTCTTGAAGTTCTCGAAGCCCTTCTTGCCCATGAGGCCGAAGGTGGCCTGCTTGCCGAGTTCAACGGCGGGCTGGTCGTAGGCGTCGATGTTGAGCAGGAGGCCGGCGTAGCTGGTGGTGATCTCCCAGAGGGCGATGAACTGGCCCACGTGGTAGGCGTCGATCTTGGGGAAGTGGATGGTGTAGTTGGGGCGGCGGCTCTCGACGAGTGCGTACTCGGTGGCTCGCTTCTCGGCGTTGAGCAGCTCGCTCATCTTCGCGCCTTCCAGATACTTGACCGCCTCGACGCCGAGGCCGGAAGGGATGGTCATGTCGCCGTGGACGCCTCGGGCGTGATCGTCGAAGGACTCGACCTCGACGAGGCCGATCACCTTGTCGTTGGGGCCCTCGCGGTAGAGCTGGACCTGGCTGTGCTGATCGGTGGTACCGAGTGCCTTGATGGGGGTGAACCCGGCGAAGACGGTCTGGCCCTGGAGGTCGACGCGCTTGCCGAGGGACTCGGCCCAGAGCTGGCGGTACCAGTCGGCGAGGAGGTAGAGGGCGTTGCTGTAAGGCATGAGGACGTGGTTGATCTTGCCCTTGGTCTCGCCGAGTTCGACGAGGAGATACGCGAGCATGGCCGCGGGGTTCTGGGTGATGTCCTCGCGGGAGCAGGCCTTGTCCATGTCGGCGGCGCCGTCGAGGAGGGCGTCGATGTCGATGCCGGCCATGGCGGCGGAGAAGAGGCCGACAGGGCTGAGCACACTGAAGCGTCCGCCGACGCCGTCCGGGACTGGCAGGGTGGTGTACCCCTCGCGGTCGCAGATCTGGCGCATCGTTCCCTTGGCGGGATCGGTAACGGCGACGATGTGCTGGGCGTAGTTGGTGCCGATGGCCTTGCGCAGCTCGTCACGGATGATCATGAACTGGGCAGCGGTCTCGGCGGTTTCACCGGACTTGCTGATGACGTTGAAGAGGGTCTTCTGCACACCGCCGTGGGTCTTGCAGAACTCGAGGATCGCGCCGAAGTGGGCGGGGTCGACGTTATCGACGACGAAGACGCGGGGCCCGAAGCGCTTGGAGGAGTCGAGGAGGTTGTAGGTGGGCGGGTTGAGGGCGCTCTGAAGAGCGATGTTGCCCAGGGCGCTGCCGCCGATACCGAGGACGACGAGGTTCTCGAACTTCCCGCGGCAGCGTTCGACGGCGTTGCGGACGCCGGTGATGTGCTCGCGGCGCATGGGGTCGAAGGGGAGTTCGCGCCAGCGTTCCCAGCCCTTGCCGCGGGTGGAGGCGAGTTTCTTGGTGTGGGCCGCGATGGCGGCGGCGGCCTCGCCTCCGGGGGCGAGATGGGCCGGGTCCAGGCCGTGTTCACCGACTCGATCCGCCAGACAGTTCGCGTAAGAGAGCTTGAGCATGGCCAAGGCTATGCGGGCGGGGGCGTGGGTGTACGCTTTATTGTGACGGCCCCCACCGCGATCACGATCGGGAACTTTGACGGCGTGCACATCGGGCACGCGGCGTTGGTGGCTCGCGCACGGGAGCGTGCGGGGCCGTCGGGGCGGGTGCTGGCCTTGGCGTTTGACCCGCACCCGCTGACGAAGGTGGCGCCCGCGGCGGCACCGGCGCGGCTGACGACGTTTGCACAGCGGGCGGCGCTCCTGCGGGAGTTGGGCGCGGATGAGGTGATCCGGCTGCAGCCGAGCGATGCCTTTTTGGATACGTCGCCCCGGGCGTTCATTGAGCAGGTCGTCGCGACGTACCGGCCGATGGCGGTGGTCGAGGGCGCGGATTTTCACTTCGGCAAGGGGCGAGCCGGGAATGTGGCGACGCTGCGGGAGCTGGGGGCGAGCCTCGGCTTCGCGGTGGATGTCGTGGACGGGGTGGGCGCTGCGATCTCGGATCACACGATCGTGCGGGCTTCGAGTACGATGGTCCGCTGGCTGCTTTCCCACGGTCGGGTCACCGACGCGGCGCACTTGCTGGGACGCTGTTACGAGCTGCAAGGAACCGTTGAGCGCGGCGACCAGCGGGGCCGGACGATCGGGTTCCCCACCGCGAATCTGCATCAACCCGGCGATGCTGGGGATGCGCTGCTGTTGCCTGCGGACGGGGTGTACGCCTGCGTGGCACGGTTGCCGGACGGGCGGCGGCTGCCTGCAGCGGTGAACATCGGAAGCCGCCCGACGTTTCAGGGATCGGAGCGGCGGGTGGAAGCTCACATCATCGAGCCACGAACCGGGGCGGCTGCGGCAAACCTGGGTGAGTACGGCTGGAGCTTGGCGCTCGAGTTTGTGGCGTTCGTGCGTGACCAGGTGCGATTCCCGGGCATCGAAGCGTTGCGGCAGCAACTCGAACGCGATCGGCGTGCGTGCGGCGCACTGGCCCGTGATCTGATAGATTCGCCGGCCGCCGCGACTCCCGCGGTCACAGGGGAATGCGCCCGATGAGTTCCGGTTCGACTTCGTTACCCGCCAAGGCCTCGTCCGGCTGGACGGCCACCCCCGTGTCTGAGGTGGCGACGCAGCTCGCATCGATCGCGGCGTGGCTGGCGGACAAAGGCAAGATCGCGGTCGTGACGCACGTCAAGCCCGACGGGGACGCGGTGGGATCGTCGATCGCGCTGACGCGGGCGTTGAACCTGGCGCAGAAGAGCATCGGCACGGCAACGCCGCCGCGGGCGCGGGCGTGGTACTTCGGGCCTCGGCCGTCGTGGATGAAGCGGGTGGTGGGCGAGACGCCCGCGACGAACATCGAGAGCTTTGAAGAGATTGAGCACGAGCCGTGCGACGCGGTGGTGATCGTGGACACGGGCTCGTGGTCGCAGCTTGAGATGATCAGGCCGTGGCTGGAGCGGCATCGGGGCAAGATCGCGATCGTGGATCATCACGCGCAAGGGGATGCGGAGATCTCGGAGCGGCGGGTGGTGGATGTGGCGAGCGCGGCGGCGTGTCAGCCGGTGGCGGAGTTGTGCCGGGTGATCCTGGGCAAACGAACGCTGCGGGAGCTGCCCATGGAGGTGGCCGAGCCGCTGTACCTGGGGCTGGCGACGGACACGGGATGGTTCAAGCACAGCAACGTGAAGCCGAATGTGATGGAGGCGGCGGCGGCGCTCCTGGCGACCGGCGTGGACCACGCGGGGTTGTACGTGAACATCGAGCAGCGTGAGCGGCTGCCGCGGCTGAAGCTGCTGGCGCGGGCGTTGGCTTCGCTCGAACTGCACGACCAGAACCGGGTGGCGGTGATGTCGCTGACCAAGAAGGACTTTGCGGAAACCGGGGCACAGCCGGCGGACGCGGGCGGCTTTGCGGATCACTCGCAGACGCTCGAGTCGGTGCTGGTGACGGCGGTCTTGACCGAGGCGGACCCGAGCGAGTTCGGCATGCAGGCTGCGGCGGGGGCGGTGCTGACCAAGATCAGCATGCGGAGCAAGTCGGTCAAGGGATCGGCGGACGTCAACGCGGCGGCCAAGGAGCTGGGCGGCGGCGGGCACGTGCGTGCCGCGGGCGCGAAGCTGTACGCCGATCTCACCACCACCAAGGCCAAGGTCCTCGACGCGATCAGGCGTCACTGGGACAAGTAAGCACACCGAGAGCGTTCACTATGCGGCCTATCCGGCCTCGACAACCCGGCGACCGGCCCGGACCAGCGAACCGGTCGGGCGGACGCGGTGCGCCACCGGCGCGCGGGGGTCACGGCGGTCGTAGCGATCGTGGACTGCCAGGCGACGGCGGCGATGGCTCGATGCCGATTCTCACCACCACGCTGTGGGAGTTTCCGAGCCAGCATTACGTCGGCTCCGACGGCTCGCGGATGCAGGGCGACAAGCGATACGTGGGCGCGAGCCCGTCATGGGTGATCTGGCAATTGCTGCAGCGGTACACCAAGCAGGGCGACACGGTGCTCGATCCGATGGTTGGCAGCGGGACGACGCTGGACGTGTGCCGAGACACGGGGCGTCTGGGGATCGGGTTCGATCTGGCGCCGTCGCGTGACGACATCCGCGCGGGCGACGCACGAAAGATCGGCGTGCCGAATGCGAGCGTCGACTTTGTGTTTATCGATCCGCCGTATTCCACGCACGTGGATTACTCGGACAACCCTGCGTGCATCGGCAAGCTCGATGCCCTTGGCGACGACGGCGGGCGTGCGTACTTCCAGTCGATGCGGCAGGTGATCCGCGAGATCGCGCGGGTGCTCAAACCCGGCGCGCACATGGGCCTCTATGTCAGCGACTCGTTCCGCAAGGGGCGGGGTTTCTCGCCGATTGGCTTTGAGCTGTTCGCGGTGATGCGCGAGGTGCTGGAGCCGGTGGACATCGTCGCGGTCGTGCGCCACAACCAGAAGCTGGAACGCGGCAACTGGCACAAGGCGGCGGAGGAAGGGAACTTCTTCCTGCGGGGTTTCAACTACCTGTTCATCATGCGAAAGCCGAGCCGCGGATGATCGCGTCGCGGACTGACGCGGGGATCGCCACTTTTTTCGCTGCTGCGTAGTCGTAGGTGACGATCGTGCCCCGCCCCACCGCCGCGACGCCCTGCGCCTGGCCATGGGCTTTGCTGCGGATGCTGTGCGCCAGCGTGAAGCGGTCTTCCTCGAGCGCGACCAGCTTGGTGCCGACGACGATGGTGTCCGGGAAGACGAGCGGCACGCGGAACCGGGCTTCCATGGCCTGCAGTATGAACCCGACGCCGTCGGCGGCACGGAGCTGCGAGCAGCCGGCCTTGCGGAGGAAATCGATCCTGGCGGATTCGAAGTAGCGGAAGTAGACCACGTTGTTGACGTGGCCAAGCGCGTCCATCTCGCCCCAGGCGATGGGGATCTCAATGGTGGTGTTCGGCGGGTCGGCGATGGTGGCGGGGAGATCGGCGCTCGGCATGCTCACACCGTCACGGGCTTCTTGCTGTCGTTCAGCAGGCGACGCAGCACGGTCTGCAGGACGCCGCCGTTGCGGTAGTACTCGGCCTCGACCGGCGTGTCGATGCGGCAGCGGGTGGTGAAGTCCACCTTCTTGCCGTCGGGCTTGGTCGCCGTCACCTTCACCTCGCAGCGCGGCTCGACGAGGCCGTCGGCGCTGACATTCAGGTGAATGTCGAACGCCTCGTCGCCGCTCAGGCCCAGGCTCGACGCCGTCTCGCCTTCCTTGAAGTTGAGCGGCAGCACGCCCATCCCGACGAGGTTGCTGCGGTGGATGCGCTCGAAGGACTCGCTGATGACGGCGCGGCAGCCGAGCAGGAGCGTGCCCTTGGCCGCCCAGTCGCGCGACGAGCCCATGCCGTAGTCCTTGCCGGCGAGCACGATGAGCGGGGTGCCCTCGTCCTTGTAGTTCATGGCAGCGTCGTAGATGAACGCGATGGAGTCGCGTCCCTTCTTGCTCATGTCGCGGGTCCAGCCGCCCTCCTTGATCTTGCCGGTGACGGGGTCGATGGCGAGCTTGTTCTTGATGCGAACGTTGGCGTAGGTGCCGCGGGTCATGATGCGGTCGTTGCCGCGGCGGCTGCCGTAGGAGTTGAAGTCGGCCTTCTTGACGCCGAGAGTCTTGAGGTAGGCGCCGGCGGGGCTGTGCTCGGCGATGTCGCCGGCGGGGCTGATGTGGTCGGTGGTCACGCTGTCGCCCACATACGCGAGCACCTTGGCGGCCTTGATTGCGCCGGGTGCCTTGGGGGTCTCGGTCATGCCCGCGAAGTACGGCGGGTTCTGGATGTAGGTGGACGCGTCGTTCCACTTGTACTGTTCGGACTTGCTGACGGGCACGGCGTTCCAAGTCGGGTTGCCGTTGAAGACGTTGGAGTACTCGGCCCGGAACTGCTCGGGCGTGACGCACTGGCCCTTGATGGCACGGACTTCCTGCTGGGTCGGCCAGATGTCCTTGAGGAAGACGGGCTTGCCGTCCTTGGTGAGGCCCAGGGGTTCTGTGGCGAGATCGATGGCGACGCTGCCGGCGATCGCGTAGGCGACGCACAGCGGCGGGCTGGCGAGGTAGTTGGCCTTCACGCTCTGGTGCACGCGGCCTTCGAAGTTACGGTTGCCCGAGAGCACCGACGCGACGCAGAGATCGCCCTCCTTGATCGCGGCCTCGACCTCTTCGGGCAGCGGGCCCGAGTTTCCGATGCAGGTGGTGCAGCCGTAGCCGACGGTGTGGAAGCCGAGGGCGTTGAGGTCCTCGGAGAGGTTGGCGCGATCGAGGTAGGCGGTGACGACCTTGGAGCCGGGGGCGAGGCTGGTCTTGACCCAGGGCTTGCGAGTCAGGCCCAGCGCGCGGGCCTTGCGGGCGACCAGTCCGGCGGCGATCAGCACGTCGGGGTTGCTGGTGTTGGTGCAAGAGGTGATCGCGGCGATCACGACGGCGCCGTGGGTGATCTTGCTGGGAGCGGTGCCGTCGGCGTGACGAACGGTGGCGGACGCGCCGAGGATCTTGTCGGCTGGCATGCCGAAGGAGGTGTTGCCCAGGGGTGCGGCCATGGCCTTGAAAAACTCGGCCTTGACGTTCTTGAGCTCTACGCGATCCTGCGGGCGCTTGGGGCCGGCGAGCGAGGGCTGGATGGTGGCCAGGTCGAGCTCGATGACGTCGGTGCACTCGGGCTCGGGGGTGCCGGGCTCCCAGAACATGCCCTGGGCCTTGCAGTATGCCTCGACGAGCGCGACGGTGGCCTCATCGCGGCCGGTGAAGCGCAGGTAATCGAGCGTCGCCTGATCAACGGGGAAAAAGCCGATCGTCGCGCCGTACTCGGGCGCCATGTTCGCGATCGTCGCGCGATCGGGCACGCTCATGCTGGCGAGGCCCTCGCCGAAGAACTCGACGAACTTGTCGACGACGCCCTTCTTGCGGAGCATCTGGGTGACGGTGAGCACGAGATCCGTCGCGGTCGTGCCCTCGGGCAGCTTGCCCTTGAGGCGGAAGCCGATGACGTCGGGCGTGAGCATGTAGATCGGCTGGCCGAGCATAACGGCCTCGGCCTCGATGCCGCCGACGCCCCAGCCGACGACGCCCAAGCCGTTGATCATGGTTGTGTGCGAGTCGGTGCCCACGCAGGAGTCGGGGAACGCGACTGTCTCGCCCGCGGCGTTCTTCTTGGTCCACACGGCCTTGGCGAGGTACTCGAGGTTCACCTGGTGGACGATGCCGGTCGCGGGCGGGACGACGCTGAAGTTGCTGAGGCTCTGCTGGCCCCACTTCAGGAACTCGTATCGCTCGTTGTTGCGCTCGAACTCCTTGCCCGCGTTGATCGTCAGGGCCTGGGCCGAGCCGAAGGCGTCGACCTGCACGGAGTGGTCGATCACGAGGTCGCACTGCACAAGCGGGTTGATCTTCTTGGGATCGCCGCCGAGGGCCTTCATCGCGTCACGCATGGCGGCAAGGTCGACCACGCACGGGACGCCGGTGAAGTCTTGCAGCACCACGCGACCGGGCATGAAGGGGATTTCTTCCTTGACCGGGGCCTTGGCGTTCCAGTTGGCGAGGCCAGTGACGTCGTCGGCGGTGACGACGAAGCCGTCGAGGTTGCGGAGCATGGCCTCGAGCAGGACCTTGATCGACACGGGCAGCTTGCTGATGTGGCCGACGCCCTTCTTGGTGACGGCGTCGAGCGAGTAGTAGGTGTAGGTGCCGTGGGCGGTCTTGAGGGTGGACTTGCTGTTAAAGGGATCGGCGACGGCCATGGGACTTCCTTTCGTGAGACCCCGCGGTGGTCCGGCGGGGCGTGTGGAGCCAATCAGAACGCACAACCCTAGTCAGTTGTCGGCATGAATCGAATCGATTGTGATGCGATGATTGATCAATTTTCTCTATGTTGCACGGCAAGGGAAGCGACGGGTCGGGGTGACGCGGGGGATGGGGGCTGAGGCGGGGGAGGTGCGGGGAGAAACGGACCCCGTTCTATTGTCTGGCGTGCAGAGACCACCCGACATCACGCTGCGCCGGACACGGATGGATGATGTCCCGCTGCTTCACGCGTTTGAGCTGGACGAGGCGGCGAACGCGATGGCGGGGACCAAGCCCCGCGACTGGGGCGCGTTCTCGGCTCGATGGGCGGCGATCCTGGGCGAGGGTGAGTGCGGGTGCGCCAACGGCGCGACGGGGACGGGTGTGACGCCGCGGGTCATCGTGCTGGCGGGCAAGGTGGTGGGCGCGATCAACATCGTGCACGAAGACGGTGCGGCGTCGATCGGGTACTGGATCGCGCGGACGCACTGGGGGCGTGGCATCGCGAGCCGTGCGGTGGGGCTGATGCTGGAGGAGTGCCGGATACGGCCGCTGCTTGCGACCGCGTCGGCCGGCAACACCGCGTCGCTGCGTGTGCTCGAAAAACACGGCTTTGTCGCGATCAGGCGGGAGCGCACGGCGGAGACGGCCCGCACGGTAGAACGCGAGACCGTGACGCTCAGGCTTGAAGCCTGAAGTGGGCGTGGCGCACAGCCTTTCAGAAGCGGGACCGGCGAGCGCTCGAGACCGAGTTCGCTCGAGATCAAGTTTGAGTGCGGCGGCAGCAGGTTCACCGAAGAGCCCGAGCGCTCACGAAACGCTGGCTGTGGATCGGTGAGAGGAGGTAAGCACTCGCAACGACAACCCCCGAGTCTTGCGACCTCGGTGGTTTGCGAATAGAGGGCGAGGGGTGGTCTAGCGACAAACGTTTCAGAGACCGAGAGACAGGGGGCGGGACTGCGTCCCTCCGGCAGGTTGAGAGTCTCGAAGGCGCGACGACGGGCTTCTCAGAGCCCTAGAGACACGGCGAGCGGGTGCGATTCCCGTGCACGGTCATCGCGCCTCCGACCATTGCTAGGATGCCTCTGTGTCTTGACCGCCGCTGCGCATGATCTGACGGATCTTGATCGATGCCCCCCACCAAGCCCGACCACGATGAGCGGATCGCGACGATGACGTTTTCTTCGGTCTATCCCCACTACGTCACCAAGGTGGAGAAGAAGGGTCGGAC
Source organism: Phycisphaerales bacterium (assembly GCA_036392375.1). Lineage (GTDB taxonomy): Bacteria > Planctomycetota > Phycisphaerae > Phycisphaerales > UBA1924 > JAFEBO01. The sequence continues at coordinate 32,145 of DASVYC010000033.1, forward strand.
AAAGAAGGAACTGCACGAGGTCATCGAGTGGCTCACAGGCTTCGATGACCGACAGATCCAGAAGCACATCGATGAGAAGACCACCTTCAAGGAGTTCTTTCGGCGGGCCACGCTGAACTCAAACGCGCACCTGATCACCGGCCTGATCTGCGGGTACCGTGTGGAGGAGATTGAGAACCCTGTCACACGGCAGGTCAGATATCTGGACAAGCTGGTCGATGAACTCGCGAAGGGAAAAAAGATGGAGAAGATCCTGCGCGGCAACTAGGGGACGGGCCCGTCGAGAGGGTTGCCAGCGGATGAACGAAAACCCCCGAGTCTTGCGACCCGGGGGTTTGCGAATAGAGAGCGAGGGGTGGTGTGACGACGTGGACTTCTGAGCCTCAGAGACAGGACGCCCGGATGTCGAAACCCGGCGGGGTGTGGGCCGTGTCCCGGTTATGCTCGCGCGACAGAAGACAGGACAATCTCGCTGCGTAAAGTCTGCATGGCCCGACATTCGCGGGCTGACACACAGCAGGAGCGAATCCCATTGGCACCCGTTGTTCAAGCCCGTTCAAGGACGATCCCTGCTCCGGCAAACCAGGTTTGGGAACGCCTCGTCGCGATCTCGCGCTGGCCGGACTGGCATCCGCTCTACACCCAAATGACCGCACCAACGCACCCCGTCCAACTCGGAACTAGGTTCCGCTACTCGAACAACGGTACCCGTATCACCGGTGAAGTGGTCGATCTGGTACCGAACAGCAGCTTCGGCTTCGTCGGCAAAGCGTGGGGCGTGACAGCTCGCAATCAATGGCGGTTGACACCCATCGACTCGCAGCGCACCGAGGTTTCCGTTCGAGAGGAGATGCTCGGGCTCCTCCCCTGGCTCTTGCGTGGACCGTTCAACCGCGGTTTGGCGGAGGGCCTCGAACGCTGGCTGGAGTCGCTCGAACGGTCGCTCTCATCGCAAATATGAGTACACCCAAGGCTTGGCCGCCCTGGACGCCGAGCCGCGTCGGATATCCCAGCCGGAAGCTGAACGCACTGCGCTCCAAACCACAACCCCCGAGCCTTGCGACCCGGGGGTTCTTCGAATAGAGGACGGGGGTAGGTCTGACAGCGTCGATTCCAGAGCCCCGGAGACAGGACGCCCGGATGTCGCGGCCCGGCCGGGTGCGGACCGCGTCCCGGTTATCCTCGCGCGACATGGGGCCGGGCGGCGGCCCCGCCGAGACGCCCGCAGAGAATTTTCGCGCGGACGCGCGATTTTCCGGGCAGCACGCCGAACGGCCGCATAGGGGACAGGTAGAGAACCCGTGCCTTCCGACCCCCCTTGGCGCGACACGCCCCACGGCTGGTCGTCAGACCATCCATGCTGAGAGCGCGAGGGGTGGTCTGACAGCGTCGATTCCAGAGCCCCGGAGACACGACGCCCGGATGTCGAAACCCGGTGAGGTGCAGGGCGTGTCCCGGTTATGCCCGGGGGCCTCAGATGCGGCAGAGATCTCCAGGATACCGCACGATTCCAGCCACAGCTCGTCAGCGTTCTGCTTAGCAAAGATTGTCTCACTCCCCCTCAATGCGGCGGGCTGTCTGGTCGGAGCATCTTGACAAGTCGGTCAAAGCGCAGGACTCTCAATCCATTCCCAACCACGAGCAAACTGGCCCCAACGTCGGCCACTACAGCCATCCACATCGTGGCCACCCCTCCCACCGCCAGGCCGAAGAAGATCACCTTGATGCCGATCGCCAGCGTGACGCCCGAGCGATCAGCCGCGAGGTTCCGACCCGTCGCGCCCGCGTCGCTTACGCAGCCGCACGAACGGCACCACCCACCACAGGCTCAGGATGAGGCCGCCGACGACCGCCGCCATGGCCACGCCCGCCGCGCGGCCCGCGGCCTCGCTCACGGCCAACGCCGCCGCCAGTGTGAGCGCCGCCGAGAGCAACGCCTGCCCGACGAGCATCAGGCGGCTGGCCGAGCGTTTGAACGCCACGCGGTCGCGGAGCGGCCGCTCCATGCGGTGGTGCGCCGCCGGGGCCAGGAGCAGCACCAGCGCCGCGCACGCGGTCAGGAATGTGGCCAGGTAGAGCCACCGCTCGCCGGGCTTTCCGACGCCAAAGTCGGCGCGGAGCGAAGCCACCAGAAGAAAGCCGACGAGCAGCGACGCCGCCTCCTGCACCACGCGCAGTTCCTGGAGCATGTCGCCCAGATCGCCGTCGTCGTGAGAGCCTTGGGTGTCATTTTCGCTCATGGGCGGCTCGCCGGTGTTTGAGGTGCGGGGCGCTCGCGTCCGCACTGGGCGCAGAAGCGGTCGGCGGCGTTCATGGCCGCGCCGCAGGCGGTGCAGGCCGCGGGGGTCAGCCCCGCGCCGCATTGACGACAGAAGCGGGCGTCGGGCGCGTTGGCGGTGCCGCAGCGCGGACAGGCGACTCCAATCGCCGCCGACGGCGGGGGAGGTGAGTTGGGCGGCTGGCCATAGGGCGCATAGCCCCGTCCGTGATGACCGCCGCCGGAGCCGCCGTGATGGCCCATTCCCATGCGGAACAACTTCTCGAAAAATCCCATCTTGTGAGCCTCCGAATTCAGAGTTGGTTACCGTTGCCCCGGGATTCAAACGAGCATGGGGCAGTCGTGCTACTTCGATCCTTTACCCCGCACCAGCCGCAGCCCATTCCCGACCACCAGCAGGCTCGCCCCCACATCGGCGATGACCGCCATCCACATCGTGCCCCACCCGCCCAGGGTGAGCGCGAAGAAGACCACCTTGATCCCGATCGCCAGCGAGATGTTCTGCGTCAGGATCGCCCCGGTGCGGCGCGAGAGCCGCACGAATTCCGGCAGACCGCGAAGGTCGTCCTGCATGAGGGCCACGTCGGCGGTTTCGAGGGCGGTGTCGGTGCCCGCCGCGCCCATCGCAAAGCCGATGGTGGATCTGGCGAGGGCCGGGGCGTCGTTCACGCCGTCACCGACCATACCGACAGTGTCCCCGTGCTCCAGGAGCAGACGCTCGATCTCGGCGAGTTTGTCTTCGGGGAGCATCCCGCCGCGGGCCTCGTCGATGCCGACCGCCTTGGCGATGGCCGACGCGGTGGTCTGGTTGTCGCCCGAGAGCATGAGCGTCTTGACGCCCAGGTCGTGCAAAGTCTTGATCGCCTCGACGCTGCTCTCGCGGGGCGTGTCCGCCACCGCGATGACGCCCAGCGCCGTGCTCTCCGACGCGACCACCACCGTCGTCTTGCCCTGCACCTCGAAGTGACTCAGAACTGCCTCTACCTCCAATGAGCAGGCCTTGCGCTCCTCAGCGAGACGGTGGTTGCCGACGAAGTACCCCTTACCGTCGATGCGTCCTTCGACGCCCCGGCCCGTGAGCGACTTGAAGTTCTCGACGCTCGCCCGCTCGCCCTTCCATGCCGTCACCACCGCGAGAGCCACCGGGTGCTGCGAGAGCGCATCCAAACTCGCGGCGATCCGCAGCACCTCGTCCTTGCTCGCGTCGCCGATGGGCTGCACATCCGTCACGCGGGGCTTGCCCTCGGTGATCGTGCCGGTCTTGTCCAGCGCGACGACCTTCAGTTTGCGGCCGTTCTCCAGGTGCACGCCGCCCTTGATCAGGATGCCCCGCCGGGCCGCCGCCGTCAGGCCGCTGACGACCGTCACGGGCGTTGAGATCACCAACGCGCACGGGCACGCGATCACCAGCAGCACCAGCGCTTTGTAGAGCCAGGGGTAGAACGGCTGCCCGAACGCGAGCCACGGCACGACCGCGATGAGCACTGCCACGACGCACACGATGGGCGTGTAGACCCGGGCGAAGTTGTCCACGAATCGCTGCGTCGGCGCTCGGCTGCCTTGCGCCTCCTGCACGGTCTTGATGATCTTGGCGAGCGTCGTCTGGTCCTTGCCGCCGGTGGTTCGGAACTCGAGCACGCCCGACTCGTTGATGGTCCCGGCGAAGACCTTGTCGCCCGCCTTCTTGTCCACTGGCACGGACTCGCCCGTCACCGGGGCCTGGTTGACGCTCGACTCGCCCGCGACCACCACGCCGTCGAGCGCGAGCCGCTCGCCGGGCTTGACTTGCACGACAGCGCCGACGGCGACGTCGCCCGCGCGCGTCACCTTCCACGAGCCGTCCGGCTGCTTCACGCTCGCCTCGTCGGGGGCCATCGCCATCAGGCCCTTGACGGCGTCGCGGGCGCGGTCCAGGGCCTTCTTCTCGATCAGTTCGGCGAGGGCGAATAGAAACGTGACCAGCGCGATCTCCGGCCACGCGCCGATGAAGGCCCCGCCGACGATCGCCACCGTCATCAGGAAGTTGATGTTGAGCGTGAAGGTCCGAAGCGCGACCCAGCCTTTCTTCAATGTCGGCAGGCCGCCGAGCAAGATCGAGAGGACCGACGCCGCGATCACCGGGGCCGAGGTCTCCTTCACACCCGCGAAGTACATCGCCTCCGCGCCGGCCGCAAGAATCCCGGCAAGGATGAACAGCCCATACTTCTTCCACCACGGCCGCGCATCCTCCTTCGCCGCAGCGTGGTCATCGCCGGGCGCGCACGCCGCGCCGCCGCAGTCGCCGCCCGCCTCCGTGCCGGTCCCGCCTGCGGGCGAAACCAGCGTCGGCGTCATCCCCACCGAGCGCACCTTCTTCGCCAGTTGCTCGGGCGTGGCCGCCGCCGCGTCGTGCGAGACCGTCATCGTCCGCGTCACCACGTTGCACTCGACCGACAAAACCCCCGCCATCCCGCCCACGGCCTTGCGCAGCACCTGCTCCTCGGCGGCGCAGTCGAGTTGGTCAATACGGATGATTGTTGTCGCCGCGCCGGGCTTGGCGGGGGGCGTGGGCGGCATTGCGCGGGTCGTGGGCATGGTCTTTTCCTTCGCGGTGCGCGTCGCCGCGACCGTCCGAATCACATGGACACCCGTCCGCTTCGCCCGGACGTTCGTCCGGGCACCTCGCACGCCCGTGCGGGTCGGCGGGGTAGTCGTCCGGCATGCTCGACCGACCGTCCGGGTGGGTGGGACGGTCGTCCGGTTCAGTCGGACGGTCGTCCCGATGAGCCGGACGGGGGGCCCGGCCGGTCGGACGAGCGGGCGGACCGTGCGTCCGGTGGCGGCTTCGCGCGCCTCCGGCTCCGCCGCCAGAGCATCCATCCCCACACGGAGAGGCCGGTCAGCCCGAGGGCTACCACAACGAGCCAGACATCAATATGGAGGTGCCCGGAGCGGCGGAACTCGCCCAGCATCCCCGCGCTGACGGCCCAGTCGGTCACCAGGGCCAGCGCGGAGATGACGATGATGAACACCAGCAGCCAGGGCGGGGACTTGCCCCGCGCCCGCCGCTGCGGAGGCGATCCGGACGGGCCAGCGCGCGACCGCTGGGTGTGTCGGCCCTTACTTCTTGGGCGCGGGCTTGGCATGGTCGTGCCCGTCGCCTTCCTTGTGGTCATCGTCCTTGTGACCCTTGGCCGCGCATTCCTTGCACTCGCCGTGGGCGACGACGCGGATGGATGTGCCCTCACGCACCCACAGGTGGGCGCCCTCACCGTCGGGCGTGACAAAGTACTGCGGCTCGGACTTCACGGGCTGGCTGGCTCCCCCCGCACCCTGGCCCATCATCACGGCGGCGAGGGCGGTGAGGCCGACGCCCGCGGCGAGGCCGACGAGCAGGGATTTGGAACGCCGAGCGGGGGAGGAAGTGGACTGGTTCATCGAAAGGCTCCATTCTGAAAAGAGAACACGAACACGATCGCCGCACGCTCGCGGGGCACACGCCCGCGAGGTCAGCGATCAGGGCTTGGGATCGGGTTTGACGTCCGCCGACGGCGACGCGGGGGGCGGCGGCGTGGGTGGTGAAGGCGGCGGAGGCGGTGGCGCGGAGACTGGGCCGGGGGTCACCGCGTTATGGTCCGCGTGGAGAGCGCCCTCGGTCGCGTGCGCTGTGGCAACCACTTCGCCGCCCGCGAGTGCGGGAGTCGGTTCATCCTTCTCCCATACCTCGGGCCTCGGGCCGGGCAGGCCGTCCTTGCTCGTGCCGGTGAAGATGCGGTAGAGGGCCGGGAGCACGATGAGCGTAAGGAGCGTGCTGGAGATCAAGCCGCCGATGACCACGGTGGCGAGGGGACGCTGGACTTCGGAGCCCGTGCCGCGGGCCAACGCCATCGGCACGAAGCCCAGTGACGCGACGAGCGCGGTCATGAGCACGGGACGCAAGCGCGTGATCGACCCGTGGATGATCGCGTCCTCCAAGCGTTCCCCCTTCTCCCGCAACTGGTTGATGAAGATGATCATGACCAGGCCGTTCAGGACCGCGACGCCCGAGAGGGCGATGAAGCCCACGGCCGCCGAGATCGAGAAGGGCATGCCTCGGACCCAGAGCGCGATGACGCCCCCGGTCAGCCCCAGCGGCACCGCCGCGAAGACCAGCAGCGAGTACTTGAAGCTCTTGAACGTGGCAAAGAGCAGCAGCAGGATCAGGATGAAGCAGATCGGCACGACGATCGTGAGCCGCTGCTTGGCCGCGACGAGATTCTCGTACTGCCCGCCCCAGACGAGCCACTGCCCGGCGGGGAGGCTCACCTGCGCCATCTTGGTCTGGGCTTCGTTCACGAACGACCCCAGGTCTCGCCCGCGCACGTTGCACTGCACGACGATGCGCCGCTTTCCGTTCTCGCGGCTGATCTGGTTGATGCCCTCGGCGATCTCGACCCGCGCCACCGCGCCCAGCGGGACAAAGCCCATCTCCTCCTGCCCTTGCAAGAGGCCCGTCCCGCCGTCGATGCTGGCGGTTTGGATGACCTGCTTTGCTTCACCATCGCCGCTTGGGAGCGGGATCGGGAGGCGTTCGAGCATGTCGATCTTGCCGCGCAGGTCGTCGGGGAGGCGCACGACCAGGTCGAAGCGGCGGTCGCCCTCAAAGACGAGCCCGGCCTCGCGGCCTCCCATCGCCACGGCGACGACTTCCTGCACGTCCGAGACGTTGAGGCCGTAGCGAGCCAGGGCCGCGCGGTCGGGCTCCACGGTCATCACGGGCAGCCCCTCGGTCTGCTCGACCTTGGCGTCTGCCGCGCCTGGAACCGATTGCAGCGTGGCCAGCACACTCGCGGCGGTCTTCTGCATGGACGCGAAGTCATCGCCGTACACCTTGACCGCCACGTCGCCGCGCACGCCGGAGATCAGCTCGTTGAAGCGCATCTGGATCGGCTGCGTGAACTCGTAGTTCTGACCCGGCTGGGCTGCTGAGATCGCCTGGATCAGCTCCAGCAACGCGCCTTTGTGCCCCGCGAAGCTCGGCCCTTCCTCCTTCTCCGCTTCACCTTCCTGGTGCCCACCAAGTCCCGCGCGCTCATTCTCTTCTCGCCTCTCGGCGGCAAGGCGACGGAGTGCCTCTTCGCTTCGCCACTCGGACCTTGGCTTGAAGATCACAAAGGTGTCTGAGATGTTTGGGGGCATCGGGTCGGCCGCCAGTTCCGCAGTGCCCGTCTTGGAGAAGATGAAGGCCACTTCTGGAAGCGTGGAGATCGCTTTCTCCAGGCTCTGCTGCATCGAGTTGGACTGCGAGAGCGAGGTGCTCGGCATGCGCAGTGCCTGCAAGGCCAAGTCCTTCTCGTCGAGTGTGGGGACGAACTCCTGCCCGAGCCGCGTGAAGAGGGCCAGCGAACCCAGGAACGCGACCACCGCGCCGATGACCACCGCGTAGCGGAGCTTGACCGCCCAGCGGACCACCGGCTCGTAAACCTTCTTGGCCCAACGAATCAGGAACATGTCCTTTTCGGTGACCTTGCCGGTGATGCACAGGGCGACCATCGCGGGGATAAAGGTCAGCGAGAGGATGAACGCCGCGATGAGGGCGAGGATCACGGTCAGGGCCATCGGGTGGAACATCTTGCCCTCGACGCCCGAGAGCGCGAGGATGGGGAAGTAGACGGTGATGATGATTGCCTCGCCGAAGGCGGTGGCCTTGCGGACCTCTTTGCTGGCGTCGAAGACGATGTGCAGGCGCTCTTGCAGCGTGAGCAATCTGCCCTTGTGGTGCTGCTCCTCGGCCAAACGCCTGAGGCAGTTCTCCACGATGATGACCGCGCCGTCCACGATCAGGCCGAAGTCGATCGCGCCCAGCGACATCAGGTTCCCGCTGACCTTGCTCTGCACCATGCCCGTGGCGGTCATGAGCATCGAGAGGGGGATCGCCAGCGAGCAGATGAGCGCGGCCCGCCAGTTGCCCAGCAGCAGCAGCAGGACCACGATCACGAGGATCGCGCCCTCCAGGAGGTTCTTCTCGACGGTCTTGATCGTCGCGTCCACCAGTTTGGTCCGGTTCAGGACCGTCTTGGCCTTGATGCCTTCGGGAAGCGAGCGCTGAATCTCAGCCATCTTGGCATCGACCGCCGCTGCCACCGTGCGGCTGTTGGCCCCGATGAGCATGATGGCCGTGCCCACCACCACGTCCTCGCCGTTTTCGCTGGCCGAGCCGGTGCGGAGTTCGCGGCCCAGCCCTACGCCGTTGACACCCACCACGTCGCGTACGTACACGGGCACGCCGTTGCGCGTGCCCACGACGATGCTCTCGATTTCCTCGATGGTTTGGATGCGGCCCGTCGCGCGGACGAGGTAACTCTCCCCCTTGTGCTCGACGTACCCCGCGCCGGTGGAGACGTTGTTCCGCTCCATCGCCTCGATCACGTTGTGGAAGGTCAGCCCATAAGAGACCAGCTTCATCGGGTCGGGCTGGACGTGATACTGCTTCACGAACCCGCCGATGGCGTCCACGCCCGCCACGTCCTTCACGCCCTTGAGCTGCGGGCGGATGATCCAGTCCTGAACCTCGCGGAGATAGGACGCGAGTTCGACCTCGGTCTTCAGCCGCCGCCCCTCGGGCGAGAGGTACGAGCCATCGGATTGCCAGCCGACCTTGCCGTCCTCGATCGTCGCGCCCTTGCCGTGCGGGTGCTCATACTCGACGGTGTACATGTACACCTCGCCGAGTCCCGTGGCGATCGGACCCATGACCGTCTCGACGCCCGGCGGCAGCGCGCCCGCCGCCTCGCGGAGCCGCTCGCCCACCTGCTGGCGGGCGAAGTAGATGTCCACGCCGTCCTCGAAGACGATCGTGACCTGCGAGAACCCGTTGCGCGAGAGCGAGCGGGTGTACTGCAAGCCGGGGATACCGGCCATCGCCGTCTCCATGATGAACGTCACCTGCTGCTCGACCTCGAAGGGCGAGAGGCTGGGGGCGACGGCGTTCACCTGGACCTGGTTGTTGGTGATGTCGGGGACGGCGTCGATCGGCAGTTTCTTGAGCGAATAGACGCCCACGGCCGCGACCACCGCCGTGAGAATCACGACCAGCCAGCGGTTCTTGATGGAGAAGTGAAGCAGAGATTCAAGCATGTGGAACTCCTTGAGCGGCGTGGTTTAGTGCTCGTGCGCCGCGGAGCCCTTGCCGAGCTCTGCCTTGAGGATGAACGTGCCGGCGATGACGAACCGCTCGCCCTCGACCAGGCCGGAATAGATGGGGACGAGGCCGCCGACGGGCTTGCCGATGGTGACCGCCCGCTTGGCGAAGGTGTTGGGCTCATTGGCGACGGGGACGAAGACGGCGGGACCGCCCTCGACGGTCTGGATCGCCTCGTCGGGCACGGCGACGACGGGCGCGGGGTCCGCGCCGCCGGGCACCGAGGCAACGATTTCGGCCTGGGCGAACATGCCGGGTTTGAGCGTCAGGCCATTCTCAAGTGCTGCGGGGACGTCGATCCGCACCTGGGCGGTGCGGGTCGTCGGGTCCACGAGCGGGGCGATGAACGAGACGGTACCCTCAAACTTCGGTGCGGCAGTGTTTTCACCCCGGCCCGTCGTCGAGCCGATGGTGATCCACGCCTTTGCGCCCACGGCGATGCCCGCGAGCTTGGCCTCGGGCACATCGGCGAGCACCCAGAGCAGGCGCGTATCCGCCAAAATCATCAGTGCTTCGCGGTCTGGTCCGACGAGTTCGCCGAGCGTGACTTCGCGCTGCACGACCTGCCCATCGATCGCGGCCTTGATCGCGTGACGCGGCGCGATTTCACTGGTTGCGGCGAGCGCGGCGACTTCGTCCTGCTTCATGCCGAGCAAGTGCAAGCGGTTCTCGGAGGCCATCGCGGCGGCCTCAGCGGCCTTGACATTGGCAATCGCCGCCTTGTGCTCGGCCTCGCGTCGCTGCACCTCGGTGAGCGAGATGCCCTGCGACTGCTCGTACAGCCCCTTGGCACGCTCCCAGGCGATCTTGCTCAGATCGACCGCCGGGCCGGCCGTGAGCACAGCGGTCTTTTTCTGGAGGTAGTCGGCCTGCGCCTCGCCGAGTTCTGGGCTCTCGATGATGAAGAGTTCCTGCCCGGCCTTGACCGTGTCACCAAGGCGTACCTTGACCTTGACCGCGCGCCCCCGCAGCGGCGAGCCGACATGGGCCATCGCCTCGGTGTTGAAGGCGACGCGAGCGGGCGTCAGCACGGTGGGCTTGAGGATCCAGAGTTGCGCGGCCTCGTCCTTCACGCCGTAGCGAGCGATCGCGTCCGCCGTGAGCTTGACCTCGTCGGCGTGCGATTTCTCACCCTCGTCGTGACCGCCGCTGCCGTGGTCGTGACCAGAATGGTCGTCGGCTTTCGCGGCGGCCGCACCGGACTTTGGTGCATGGTCGTGGCCGTCGCCCTCTTGATGCTTCTTGCATCCGGGCATCGTCGCGAGCACAAGCAGGGCCGAGCTTGCGAGAAACAGTGAGGCAGTTCGATTCAGGGGCATGTAAGTCCTTTGGCTTGCGTGGTGATCTGAGGGATTGACCGGTCGAGAAGTGGTCGTTGGGCTACTTGTCATGGCTTCACTCCTGACGCGGACACTGCCGTAGCCGGAGAAGGCCCAGCGCCGACCGCCGCTGCGGACGTTCTCGCCAGCACTCCCGGTCCGCCCACGGCGCGTTCAAGCCGGACCAAAGCGGTTGCAGCCTGTCGCTCGACTTCGATTGCCCTGAGACGAGCCAGTCGAAGGTCCTGCTCGGCGAGAAAGAGCCCAGTTGCGTCTGTCTGCCCAGCGCGGAATGCATCCTCTGCCAGCGAACGCCGTTGCTCCTGGATCGGGATGAGCTCGGTTCGGATGCGGGCCAGGTTGGCCACGCTGGCGTTGAGCGTTGAGTACGCGACGCGGACTTCTTCCACGATCTTCCGCTTGGCGAGCGTGAGATCGTGCCGTGCCTCGATCTTTTCAGCGGTCACGCGAGCACGCTTGGCCTGACCCATGTCGAAGACGGGAAGAGGTGTTGATACCGAGGGACCGGCGAACCACTTGTCGTCGCGTTGCACATCGACCCCGGCACTCGCGCCCTCCCAGGGCAACAGCCGGACGAGGGCCTCGTCGTCACCGAGAGCCTTGAGCCGCCACGCGATGGCCTGCACCTCGGGTCGCTGCGTGAGCGCGGCATCAATCCAGCGGGTTTCGGATTGGATATCGATCGCAGGAGCAGTCCAGGGATCAAGGGTCCAGGTCGCGGCGGACGACGGCGTGCCCACAAGTCGCGCCAGCCGCAACCGTTCTTCACGCTCGGTCAGTTTCGCCTGGTCGATCTCCACGCTGAGTTCGACGCGCTGCGCCTGGAGCACCGTCAGATCGCTCCGGGTGCCTTCACCAGCATTCAGCCGCGAGTTGGCGATCTCCGTGAGCTTGTCGAGCAGACCAAGGCGTTCTTGAAGGATTGGAATCAGGGATGCGGAGGCCTGCGCCGCGGCGTATCGCTCCTGGGTCTCGCTCGCGAGATCGATCGCGACGGTCACGGCTTCGGCCGCAGTCTGGCGGAGACGATTGTCCGCGGCGCTGGACCTGCGTGGAATCTGGAGCGCCTGAACGAAATCCTGAGCGAGCGATGCCTCGATCTGCGGCTTCCCCGGACCCCACCGGAGCACGACGTTGAGCACTGGATTGGGTAGCAGCCGTGACTGATCCGCGTCGGCCATCGCCATCCGCACGCGAGCGAGCGCGGCCTGCAACCCGGGGTCGGTCGTGACCGCACGCCGGACAGCGTCACTCAGCGTGAGCCGCGAGACTGATTCTGCATCTTCGGATGGTTCGTCGAGCGGGCCGCCTTCAGGACCGACGACCTTGAACTCGATGGGAACGGCCAGCCCAACGGCGGTGCTGATGGATTGTGCCGCTTCGCTATCGATCTTCGGCGTCGAGTGACAGCCCTGGAGCGTCAGACCGGTGATCGCGATGATCGCGGCCACACTCGCCGCGCCTCGATCGGCTCGGGGAAGGACTTGCAGTTGATTGGATGTGGGGCTTTTCATGTGGTTTTGGCTTCACAATGGGTTGTGCGTGTTGCGGTCACTCAGCGGCCAAGCCACTTCGGCTTGGACCACGCTGGCGAATCGACGAACTTGGATGAGGACGGAGGGGAGGTGGGCAGAGTGCTCACCGTCACGACACACCGCTTGACACAACGCGCGACGGGACACTCACATCACCGCTCATGGCCGTGTGTGCGAAACGCGGAAGCCCGCTCCCGACATATACGGGGGCGGTTCGCGCTGAACACACCGCGATCGCGGTGAAGGGTTCGCTGAGTTTCTAGACGAGCAGAATGACGGTTCGCAGATGTGCGATCTCGTCGGGTGGCCTGTCTCGGTCGGTTGCACCGCCGAACGGCCGCACTGGCTCTGCGTTGTCCCAGTCAATTCCGAACGTCAGCACCGCCAGCACAACCGTGGCCACGATCGCCACGCTTGGGTTCGACCCGGGCGATTTCACAACCGGAACGGATTCGGCAAGTGGTTCATCCTGACACGGCAGAGTCGGTCCCGCTGGTACATCGCTGCTCGTGAGCGACTCGGGTCCGTGGTCGACAGCGCCCCCGTCATCACAGGTGGTCAGGCACGCGCCCGAGGGAGACTTGACGCATCCGAACTCGATCCGGCTCTGACCGGAGGCGTCACGACACCGAACAGTCGAGGCAAACACCAGCTGTCCGAGCCCGAAGGCGACGAGACAGACGAGTGCAATCAGGCGTTGGGGCAGTGTTCGGGACATGAGGGAGGTGCAGTCTATACCGCTTGCGAGCCGAAAGTGTTCGTGGCTCCTGACCTATCGGTCGTTCGCCCCGACGTGTCCAGTGAGTTTTCCGCCGCTTCCGAACCGATAAGGACTGGTGGCTGTATACGGGTTGGCTTCATTCGTCTGGCAGTATACTGTTCGGGTCATCGATGCGCCACCCGCTCCTTCGCATCCTGGTTGCCCTGCTCATCGGCCTTTGGTCGCCGCTGTGCTGCTGCCAAGCGATGACTCTCGCCGGTTCGAGCTGCGACTTTGTCGCGGCAGAGCAGGCGTCTTCGGACTCGTGCTGCCAAAACCGCGAGAGTCCTCCGCCCGGCGCTGACGATTGCGCTCTTGACCAGGGAGAGGTTCCGGCTCCTACGGAGTGTTCCTCCTGCCCCTCGTGCCAAGGCACATCGGGTGGTGCCGGTTCGAAGGCCGAATCACGCCTGCCATCGGTCTCGCACGAGTTCAACTCAGTCGCAACGCTGGCGAGTTGCCGCGTTTTCGGCCTTTCCAAGCCCGATGAGGCGGTCAAGCCAAGTGGCCTTTCATGGTGGCGAACCCCGCTGCACCTGAGAGCGAATCGCGACTCGCTGCGCTGGCATTGCGCGCTCGTCGTCTAGTTCATCCCTGGAACGGACGCTCTTCCCTCAGACGGATCGCGTCCACGACGTCCATGCGCTCGCGGCCTATGGCCGCGTGTGCTGGCTGCTAGCCGAACGTCACGCACGTGGTTCCCTCTGAACCGGTGCCCTTCAGGGATTGCACATGAACTCGACCCAGACCGATCTGCGGGCCCTCCGAAGAGGCCCTCGGACCAACGAACAACCCGTGTCGCCCTCGCCCGCCGCGCTCGGTACAAGCGAGGTCGTTCCCCGACCCAAGGCACGCTGGGCGACGCGGCTCCTTGTGCCGGCCATCGTGCTGGTCGCCACCGGCGGCCTGCTTGCCTATGCCGCCCGCGATGCGCTCCAACCCCGGCTGGAGGTCTATGTCGCCGCGGCGATCCCGAAGGGAAGCGCGGTGGCGACGGCACCCGCTGCGAGCGACGCTGTCTCGGAATCGGTTGAGGTGAACCCAGCCGATGCGCCGCTCGGCCCCGTCGCGGTGCAGGCTCCGGGGTGGATCGAGCCCGCGCCCTACGCGGTGAGCGTTCCCGCGCTGACAGAGGGTGTTGTCAAGGAGGTTCTGGTCCTGGAGGGGGAGCGCATCGAGGCGGGACAAGTGATCGCCCGGTTCATCGACGACGATGCACGGCTCGCGCTGCGAGCGGCCGACGCAGCGGTCGCGGAACGCGACGCGGACGTGGCGCGGGCACGGGCGGCACTTGCGACCGCCGAGTCGCAGATTGAAGTCGAGCGAGCAGCCGTCGCGGAACTCCGCGACGAGGTGACACGCAAGCGTGACCTGGTCGCCGCAGGCGGCCTGAGCGAAGGGACGTTTCGGCGCATGGAGATTCGCCTCTCCGGGCTGGAGGCGAAGGTCGCGACTGCCGAGAAGATGGTCAGCGAGGCCCGGGCGGTCCTCGCGCAGGCCGAATCGGCCCATGCCACAGCTTATGTGATGCACGACGAGGCTTCTCTGCGTCTCAAGCGGATGGAAGTGCGCTCGCCGATCGCGGGCGTCGTGCTCGCCCGCCTCGTCGAGCCGGGCTCTCGCATCAGCATGAGCAGCAAGGGTGGTGACGGCGGGGCGGGCGGGAGCATGATGGGCGCGGTGCTGCGCGTGTACGACCCTGCGAAGTTGCAAGTGCGTGTGGACGTGCCCCTGGCCGACGCGGCCAAGGTGAGCGTGGGCACGCGGGCCACGGTGAGCACCGAGGCGCTCCCCGACCAGACATTCACTGGCGTGGTGTCTCGCGTGGTCCACGAGGCCAACATCCAGCGAAACACCGTGCAGTTCAAGGTCGCGCTCGATGCGCCATCGCCGGTACTTAAGCCTGAGATGCTTACCCGCGTCAAACTCCACGCGCCCGCGTCGTCAGCGCGGCAACGTCCCGGTGCGGCGGCGGGTGGCTCGGCCGCTGGTACCGGTGACGGAGGCGACATGACCCTGCTCGTGCCGTCGATTGCCGTGACCTTGCAGGGCGACGACAAAGGCCAAGTCTGGATCGTGGATACCAGCGGCGGAAGCCCGGTCGCTCGCCGCCGCGACATCGCAACAGCGCCTTCGGCAGATGAAGGCTTCATCGCTGTCACCAGCGGACTTCGGCTCACCGACCGTGTCATCCTCGACCCGCCGCCGCCACCCGCGATCAAGGACGGCACACGCCTCAAGGTCCTCGGCGAACGCGCCAGCACCGCGAGCAGCGAAACTCCCACGACCCCGTAACGCACCGCAACCGAATCCATCCGCTGCGCGATCCGCGCCATCAAGAGCACACCCATGACCACGAATCAGACCCATACACGAACGACGCCCTCCGGCCCGCCGCTCATCCAGTGCCGCCGCCTCACCAAGACCTACAAGAAGGGCGACAACACCATCACCCCCTTGCAGGAACTCGACCTCGACGTGCCGTCGGGCGATTTCCTCGCGCTCATGGGCCCCTCGGGCAGCGGCAAGACCACGCTGCTGAATCTCATCGCCGGGATCGATCGGCCCAGCGGCGGGCAACTCATCATCGGCGGCACCGACATCGCCACGCTCTCGCGGTCCAAGCTCGCCGACTGGCGGAGCACGCACGTCGGCTACGTGTTTCAGTTGTACAACCTCGTGCCCGTGCTCACGGCGTACGAGAACGTGGAACTCCCGCTCCTGCTCCATCGCATGTCCGCCCGCGAGCGGCACGACAAGGTCCAGACCGCGCTGCAACTCGTCGGCATCGCCGACCGCCACGACCACTACCCGCGTCAACTCTCGGGCGGCCAGGAGCAGCGCGTCGCCATCGCGCGGGCCATCGTCACCGACCCCACCATCATCGTCGGCGACGAGCCCACCGGCGACCTCGACCAAGAGTCGGCGCAGGCCATCATGGACCTCATGGTGCGGCTCTGCGAGGACCTGGGCAAGACCCTCATCATCGTGACCCACGACGCCAAGAGCGCGGCCTATGCCAAACGCACGCTGCACCTGGAGAAGGGGCGTCTGGTCGAAGCTGGTGTCCTCGCCGCCCGTCGTCAACAACCCGTGCCGCAGGAGTCCTGATCCATGATCGCACCCAAGTTCATGCCGGTCGTCTTCAAGCAGCTCTGGCGGCACCGCGTCCGCAGCGTGCTCACGCTCGCGGGCGTCAGCATCGCCATGTTCCTGTTCATCGCCGTGCAGACGCTGCAAGAAGGCGTGCGGCAATCCACGCAGGCCGCCGCGGGCGACACCACGCTGGTGGTCTATCGTGAGAATCGTTTCTGCCCCGCCGCCAGCCGCCTGCCGCAGTTCTACACGGACCGCATCGAGAAGATCCCCGGCGTGGTCTCGGCGGTGCCGGTCAAGATCGTGGTGAACAACTGCCGGGCCTCGCTCGATGTCGTCACGTTCCGGGGCGTCCCGCGCGAAGACCTCGCCGGGCCGGACGGTCGCGGGGGCGGCTGGGCCAGCAAGTGGCAACTGATCGCCGGGTCCGTCGCCGAGTGGGAGAAGCGATCCGACTCCGCGCTCGTCGGCGAAACCCTCGCCGCGCGGCGCGGCTTCAAGGTCGGCGAGTCCTTCGATGCCTCGGGCATCACCGTCACGGTCGCGGGCATCATCCGCTCGCCCGAGGCGCAGGACCAGAACGTCGCCTACGTCCACCTCGACTTCCTCCAGCAGGCCGGCGCAGGGGGGGGCAAGGGCGGCGGGCTGGGCATCGTCACGCAGTTCACCGTCCGCGTCGATGACCCGGCGAAGATGGAGGCCGTGGCCGAGGCCATCGACGCCGAGTTCCGCGCCGAGGCCGACCCGACGATGACCAGCCCCGAGAAGGCCTTCGTCGCGCAGGCCGGGGCCGACATCGTGGAGATCGTGAAGTTCACGCAGTGGCTGGGCTGGGGGTGCCTCGCCGCCGTGCTCGCGCTGGTCGCCAACGCCATCGTGCTCAGCGTGCAGGACCGCATCAAGGAACACGCCGTGCTGCAAACCCTCGGCTTCCGCTCAGGCCTCATCGCCCGCCTGATCGTAAGCGAGGGGATGCTCATCGGCCTGCTCGGAGGTGCGATCGGCACCGGCATCGCCCTGGCCGTCGTCCACTTCGGTAACTTCAGTCTCTCGCAAGAGGGCCTGTCGATCAGCGTGAGCGCCTCGTGGAGCGTCCTGGCCTGGGGCCTCATCATCTCCGCGGGCGTCGGCATCGTGGCCGGCCTGGTTCCCGCGTGGCGGGCCGGGCGGCGCGAGATCGCAACGTGCTTCCGGGCGGTGTGAAAGAGGAACCCATGAGATTACTTCCATTTGCATACGCCGTTCGCAATCTGGGCCGCTCGCGCTCGCGGCTGTTCTTGTCCGTCGCCGGGGCGGCGATGGTGGTGTTGCTCATCCTCGTCGCGGGCGGGTTCGTGCGCGGCATGAGCACGGCGCTGCGCGCGACGGGCGGCGAGCACAACGTCATCCTCATGGGCGCGGGGAGCGAGGAGAGCGTCGAGCGCTCCGAGATCGAGGCGGGCGTGCCGGGGGTGCTGGCGGCGAGCGTCGCGGGGGTGCGGACGCGGGCGGGCGTGGCGTATGTGTCGCCGGAGGTGCATGTGATGCTGCCGGTCGGCGTTGGCGCGGCGGCGCCGGGGAAGAGCGGCGCGGGCGATGCGCGCAGCGCGAGCAACGGCGCGACGAGCAGCGCGATCAATGTCGGCTCGTCTTCAAGCAACGCGAATCTGCGGCAGGTGATGCTGCGCGGCGTGACGCCCGCCGCGGCGCTCGTGCATGAGTCGGTGTCGCTCACCCAAGGGCGTTGGCCGGCGAACGGAGCCGACGAGATCATGGTCGGGCGCATGGCGGCAACCGTGCTGGGAGTCTCGGAGAGCGACGTGGGCATCGGCCAAGCGCTGGTCATTGACGGCAGGCCCTGGACCATCGTCGGACGCTTCGGCGCGCCGGGCACCGTCGTCGAGGCCGAGGTGTGGCTGCCGCTGGCGGACCTGATGACGGCGACCAAGCGCGAGACGATTTCGTGCGTGGTCCTCACGCTCGACCCGTACAACGAGGCGACCGGCGAAGGGGCCGACTTCAGCGATGTCGCGGCCTTCACCAAGACGCGCCCCGACCTGGAACTCGTGCCCATGACCGAGCGCGAGTACTACGGCAAGCTCGCCAACTTCTTCGGGCCGATCAAGATCGTCGCGTGGGTGACGGCGGGGCTGATCGCCGTGGGCGGGCTCTTCGGCGGGCTCAACACGATGTACGCCGCGTTCGCCTCGCGCATCCGCGAGCTGGGCACGTTGCAATCCATCGGCTACCGGCGGCTGGCGATCGTGTGGTCGATGATCCAGGAATCGACGCTGGCGACGGCAGCGGGCGGGCTGCTCGCGTGCGCGATCGGCGTGTTCGTGCTCGACGGGATCGCGGTGCGGTTCTCGATGGGGGCGTTCGGATTGATGATCGACGAGACGGTGATCGGGTTAGGTTTGCTCACGGGCCTGGCCCTGGGCGTCGTGGGCGCGTTGCCCCCGGCGATTCGGTGCCTGAAGCCGACGATCCCCGTCGCGCTCAAGGCGGTGTGATGGTGAACGTGCAGGCCGCTGCGGCGTGTGCCGCGCGGCGAGAAGTGTCCAAGGTTTCTTTCGAGGAGTATCGACATGAAGACGACGATGAAGCGGATGACGGGTTCGATCAAGGCGATGACGGTGGCCGCGATGCTGATCGCGGGCGCGGCTGGGCTCGGCGTGCTGACGCCCGCGGCGGCGCTGGCGCAGGTCAAGAGCGTGGCGGACGTGAAGACGATGCTCAAGCCCGAACTCCCGGCGAATGCGCTGGAGATCACCGCCGCGATGAAGTCGGCCAAGGTCGGCGAGACCATCACCGTGCGCGGCAACGTGGCGATGTCGAAGGACGCCTTCGTCGAGAACCGCTCGATGTTCACGCTGGTGGATGAGTCCACGCGCAAGGGCTGCTGCCCGCCCTCGGACAAACTACCCGACACCGCGTGCGACATCCCGGCGGAAGGACGAGCGACGGTGCAGATCGTCGGCGCAAACGGCAAGCCACTGCGGGCGGGGCTGAACGGCGAGCACGGGCTCAAGCCCGGCGCGGAGGTGTTCGTGACCGGCAAGGTCGAGACCGCCAACGGCACCGATGCGCTGGTGCTGACCGTGGTGTCGATGCACGTGTCCAAGGCACCGCTGCCCAATGGCTTTTTCGTTGACAAGCTGCCGGAGAACGCCAAGGACGTGTCGGAAGCCCGCAAAGCGGGCACACTGAAAGTCGGCGACGAGGTCGTCCTCCGCGGGCGTGTCGGCGGGAGCAAGGAGCCGTTCGTCGCGGGCCGCGCGGTCTTCACGCTCATGGGCCGCGGGCTCAAGGCCTGCAACGAGAATCCCGATGACAAGTGCTCCAAGCCGTGGGACTACTGCTGCGAGACAAAGGAGGACATCCTTGCGAACTCCGTGACGGTGCAGGTGACGGACGCCAAGGGCCAGATTCTGCGCACGGACATGAAGGGCCGCCGCGGGCTGAAGGAACTCTCCGAGATGGTCATGGTCGGCAAGGTCGCCTCGGCGGATGGCAAGGCCGTAGTGGTCAACGCGACAGCGGTCTATGCCACTCCATAACCGTTGTTCGCCAACCACAGTTGATTGTGTCGAGCACGGTTCTCCTCGACCCACGTGCCGGCGAACAGGTGCGCCGCCAGGAGGAACTCTCTGGCGTTCGGATTCGACTTCGACTCTCCGACGGTCGGGTGGAAGTACGCCGGCGGATAGAGCGCGACGTCATCGTACTGGGTGAGCACCCGAGCGAGGAGCCCCGGTCCGGCTTGATCGCCGACGTACCGGCGCTCGAAGAACGACTCTTCGATCATCGCCACCGCGTGCCACATGGCCGGGTGGTTGGGCGGAAATCCCATCGCCGCGTTGGAGACGATGTCGAGTTGCTCGCACGCGGCCCAGGCGCGCACTTCGGGCGGACACATCTCGTCGAGCGGCCGCACGGGCTTCACGTCGGTGTCGAGGTAGACCCCGCCGAAGCGGGCCAGGAGTTCCAGCCGCAGGATGTCTGAGCGCATCACGCAGCCGGGCGTGCCGCCGACTTGGCCGCACGCTGCCCAGGCATTGCGGTTGAGGATCGGCGGCAAGTTGTCGTCGGTCCACAGCCGCATCTCCCAGTGCGGGTTCATCTCGGCGAAGCGGCGACGCCAGCGCCGCTGGTGCAGGGGCATCTCACCCTTGCCCAGCCAGATCTGGTGCAGGACCCGCGGGATCGAGGTGGTGCGTGCGGCCGTGCTCACGCCACCACCTCCGCGTGCCTGGCCTGCACGAACGCGAACGCCCCGCCGTGGGCCTTGGCGGCTTCTTCGCCCTGCTCGAAGAGCGCCCAGTGGAACGGCACCACGTCGCGGAAGTGCCCGTGGTCGCGGACCACGCGCGTGAGGAACCCCGGCCCGCTCTGGTCCCACACGCCGCGATAGACCAGCACCGAGTGCGGCAGATCGCGGATGGCGTGCCAGAGCATCGGATGGTTCCGCGACGCGCCGAGCACCGACGGCGAGAGCATGTGCGGCCTGCTCGCACCGTGGCTGGCGATGGTCGAGCAGAACGCGCTGACCCCGGCGACGAGTTCATCGAGCGGTCGCAGCGGCAGGCGGTCCGGATCGACGAAGACGCCGCCCTCGCGGGCCAGCACTTCGTAGCGCAGCAGGTTCAGCCTCGCCGCCGAAGCCGCGGGCTCGGCGAGCCCGAAGGTCTGCTGCCACTGGTCGTAGTTCAGGATCGGCGGCTTGGTGCCGAGCGTGAGCGTCACCACGTCCCACTCGGGATGCATGGTCTGCCACGCGTGCCGCCAAGCCGTGAGCCGCTGCTTGTCGGGAGTCTCGCTGAGGTCCGCCGTGTAGATGACCTTCGGAATCACGCCTTTGCCTCCTCTTCGATGCCGCTGCTGAGACTGCCCACGCCGCTCTGCTGCCACTTCGCCGGAGGCACACCCTCCATGCCACCCTCGATGAAGGACGATGCGCCCTCGCCCAGCGCCACCGACTGCTGGGCGCTGCCGGAGCCCGATCCGGAGCCGGGCGGACCGGAGCCGCTGTCGCTGCCGCTCGATGAGCCTGACGAACTGCCGGAACTCGACCCAGAACTGGACCCCGAGCTCGACATAGACGAGCCGCTGGACTTTCCGCTGCCGGAGCCGCTCCCGCTCGACGACCCGGACCCGGAGCCTGAACTCGACCCCGAACCCGACGACGATCCGGACACGCTCTGCTGCGTGGCGGGCATGTCGTTGTGAATCCACACGCCGCCCGCCAGGAACACGTTGAGTCCGGGCACATGCACGGCGACGGTCGTCACGCGGTCGCCCGAGCGTTCCACCGACTCGACGAGTTCTTCGCTCAGGTCCTGACGCACGAGCGCATCGCCGACCTGCACGAACTCCGCCGACGCGAAGCCGATCTCCTCGTTGCGTTTGAGGAGGACCGGGTGCTCGGGCGTGAGACGCAGGCGGCCGTTGATGGTGACGAAGCCCTCGTGCGATCCGAGCTTCACGCTGCCGACGGTGCCGGTCACGGGCGTGAGCGCGGCCTCGGCCCACGGACGGAGCCACTGGTACTGAGCGCGCCACGGCACATCGCGGTCCAGGCCCGCCACGTCGAGCGCCGCGACACCATCGCCAGGCCGGAGCGCCTCGACCGGCTTGATCGATCCGTCGGCCAGCACCACGGGCGTGCCCGCGAGCACGCAGTTGGAACCGGGGCCGGAGCCACCGGGTCCGCTCCCACCCGGACCAGAACCACCCGGCCCCGAGCCGCCAGGCCCGGATCCGCCTGGACCCGACCCACCGGGGCCGCTGCCGCCGCCGCTCGATCCGCCACCACCCGACGACCCGCCGCCAGAAGACCCGCCGCCCGATGAGCCACCGGAGGATCCGCCCGACGACATGCCAGAGGACATGCCCGACGACGCCCCCGAACTCGCGCCTGAGGACATGCCGCTGGATGCACCCGACGAACTCCCGCCACCGGAACTGCTCATGCCCGATGAGCCCGTGCTCGACGGGGTCTGCGAACTCGTCGGCGTCTGCGAAGAGTCGGTGGTCATGCCGCTTGATGACATCGGGCCGCTGCTCGACGGCGTGTGTGTCGTCCCCGGCGTGTTGCTCGTGAACGCGCCGGTGGTGTAGAACGTGAGCGTGGGCGTGCCGCCCGGCCCGGTCGTGTAGATCACGTCGCCGGTCGTCGAGTAGCTCGACGGCATGCTCGGCGTGCTGGTCGGGGTCGAATACGTGCTCTCGGGTGTCGAGCCCGACGGCGTCGAGTAGTTGCTCGACCCGCCGCCCTGGGGAGCACGCCCCGTCGCCCAGACGGGGATGTAGAGGTAGTACCGCGTGGGGCCGTCGCTCATCGTGCGGCCTCCTGTTGCGGGGCGCTCGCCTTGGGATTGGGCTCGTACCACCCGTCGGTGCGGATGGGCTTGCCGCACTCGGAAGCGGCTGCCTTCACCGCGTCCTCAAAGGCCATCTTCTCGAAGACCTCGAGGGCGCTTCCGGGCGAGCAATTGACCACGCGGAAGCGGTGCTTCTCGAAGTGGGGCTTGAGCGCCTCGAACCGGCGCGACAGCGAGTCATACAGCACGTTGTTGTGCCTGATCGCGCTCGCCGCGCGGTGCTCGTCGAACGCGTACTTGCGCTCGGCGTCCATCTTGAAGTCGCAGCCGAGCAGATACACCGTCGAGAAGCCGAGGTAGTGCAGCAACCGCAGGGCGACGAGCATGACCGAGCGCTTGCCGGTGATGCCCAGCGAGTCGGGGTTCTTCGCGTCGTTGCCCCATGAGATCGTGTCCCCGGTGAGGAATCGCTCGTGGTCGAAGTGGTCGCTGCGGCGGAAGAACATGACGCCGGGCATCTGGTGGACCTTGAACGCGCTGTTCCGCAGCGTGCCGTCGGGGTTCATCACCTTCAGCCGCTTGTCCCACATGCACGTGGGGACGAACTTCAGGATGCCCGGGTCCTTCCACCCCACGTCGATGAACCGCCCGGGGTCGTCCACGCAGGTCCAGAGCGTCGGACGACGCACGGACCAGGCGTTGTTGACGGCCATCGTGACGATGCCGCGGGCATCCAGCAGCGACAGGTCGATCTGCTTGAGCGACGGCCCGGAGAGCATGAGGAACGCGGACCGGCCCCGGTAGAACCCGCTGAGCGACACCGACTCGAACGTCGGCGGGGCGGTGTAGAGGCGCAGGCCATCACGGGCGGGCTTGCGCGCCTTGAGCCCAGCCTGCAGCGCCGCGATGTCGGACTGGTTTTCACGCACCGCAGCACCCCCCATCACTCTTGAACCGCCCGACGATGTAGCGGGACTCCGCCTTCGGCTTGCTCGCGACGCCGACGCGGGCGATGCGCTCCAGCCACCACTCGAGCGGCCGCACCGTCGGGTGCAGACCTTCGCCGGCGACGGTGGTCGTGCTCGGCCGCGTGCAGATCGAGAAGATGAACCGCCCGCGGGGCACCGCGACGCGGCGCATCTCCGCGAGCGTGAGATCCACGTCCTCGGGCAGGAGGTGCTCGAGCGCGTCGAAGCTCGTCACCACATCGGCGATGCCCGCCTGCAGGGCGGTCGCGTGCATGGGGCGCACGAGGTCCGCCTCGGGGAAGGCGAAGTCGACGCCCAGCCCGTCGATGCCGAGGCGACGCAGTTCGCGCACAAGGTCGTTGCGGCCGCAGCCGAGGTCCACCAGGAACCTCGGCTTGCACTCCTGGATGAGCGGGATCGCCGCCCGGCCGTGGTTGGACGAGCCGTACTTCGAGCCGGGCTTGTTCGCCAGTGCCAAGTACTTGGCCCGCTCCTTGGCACGCTTGGCATCGAGCGGCGTTGGGGTGGTCGGGGTGGTCTTCATTCCGCACCTCCGATGTAGAGGTTGAACTTGCGGTCCTCGTCGGCGGGGTCGGCGATCTCGATCAGGCTCATGGCCTCGAAGACCCACACGGGCTTGCCCCGGCTGTTGCGCTCACAGGTCATCTGCACGCACACGCCTTCGGGGATCGGCACGAGCTTGGGCTTAAGCGACCGCGCGGGCGGGCACTTGGGCAGCACGCCCGGGAGCTCGCACACCGGGCCCAGCCCGAGCAGGCCGCCGAACCCGGAGCCGGGCTCGGAGTCGTTCATGTGGTGCGCTTCGAAGCGGTTGATCGCCAGGCGCGTAGGGTCCTCGCCGCCGCTGGGGGCCTGCGAGGTCAGGCCGTTCTCCACCGGCACGTAGCGCAGGTAGTCCGGGCTTCCCGGGTTGCCGTCGATCTGAGCCTCGACCCACGGGTAGCGCCAGCGGTTGCGCTCGGTGGGGATCGGCTGGGCCGCGCCGAGGATCGCGGTGATGCGTCCGGGCGAGAGGCGGCCGAGCTCGATCACGGCCCACTTCTCGCCGGTGCCATCTTCCTTCCACAGGATCGGGATGCCGCCCATGGGCGTGCTGGCCAGGACTGTCTCGTCGGCGGCGAGCTCGCAGGTGGTGTCGGTCTCGTTGGTGATGTAGACCCGGGCGGTCGTCACGCCGGTGAGCACGCAGGGACCGAGTGCATCGGGCTTGATCGGCTGGAGCGCCACCGCGAAGGCGAGCGTGTCGGACTCCTCGGTCGCCACATCGCCCGTCAGAGGCGTGCGGCTGTGGAAGGTTCGCTCCTGATCGTCCTCACCGGGCTCGACCAGCACGCCGGTGATCGCCAGCGCGTGGTGCGGCTCGATCAGTTCGTCCGAGTCGTTGCGGACCAGCACCACGCCGATGCCACGCTGCGCGGATTCGACGAGAGGACCGGCGACGGCTTGGCCCCGCCCCTGTCGCGCGCGCAGATCGACCGCCGCATCGACGAACGCGTTGTACGCGCCCGCGGGGATGCGGAGCGGCTGGCCGGAGCGGACTTTGCGGAGGTCGTCGGGCATGCTTTAGATTCCGAGTGCTCCGAAGTTGGCCTGGTCGTACACGCGCTCGACGTACGCGGCGATGGGTTTCTTGATGATCGCGCCCGAGCCCGAGTCCTCGGCGTCGGCGTAGCGGACCCACAGGTACTCCCACCCCTTCTTGTTGATCCCGGTCACCGGGCCGACGATCAGGTTGGTCTGGTTCGGGCTTGCCGCGAATCGGAACGTGATCTCCCAGTCGTCATCCGGGCCGTCGCCGCGTTTGGAGCCTGTCGCGCCGAGGAAGAGCACCTCGCCGGCCGCGAACCCGCGGAACGAGCCGGCGTTGGTCTTGCCCGTGCAGGAGAAGATCGCGCCCTTGTACGAGGCGGTGACCTGCGCGTCCGTGAAGTAGTGCGTCTCGGAGAACTGGTAGACCGGGACGGTGATGTCGACGCCCTCGACGCCGTCGGCGGTGACGCCGATCGCGCCGCCGAAGTCGGGCGCGGTGGTGCCGGGTGCGGGCCGGCGCTGCACGGTCTGCAGGCTCTGGGTGATGTGCTGCGTCCCGCCGCCGGTCTCGAAGGTGAACGAGGACTCGCTCGGGGTGCTCGTGCCGGTGGAGGCGTTCTGGCTGTAGCGGACGGTGACATCCCACAGCTGCGGGCCGATGGGCTCGATCTGGATGGTCTGGCGGGGCAGGGCGTCGTAGGTCGCCGGGGAGGCCGCTTGCGCTGCGGTGCGGGCCGCGAGGTCGTCGGCGGTGCCGCGCACGATGTAGCCGAGCTCCGCAGACGACTGCGAGGCTTGGTTCGCCTTGGTGGAGCGGCGGCTCTCGAACTTCTCAAACACCTCGACCGGCACGAGCGATGAACTCCTTTCTGTCTGATGGGATCAGGCGAACCGCAGTCCGTTGTCGACGCTGGCATCCAGCAGACGCTTGGTGTTGCGGGCGGTCTGCTCGGTGGCGCTGGCGGTGCGCTCGGCGGCGTCGCCGCCCGTGCCCAGACCGGAGACGGCCGCCGCACTGAACGTCCCTGTGACGCTGATGCCCTTGCCGATGGCCGCACCGAGGCCCGACAGACGCTCCTCGAAGTCCGCGAGGAGGTCCCGCTGGGGACGACCCCCCACCCGGCCCTTCTCGGCGTCGGCGGCCTCTCGCTTCTTTCGGGCCTCCTCGATCGCAGCGGCGAGTTTCTGTTTCGCGGCGTCGAGCGCGGCCTGCGATTCGGCGAGTCCCGCCTCGGTGTCCTTGCGCAGGGCCTCTTGGGCGTTCTCGAAGTCCTGGCCGATCACGGCCAGCGTCGCTTCGTGCATCGCCGCCGCATCGCGGCGCTGCTGTTCGCGCTGCCCCTCGCGGGCGGTCACGGACTGCTGCGCGGCGTTCTCCAG
>DASVYC010000034.1:0-11024 GCA_036392375.1 Phycisphaerales bacterium
TACAAAGGATGGAGCGCGATCGTACCGGCCGCTCGATCTGCGGCGCAGCCGCCACATCTGCCGGGCGCAGTCCCGGCCGATGGCTAGGTACTTCCCGGGCCAGATCGCGTGGCTTGGCCCGCGGGAACAGCCGCGCTTGGCGACAGAGTTTGTTTCGCCCGTCCGGGCGCGGGGCGGGCGTCTGGCGGGGTTGGTAGAGGCACCCGCCAGGAACGCGACGTGGGCCAACGTGGGCGGACCCGTGGCCAACGGGCGCGGCCCGTAACGCGGGGAATCGGGGCGCTAAACGCTCTCGGACGGGCCCGTCGCCCGAGCGATCCAGCCATCCAGCGATCCACCGATCCCCGGACCCACCGCATGTGCGGCGGGCCACCACGACGCTTTGCGCTGGCGTTCCCCGCCGCGCTTCCGACGGAGATCGCTATGAACATCGAGACGCTGCCCATCGACGCGGTCAAGGAATACGACCGCAATCCCCGCACCATCAACGACGCGGCCATTGACGCGGTGGCCAAGAGCATCGAGGCGTTCGGCTTCAAGGTGCCGATCCTGATCGACGCCGACGGCGTGATCATCGCCGGGCACACGCGGCTCCGCGCGGCGCGGAAACTCGGGCTGAAGGAGGTGCCGACCATCCGCGCCGATGATCTGACGCCGGAACAGGTCAAGGCGCTTCGCATCGCCGACAACAAGGTCGCGTCGCTCACGTCGTGGGACATGGAACTCCTGCCGCTGGAGCTCGCCGACCTCAAGGGCGTGGACTTCGACCTCGCGCTGCTGGGGTTCAGTGCCGATGACCTCAGCGCCATCATGGCTCCCGCGGGCAGCGAGGGTTTGACCGATCCCGATGACGTGCCGGGCGCACCGGACGCAGCGACGACCGTGCCCGGCGACATCTGGGTGCTCGGCAACCACCGCCTGATGTGCGGCGACTCGTCCACGCCCGAGGACCTGGACCGTCTGCTTGATGGACAGCCGATCCATCTCGTGAACACGGACCCGCCGTACAACGTGAAGGTCGAGCCCCGCTCGAACAACGCCATCGTCGCTGGCCTGAGTTCGTTCGCGCTGCCCGGCAAGGCAGACCAGCACGACCAGCAGAGCGCGGACCTCAACCGCTACCCCGAGAAGAGCCGCGCCACGCACAAGAAGCTCCGGGCGAAGGACCGGCCGCTCGCCAATGACTTCGTGTCCGATGACGAGTTCGACCGGCTGCTCGCGGCGTGGTTCGGGAACATCACCCGCGTGCTGATCCCCGGCGGCACGTTCTACATCTGGGGCGGCTACGCCAACTGCGGCAACTACCCGCCGGTGCTCAAGCGCTGCGAGCTCTACTTCGCCCAAGCGATCATCTGGATCAAGGAGCACCCGGTCCTCACTCGGAAGGACTTCATGGGGAACCACGAGTGGTGCTTCTATGGCTGGAAGGAAGGCGCGGCTCACCGCTTCTTCGGGCCCGCCAACGTGCCGGACACCTGGTCGATCAAGAAGGTCAACCCGCAGAGCATGGTCCACCTCACGGAGAAGCCCGTGGAACTCGCGCGGCGTGCCATCGAGTTCTCATCGCGTCCCGGCGAGAACGTGCTCGACCTCTTCGGGGGAAGCGGCTCAACGCTCATCGGTGCGGAGATGACCGGGCGGCACGCGTTCCTCATGGAGCTCGATGCGCTCTACTGCGATGTCATCGTACAGCGCTGGGAGACGTTCACGGGCCGCAAGGCGGAGCGGCTTCCGGCAAAGGATGCGGCCGAAGAGAAAGCCGCGACGAGCGTCGCGGCTGGGAGCAAGGCGTGATGAACGCCTCACTCGTCGTTGAGCGTGGGCAGAGCGCCGTCGGTCGCTTCGTCCCATTCAAGGGCGTAGCGCTCGGCGATGTCCTCGAGGTCGTGCTCGGTGAGGTAGTCGGCGGTCTTCCGCTCTTGGCAGGCCGCGACGGCTCGGGCGAGGTCCGTCCATTCCTCGATGGTGAGCATCCGGTCCTGCCGTGCGCCGAGGAGGTACAGGGCGGCCTGCAGCACGCCATCGAGTTGGGCTTGGGTCGGCGCGGGCTGGGGAGCCGGGGTGGCGCTCATGGCTCAGGCTCCCTTCCCCGCGACAAAGACGCCGCGCTCGTGCTTCTTGAAGCGAGCGGCGGTGCCCTTGGCGGCGATCTCGCGGATGATGGCGGCGTAAAGCGTGGCCTCGGGCGTCTTGCCGCCGGGGCTCGTCCACAGGCCCTTCGCCTCCATCGCGGCGATCATCTCCTTGGCCCGCATCGGCACCTCGCTCGCGGCGAGCACCTGCGCCGCCGCGTCGAGGGCGCTGACGCGCTTGGGCTTCGGTTCCTTCGCGGGCTTCGGAGCCTTTGGCGTCTTGGGAGCCTTCTCCCCCTTCGCCTTCTTGCCCTTGGTAGCCGCGCCAAGGCTCGCGTTGTTGGCGACCTCTTTCTCGCTGGGGACTTCGTGGTCCTGCTTCCCGCCAGCCAACCGGTCCTTGATCTCGGCAAGCGCCGCCTTGCGGAGGCGGTCCGTCTTGGCTGCACCCTCGACGCGGGCAGCGCTCTTGGACATCTTCGGGGTGCGGGGGGTGCGGGGCTTGGCGGGCTTCTTCGTCTTCGTGCTCATGGTCATCTCCGTACTGGGGGTTGGAACTCCCGTCGCACATTGCGGCGGGGAAGCGTGGCGGTCGCGGTTTCCCGCGACGCCGCGTGGTGCGGGTCAGCAGCCCGCGACGCGCTCGATCTCATTCATCACGTCGTGGATCATCGAGTTGGTGGCGGCGGGGCGTCCGTGGCGGTCGGTCCCGTAAACGTGCGTGGCGACGATGCAGGCCTTGGCGTACCGGGCCTCGCGGCTCTCAGCGCGTCCGAACTCCGCCAGCACGTTGTCATGCTTGCCCTCGCTACGGCTGAAACGCTGGATGCTCACGGTCGCGCCTGCGTCGGTGCGGGCGATCTTGATGTCCTCTTCGATGCCTTCGATCACGATCGTCTTGATGGTCATGGCTGTGCTCCTTCGGGGTGGGTTGTCGGCGTGCGTTCACTCGGCGTCGTTCAGAAATGCCTCGACGTGCTCGGGATCCATGTTGCTGAGGAACCCGACCAGGTCGATCAGGTCGCTGCGGACCTTCCCGAGGCTTCCCGCAAAGCCCCAGTTGCGCGGGTCGGCCTTCGCCCCCTCGGCGTGCTTGTCGAGTTCCATCTGCAGCACGTCCATCAGGCGGGCGATGTCGTTCTGCCTCGCGGCGTAGGTCTGGGCGGCGGTTGGTTCGGGCTTCTTGGCGTTGGTCGTGCGCTTGTTCATGCTTCTGCTCCTATGCGAATGGGTGGTCGGTTAAACAGCGAAGCCCGCATTTCGCGGGCTTCAGGTCGTCGGCAGTTCAGGATTTCGCGGGCTTGTCGGGGCCTCTTCTCGTGCCGCCTAGCGGCACGCGTCCGTTCGCCCTTGGCGGTAACCCGTGTGCAGGCCCTCGTGGTACCCGGCCTCAAAGGCATGGCGGACCAGGTCGCGGATCGACCAGACCGGGATCTCGTGGAAGTCGAGGCCGTCGCTCTTGCGGGTTTCCAGGGTTTCGAGCAAGAGCTCGACCTTGGCCCATTCCATCTCGGCGTCGATCGCCTTCTGCTTGCTGATCCCGTCGAGGCTGGTCTTGTTGGTCTTCTTGGCGTTCATCGTCGTGGTCTCCGTCGCGTGCGGCCATCCCGCTCGCGTGTGACACACATTCGTCGGCATCTGGCCAACAGGCAAGGCGTTGGGGCTGCATTTCTCGATGATTCTGCGACATGTGGGCAACTCTTCCGCCCATGTGGGCAAGTTCGCGCGGGAGGTCCGCGATGACTCCCGAACACGCGCCTAGTTCCCAGCCTGCGGGGAGCGGACAGGGAATGTCCCGGCTCAACCCCGCCGCGCTTGGCGTCGCGGACGCCGCCCGCGTGCTCTCTCGGATCGGGGGCAAGCCCGTCACCGAGGAGATGCTCCGCGCCGACATCGACGCGGGTGCGCCGACGAACGCGAACGGCACCATCAACCTCGTGCACTACGCCGCGTGGCTCGTGAAGGAGATGTCTGTGGGGGGTGCTGGTGGCGATTGACCCGCGCCAACTCAGGCCCGGCGAACTCGCGCGGCTGCTCAACAGCACGCCGCTGGGCGAGGTGATCAGCGAGCGGCAGCTCCACCGGCATCGCACGCGCGCGGGGTTCCGCGTCGCGGCGGATGGCGACGCGGGCAAGGTCGATCTCTTCCGTTACGTCGCGTGGCTGGTGACGACGCGGCACGAGGCCCTGGCCGAGGCGGCCCGCACGCACGAGGGGCTCACGGGCTACGAGGCGATGAAGGAGCGGGCCCGGCTCCGCAACGCCATGCTCTCGCTATCGGGCCGCGACATCGGCGACCTGCCTCCCGTCGGTGACCCCGCGCGGCGTGCCCGGGCCGCGAAGGACTTCCGGTACTTCTGCGAGACGTACTTCGGGCAGACCTTCCATCTCAAGTGGTCCGACGACCACCTGAAGGTCATCGCCAAGATCGAGCAGGCCGTGCTGGACGGCGGGCTGTTCGCGATGGCGATGCCGCGCGGGTCGGGCAAGACGAGCCTCTGCGAGGTGGCGTGCCTGTGGGCGCTGCTGTACGGGCACCGCGAGTTCGTCGCGCTCATCGGCTCGGACGAGGAGCACGCGGCGGGGATGCTCGAGTCGATCAAGGCGGAGCTGGAGAACAGCGAGATCCTCGGCGCGGACTTCCCGGAGGTCTGCCATCCCATCCGGTCTCTCGAAGGCATCCACCAGCGGGCGTCAGGCCAGCTCTACCAGGGGAAGCAGACGCACATCGGCTGGACAGCCCGGGAGATCGTGCTGCCGACCATCCCGGGCTCGGCGGCGTCGGGCGCGATCATCCGCGTCGCAGGGATCACCGGCCGCATCCGTGGCATGAAGCACAAGCGTGTCGATGGCGTGAGCGTGCGCCCGTCGCTGGTGCTGATCGACGACCCGCAGACCGATGAGAGCGCCCGTTCGCCCTCGCAGTGCGCCAACCGCGAACGGATCCTCGCCGGCGCAATCCTGGGGTTGGCTGGTCCGGGCCGGAAGATCGCCGGACTGATGACGCTGACCGTCGTCCGCCCCGACGACCTGGCCGATCGCATCCTCGACCGGGACAAGCACCCGCAGTGGCAGGGCGAGCGGACGAAGATGGTGTACTCGTTCCCCACCGCAGACCGCTTGTGGGCCGAGTACGCCCGGCTGCGAGCCGAGGGACTCAAGGCCGACCGGGGCGGAGCGGAGGCGACCGCGTTCTACAAGGCCCATCGCGCGGAGATGGATGCCGGCGCGACGATCGCCTGGCCCGAGCGATTCAACCACGACGAGCTCTCCGCCGTGCAGCACGCGATGAACCTGCGGCTGCAGAACGAGGCGGCGTTCTTCGCCGAGTACCAGAACGAGCCGCTCCCGGAGGTCGAGGTTGCGGACGACCTGCTGAGCGCCGACCAGATCGCCGCCAAGGTGAACGGCCACGCCCGCGGGCTGGTCCCCCTGGCGTGCTCGCACCTGACGATGTTCGTGGACGTGCAGGGCAAGGCCCTGTTCTACCTCGTGGCCGCGTGGGAGGACGACTTCACGGGGCACGTCATCGACTACGGCACCGAGCCGGACCAGAAGCAGGCGTACTTCACGCTCCGCGACATCAAGCGCACGCTTGGCGCTGCGTCCGTCCGCGCGGGGGCCGAGGGAGCGATCTACGCCGGGCTCGAGCGGCTCATGGAAGCGACGGTGGCTCGCGAGTGGCGGCGAGATGACGGAGCGATGGTGCGGATCGATCGCTGCCTGATCGACGCCAACTGGGGATCATCCACGGATGTGGTCTACCAGTTCTGTCGCCAGAGCCCGCACGCCAGCGTGCTGACGCCCAGCCACGGCCGCTATGTCGGCGCGAGCAGTCTGCCTTTCAGCGACTATAAGCGCAAGCGGGGCGAGCGGGTCGGGCTGAACTGGCGCGTCCCGGTGGTCACCGGCAAACGAGCTGTGCGGCACGTGCTCTTCGACACGAACTTCTGGAAGTCGTTCGTGCATGCGCGGCTGGCGGTGCCGATGGGCGACCCGGGCGGGCTGTCGCTGTTCGGCCACAAGCCCGAGCACCACCGGCTTCTGGCCGAGCACCTGACCAGCGAGTACCGGGTGCGGACCGAGGGACGTGGACGCACCGTCGACGAGTGGAAGCTTCGTGTTGAGGGTCTCGACAACCACTGGCTGGACTGCCTGGTCGGCTGCGCTGTGGCGGCGTCGATGGAGGGGGCGGTGCTCTTCGGGACGGACGCGAAGGTGGTCGCGCGGCCGCGGCTCAAGCTCTCGGCTTTGAAGGAGCGGACTCGATGAAAGCAAAGCCGCCGCCAAAGCAGGATGTCAAGCCCAAGGGGATCGTCTGCCCGACCTGCGGCTGTTGCCACTTCGAGGTCGTCTACACCCGCGCAACCCCGGTCGGCACGATCCGCCGTCGACGACAGTGCCGTCACTGCGGGCGACGTGTCACGACGAGCGAGCGGCTGGGGGCTTGAGTGACCGTCTGGTTTTACCGGTGGAACAGATCGTCGAGAACCTCGATGCGGCGCGGGCAGATGGCCCGGCCGCTGCCTAGGGGACACCTAGAGGCCGCGCTGTGCGGCCCGTGAGGTGAACCTGTGTCCGATCCCGCCCCCAACCTCGACCAGGCCATCCGCGACAACGCATCGCAGCCCGCGAAGGCGTCGGTGGACGGCCAGTCCGTCGAGCAGCACCCGCTGAAGGACCAGATCGAGGCCGACCGCTACCTCGCGTCCAAGGACGCCGCGAGGAAGCCCGGCCTCGGTATCAAGTTCGCCAAGATCGTTCCCCCCGGTTCCGTTTGACCCACTCATGCTCAAAGCCATCGCCAACATCATGAGCCGGGTCGGTCGCGGGACGCAGACCGGCTCCCCCTTCCCGGCGGCGTCGCGAGACTCGCATGGACGTGGGTCGCGCGGCGGCCGTCGTTTGGTCGTCGCCAAGTTCGACTCGGCACAGACCACCGCCGACAACCGCAAGCACTGGGCGAACGCAGACGGCCTGTCGCCCAACGCCGCCATCAACCCCGAGGTCCGTCGCGTTCTCCGCAACCGGGCCCGCTACGAGGTCGCCAACAACAGCTACGCCAAGGGCATCGTCCTCACGCTCGCCAACGACACCATCGGCACCGGTCCGCGACTGCAGATGCTCACCGGCGACGCCGAGGCCAACGCCCGCATCGAGGACGCGTTTGAGCAGTGGTCGCGCGCGGTGGATCTGCCCGGCAAGCTCCGAACCATGCGGATGGCCCGCGCCGAGACCGGCGAGGCGTTCGCGCTGCTCGTGAACAACCCCGGAGTGCTGTCCCAGGTCTCGCTCGACGTGAAGCTCATCGAGGCGGACCAGGTCTGTTCTCCGCTCATGCGTCGTGGCCGGAGCGATGAGATCGACGGCATCCTGCTGGACCAGTGGGGCAACCCTTCCGCGTACCGCGTGCTCAAGCGGCACCCCGGCGACAACAGCGCTCTGCGTGCCCCTATCGACGATCTGCTGGCGTACGACACACTCCCCGCCGCGTCGGTTGTGCACTACTTCCGGGCCGATCGCCCAGGCCAGCTTCGCGGCATCCCCGACATCACGCCGGCGCTCCCGCTGTTCGCGCAGCTCCGCCGGTACACGTTAGCGACCATCGCGGCTGCCGAGACCGCCGCCAACTTCGCCGCCGTGATCTACACCGACGCGCCGGCCAACGGCGAGGCCGATCCGCTGGAGCCGATGGACGAGGTTGAACTCGAGCAGCGCCTGGCCACGGTGCTCCCCGGAGGCTGGAAGCTCGGGCAGGTCCACGCCGAGCAGCCGACGACCACGTTCGGGGAGTTCAAGCGCGAGATCCTCAACGAGATCGCGCGCTGCCTGAACATGCCGTTCAACGTCGCGGCGGGCAACTCCTCCGGGTACAACTACGCCAGCGGCCGCCTTGACCACCAGGTGTACTTCAAGAGCATCCGCGTCGAGCAGCACCAGATGCAGCTCGCCGTGCTCGACCGCATCCTCAAGGCGTGGCTCAACGAGGCGGTGCTGGTCGAGGGGTTGCTCCCGCAGTCGCTCCGCACGATCGCACGCACGCTCCCGGAGCACGCGTGGTTCTGGGATGGCGTCGAGCACGTCGATCCCGCCAAAGAAGCCAACGCGCAGGCCACGCGCCTGGCCAACCACACGACCACGCTCGCCGTCGAGTTCGCCCGGCAGGGTCGCGACTGGGAGCAAGAGCTCCGTCAGCGGGCCAAGGAGCTCGCGCTCATGAACGAGCTCGGCCTCGCACTCGCAACCGCACCGGCTGCCGCTCCGGCCCCGAACGCGCCCGCCGAGAACACCGACCCCGCAGACACCGTTGACGAGGAGACCGCCAGTGCCAACTGACTCCATGAAGATCCTCCCCGCGCTCACGTTCACCGCGACGGCGGACATCACCTTCTCCGCTGCGGCGGACGGTCAGAGCGCGCCGCTGCCCCGGTTCAAGATGGTCGCGTACACCGGCGGCGCGATGCGCGTCGCGGGGTGGCGCGCCCCGGTCGTGATCGATCTCGCGGGCCTGGCTGTCCCCTCGCAGGCACGCCCCATCCGCTTCGGGCACGACCCGCTCTCGGGCGTCGGCCACACTGACGCGATCCGCGTGGAGGCCGGTCAGCTCGTCGCGACTGGGGTCATCTCCCGCGACACGCCCGCCGCCAAGGAAGTCGTCGCCTCCAGCCGGAACGGATTCCCCTGGCAGGCCTCCGTCGGCGCGAGCGTCGAGGAGTTCGAGTTCATCAAGGACAACCAGAAGGCGACGGTCAACGGCCAGGAGATCACCGGCCCGGTGAACGTCGTCCGCAAGGCCACGCTCGGCGAGATCAGTTTCGTGGATCTCGGCGCAGACGGCCGCACCAGCGCGAGCATCGCCGCGCGTCTTCACAAGGAGCCCAGCGTCATGGCCGACGATTCCAATCCCACTCCGTCTCCCTCCGCGAATGCCCCCGTCACTGGCACCGAGCAGACGCCCGAGCAGATCCGCGCCGCGGCGCTGGCCGAGACGGCCCGCATCGACGCGATCCGCAAGGTCTGCGGCGGCAAGCACACCAGCATCGAGGCCCAGGCCATCCGCGACAACTGGGATGCCACGCGCACCGAACTCGAGGTCCTCCGCGCCAGCCGCCCCAAGGCCCCGGCCATTCACGCTCCGGACAACAGCGTCACCAGCGAAGTGCTGGAGGCCGCGTGCTTCCAGAGCGCCAAGCTCGAAGGCATCGAGAAGGTCTGCTCCACGCAGGCAATCGAGATCGCCGCCAAGCGGTTCCAGGGCGGGCTCGGCCTGCAGGAACTCCTTTTTGAAGCCGCGATCGCCAACGGCTACACGGGCCGCACGTTCCGTGACAGCCGCCGCGTGCTCGAAGCCGCGTTCGGACGCGGCATCGAGGCGGGCATGACGACCATCGACGTGGGCGGCATCCTCTCCAACGTCGCCAACAAGTTCCTGCTCGAGGGCTTCTTCAGCGTCGAGCGCGTGTGGCGGAGCATCTGCGCCGTCCGCAACGTCAGCGACTTCAAGACCGTCACCAGCTACCGCCTGGTCGGCAAGGACCAGTACGAGCAGGTCGCCCCTGGCGGCGAGCTCAAGCAGGGCACGCTCGGCGAGGAGACCTACACCAACAAGGCCGACACCTACGGCCTGATGCTCTCGATCGACCGCCGCGACATCATCAACGACGATCTCGGGGCCATCACCACGGTCCCCCGCAAGCTGGGCCGCGGCTCGGGCCTGAAGATCAACGACGTTTTCTGGACGGCGTTCATGAACAACGCCGCGTTCTTCAGCGCCGGCAACAAGAACTTCATCTCGGGCGCGGACACCGCCCTCGGCATCGATGGCCTTACTAAGGGCGAGGTCGCCTTCATGGACCTCGTGGACTCCGACGGCAAGCCCACCGGCGTGATGCCCGCGATCCTGCTGGTGCCCACGGCGCTCTCGGCGATGGGAACGCAGCTCTACAAGAGCGTCGAGCTCCGGGACACGACCGCGAACACGAAGTTCCCCGTCGCCAATCCGCACCAGGGCAAGTTCCGCATCGAGGTCAGCCGCTACCTCTCCAACGCCCTCTACACCGGCAACTCGGCCAAGGCGTGGTACCTGCTCGCCGACCCCAGCGACCTGCCGGTCATCGAGATGGCGTTCCTCAACGGCCAGGAAGCCCCGACCGTCGAGACCTCCGACGCGGACTTCAACATGCTCGGCATCCGGATGCGTGGGTACCACGACTTCGGCGTCAACCTGCAGGATCCGCGCGGCGGCGTCAAGAGCAAGGGCGAGGTGTAAGCCATGCCCGGGCAGGTCAGCACAGGCGCTGGGGGGCTCGGCGAAGAGCTCCCCGGCGACCTTCAGAGCGGCATCGATCAGCAATCGGGCATCGACACCGATGGCCCACCAATAGATGGAGGTTCAGGAATGGCTTCAGGACCAGCAAAGTTCGTTCAGGAAGGCGGCTCGATCGACTACACCCCCGGCGCTGACGTGCTCGTCGGCGCGGTGGTGGTGCAGGCCGACCTCATCGGGGTCACGCAGGCACCGATCAAGGCGGGCCAGTTGGGATCGCTCGCAGTCACCGGCGTCTTCGATTTCAACAAGGCGGTCGGCGCTGGCAGCGCCATCCCCGCGGGCACGCTCACGTACTGGGATGCAGCCGCCCAGAACGCCACCAAGAACGCGGCCGCCGGCGCGAACAAGCTGATCGGCAAGGCGGTGAAGTCCACCGTCGACGCCGACACCATCGTTCGCGTGCGGCTGCAGCAATAAGGAGCACCTGTGGGCGACCTGCTCGATCGCGGCGCGGCATTCCTCGATGCTCAGCGTCACCAGCACCTCTCCCGCCCGGTCCTCTACCGGCGTGGCACGGACGAGAAAGAAGTCCAGGCCACCATCGGCAAGACCGAGTTCGAGCAGGCCGACGACGCGGGGCTGATTCACCGAGTGGAGTCGCGGGACTTCCTCGTGCGGACGGG
>DASVYC010000035.1:0-6583 GCA_036392375.1 Phycisphaerales bacterium
CGGGTCGCCGTGGTCACGCTACGGGCAGATCACCTGGTTGTACCACACCACGAAGATCTGGAAGTCGACGTCGTCCACCACGCCATCGCCGTTCAGATCGCCCGGGCACGCCGGGGGAGCAAACTCGAAGGCGCCGAGGTCGATCGGGGCCCGAAGGTGAAAGTTCGGCGCACCGGGGGTATCGATGGAGCGTTCCTGACCCGCGAAATCAGTCCAGTCGTCCGGACCGGCGGCCACCAACGACCTGACGTCTCCACGATCGATGCAGGGCGATCCGGGCAACAGCCGGAAGTCGTTAGCTTGTTCGTCCACGAACAACGGGTTGCCGCTGATGTTGGTTGCTCCGGCGACAGAGTCCACGAGGCTGTTGGTGATCGTGTAGGTGCCGCTGTCGAACTTGTCTGCTTTATAGAAGATCGAGTTCGAGATCGAGTGGTTGACGCCGGACGGGAACAGCGGGCTCGGACCGCAGCGGACAAAGGTGCAGTTGGAGGCCGTGAACACCGGGCTGGCGGTACTGCCGGGGTTCACCGTGATGCGGCCCAAATCGCGAAAGACTGTGTTGACGACACGGACGGTCCCCCCGAAATGCGAGATCGCCGCATCGCTGGTATCGAACTGGCAGCCATCGATCAGCGTGCTCGAAGGCCAGGCATTGATCGCATACAGCACACCGCCCGCGGTTGAGAGCTGCGACGTGAACCGAACTCCTCGCAGGACCAAGCTGCCGGACCACAGCCTCACCGTGGCATCGGCGGAGCGATTGACGAGTGTCAGGTCCTCGATCCGTCCATCAAGAACAGACACGCTTGCTTGCAGCGCCGTGATGCCCTCCACCACCGTCTGATCCATCCCCGAACCCCGCAGTGTGCATCCATTCAATTCGACCTGCCCGGCGAGCGTGTAGGTGCCGGGGGCGATCAAGACCTGTGTTGACCCGGACGTCCCAACCGCCGCAACCGCGGCCTCGATCGTGGGTTGCTCAGACGGCACCCGCACCGGCGGCGGGCCGCTCGCCGTGGGCTTGATCTCGACGATCCCTTGAGGACCGAAGTCTGCCGTCACGATCTCCCAGGTTCCTCCCGCCTGCCCATCAAAGCGGACGTAGTCCTTCGTCGCAGTGTTGGTCGGCTCGCCAACGCGCCACATGCGGTACGCGCTCGTTGACCCGTCCGACCAGACCAGAGTCCCCTCCACGCCGGCGTCGTTCAGCCCGATGTACGGCTTGCCGCCGTTGCCGACGATGTTGGCACGAATCCACGTGTTCTCAGCCGCGTCATCGACGGATGCCAGATCGCCTCCCATCGCCACCGCGAAGGCGCGGAGCTGATTCCAGTCGCCACCCGCGATGCGGTAGTAGCGAGAACCGGTCGCGGGATTGAAGACCGGGCCGGCCTCCACGGTGATCGCGGCGTCCGCCGCCGACCCGACCGCGAGAACGCATCCGATGACGGCGGAAAGAACAAATCGCATTGGGCACCTCGGAAGAGAGGTTAGGGGCAGACGAGCTGGTTGTACCAAACCACGAAGATCTGGAAGTCGCTGTCGTCCACGACGGCGTCGCCGTTCAGATCACCCGGGCACGCCACCGGCGTGAACTCGAAAACCCCCAGGTCGATTGGCGTCACGCTCGGGGTGTAGTTCGGCACGCTCGGCACGTCGATCGCCCGCGGATTGCCCGCGAAGTCCACGAGATCCTCGGGCAGGCACGCCGCGAAATCCGCCACGGCCCCGCGATCGATTCCGGGCGAGTCGGGCCGAAGCCGGAAGTCGTTGGCGGCATCGTTGACGAACTTGGGATCGGCGTCGAGATTGGTGGGCCCTTGAATGCCCGCGCCGATGCAGTACCGCACGCTCGTTCCGATCTGTCCGGTGTTGTTCCAGAAGATCGAGTTGGAAACAAACGCATCCGGTCCGAACTGGAACTGCGGGCCCGGCCCGCACCGCGTGAAGACGCAGTTGCTCATGCGAAGCGTGCCCGAGCTCCCGCCTTCCTTGCTCACGGCTCCCAGGTCGCGGAAGACTGTGTTGATGACCGAGAGATCGCCGTTCTCATGCTCCAGGGCGTACTCGCTGGTGTTGAACACGCAGCTATCGATCACCGTCGTCTCGGAAGACGACGATCCCGAGAACTCCAACAACGGGCCATCCGCGGTGCCCAGAGTGGACGAGAACTCCACGCGCCGGATGCGATTGGCACCCGAGAAGACCACAGCCGAGGGGCCCGAGGAGCGGTTGACGATCGTCAGATCCTGCACCGCGGCGTTGCCGCCCACCGACATGCCCGGGCTCGAGCCTGTGGGCATCAACAGGATCGTCTGTCCGACGCCAGCTCCGCGGAGAGTCCTCCCGAACAGGCCGAAATCGGACGTCAGCGTGTAGGTGCCGCTCGCCAGAACGACCTCTTTCGCGTCCACCTGATTCGCGGCCAAGATACCGGCCGGGATCGTCGCGTGCTCGCTGGGAACCCGGATCGGCGCTTGCTCACCGTTCACCGGCTTGATCTCGACCACGGCCTCCGGGCTGAATGCGACCGTCACGATCTCCCACGTGCCCGCGGCCTGTCCGTCGTAGCGGACATAGTCCTTGCTCGCGGTGTTCTGGGGCTCGCCCACGCGCCATGCGCGGAACGCGCTGCCCGAGCCGTCCGCCCAAACGAGGGTGCCCTCGGTCACGGCGTCGTTCAGGCCGATGAAAGGCTTGGAGTTGTTCCCAACAACGATGTTGCGCACCCAGGTGTTCTCCGCCGCGTCCTCGATGGTCGCGAGGTCGCCACCCATGGACTGGGCGAACGCGCGCAGCTGATTCCAATCGCCGCCGGTGATCTTGTAGTAGCGGGATTTGGTTGTTGGGTTGTAGTACGGCCCGGCCGAGATGGAGACCGCCGCGGAGGCGGCGGAACCGGCGGACATCACAAGGGCGGCGAGGAGTAGGGTCCGGAAACGAGGCTTGCGGTGTGTCACGGTGCTGGCTCCAAGGGTTGGGCGATCTGAACGACACACGTACAGGCGAGAGCGACCGCCGCCGACCCTCACCGCGATTCTCCGGAAACACGCGACCGAGTTGCAAGACTCGGAACTGCAAAGGACATCGCAATCGGAACAGCTTCACCGGGGACTCCACCGGGGCTGTCGAGCATCCTCCAACGGACGGCTGGAACGGTCCGATACACTGAGTGTTCATGGGGCAACGCACCGACGTCACGATGCTGCTGAACGAGCTGTCCGGCGGGGATGCCTCCGCCGCCGACCGCTTGTTGCCGCTTCTGTACACCGAGCTGCGTGCCCTGGCCGGATCCTTCTTCAAGAACGAACGGCGTGACCACACGCTGCAGCCCACCGCGCTGGTCAACGAGGCGTACATCAAGCTCGTCGGCGGCGAATCGGGCGACCCGGTCCAAGCCACCAGCCGGGCCCACTTCATGGCTCTGGCCGCCAAGGTGATGCGCCAGCTCCTCATTGACCATGCCCGGGCCAAGCGGGCTCAGAAGCGGGGCGGCTTCGGCGAGGCCGGCGACGGCCAGAAGCGCGAACGCGTGAGCGACACGATCGCGCTCGCCCAGACCCCCTCGCCCGACGGCCGCACCGAGGCCGACGTGCTCGACCTCGAAGACGCGATGCAGGAGTTCGCCGCGCTGTACCCGCGGGCCGCGCGCGTCGTCGAGCTCAAGTTCTTCGGCGGCCTGACGGCTCAGGAGATCGCCACGGTCCTGGGCATCGGCGACGCGACGGTGGAGCGCGACTGGGTGCTCGCCCGCGGCTGGCTCAACCGACGCATGAAGCCGCCGGAAGAAGGCGACCAGAAGGCGTAGCTTCCCGCGCCGGCGTGGCTCCGATCCCATCACTGACGTTCCGCACCCAACGACCACCATGAGCGCCGACGATCGCACCAAGGACCTCTCGCTCGAGCAACGCGTCGCCCGGGTTCTGGACGACGCGGGAGACATGTCCGGGCCGTCGCTCGTCGCGTTCGTGCGTGAGCGTTGCCCGAACGATCCGGAAGTGGTGCGCGAGGTCGAGGCGCTCTTCAACCTCGCGGGCGATGAGAACCCGATCCTTGATTCGCCCGAGTACGCACCCCACCGGCTGGCCTTGGACCGGTTGCACGCCGCCATCGCGTCAAAGTCCGATTCGTCGGAATCACCAACGTCCGCCTTCGACAAGGGCCGGGACCTGCAAGCCCCTCTGCCGCAGGCGATCGGGCCGTACCGCGTGGTGCGCCTCATCGGCGAGGGCGGCATGGGCCTGGTCTACGAGGCCGAGCAGCCCAGCCCCAAGCGCCGCGTGGCTATCAAGGTCATCGCCCGCGGCGTCGCGACCCGCGCGATGCTGGCCCGCTTCCGCAACGAGGCCCAGGTCCTGGGGCAGCTCAAGCACCCCGGGATCGCTCAGATCTTCGAGGCCTCGACCGATGTCGCGACGGGGCAGGCGTTCTTCGCCATGGAGTACGTGGAGGGCCCGCCGCTGACGCGGTTCGTGCGTGACCGGGGGCTCTCGGATCGCCAACGAGTCGATCTGCTCGCCCGGGTGTGCGACGCGGTGCAGCACGCGCACCAAAAGGGCGTGATTCACCGCGACCTGAAGCCCGGCAACATCCTGGTCGAGGCCGCGTCAGACGGCACGTACGCACCAAAGGTCCTGGACTTTGGCGTCGCCAAGCTCACCAACAGCGAGGGCGAGTCCGCCACGCTCGCGCTGGACGCCAACCGCATCGTGGGCACGCTCGGGTACATGAGCCCCGAGCAGTTCGAGGCCAAGCCCGAACAGGTCGACACACGCAGCGACGTCTACGCCCTGGGCGTCATCTTGTACGAGTTGCTGGCCGAGAAGCTGCCGCTGGATCTCAACGATCTCACCATCACGCAGGCGGCGACGAAGGTGCGGGAGCAGGTCCCGACGAAGCTGGGGCGCGTGCGTCCGGCGTTGAGCGGGGACCTGGAAGTGATCGCGGCCAAAGCCTTGCACAAGGACCGCGAGCAGCGCTATTCCTCGGCGGCGGAGCTCGCGGCGGACCTGCGCCGGTTCCTGGCGCACGAGCCCATCACCGCCCGCCCGCCGGGCACGCTGTACACGATCCGCAAGTTCGCTCGCCGCAAACCCGCGCTGACCGTGATCTCCGTGGGTTCGGTGCTTGCCCTCATCGGGGCCACCGCGTTCTCGTGGGTGCAGTACCAGCGCGCGGTCGAGGCCCGCGAGGCCGAGGCAGCCCAGACGGTGCTGGCGAATCTGCGGGCGCAGTCCGAGCAAGAGGCCCGTGAACGCGCCGACGCCGCCAACAGCGTCACCGAAGCCGTCAAGGACTACTTGGTGCTGCAGATGATCGGCGCCGCGGCCCCGGACAAGATGGGCTACGACGTCAAGGTCGTGGACGTGCTCAGGGTGGCCGAGAAAGGCATCGCCGAGGCATTCAGCAACAGCCCTCGGATCCAGGGCGAGCTGCGTTACGAGCTGGGGCGGATCTACAACACGCTGGGCATGTGGTCGCAGTCCGCCGAGCAGCACGAGAAGTCCATCGAGATCTACAAGACGCTCGAGGGCCCGGACGGGGTGCACGTGATCAACGGCGAGTCACAGCTCGCGGTCGCGTTCGCGAACGCCGGCGAGCAGAAAAAGGCGATGGCGCTCTTCGAGCGGATCTATCCCCGCTTCGCGACACTCATGCGTGATGAACATGTGGGGCGGATCGCCGCGAGCACGTCCTACGCCAACATGCTCCAGGCCGCGCGGCAGTTCGACAAGGCCGAGCCGATCATCAAAGAAACCATCGCGCTCGCCGACGAGAAGCTGCCGGTGGGCCACTCGTCGCGCCTGAACGCCCGCGCCACGTATCTCGTGATGCTCAACGCGATGAACCGAGTGAGCGAGGTCGAGCCACAGCTCAAGCAATTGCTCGTCGAGCAGGAAGCGGCCAACGGGAAGAACCATCCCCTGTCGCTGACGACG
The DNA here is from genome assembly GCA_036392375.1 of Phycisphaerales bacterium. GTDB lineage: Bacteria > Planctomycetota > Phycisphaerae > Phycisphaerales > UBA1924 > JAFEBO01. The sequence continues at coordinate 5,943 of DASVYC010000035.1, forward strand.
CGGAACAACCTCGTCAACGTGCTCCTGCGCCTGAAGCGGGACGCAGAGGCCCTGCAGTACGCCGAGGGGATGATCGAGCAATCGGAGAAGATCTTCCCCGAGGGGCACACCCACCGCGGCATCCCGCTCGTAACCGTTGCCGCGACGCTGCGTCGTAACGCCCGCCCGGCCGAGGCTGCGCCGCTCGCGGCCAAGGCCTCGGACATCTTCGAGACCGCCGAGGGGGACTTCGCGTTCTTCGCGGAGAAAGCCGCGGACTTCGCTCATCTCTCCTTCACCGACGCTGGCGACGCGACCAATGCACGCCGCTGGGCGCTGCGTTACGCGGGGTGCCGGTTCCGTTTCGCGAGCGACGCGGAACGGCCCACGCTCAAGGCCCGCTTGACCGATATCGCCAAGTCCCTCAAGCGGGAACGCAGCGACGACGACGCTCGGAAGAGCCTGCTGGAACTGATCGCCGCGGCCGACGAGCTGTCGCCCCCGGGCAACAACCGTCGTGCCCGATTCCTGATCAATCTCTCGCGCGCCTCCATCGACCTGAACCAGCGCGACCTTGCGGGCCCGCTGCTCACCAAGGCAGAGGCCGAGCTCGCGTCCTCCCGCAACCCCGACGACGATCGCAAGGCGCTCGACGCGACCAG
>DASVYC010000036.1:0-118760 GCA_036392375.1 Phycisphaerales bacterium
GTCGGCGCTGTCGTACCGCTCCCGCCCGCCCGGCACCGAGGCCTCGATCACCACCCGCGTGAACGTCATGGTGCCCTTGATAACGTTGCCCGGGAAGAGCTTGTCCACCTTCACCGTCATGTGGATCTCGCTGTAGCTCAGGCTCCGCTTCTGCTCTTCCGAGATCGTCTCGCCCTCGCGGACGTCCTCGCTCTCCATCGTCCACTTCACCTTGAACGTGTCCCCCTCGGCGTACCGCGGGCGCATGGAGATCAGCGCCGCTTCCGCCGGCGCGGGCTGAGGCTGCGTTTGAGGCTGGGCTTCCGGCTGCGGCTGGGTCGCGGGTTCGCCGACCATCAGCCCTCCCCCCATCAGAACCAGCGATGCGAGCAATGCGAGCATGGCCATCCCTCCGTCCGCGGCACGCCGCGGGTTGAATCCCGATCACAGCCCCCCGCGAAACCACCGACCGATGGCCTCCGCGACTCCCACCCCCCACCCGACCGCTATCACGCCCCCGCCTTCTCTCACCACAAGGGCGACCGCAGACGCCTACGTGCTGGAGACCGCCATCGTCCTGCCCCGCACCCTGAACGAGGTCTTCCCATTCTTCGCCAGCCCGGAGAACCTCGAAGCCATCACCCCGCCCTGGCTGAACTTCCAGATCCTCACCCCGCGCCCTCTGGTGATGCGCCCGGGGGCGATCATCGACTACAAGATCCGCCTGCGGGGCATCCCTATTCGCTGGCGGACGGTCATTGCAGCGTACGAGCCCCCCGGGATGTTCATCGACAGGCAGATCAAGGGCCCCTATTGGCTCTGGGAGCACACCCACACCTTTGAGCCCGTCCACCGCGAGGGCCGTTTCGTCGGCACCCGCATCGCCGACAAGGTCCGATACCTCCCAATCGATATTCCCCGCTGGGTCCCCGGCCTCGGCGGCCTGATCCACCGCCTCATGGTCCGACCCGACCTGGAGAAGATCTTCGCCTACCGCCAGCAGCGGATGCGCGAGCTCCTGGCACCCGAGACGGTGGCCCCCGCGCCCGCAACTCCCGCGGGTGCATGACTTGCGCAGCGGATCCGCGCTGCATCGCGCAAAACGTGATCCCTTCGCGTGCCCCTGACCGATAACCCGACGATGGCGCACGATGCGCCGCAATACATCGGGCCGACCGGCGGCGGCGAACGTCGCTCCTCCGGCGGCCCAACAGGCTTTCGGGCAGGCGGAGCTCTCCCCATGGCAGACAACGAGAACCAGGTCACGATCATCGGCCGCGACGCGAAGATCAAGGGCGAGCTGTCCTTCGACGCTTCCGCCAAGATCCTCGGCACCTTTGAAGGCAAGATCATCGCCAAGGGCGAGGTCATCATCGGCGAGACCGCGACCTGCCGCGCCACCGTCGAGGCGGGCAACGTGATCGTCGATGGCCCGCTGGAGGGTGACGTGATCGCCCGCGACCGCCTGCAGCTCACCGCCAAGGCCAAGGTCAAGGGCGACATCACCGCCGGCAGCCTGAGCGTCATCGAGGGCGCGTCCTTCGTCGGCCACTGCAAGGTGGGCCCCGAGGCCGTCAAGCTCTCCGATGAGCTGGGCCACGACCTCGAGATCAAGACCGGGCGCAAAGCCACGCACACGACCCCGATTGGCACGCCGAATGCGAATAGCGGCGCGTCGTGGCTCGCCGGCACGCGTTCGGAGTAACGCTCACCCCGCCGTCGGGCTTGAAGGGGTTTTCGACCCCGGGGCCACGGACGGCCGCACGCGAAACGGTCGGGAGCGACCGGTCGCGCACGACACCCCCACGCACGGGCGGAGGCCTGTGCCGCTGATCAATCGCGCTTACGCCGCGGAGCGGCGAACGTGCGAGAGGTGTCGTTGCGCATGGCTGGCTATCTGAGCGATCAAGCGGCCAAGGGACACGCCCCGCGTGCGGTCCGCTGCATCCATTGCGCCGAGACCATGCACGTCTCGACCAAGGCCGAGACCGCGACGTGCCCCCGCTGCTACAAGCGCCAGACCGTGCAGGACGTGGTCGTCGACACCGAGAAGATGGGTGCCCGCGTCGAGACCACCGGCATCCTGTTCATCAAGAAGAAGGGCCGCGTCTGGGCCCCGGGCGTCAAGGCCGGTGAGGCCGTCGAGGTCCTGGGCGAGCTCAAGGCCAACGTCGAGACGAAGGGTCACGTCGTCATCGGCGAGACCGCCCGGTGGCGCGGCGACTGCAAGGCCAGGATTCTGGTCGTCGAAGAGGGGGCCCGCATCGAGGGCGGCTTCTTCTGCATCGACCCGCATGGCCACTTCGAGGCCGAGCGGGCTGCAAAGGCAGCCGAGAGCGCGGTTCAGGCCATCGAGGCCAAGCCGACGACGCCCCTGGTGCTGGAGCCCGCGGCTCCCATCCGCCGCGATGAGTCGGCCCGCCCGGCCGCGTAACTCCGAACCCTGCCCCCTCGCCCGCGGTAGCATGCACCATGCCCGCCCCCAGCCCCAAGCCGGATCGCGACAGCGTCTACGTCCACGGCACGCACGAAACCGAGCAGGCCCGCCTCGCCGCCCTCAACGACCTCCTCAATCGCCGCACCGTCGATGAGATGCAGATCCGCCCCGGGCAACGCATCCTCGACGTCGGCTGCGGCCTGGGTCAGCTCGCCGTCGCCATGGGTGAGGCCACCGGCCCCCGCGGCTCCGTGCTCGGCGTCGAACGCAGCGAGGAGCAGCTTGCGAAAGCCCACGACGCGGCCCTGGGCATGTCGCAGGTCGAGTTCCGGCGCGGCGACGCGTTGCACCTCCCGCTCCGCCCCGACGAACGCGCCGGGTTCGACATCGCGGTCACCCGATTCCTGCTCGAGCACGTTCCCGATCCGCTCGCGGTGGTGCGGCACATGCTGATCGCGGTGAAACCCGGCGGACGCATCATCCTCGCCGACGACGACCACGACGCGCTCCGCCTGCACCCCCAGCCGCCCGGCGTGATGAACGTGTGGCGTGCGTACATCCGCCTCTACGACCGCTTCGGCAACGATCCGTTCGTCGGGCGTCGGCTCGTCCAGCTCCTCCACCAGGCGGGCGCCAAGCCCAAGCGCAATGCCTGGGTCTGGTTCGGCGGCTGCAGCAACGAGGAGTCGTTCGTGCCGCTGGTGCACAACATCATGGGCATCCTGAACGGCTGCAAGGACCAACTCCTTCTGCACGAACTCATCACCGCCGACGAGTTCGCGTTCGCGATGGAGTCGCTGAAGCGCTTCGCAGCCCGCGAGGACGCCGCGATCTGGTTCGCGATGTCGTACGCGGAAGGGACGCGTACGGAGTAGGAAGGGGTGTGGGATGAGGGGTGCGTGACCGCCGTTCGCGGGGCTCTCTCAACGCGCAAGACCTGCAATCGCGATGGGATGAGGCGATCAATTGAGCCGCCCGCAAACGCCGCTGACCTTCGCCCCGTTCTTCCCTGCCCCTACTGCCCCACTCCTCCACTGCCCCACTGCCTCCCGCTACACTTGCCCCCAGATGCCCAAAGAGAGCATGCGAATCGCGTTCGTACTGGACCGGTACGACGCCGTGGGGGGCGGGGCCCAGCGCTGGACGCACGATCACGCCGTGCGTCTACTGGCCTCGGGGCATCACGTTTCCATCTACGCCCGCCAGATCCGCGGCGCCCCGGGTGAGGCCCGGACCAACCTTGTCGAGGTCGGCTCGGCCTTGTTTGGCTCGCGTCGCCTCCGCTTCGCCGCCGCGGTGCAGAAGCTGATCGTCAAAGAGAACTTCGACATCGTGCACGACATGGGCGACGGCTGGTACGCCGACGTCATCATGCCCCACCACGGCGTGCGTCGCTACGTCTACCGCCAGCGCAGCCGCCTCGCCCACGGGCTCTTCCGCTGGGCCCGCCCGCTGGGCTACGGCCTGCTCTCGCGCTACCGCGAGTTCCGCCGCCTGGAACGCCGCCAGTACGACAAGAAGGGTTCGGCCACGATCATCGCGGTCTCCGAGATGGTCCGGCGGCAGATCCTCTCGACGTATCCGATCGACCCGGCCCGCGTCGTCGTCATCCACAACGGCACCGACACCGATCGCTTCAAGCCCGAGGACAAGGATCAACTTCCCGCCCAGGGCGTCGGCAACCGCGACCGCATCCGCGCCGAGCTCGGCTGGCAGAGCCGCACCATCTACCTCACCGTCGCCCACGACTTCAAGCTCAAGGGCGTCGATCGCATCCTCGCGGCAATGGCCCACCTCCGCGGCCGCGGACGCGACGCGGGCCTGCTCGTCGTCGGCGGCGGCGACATCCCCAAGTACAAGCGCCTCGCCGCGTCGATGGGCGTCGCCAACGACGTCGCGTTCCTCGGTGATGTCGAAGACCCGGTGCCCGCGTACCACGCGTCGGACGTGTTCGTCCTGCCCACGCTCTACGACCCCTGTCCGCTCGTCGTGCTCGAAGCCCTTGCCTGCGGCGTGCCGGTCATCACCACCGCTTACAACGGCGCGACGGAGCTGATGACGCTCCCGCGCGACGGCGTCGTGCTCAACGACCCGATGGACGTCATGGAGCTCGCGCTGGCGATGCTCCGCTTCGACGAGGCCGAGGTGTCGCGGCTGTCACGCGAACGCATCGAAGCCTCTCGCCGTCCCGAGCTGCGGGCCGACGTGATGCACGAGAAGCACCTTGAGGTCTATCGCAGCATCCGCGCCGCCAAGCTCTCGAGGGGGCAGGGCACGCCCACGCGATCGCAATCAGGCGATTTCCGGACCTTGCCGGCGAAGGCGTGAGGAATTTCACCACGGAGACACAGAGGCACAGAGAGATAGCCTGTGTTGAAGGCAACTTTGTCTTGAACCCCTGTTCTCTCTCTGTGCCTCTGTGTCTCTGTGGTGAATGTCTCAGCCTCGTTGATTTCCTATAGTTCCGCCCGATTTGCCCGCGGGTCGAGAGCCGCGGGGTTCTGGTTGGATGGTGGCCTTGGCCGCCGCCCGGCCCACAGGAAAAACGCGATGTCGCAAGCGATCACCGTCCCGCTGCTCGACCTGAAGGTGCAGTACGCCGCCCTGCGGGCCGAGCTCGAGCCCGTCATGCAGAAGGTGCTCGAGAGCGCGTACTACATCGGCGGCCCGGACATCGCCGAGCTCGAGAAGGAGATCGCGGCCTACTCCAAGACCCGCCACGGCATCGCGTGCGCCAACGGCTCCGACGCGATCCTGCTCGCCCTCATGGCCCTCGACATCAAGCCCGGCGACGAGATCATCTGCCCCAGCTACACCTTCTTCGCGACCGCCGGCTCGATCGCTCGCCTGAACGCCGTGCCGGTCTTCGCCGACATCGACCCCAAGACGTACAACATGTGCCCCGTGCACACCCGCGAGGTCGCCAAGAAGTGCAAGCGCCTCAAGGCCATCATGCCCGTGCACCTCTTCGGTCAGGCGGTCGATCTCGACGCGTTCCTGGACCTGGGCCGCGAGCTCAACGTGCCCATCGTCGAGGACTGCGCTCAAGCCATTGGCACGCGTGACAACCGCGGGCTGGACGTTGGCTCGCGCGGCGCGATCGGCACCTTCAGCTTCTTCCCAAGCAAGAACCTCGGCGCGTTCGGCGACGGTGGCATCATGACCACCAACTGCCCGCACCTGGCCGACAAGCTCACCATGCTGCGTGGGCACGGGATGAAGCCGAAGTACTACCACCAGATCGTCGGCATCAACAGCCGCCTTGACTCGCTGCAGGCCGCGATCCTCCGCGTCAAGCTCCGCCACCTCGACTCGTGGCACGAGGGCCGGCGCAAGAACGCCGACTTCTACGACGCCGCCTTCAAGGCCGCGGGCGCGAAGCTCTCGGGTGTCTCGTGGAGCGCCGACGCCTCGCCGCTGCGGATCCCCTTCCGTCCCGCGGCACCGGCGCGTCACATCTACAACCAGTACGTGATCCGCGTCCCCGCCGCCAAGCGCGACGCTCTGCGCGATCACCTCAAGAACCAGAACATCGGCACGGAGATCTATTACCCCGTCCCGCTGCACGAGCAGGAGTGCTTCAAGCACATGGGCTACAAGCCCAGCGACCTGCCCGAGTCGCAGTCCGCCGCGCTCGAAACGATCGCCCTCCCGATCTACCCCGAGCTCAGCGAGCAGCAGCTCCGCCACGTGGCCGACAGCGTGATCGCGTTCCTGCAGATGGGCAAGGCCGGCACGTATGTCGAGCCCAAGACGGCGGCGCTCGCCGGTGCACGCTGAACCACACACCTCACCGCCGGGTGCCGCGGCTTGACCGGCTCGGCGTTCAGACCGTGCGCTGCGGCCCGCTCCTTCACGGAGGGTTGGCACTCGGTGCTCTCAATACGCCGGCTTTGCGGCGTGCCTGATGCCCGATTGTCTGGAGCGACCCGGATGGTGTGTACGTACGGTCTGGTCCAAAGCGACCACGTCGTGGCACCCGAGGTACCACTGAGTTACTTGGCTTGCTGTTTTCCACCGTCGAAGCCGTCGTACTTCACGAAAGTCTTCACGTCTTCGTCACTCGGCGTCGAAGCCTCCCACGCCGCGTTGTACAGGGCCGCCAGCATCTCCGCGGCATCGGTCAGCCGCTGCGTGATGAGCGCCTTACCCGGCTCCTTCCACAAATCCCCTGACTTGTCGAGTTTGTAGATCTCCTCCATCGCTCCGTGCGAGCGTTCGATGTGCGACAGCACCGCGGCCCAAGGGTTCGACTCGTTGATGTCGGCCAGGTCCGGTCGCTCGGCCCTAAAGCCCGCCCGGATCGCGTCCTCGTAGAGGTTGTGCTTCTGCAGCACTGTGGCGTCGATCTCGGCGTGGATCTCCCATCTCGTCGTGTAGCCGTTGGGATTGTCCCCCACCCAGCCGTGGTGGTGGCGTGTGGTGTGCAGGGGCTGGGCCGCGTCGCCGACAAAGTGCGAGAGCACGCCGAGCGACCACGCGACGTTGAGCCGCGCCGTCTCAAGCTGGGCCGCGCGGGCGGGCTCGTTCATTCTCGCGAGCGTGCGCATGGTCTTGAGGTTCGACACCAGCCGCGCGTATTGCTCGCTGATCGCCTGCGGCAGGAAGCCCGGGTAGGCGTCGGTCTTCGCGGTGTCGCGGGCGGGATTGGACTGACGCCCCGCGCCGGGTCGCTCTTTCCGAGCGAGCGCGAGTTGCCCCGCGAACTCGTGCCGCAGAGGCTCGATCGTCCGCAGCGACAAACCAAGGTCCACAAGATCCTCGACATCGATGTAGTGGTCCGGGTTGTTCACGTGTGCGAGCGCCGGGGCCCGCACGTTCCGCCAGCGGTCCGGCATGGTCGCCTGGTCGGCGATGACTTTGGGCCAGTTGCCCTCGCCCGTCCACGCCAGGGCTTGGTCGGACACTGTCGCCCGCAGCCGCTCCATCGCCACCGTCGTGATCGCCCGATGCCCGGGCGCATCCCACGCGTGAGCGGCTTGGGCGAGACCCGAGAGAGCAAGCAAGGCGATCAGGGATTGGCGCATCGCAAGAGAGTAGCGAACCGCACTTGGCGATGTCCCGACCACAACGAAAACGGCAAACCCTCACCGCGGCGACAGCGAGACGCGGGCCGAACGCAGGTATCCCCACGCGGCCGACGACTCGCCAACGCACGCCTTGCTCGTGTCGATCCAGACTTTCGACTGTTCGGCGTCGAGCAGCACGCGGCGGTGCGGCTCGCCGCAGACTTCAAGTTCGAGTGCTGCAGCAGTTCCGCCTGGGGCCGCAGCCGGAATCGAGTCGATCAGGCACGTAAACGCGGCCACGTCCACCACGATCGGGGTTGCGCCCATCGGCGCGGTGGCGGACGCGTCCTTCACCGCCAGATCAGCATCGGCTTGGGCGGGGGCGAAGATGAGGACCGGCGGCGGACGATCGCTCGGGCCGCGGTGCCGCAGGATCAATGCCCGGGCTTTGGTGGTGGGTGGGAGCATCGACGTCTGAGCCGGGTTCTTTGTGTCGGGGTTCTTGGTGGCGGGGTTTTTGGTGGCGGGTTGCTGGGTCGCGAGCTGCGTCGAAGCAGGATCGTCGGAGCGCGATTCCCGAGGCTCGCTGCGGCCCTCGCAGCCGCCAACCATCCCCGCCGCGATCGCCAGTGTGATCACAACACCAGCGTAGCGGTCACCATTGAGTCGCGTGTGCATGGCCCGACCCTTGCTCAGTGCCTGAGAATCCGGCTGCAGCGCCGTCGGCGCCCGGCGAAGAGGCCCGCGGCCGCGAGCAGCGAGACGCTGGACGCGGCCGGAACGAGGCAATCGGTGCAATCCGTGCTGAGCTGGAACGTGTTCTTGCCGTAGCGTGCGTCGAGCGCGGCTTGGGTGAGCCACTCGGGATTGGCGAGTTCGGTCCATCCATTGACGACGTTGTTCCCGTCCTTGTCGATGGCGAAGCCGTAGGAGCCGGTCCAGAGCACGCCGATCTTGTTGCCGAAGAAGCACACCAGCGAGAGCTGCGCCTGCCAGGTCTTGGCTCCGCGGAGATACTCACGGCTTGGCTTGTCGCTGAAGTTCAGACCGAGACCGCCGTCGGTCTGCTGGTTCTTGTAGTAGAACTGCGGGTACTCGTTGCCGTCGCGGGCCTTGAGCGTGTAGTTCCAATAGAACGGGTAGTTCACACCCTTGGGGTCGTTCTCGCCGGGATCGAAGTACGGCGTGTTCGCGGGCGTCGCGGTGTTGAACGGGTCGGAGGTCTTGATGACCTGGATCCACTGCAATTCGCCCCTGAGCATGTTGGTCGCCACCGCCCCGCCGCTGACCGAGACGCCCTTGGTCTTGGCGTCGTCGTCCCGATACGGGATCGTGTCGGCGAGGTTGATCGTGGCGAGCAGCTTGCTGTCGCACTTGACCTGGCGGTCCTTGATGGCGTCGGCGTGGGCGAGCGGTGCCACGCCGCCGCACAGGAGCAGAATCGAAAGAGACCGCAATCGCTTCGTCATCTTGGAGACCTCAAGGAGAGGGAAAAGCAGCCCGACCGGGATCATCCGGCCGGGCGCGAGGAGAATGCGGTTCGGGATGACTACGCCGCGCGACGCCGCCGAGCCGCGAACACGCCCGCAAACGCCAGCACGCTCGCCGCCGCCGGGGTCGGGATGCACTGCGTGCAATCGGTGGTGATGGTGTACTCGTCGCCGAAACGCTGGTCGATCGCCGCCTGGGTGAGGAACGTGCCGCCGACGGCCATCTCGGTCATGCCGTTGATCGTCAGAAGCCCGCCGGCAGTGATGTTGAAACCGTATGTCCCGGTCCACAGCACGCCCAGCACGTTGGTGGTCATGTCCCAGCACACCAGACTCAGCTCGGCCTGCCAATCGATGGCCTGGCCCGTCCAGGTGCGGTTGGGCTGATCGAAGAACGCCAGCGTGTTGCCGCCGTTCGAGAACTTGTTGTCAACCCATAGGTTGGGGTACTCGTTTCCGTCGCGGCCCTTGAGGTTCTCGTTCCAGTAGAACGGGAAATCGTTGCCGCTGGGATCCAGCTCGCCGGGATCGAAGTACGGCGTGTTGGCAGGGGTCGCGGTGTTGAGCGGCTTGTTGGTCTTGATCATCTGCACCCACCGCATCTTGCCGGTGAACGCGGCGGTCTTGGTCGCGCTGCCAGACACCGTGATCCCGCCCTTGGCCCCATCGGAGAAGAGCGTCGGCGTCGCGAAGTTGACGGTGGCCAGCAGCGTGTCGCCGCACTTGATCTGCTTGTTGATGTCTGTGAGCGCACCCAGCGACACCGACGCGCCGGCACAGATCGCCATCGCGGCCACACATCGACCGATCGTCGAACGGTTCATGTCCTTCTCCTCTCGCGGGGGCCCATCGCCCCACGGCCTCGTTGCGCTCGGTCCGATGTCTCGGGCCGAACATCTGCTCCCCGTGCCGACGCGGCGGAATGCGTCGGTGAACGGACGCTCATCAGTGGACACGATCCCCAATCAGGCGTCAAGGTAGATTTGCGTCGAAACGGCGATTTTGTCGTCAATTAAAGGTGAATACCTTACCTCGCGGAGACTCGCGTAAACAACCCCCAAAGCAGCGTGTGCACGAAACGTGGGCCCGCCGGGTACCATCGCCGATCGACTCCCCTCCCTCCCAAGCCGTTCCGCCCCGAGCCGGCATTGCCTGGACGCTCACGGCAGCAGCCGCCGCCTTCGCCGTCTCGCCCTGGGCACGCCCGGAGTTTGCCCTCCTTTTGGGTGTGGCCCTTGCGCTGCTCTCGCTTGCCCCCCCGGGCAACGCCGTCCGGCATTGGTCCAAGGTGCTCATCCAGGTCTGCGTGGTCTTGCTGGGCTTCGGGATGAACCTCAACGAGCTGGCCCGCGCGGGGCTCACGGGCATCGGCTTCGCCTTGGGCACCATCGTCGCGACGTTCGCCCTTGGCGTCGTCCTCGCCAAGGCGCTCAAGATCGATCAGAAGCTCGCCACGCTCATCAGCAGCGGAACCGCGATCTGCGGCGGGTCGGCGATCGCCGCGGTCGGTTCCACCATCAGCGCCTCAAGCGCCCACATGTCCGTCTCCATCGGCGCCGTTTTCATCCTCAACGCCGTGGGCCTCTGGGTCTTCCCGCCGCTGGGTCACTGGTTCGATCTCACGCAGCACCAGTTCGGCGTGTGGAGCGCGGTGGCGATTCACGATGTCTCGAGCGTCGTGGGTGCCGCGTCGAAGTTCGGCGACGAGGCGTTGCAGGTCGCGACCGCGGTCAAGCTCTCGCGCACGCTTTGGATCGTCCCCATCGCCCTCGCCGCGGCGTGGTTCTTCCGCAACGATCCGTCCTCCCAAGGCAAGCGCAAGCTGCCCGTGCCGTGGTTCATCGTGCTCTTCGTGCTCGCAAGCGTTGTGGGCACGTACGTTCCGCTGGTGCACGAGCACGTCGGCACACTCATCCTCATCGCACGCCGCGGCATGTGCCTGGCTCTGCTCCTGGTCGGACTGGGCCTGTCGCGCTCCGCGCTCGCGAGTGTGGGCGTCCGCCCGCTGGTGCTGGCCGTGACGCTGTGGATCTTCATCAGCGCCGTCGCTCTGGTAGTCGTCCGCGCAACGATCGCGTAACGCCATCAGCCCGCCCACAGCGAGCGTCTCGGTCGGCAGAAGAGCCCTCCGCGCGAGCGGATGGTCTCCGCGCCCTCGTCCCGAGATCGGAGCTCATCCCGTCTCACCTCACCGGAACGCGGCGCAGACGGCTTCGTACAGCCGCACGATCGCGCCAGGTTCCTGCAGCGCGAAGCTCCAGGTCCGGTCGTCGATGACGCTGGCCTGCGCGCTCTGCGCCCGCAGCGATGCCGCAGCGTTCGCGAGCGCGTCCAGCGCCCGGGCGTGCTTCTGGCGATGGGCCGCGAGCAGGTCGTGCAAGGCGCGGAACTCGGCCGCGGAAGATTCGCCACGCTTCTTGCGAGCGTCGATCATCGCGACGAGCTCACGCTTACGCGCCGCGGTGGCGGCGTCCCCGACGGACGCGTCGCCGGGGTCGTGCCTCGCGTGGTGGGCCCGCCACACCGCGGCACGGATCGCCCCCGGCTCGGGCACGCCCTTGGCCTCGAGCGGGAGCCTCAGCGTCGCGCTCGCCAGCACCATGGGCGCGAGCTCCGCCCCACCACCCGTGACGGGCTTGAGCGCGTTGGCGAGCCAGGAGCGGTGCCACTGCTCCATCGCGCGGTCGTAGACGAAGCCGCCGACGCCGTGGATAAAGAGATCGCAACCCGCAACCCGCAGCAGCGCGGTCATGAGCAGGGCCCGAGGCATCAGCCCGTCGAACGCGGCGCTGTCGGTCGGGGCCCCGGAAAGCTCCGCCGCGAGCACACGTCTGCGCGTGCCGCGGGCGTCGATCCGCCAGAGCGGAAGCTCGCCCTTGGTGCCGTCGAGCGGGCGCAGCTCCGCATCGGGCGCCAGCCGTGCCGCGTCGTTGTACGAGGCAATCGCGCCCGCGGCATCCGTGGCCATCGCCCGCACGGCGGCGCGAAACAGATCGGTCTGCTGCAGCCGCGTCGCGAAGACCGGCGTGAGCCGCGGCAATCCCGCGGGCAACAACTGCTGCGTCGCCGCGGTCACCTGTGCGGCCCAGTTCTTCTCGCCCTTTGCGGCATCGAGAGCCGCGCGGATCGCGTCAACTCTCGCGCCCAACGCGGGGAGCGCCGCGTCCGCCGCCGACCACGACGGGGACGCGCTCGGCGCGATCCAGCCGGTGGCCCGTGTCGCATCGATCTCTGCGAGCAAAGCCAGTTTCTTCCGCACCAGGCGTCCCTCGGCATCGCGTGCCGGGATGCGCAGCGCGAGCTCGTGCGGCACATCGTGATCCACCACGATCCACGCGGACACCCCGCCCACGCGAGCGGCGACCGCTTCGGCCGCGAGATGCTTGGCGAGAATGCCCGGATGCCACAACTCGGCCTGATGCCCCGACAGCACGATCGGAGCGTCCGACACCATCCCCATCTGCTCGCGGAAGGTCCGGGCGAACGACGGGATCGGTCCGCGGCGGACCAACGACTCCCACGCGTCGGGCGCGGGATCAAAGCGGAGTTGGGGTGAAGCCGCGGTCACGTCGGAGAACTATCGCACGCGGAACGATGGTCCGCCAGACGCTGGCCGGGAATCTCTACCGCTCCGACGCCTCGCGCTTCCGCGCGTCGCGGACCTGCACCTCGCAGCCACGCGACGGGGCCGCGTCGAGTCGGGTAACGGCGTGGGCGGGCAGCCTGCGGGCCACACACGCGATCTCGCGGTGCAGCACCTCGCGGTAGTGGCGGAGACGGGCCTCGGGGTCGTCGAGCCCTTCGCCGAACGTCCGGTTCGGGTCGTTGTAGATGAGATCGACGGGGATCTCGCGCACCCGCAAGCCCGCCGCGGCCGCCCGGGCCCAGAGCTGCATCGGGAACGCGTAGCCCCCTTCGGTGAGCTGCAGCGCCGCGGTCGGGGCGACGCGATGGGCCTTGAAGCCGCAGAACGAGTCGGTGAGCCGCGTGCCAAGGCGATCGGCGAACCGCTCGTTGATCTCGGCCGTGAGCAGGCGGTTGATGCGTTTGCGATCGGTCGGGGCCAGGGCGAGCGCCTCCGCGGCCGGCTCTCGGAGATAGCGGCTGCCGCTGATGATCGCGGCCCCGCGGGCGTTCGCGTGCTCCTCTTCGATCGCCGCGAAGAACTCGGGCAGGCGCTCGGGCTCGTGCTGCTCGTCGCAGTCCATTGTGACGACCCAGTCGTATCCCTCGGCGTGGGCGAAGCGGAAGGCGTCGATGAGCGAGTGGCCGTAGCCGCGGTTGATGCAGTGGCGGATGACGTCCACCGGCAGGTCCGCCAGGACACGCGAGGTGCCGTCGGTCGAGCCGTCGTCGACCACGAGCACGTTCCCGGCGTGCTCGAGCACACGGGCGACCACCCGCTCGACGTGGGCGACTTCGTTGAAGACCGGGATGGCGACCAGGGTTCGCAAAGCGGATCTCCGGCTGAGAAGGCCACCGACAAGGTGTAAGAGTGCCCAGGCCCGCCGAGGGCTGGGCTTGGATGATTCGCTCCGAACGGGGATACAGACGCGGCAAAGGCCCCGGAAAGGCGGAGACCGAGAACCAGAGGGGTAACGGCGGGGCCTGGAAGGCCCCGCCCCCACCTCCTCACCTCCCCACCTCCCCACCCCCCCACCGCGGCTGAGGCACGGGAGGGCCAAAAGAAAAACCGGCGACCCCGAGGGGTCGCCGGCGAGACGATTCGTTCGGACGAGGCGGGGACTTTCGTTCCCGCCATTGGGATCGGATGAGGATCACCCGATCGGATCAGACGTCCGCGTGTTCTGGCTGCTCAGAAGAGGAGCTGGAACTGAACGCGGAGGCCGACCTCGCCAGCCTTCGGGGAGCCGAGGGCGCCCGAGAAGGTGTCCGGGAAGGGGTTGGTACCACCGGGGACGGTGCCCTGGAAGTTGGTGTTCTGCAGGCCCTGGCTGCGGGTCAGGCCGATGAGGACATCGCCCGTGATCTTGGCAGTCTGGGACTCGGGGAAGAGGTAGTAGTTGAGGCCGAAGTCAAGGAAGTGGAAGGTGCGGGGAACGAGGCCCTGCTGGCGGCTGCCGTAGAAGCCGTCGTAACGAGCGAAGAGCTCGATCTGCTGGGTGGCGAAGAAGCCGCCCTGGACCTGCCAGCCGTAGCTGTTGAAGGTCGGGCCGCCGTTGCGGATCTTGGCGTGGCTGCCGACGATCGCGGCGAACACGTTCCAGCCGTTGCCCTTGATCTGGGTGTCAATGGTCCAGAGGAGGTAGTTGGTCTGGTTCACGTTGGCAACCGCGTCAGCGCCGTCGCCGGTCGAGCCGCCCTGCTGCCAGTGCACCGCACCGCCGAGGAAGGCCGCGAACTGGCTGTTCTGCCAGCTGCTGAACTGGTTCCACTGGTTCCAGTCGCCGGCGAACTTGCCGTCGACGCGGAGGGTCAGGGCGTAGTCAGCCTCGGCCGGATTGTTGTAATCCGTGTTGGCCGAGCGCCAGCCGTCGCTGAACGCACCGAGCACGCGGAACACGTCGGCCGAGTAGGCAACCTGGATACCCTGGCTGCGCTGCTGGCGGTAGATGTTCGCCATGGTCGAGCGGTCGGCGGACTGCTGGTAGCCGTCGCCGATCAGATCCTCGGTGAGGATCGGGAGCTTGAACTGGCCCCAGCGAACGTCCCAGTTGTTGTCGAAGGTGTACTTGACGAAGGCGTCTTGGAGGATGAAGGTGCCGTTGGTGACGTTACCAGCGGTGTTGAAGTTGCCCTGGATGTAGTAGGTGATCTCGGGCGAGCCGGCGTTGCCGCTGAAGTACAGCTGCGTGCGCCGAGCCGAGAAACCGATGGTGGCCTTGTCCTTGCCGGTCACGCCGCCGCCGGTCGCCGGGACCGGGGTGGTGTTCGGGGTGCTGCCGGTGCGGAAGTTGGCCGAGTAGCGGAACAGCATGAGCCCGCCGACCCGCATGCTGAAGTTGCCCGAACCATCGGTGATGGTCAGGCCGCTGGTCTTGCCACCGGCGGCGAGGCTGGTGCGACCAGCCGCGTCGGCCTTCAGCTCGTTGGCGTACGCGCGGCTCGTGTCAGACTCGGCGGCGAACGCCACGCCCGAAAGGCTCAGCGCCGCGCCAGCGATCACAAACATCTTGCTCGTGTGACCCATCTCTAAAGACTCCTTAGTTACCCGGCACAGGCGTCTCAAACCCGTGCCTGCTTCACTGTCCGAACGAAAGAGAGGCCCCAAGGCCAGTCTTCCGGACCACGCTCCTGTCGGTCGCAGACCATCCGCGACCGTCGATCCAACCGAGCTCGCTCTTCCAGAGCTTCGCGCCGATCCTCGACGCACGCCCGACTCGATCTTCCTGCATGCCCGAGAACCTTGCATCACCGAACGGTGATCTCGAGGCTCGCGGGCACCCACCCTTGTTCACCGGCGTCGCCGCCGGTGTTGGATCAGTGCGCACTTCTGCACGCTGACCGCGGGGAAGGGTGGAAGATTACCCCACGGATATTAGCAAGTCCAAACTCGCTTTGCACTTTTTCGGCCGTACCCCACCCCTCTTCAACTCTTTTCTCGTCCGAAACTGGTGTTATCACCAATCTACGTACCTTTCAAAACCCGCACAAGTCCTCCGACACGCATTCTTCGCGCACTCTCAACACGCTGGGAAACCCGTCCGTGCCAAACTCGGGTTACCCTCTGGGACCCGGCTTTCGCCTCCCGTTCGTGCTCTATGCGCCTTGCACATAAAGAGTTACAAGGACTCCCCGATGGCCGATCGTCCGCACATTCTCGTGGTTGAAGACGAACGGGACCTCGCCGACCTCCTGGTCTACAACCTGCAACGCGGGGGCTATCTCGCCACCTGCGTCAGCGGCGGACGTGCCGCGCTCGAGACGGTCGCCAAGAACCTGCCCGACCTCATCCTGCTGGATGTCATGATCCCCGAGCTGTCGGGCACCGAGGTCGCCGCCCGCCTCCGCGCCGAGCCCGCGACCGCGTCGATCCCGCTCATCATGCTCACGGCCAAGGGCGAAGAGACCGATCAAGTCGTCGGACTCAAGATCGGCGCCGACGACTACATCACCAAGCCCTTCTCCATGAAGGTGCTCCTGGCCCGCATCGAGGCCCTGCTCCGACGCAGCGGACGCCTCGGCGGCGAGCGCGGCATGCTCCGCCTCGGCGCCATCGAGGTCAACACCGACACCCACCAGGCCACGCTCGACGGCCAGCTCCTCAAGCTCACCCTTACCGAGTTCCGCATCCTCGCCGCCCTGCTTCAGGCGAGCGGGCGGGTGCTGAGCCGCAACGCCCTGATGTCCCGCGCCATGGGCCCGGGCGTGACCGTCACCGAACGCACCATCGACGTCCACGTCACCAGCATCCGTAAGAAGCTGCTGCACCTCGCGAACGTCATCAAGACCGTCCGCGGCGTGGGTTACCGGGCCAGCCTCGAGCCCGACGAGAGCGATGTCGAGAGCGACGCCAGCGCGATGCGGTGAACGCTGTCTTTCTCCCAACGGGCTCGAAGACCATCCGTCGCCCCGGGTCGGGTAGCATCCTCTTTATGGAGCCACAGGCCAAAGGCTGGTCGGGAGTGATCGCCCTCACGGCGGTGTGGACTCCCACGGCGTTGGCGCTGGGTGCATCGTGGGTCGCCGCGCCGACGGCCTTGGTGCTGCTGCTCCTGGCCCTCTCGCCGCTCGTCGCCACGGTGCTCCTGGTCCGGCGTACCCGCGGGATGCGGGCCAGCGAGCAGCGGCTGAACCGGGTGCTTACCCGCCTGCGCACCACGCTGGGCGACGAGGCGACGACCGACGCGTTGGGAGAAGACAGCGAGGAGCGGCTCGGACAGAACGTCGCGGAGCTGGTGCGTCGCTCCAACCAGGCCTCGGCCAGGATCGGCGGCTTGTCGGCAACGATCGGCGAGCTGCGTGCCGTGATCGACGCGGGCGATGACATCGACCTGGTCTTTGACTCGTCGGGGACGGTGATCCTGGCGAACCGCGGGGCGAACGAGTTCTTCGCCACGACGCCCAAACCCCTGACGGGACGGTCGATCGAGGATTTGTTCATCCAGACCGAGATCCTGGACCTGTTCGCGGCGGCGGCTCAGGGGCGGACGAGGCGGAGCGAGGTGCGGATCACGCGTCCGGAAGGCAGGCGGATCTTCCACGCCCTGGCCGCGCCGATCGAATCCAGCCCCGAGGACGGGATCGAGGGTCGCAAGGAACGTCGTGTGTACCTGTCGCTCGAGGACGTGAGCGACTACCAGAGCGCGATCCAGGCGCGGACGGACTTCGTCGCCAGCCTGAGCCACGAGCTGCGCACGCCGCTGGCGTCGATCAAGGGCGCGCTCGAGACGATGCACGAGGCGGTGCACGACGACCCGGCGATGACGCTGCGGCTGGTGCAGATGATCGCCACCAACACCGATCGGCTGGAGGCGCTCACCGCCGACGTCTTGCGGCTGTCGCGCCTCGAGGCCGAGGAGACCAGAGCGGAGATCGCCGATGTCGAGACGGCCCCGATCCTGGAGGCGTTGACGACGCTCCTGGAGCCGATGTGCGCCGAGCGTGGGTTGACGATCGCGGTGGACGTCCCGTCCGAGCTGGCGATCATCCGAACCGATGCGCACCTGTTCGAGCTGATCCTCAAGAACCTCCTGGAGAACGCGAGCAAGTTCGCGTTCGAGTCCACGACGATCCGGCTGCGGGCCGAGCGGGCCGACGGAGCGACCAGCCGCTGGAGCGTCGCCGACGAGGGGATGGGCATCCCGATCAACCAGCAGCAGCGGATCTTCGAGCGCTTCTACCAGGTGGACGCGGCCCGCACCGGGGCACCCAAGCGCCGCGGCACGGGCCTGGGCCTGGCGATCGTCAAGAACGCCGTCACGGCGCTTGAGGGCTCGATCCGCGTCGAGAGCGTGTGGAAGCAGGGCACGACCATGATCGTCGAACTGCCCGGAAGCGTGCGGGTCGCGGTCCGCTGACGCCGTCGCGGCGCTCAATCGCCACGGCACGCCGGGCGCCCTTCGCGGGCCCGTCCGTACCATCGGCCGGAGGTTCGCCATGAACGATTCCAACTCCACGACGGAGGGTGTTTCCAACATCCTGGTCCTGCGTGTCGTGTGCTTCGCGCTGTGCCTGGGTGTCGCGGTGTTCGGGGCCGTGGCGATCATGCTGACCAACGAGCAGAGCTCGCCGGCGTTCGAGAACAAGGCGCTCACCCAGCAAGCGACGGACCTCGGCCGCATGCTCACGCCCGCGGTCTTTGTGCTGGGTTTCACGATGCTCGCGGCGTGGCCCTTTGTGCGACGAGCCCACCACGCGACCGGGCGTCGGGTCTGGCAATCGTCCGACCCGGTGGAGGTCAAGGAACGCAAGCTCTTCAACGGCTACTCGGTGCTCTCGATCCTGCGTGCCGCCCTCGCGGAAGGGTTCGGACTCTTCGGCGTGGTGACGTTCTTCCTCACGGCCCAGTGGATCACCCTCGCGGCCCCCGCGATCGCGATCGCGCTCATCGTCGCGACCATGCCCTCGCAGGCGCGGTACGAGCGTTTCTTGGCTTCAGTGACCAAGTAAGCCGCTCGCATCAAGTGCCCCACGTCTTGGCAGCCCCGAGCCGCAGCGAGTGGGTCGTGCGGTCGTTGGTGATGGAACGCCGCGTGAGAAACCCGGGCCCACGCGCTCACGCTCGGGGCTCGTCATGGCCTCACACGATCTACCGTTTCGCATGCCCATCGAATACTCCACGCCGCGTGGACCCAACGAGTGCGACGCCTACGCCCGCATCGTCGCCGAGGCGTTCGCGTGGAACACCGAGATGGCAATCGGGTGGGTGCGCGACTGGGACCACGCGTGCATCCGCGTCGTCCGCGTCGACGGCGTGCTCGCGGGCGGGCTGCAGGTCCTCCCGCTTCAGACCTACTTCGGCGGCCGCGCGGTCGGGCTGACGGGCATCGGTGCCGTCGTGCTGCTGCCCCAGTACCGGGGCAAGGGCGTCGGCAAGACGCTGATGCGTGAGGCGATGCTCGAGGTCGGGCGTTCCGGCACGCCCCTCGCTGGGCTCTTCCCCGCGACGCTGCCCGTCTATCGCTCCGCGGGCTTTGAGCAGGCGGGCGTGCGCTGCGAGACGACGCTGACGCTCAACCAGATCAGGCTTCGGCCCGAGATCGACGCACTCGTGCGCGCCGATCGCGGGCTTTCGCTGGTGCCGATCCCCAACGACGAGTCGATTCGGGGCGCACGGCCCGCGCCGGGGTCCATCCACGAGAAGGTCCGGGCCGTGTACGCCAGCGTCGGGCCGCGGTTCGACGGCCATCTCGCCCGCCCCGACAACGTCTGGCGCACACAGATCTACGCATTCAAGCGGGAGGAAACCAAGGGCTTCGCGATCGTGCGCGACACGACCGGCGCCGTCGAGGGGTACTTCTTCTACACCCAAGCCCGCGGCGACGGCGGCATCCACCTGCACGTCCGCGACGCGGCGTGCACCTCGCCCGCGGCGTGGGCGACCTTTCTCCGCTTCCTCGCCGATCACTGGTCCACCGTGCGTGAGGCGACTTGGATGGTGCCCGCCGAGCACCCGGCGTTGTCGATGCTCGCCGAGCACTGCAGCCGCACGAGGCTCGGCTCGGCGTGGATGCTGCGCATCATGGACGTGAAGGCGGCGCTGGAGGCGCGCGGCTACGCACCCTCGATCCGCGCGTCGTTCGCGCTCCGCGTGCGCGACGACATGGTCGCTGCCAACAACGCGATGTGGAAGGTCGCCATCGCCGACGGCCGCGCCAGCGTGACCACGGGACACGACGCCGAACCCGCCATCGAGCTCGATGTGCGGGCGCTCGCTCCGATCTTCAGCGGCTATCAGTCGCCGGCCGCACTGCGGCTCACGGGGCTGGTGCGTTGTGACGACGACACGATGCTGGAAGCAGCGGCGTCCGCGTTTGCCAACGCCCGCGGCTCCACGCCTTGGATGAGCGAAATCTACTGACAGCTCGCAAGAAGCGCCGCCCGCGCCTCCTCTCCCCGCAAGCGGGGAGAGGACGACTCAACGCAAAGCGCCGAGTCAGGTGAGGGGATTGCGGGTGCCTGCACGCTGTTGCGCCCGAACGCGAAGCACGTCATCACCAGCGATCACGTCATCAAATGCTCTGACGCTTCTTGCGCTCGATCCCCGCCTCGAACAGACTCATGTACTGCCTCGACTCACGCTCGCTCGAGAACTCATTCTCGCACACGCGGCGGCATTCCTCTCGCATCGTCGTCGCGAGCGTCGGGCAGTTCACCGCTTCGACGATCCGGGCGCAGAGGTCTTTGGAGTCTTCGGGCTTCGCGAGGAAGCCGGTTTGGCCGGGGCGGACCATTTCGGGAACGCCGCCGACGCGGAACGAGACGGCGGGCGTGCCGCAGGCCATGCCTTCGAGGACCACCAGCGGCAGGTTGTCCATCCGCGTCGGAAAGATCACGACGTCGGCCGCCGAGAACGCACGGCACTTGTCGTGCTCTTCCTTGAGGTAGCCCAGATCGATCTTCTCGATGTCGGTGTCCTTGGTCGCAGCGGTCGCGTTGTGGCCGGCGAGCATGAGCACGCAGCGGGCACGGACCTCGCCGGGGAGTTCTTTCAACGCCGCGACCAAGAGATCGATGCCTTTCCGCGGATCGCTCAGCGTCTCGGCCATCGCCATGAGCACCGTCTTGCCCGCGGGTACCTTCAACTCACGGCGGCACTGCTCGCGATCGAGCGGCTTGAAGAGCGAGAGATCGAGCCCGAGCGGCGCGTGATGCACCTCGGCACGCTGACCCAGGAACGACTTCCGCGCGATTTCGGTCAGCCAGCGGCTCGGACACGCGAAAGTCGCGTCGAGCTTGCTGATCACCGACTTCTTCAGTCGGTACTCCCACGTGCCGGGCGGGTAGCCCTCAGGCTTGGCCTCGAAGCGCGGGTCGTAGTACTCGCCGTCGGTGAACCACCACATGTCGTGCAGCGTGAAGACTGCGGGCTTGTTTGCCAGCAGCTTCGGCAGCGCGAGGTAGTTGAACCAGCGCCCGTGGAGGTTGTGCAGGTTCACCGCATCAGCATCGCGGAACGCGGGCATGCTCGCGATCCGCTTGGTCGATTGGATCGTCGTGAACTTCAGCCCCATGTTGCGGGCGAGGACTTCAGCCTTGCGGTTCAGCCAGCCGGGCATCGGGGCCTGCTCGATGCGAGGGTCCTGCAACCCTCGGTAGCCGACGATCATGCGGCTATCGACACCGGCCTTCAGCAAGCCCTGGTGCACGCGATAGCTGGCGATGGCGGCCCCGCCGTAGATGTCGGACATGCCCAGAATGCAGGTCTTCATGGGCTTACGTGTTGGGGCGACGCGCGACGACGCGGATCTGGAACCAGGTCCGCTCCCACCGCGCGTACAGGCGGCAGACAAAGTGGAAGACCGCCGGGCTCACCTTGGCCCAGAAGCGGTAGTTCCGCGGCCACTTGTGCAGAAACGCCTTGCTCTCCTCCACCTCGAACCCCGCATGCGTGAACAGATTCCCGATGCTCATCGGGCTCCAGGCGTAGATGTGCTGGTTCACATCGCCGGGGGCGTACTTCCAGATGATCGATTCGTTGGGCACGACGAACACGATCCGCCCGCCGCGCTTCAGCTTGGGGAGCAGCGCTTTGAGCTCGTCAAGCGGACGGGTCGTGTGCTCGAGCGCGTTGTTGGAGATGATGACATCGGCCCACTCGTCGGGCACCTCGGCGGCGGTCGCGACGGTGCGGATGCCGATGCTCTCGGCGGTCTTGCGGGCGGTCTCGTTGATCTCGATGCCGAGGCGTTCCTTGCAGGTGAGCTGCTTCAGCAGATAGCCGCCGCCGCAGCCGTAGTCGATGACCCTGTCGTCGGGCTTGATGAAGTCGCGGAACTTGATGAGGTTGGCCCAGCCGCCGAACTCTCCGAGCGGGGCCTGCCAGGTGAAATACTTGTCGTCGTAGTAGCCGACGGTTCCTTGGACACTGCCGTGGGCGGGCGTGGTGGGCGGTGAAGCGGTGGCGGGCATGGGAGGCAAGTTTACGGCACGCCGCTCTGGAAAACGAGGGCGCCGGGGCGTTGCGGCCCGCGTGCGGCGGCACGCGGGAGACGCCCGCCGAATGTTGAAACACTTGTTTTACTTCACGCGTAGCATCATCTCATGTGAACGATCGTTTCCTCGGAGCCGTCCGTGCCATCAGCAAAGCGAAAAGCCCAGCGCAAGAAGCCGCCCTTCCCAGCCGCCGCGGACGGGGATCGTCCCGCGCGCCAGCCGCGGCAGCGCGGCGTGGACAAGCGGCGGCGGCTGTTGGACGCTGCCATCGAGTTCTTCGCCCGTGACGGCTTCGAGGGGGCATCGGTGCGCCAGATCTGCACCCGAGCCCGGGCCAACGTGGCGGCGGTGAAGTACTACTTCGGCGATAAGTCCGGTCTGTACCGAGCCTCGCTCGACGCCGCCGCCGAGGCACTCATCGCCGAACGCCCACCCCCGGTGCCCCCGGCCGGCGCGGACCCGCGCACGATGCTGCGGCTCATGATCCGCTGGGCGGTCGAGTTCACTGTTGCGGGCGGCCCGCGCCGGGTCGCGTTGACGCGCATTATCCTGCGCGAGATGCGCGAGCCCACGCCCGTGTTCGAGGAGCTGCTCGCCACGAGAGGGGCCCCGATGCTGGGCGAGGTGCGGGGGATCGTGCTGGCGCTGTCGCACGGCGCCCTGCCCATGCCGGCGGCCGAGCGGCTGGCGCTGTGCGTGATCGTGTGCGCCACGCAGTATGAGCACAGCATCGAGCTGCTGACGCGCCTGGGCTACCCCCCGCCGCAGACGGCGGCGGAGCTGGACCTGCTCGCGGAGGTGATCTCGGGCATGGCGATCGCGTACGTCGACTCGCGCCGGGGAGGTGGCTCGTGATCCTTTTTGCGCTGCGGATGCTCCTGGGCGCCCGCGTCAAGTTCTTCGGCATCGTCGCGGGCGTGCTCTTCACCTCGTTCCTGTGCACGCACTTCCAGGCCATCGTCTGCGGGCTGATGACCCGAACCTTCGCGATGATCGGCGACACCAACGTCGCGGATGTCTGGGTGATGGATCCGGCGGTCGAGTACATCGACGAGGTCGCGAACCTGCCCGGGCCGGCCATCGACCGCGTCCGTTCGGTGCCGGGCGTGGAGTGGGCAGCGCGGCTGTACTACGGGTCGCTGCGGGCGCGCCTGCCGGGCGGGCGTTTCCGATCGGTACAGGTCATCGGCGTCGAAGACGCGACGCTGATCGGGCTGCCGGGGCGGATCACGAGCGGCTACGCCGAGGACCTGCGGCGTCCGGACGCGGTGATCATCGACACGTACTCGTGCCGGAACCTGATGCGGGCGGCCATCGATCCGCCCGCGGTGCAGCGCGGCGCGATCGACCTGGACGCGCCGTCACGGCCGCTCGACGTGGGCGACGAACTGACGATCAACGACCATCGCGTCGTCATCGTGGGCAAGGCCGACATCCTGCCGCGGTTCCTGACCAAGGGCACGTTTTTCACCACCTACACGCGTGCGGTGCGGATGGCGCCGCCCGAGCGCAACCAGCTCTCGTTCGTGCTGGTGCGGGCCGCGCCGGGTCAGAGCGCCGATGAGCTGGCCGCCCGCATCGAGGCCACCACCGGTCTGAAGGCCCTGTCCGCACGCGCCTTCGCAGCCGCGACGGTGTGGTACTTCGTCAAGAACACGGACGTGATCGGGCAGGTCATCCTCATGACCCTGATCGCCATCTTGGTGGGCACCTGTATCACCGGCTTGCTCCTCTACATGTTCACGGCGGAGAACCTCCGCTTCTACGGCATGCTCATGGCAGTTGGCGCCACCGGGGGCACCATCCTCCGCATGGTCATCGCCCAGACCCTGACCGCGGCAACGCTCGGGTACTGCCTGGGCGTCGGCGCGTCCGCCGCTCTGGGACAGGTGATGGAACTCGCCCACCTCCCCTATCGCCTGCTCTGGCCCAGCTTCTTGATCACCGCGTTCTTCGTGCTGCTGGTGGGCGTGGTGGCGTCGATCTTCAGCGTGCGGCAGACGCTGCGACTGGAACCCGGGGTCGTCTTCCGCGCGACGTGAGCGTGTACAGTCGCGCCCGCATGATCGCCCCGCTGCTCAGCCCCGCTCTCGCCTCCCTCGGCGTCCCGCACGCGTTCTCCACCCGCGCCGGAGGCGTCTCCGTTCCTACCCCCGCCGCGGACTTTTCATCGCTGAACTTCGGCAATCCGGGAGACCTGGTTGAGCACCGCGATCCGCCCGGCAACATCGCCGTCAATTTCGCGCGGCTCGCCCACACCATCGACGCGGCGGGACGCGAGATCGTGCAGGTGCACCAGATGCACGGTGCGGCCGTCCACGTCGTCCGCCGCGGCGCGCCCACGCACGCCACGCCCCACGACACCAAGGCCGACGCGGTGGTGACCGATGACCCCACTCGTCTGCTCGCGGTGCGAGTCGCCGACTGCTGCCCCATCCTGCTCACCGACGCGGAGGGCACGGTGGTCGCCGCGGTGCACGCGGGATGGCGGGGCGTGGTGTGCGAGAGCGCCGCGGGGGACGCGTCCGGTCCGGCCCGACGCGGCGTGCTGGCGCCGACGGTGCGGGCGATGCTGGATCTGGGGGCACGATCGATCCACGCCGCCATCGGGCCGTGCATCTCGTTCGACCGCTTCGAAGTCGGTGCGGAGGTGCTCAGCGCGTTCCGCGCGGTCTTTGGCGAAGGCTGCGACCAGCGCAGGCTGATCCGTGTCGCCGGCGAGGGCAAGGGATTCGTGAACCTGCAGGCGTGCCTGGAGGAGCAACTGCGGGCCTTGGGCGTGACCGGCGTTGACACCATCGCACGATGCACCGCGGGCGAACCGGATCTGTTCTTCAGCCATCGGCGCGAGAACGGACGCACGGGGCGGATGGTGGGCGTGATCGGGCCCCGGCGGACCGAAACGGCCTGACACCAACGAAAAACCCCGAGGACTGCCTCGGGGCTTGGCGAGCTTGATCGGCTGCGTCGGACGGCTCAGCCGCCCGCGCTGCGGATGACGTGGATGAGGCCGAAGAAGATGCTGAAGAGGTAGTCGATCACGAAGATCACGGCCGCGATCATGAAAAACGCGACGATCACGACCTGCGTGATGCCGGTCACCTCGCGGCGGGTGGACCAGTTGACCTTCTTCATCTCCGAGTCGGTGGCGATGAGGAAATCGACGGTGCTGTGCTTGAGGCCGACCTGCCAGAAGATCAGGATCGCGCCCAGGACGAGCATCAAGCCCGCGCCGCCGGCCTGCAAGTAGACGGGTTGGAAGATCGGGATGCCAACCGGGCGGCCCTCGATCACACCGACCGCGGCGGCGTCGCCGCCGCGGATCGCGACGGTCTCGGACGGGACGTGCTTCTCGAGCATCACGACCGACTCGAGCGTGGCGTCATGGCCCTTGGTGGCCTGCTTCCACTGGGTGATGGCGGCGTCGCCGATCTTGATGTACTCGCCGTCGCGGACGCCCTTGCCCAGCAGCTCGACGGTCTTTCCGGGCGCGCCCTGGAAATCGCCTTCGCGGATGGACATGGTCCACTGGGGGGTGGGGAGCTTGACGACGCCGAGCTGGGTCCAGATCCACGCGGCGCCGAATACGATGAGCAGCGCGGCGAGGGTGGCGGTCATCAGCCGCACCCAGAAGCCCTGGCCGGGCTTGTAGATGGGCGAAGAGCCGTCTTCGGAATCACGGCGGGAGGGACTTGAACCCGCAACCTGCGGATTTGGAATCCGCTGCTCTACCAGTTGAGCTACCGCCGTACTACCCGACACGTCGCCGTTGCGAGCGCCGGAGGAATTGTCAGAGTTCGTCGCCACGGGATTCCCGGGAAAAGCCACACGCGATCCACCAACGGCCCGACCGCATCGTTCACCAGGGCTTGGACGCCGCCGCTACCCAAAGGGTTCGACCGACGCCCGTTGCCCGAAGCCCGACGCCTTCGCTTACTTGCGCTTGACCTTGTGGATCGTGTGCTTGCGCAGGCGGGGCGAGTACTTCTTCAGGCCCTCTTTGAGGCCCTCGGGCATGCCGCCCTTGGTGTTCACGCTGCTGCGGTAGTTGAGATCGCCGGTCTCCGTGCACTGGAGCCACAGGAACTCGCGACCCATCGACTTCTTCTTCGCCATGACTTCTTCGCCTTTCTTTCAGACAAGCCGTGCCGCGGGTCTTGCTCCCGCGGCACAGGGGAAATGCTAGGTTTGCATCCGGCAGGCTCGTTGCCCCGATTCTCGTTGCCTCGTTGCCTCGATGCCTTGATGCCTTGATGCCTTCTTACTCGATGATCTCGGTGACCGCGCCCGAGCCGATGGTCTTGCCACCTTCACGGACGGCGAAGCGGACGCCCTTCTCCATGGCGACCGGCTTGCCCATGAGGTCGACCTCGACCTCGACGTTGTCGCCGGGCATGCACATCTCGGCGCCGCCGACGAGCTTGACCGTGCCGGTCACGTCCGTCGTGCGGAAGTAGAACTGCGGGCGGTAACCCGAGAAGAACGGGGTGTGGCGGCCGCCCTCTTCCTTGGTGAGGACGTAGACCTGGCCCTTGAACTTGGTGTGGGGCTTGATCGAGCCGGGCTTGCAGAGCACCTGGCCACGCTCGATGTCGGCCTTCTCAACGCCGCGGAGCAGGGCGCCGACGTTGTCGCCGGCCTGGCCGCTGTCGAGGGTCTTGTTGAACATCTCGACGCCGGTGACGACGGTGCTCTTGGTGTCGGAACGGAGGCCGACGATCTCGACGGTCTCGCCGACCTTCACCATGCCGCGCTCGATACGACCGGTGGCGACGGTGCCGCGGCCCTTGATCGAGAAGACGTCTTCGACGCTCATGAGGAAGGGCTTGTCGACTTCGCGAGTCGGATCCGGGATGAAGCTGTCGATGGCATCGAAGAGGTCATCGATGGGCTTGCAGGCCTTGTCGTCCTTGGGGTTCTCGAGAGCGAGCTTGGACTGGCCGCGGATGACGGGGGTGGTGTCGCCCGGGAAGCCGTACTTCTTGAGGAGCTCGCGGACCTCAAGCTCGACGAGGTCGAGGAGCTCGGGGTCGTCAACGAGGTCGACCTTGTTGAGGAAGACGACGATGTGGGGCACGCCGACCTGACGGGCGAGCAGGACGTGCTCGCGGGTCTGGGGCATGGGGCCGTCGGCGGCCGAGACGACGAGGATGGCGCCGTCCATCTGAGCGGCGCCGGTGATCATGTTCTTGACGAAGTCGGCGTGGCCCGGGCAGTCGACGTGGGCGTAGTGGCGCTTGGTCGTCTCGTACTCGGTGTGCGACGAGGCGATCGTCACGGTCTTGTTGGAGTCGCGAACGGTGCCGCCCTTGGTGATGTCGGCGTACGACTTGATCTCGCCACCGAAGCGGGCGGCCGAGCGCGCCGAGAGGGCCGCGGTGAGGGTCGACTTGCCGTGGTCGATGTGACCGATGGTGCCGACGTTGACGTGGGGTTTCGTACGAGTAAAGACGCCCTTTGCCATGACCAGAATCTCCACCCACGGGCTGCACGCGGTGCGTGTTCCGTGGACTTCCGATGCCGTGCTCACGCCGTCGTTGTCGAACACTCTCCAGCCGAGGCCCTGAGCCAAGGCGAGCGTCTGACGGCGCACAACACACCAGCGGTCAAACCGTCCCGCATCGACCGCCGCCCTCGCGGGCGGTGATCTCCCAATGACGCGATCGGTACGAATCAGCCCGAGGCCCGTTGAGGCCGAGGACAGACGAGCGGGGTGAGGGATGAGGACTTAGCACTTAGTCGAGCGAGCCGCTGCGGCACTCAGTCCTAAGACCTCAGACCTGATCCCTTCCCCGAAAGCCACCAATGGGACTTGAACCCATGACCTCTCCCTTACCAAGGGAGTGCTCTACCACTGAGCTACGGTGGCACACGAACCGACGCGTCGGCATCGACATCGGTGGCTCGTGTGAGCCCTCGCCGTCGCTTCCGCCGCGCCCGAATCCCGGCCCGGAGGCCGAAACCAAGGGGAGCATGATAGCCCTCAGCCCGGGCGTCGGCGAGCGAAGACAAGCCACGAAAACCCAAACAAAGACCTTCTTCTTGACCTGGGACACCGGGTCGGCACACGATGCACCCGGTATCGATGCGGCGAGCACCTCCCCCACCTCTCCGCCCCGCTAACGACCCGGAGCACTTCCCACCTTGAACCCACGTCGACGCTCGCTCGCCCTAGTTGCGCTCTCGTTCGTCGCCTTCATCAGCCTCGGTCTGCCCGATGGCGTCTTCGGCGTCGCGTGGCCCTCGATCCGCGCCACGTTCTCCATTCCCGTCAGCCGCGTCGGGGTCATCTTTCTCTTCGGCACGCTCGGCTATCTCGTGGTGAGCTCGCTCACCGGGCCGCTATCGCGGCGGATGGGCATCGGGGGCCTCTTGTGCGCGAGCACCACGCTCGCCGGGGCCGGGCTGGTGCTCTTCGCGGCGGCGCCGGCGTGGTGGTGGTTGCCGATCGGGGCGTTCGTGGGCGGGTTGGGCGCGGGCGGCATCGACGCGGGGCTCAACACCTTCGCCGCGGAGCGCTTCAGTCCTCGCATCGTCTCGTGGCTGCACGCGTGCTGGGGCATCGGCGCGACGCTCGGGCCGCTGCTCATCACGGGCGTGCTGATGCTCGAGCTCTCGTGGCGGATCGGGTACGCGGCCGTTGCCGGGGTGATGGGCGTGCTGGCCGTCGTGTTCGCGTGCACCCCGGGGCTCTGGAAGTTGCACGGCGGACCCGAGCACGAGGATGTGGTGCGCCTTCCGCTCGCCGCGACGGTGCGCCGTCCGCTGGCGTGGACTCACGTCGGCGTCTTCTGGACATACTGCGGCGTGGAGTCCAGCGCCGGTCAGCTCGCGTACACGCTGCTGGTGGAAGGACGAGGCGTGCGGCCGGAGATCGCGGGTCCCGTGGTGGGCGGATACTGGGCCGCGCTCACAATCGGAAGGGTGATCTTCGGGCACTCGGCCGCGCACTGGTCACGCGATGCGCTCCTGCGCGTCGGGACGTTCGGCGCGCCCATCGGCATCCTGCTGCTGTGGTGGCACCCGTCGGACGCCGCGTCGTTCGCGGGGCTCTGGCTGCTCGGGTTGGCGCTGGCGCCGATCTTTCCGATGATGATCTCGGCAACGCCGGAGCGGCTCGGTCGCGAGCACGCGGCCAACGCCGTGGGCATGCAGATGGCCGCGGCGAGCCTGGGCGTCGCGACCCTGCCCGGGCTGGCGGCGATGCTCATGCGCTGGTACGGGCACGAATCGCTGCCGGCGTTCCTGTTGCTTCTGGCGCTCGCGATGGTGGTGCTGCACGAGGCCGCGATCCGGCTGGCGCGGCCTGCATCGCTCCGCTGACGCTCAACCCAGCACCGTTCCCAATCCCAACGCCCGACGCAGATCCGCGATCTGGCCGTTGTGTATGCCCACGTGGTACACCGCTCGCGCCACCAGCAGATGCGGCGGCGCCGTCACGCCCCGGAACATCGGGACCGGCGTGATCAAATCCTCATCGCTCAGCTTCCGGATCGCCGCGGCGAACCGCTCGATCGATGCGTCGAAGATCTCGATGCATCGCGCGTGCTTGGGGAACACCACACCCGGAATCGCAGGATGACTCCCGAAGCTCACCGACTCGCTCCCGAATCGCTCGGAGTCGCCGCTGGCGGCGCCGTCGATGAAGTCCGACGCGGGCAGACCAACCAACGGACGACCCTGTGCGTCCGTCTTCTCACCCGGCAGCCATTCGCAGAAACGGTTGTTCGTGAGAGCGAGGTGTCCGAGGCACCACGCCAGGTGATTCGGCAAGCCGGGGGCCGAGCGGGTGTGGTTGGTGTCGTCGAACTTGACCAGGTATCGCTTCAGCAAGTCCCGCGCGTGCAGCGCGGCGTCGGCGAAGAGATCGGAGGATCGCATCGGGGCAATCTACCACATGCGACAATGCAGCAGGCCTCAATCGCGGACATGAACGCTTCTACATCTCGCGCTGCGGGCACGCTCAGGGCATCCTCTACACTTGACTCGTCGTCGGGCCGACACTTCTCGGTCGCCGAACCCCGCGACCACCCCGAGTCGCTCCGTTGCAACAGCGTTTGCTCACCCCGGAACTGATGGACGACCCGGACCTTGAGCCGGGGCTTCTCCGTGCCGCGCTCGCGGGGCTGGGGCGTCTGAACGCGTTGTCGGGCGCCGATGCGATCACGTGGCGGGCGCTTCGCTCGGAAGCACGGACCGCGGGTCGGTCGCTCCGCGTGCTCGACGTCGCGTGTGCCGCGGGCGATCTCGTGCTCGCCGCCCGCAGCCGTGCGGCGCGGGAGCGCGTGCCTCTGGAAATCCACGGCTGCGACATCAACCCGCTCTCGATACGACTCGCCAACGAGAAGGCAGCGGCACATCCCGGCCCCGGCCGTTTCTTTGTACACGACGCGATCCAGCCGCTGCCTGCGGGCGAATACGACATCGTGATGTCGAGTTTGTTCCTGCACCATCTCGGCAACGAGCACGCGACGCTGGTGCTCCGGCGCATGAGCGACGCCGCGGCACGCCTGGTGCTCGTGAACGACCTCGTGCGCTCGTCTGCCAATCTCGCGTTGATCGCCGTCGCGTCCCATGCCGTGACCCGCAGCCATGTCGTCCATACCGACGCGGCCCTGTCGGTGCGTGCGGCGTTCACGAGGCCCGAGCTGCGCGCTCTCGTCCGCGGCGCGGGGATGGAGAACGCGGAGCTGCGCTGGGGCGGCCTGTGCCGAACCATGCTGGTGTGGCGGAGGACCGCTTGAAGAGCACGCTCGCCAAACCCGCGTCGCTGCACGATGTCGCCGCACACGCGTGGGATGTGGTCATCGTCGGTGCTGGCCCCGCCGGATCCGCCGCGGCTTGCCGCGCCGCAACGCTCGGGCTGCGGACACTGATCGTTGATCGCGCCTCGTTCCCGCGCGACAAGGTCTGCGGCGGGTGCCTCTCGCCCCTGGGCCTCGACGCGCTCGACGCGTTGGGCCTGGGCGCGGCCGCTCGCAGCAGTGGTATCCCGCTCCGATCGATCGATCTCACCGCGCGCGGCCACACGACACGTCTCCCGCTCCGCGGCGGGCTCGCGATCGGGCGCGAGGAACTCGACACCATGCTGCTGCGCTACGCCGAGTCGCAGGGAGCGACCGCTCTCGAATCGACGCACGCGGCTCTTGTTTCCGATCACGACAGCCGCGTCGTGATCGCGCTGCGTCGCGGCGACGAGTCCGCGGAGCTCGCCACTCCCCGAACGTTGGTCGCCGACGGACTGTCGGGCTCCTTTCTTCCCAGGGACGAGGATTGGTCCGCGCGCATCGCGTCCCGCTCGCGCATCGGTCTGGGCGCTCGCGTGGTGGATTCCTCCTTCCCGCTCGCGCCCGGCGTCATCGCGATGTGCTGCGGGCGGCACGGCTATGTGGGCATGGTGCGACTCCGTGACGGCTCGATCGATCTCGCCGCCGCCGTCGATCCCGCGTTTCTCCGCGCGTGCGCATCTCCTGCCCGCGCCGTGTACGCGATCCTGCGCGAGGCCGCACCCAAGGCCGATCACGCCGACCGCCTGGACCTCAATATCCCGTTCCGCGGCACGGGCATGCTGACCCGTCGACGCGCTGTCGAACGCGGCGGCGTGCTCATCGCCGGCGACGCCGCCGCATACGTCGAACCGTTCACGGGCGAGGGCATGTCGTGGGCGATGCACGCCGGGATGGCGGCGGCGGAACTGATCGCTGCGGGCGAACCCGCGGGCGCGTGGACACAACGCTCGCAGGCTCTTCTGAGCGCCCGCCAGCGCCGCTGCCGAGCCGTAGCGCTGGCTCTGCGTTCACCGACGCTCGTCGCGTTCGCCGCTCGTGCGATGGCGCTGATGCCCGCCGTCGCGCCGCTGGCGCAGCGATTGGTCGCCGGCCCCTGGGCTCGAAACGGGATTGCGGAGGCCACACCGTGACCAAGCCGCGGGTGGGAATCCTCGGTCTCGCGTGCGCCGCACCCACGCTGCGCCGCACACAGGAAGAAGCTCTCGCGTTCGCGCTGCGGGTGTCGCCGCCGGTCCGCGATGAGGAGAAGCGCCGCATCGAGTCGATCTACCGCAAATGCGGCGTCGAGACACGGGGCGTGGCGAGCGACGAGCACGATCCGCTCGCGCTCTTCCGCCCCGCCACGCCCGCCGAGCCGCACGGCCCCACCACCGCCGAGCGCATGCACGCGTACGCCCGGCGCGCCGCCCCGCTCGCGCTCCGCTCCGCGTCCGCCGCGCTCACCGACGCCCGCACCGAGGCCCGCGCGATCACGCACTTGATCACCGCAAGCTGCACCGGCTTCGCCGCCCCGGGATGGGACACCACGCTGGTGCGGGAACTGAGCCTCTCACCCGACGTTCATCGCACCAACATCGGGTTCATGGGCTGCCACGCGGCTCTCAACGCGCTGCGGGCGGCCCGCTCGATCGCCGCGTCCGAGCCCGCGTCGCGCATCCTGGTCTGCTGCACCGAGATCTGCTCCATCCACTTCAAGTACAACGCCCGGCCCGACCAGGTCGTGGCCAACGCCCTCTTCGCCGACGGCTCCGCGTCGTGTGTGGTCGGCGCGTCGGACTCGGGTTTCTGCGCGCTCGGGCCCTCGGCCTCCCGCGTCTTGCCCGCGTCCGACGCCCAGATGTCCTGGTCCGTCGGCGACCACGGCTTCGAGATGACGCTCGCGACCGAGCTTCCCGCCACCGTGCGCGATCAGGCCGGCGTGTGGCTCGGGGGCTGGCTGCACGAGCAGGGACTCGCCATCGACGCGGTCCGCGCCTGGGCCGTGCACCCCGGCGGGCCGCGCATCCTCGTCGCCGTCGCGGAAGCCGCGGCTCTCGGACGGGATCAGCTCGCCGCGTCGCGCACGGTGTTGGCCCGCCACGGCAACATGTCGAGCCCGACCGTGCTCTTCATCCTTGAGCACCTGCGGCGCAGCGGCGCCCTCGCCGCACCGACGCTGCTCCTCAGCTTCGGGCCGGGGGTGACCGCCGAGGCGATGCTGCTCACCTGAGCATCAGAACACAAACCGCAGGCCGATGCTGAGCTGAAACTGCGTCGCGGGGCGGTCCCGCACCCGCCGCGCGATCGGCACGCCGACGCTGCACTCGGCGGCGAACCGCTTGGCCTCGTAGAGCACGCCCGGCGCCAGAAGTATCTCGTTGTCGCCGCTGGTCTCGTACTGCCCGTTGAGCTCCAGCGAGGCGTACCAGGCGCTCGAGGAGTTCTCGGCAGTGAACGCGCCGGGCCAGACGCGGTACATGAGCGCCGTGTCGTACCGCAACGCGTCCGCCGCGCTGCGCACTCCGGGGGCGATCCATTTCCATGAGTCGGCCCCGGTCGTGACCGTGTACCGCAGGGATTGGGTGACGCCGAATCGCCCGCGGATGAGCATGACGCTCGCCCCGATGAACGGGTCAACCGACTGCGGGGCCACCGTGTTGTCGCCGCCGGGCAGCATCGCGCCGGCGTACACCACCGCCCGCACCGTGTCGAGCGCCGAGGTGTCGCTGCGGTAGACACGGAGCTTGAACATCGCCTCGATCTGCCCGATCGACGCGGCGAGGTTGCGCGACGAGGGGAACGTCTGCTCCTGCACCACCGCGGGCAGTTTGAGCGAGAGCGACCAGTCCTTGGCGATGCCGTACTGCAGCGTGATGCTGGGCTCGGCCCGGGTCACACCCTGCACCGGCGACGCGGGATCGCGCGACACGCCGTAGCGCCACAGCCGGAACTGCGGCTTCACGTACAGCGTGCCGACGCCCGGCTGGGTCGCCGACTCGGTGTTGATGGCTTCCTGGGCGCGTGCGTCGCTCGCGCCCAGAGCGAACGCGGCGAGCAGCACCGCGAGCGCCGCCGGCCCGACACGATGGTTGGTTGTGGGGTGCATCGTGATGCCTCCTGCTCAGCGCGTGATCTTGACCAGCGTGACGCCCGCTCGGTCCGCAGCCTCGGCCAGTTCCTTGGGCGAGGGGCGCTCCTTGCCCTCGATCCACACCCGCACCACCCCCGACTTGAGGTCCACCCGCACGTCGCTCGTGCCGGGCAGGTTGTCGATCTGTTGATCGACACTCGTGGCGCACAGCGGGCACGACAGGCCATTCATGTAAAGCTGCAGCGGGCCGGAATCGACAGGATCGGTGCTCGCGAGCCGCCGGGCCTCCTCCGGCGTGGCGGTGTACGTCACCTGCTGCGATTCCTCGGCGGCGCCCGACGCGCAGCCCCCGACGAAGTGGCCCGCGACGACAAGAACGGCGGAAATCGCGAGACGCGAAAAGATGCGTGAGTTCATGGATGAGTCTCCAGCTTGAGATATCACGCCCCAGCACGCGGCGGGGCGAGTGTGTGCGTGTGTGGGATAACGACGGGATCGGCTCTGGCCAGCAAGGGCCTGCAAGGGCCTGCAACGGAGAGGCGGTGCGGCATGGAGCCCGGGCCGCGCGAGCGACGCTCGGGGCGCGCGATGACGCCAAGAAGCCGCCTAAGTTCTCCAGCAGCAGAGCAAAGCCTGGCTGCGAACGCCGCCCTGTGCCTGCACGCGAACCGGCGCGGCAGCAGCAACGACCGGCGATGGGCTCTGGGGGACTGCCCGCGTCACCGGCTCGGGCGGCAGCAGAACGGGGCGCGTGTCTTCCCCGATACGGATCGGGGCGGGCGGCTGCTTGGGGACGTCGGGCGCCGAGTCAATGCAGGGGCACGCCGATTCGTCGCCGCAGCAGCAGGTCTCGCCGCAACTCTCTTCACTGGGCCCGCACAGCACCGAGACCGCTCCCGCGCTCCACCCGAAGGCGAGCGTGAGCGAGAGCAGCAATGTGGCAAGCGAGCGGATCATGTGGTGACTGCACGTGTACGCCGGACGCTCAGGATCAGTTCGTGGCACAGGCTCAGCAGCCGCGACCGGTCCACCGGCTTGGATGCAAAGGCGTCGCAGCCGGCGGCGAGGGCCCGGGTCTCGTCTCCGATCATGGTATGGGCGGTCAGAGCCAGCACCGGGGTCTTCACACCGGCGGCTCTCAGACGGGTCACGAACTCGAACCCGTCCATCACCGGCATCTGCAGGTCGGTGATGATGAGGTCGAACGTCGGGGTTTGGTGGGGGTCGTCGGACAAGCCCATCGCCGAGAGCCCTTCCAGGCCGTTGGACTTGGACACAAGGACGGCGCCGGCGTGGGTGAAGTAGTGGCGGAGCAGCCGCTGGGTGTCGCTTCCGTCCTCGACCAGCAGCACGCGGGCATTCTGGAGGGCGGTGGTCTCGGTGGACGCGGGCGCGACCCCGGTGGCAACCGTCGCGCCTGCACAGCCACGGATCGGGAGGTGCAGCGTGAAGACGCTGCCTTGTCCGGGATCGGACTGCACGCGGATCGCACCGCCCAGCATGTGGGCGAGCCGCTGGCTGATGCGCAGCCCCAGCCCCGCCCCGCCGAAGACCCGGGCCATGCTCGCGTCGCCCTGCTCAAATGGGCGGAAGAGGCGCGATATCTGCTCGGGGCTCATGCCGATCCCGGTGTCACGCACCTCGAAGCGGGCGCCGCCCGCGTCGGACGCGAAGCTGATCGACACCGACCCCGCGGGGGTGAACTTGATGGCGTTGCCGACCAGGTTCATCAGGATCTGCCGCAGGCGGACGGGATCGGTGTCCATGACCCTGGGGGCGTCGGTGGAGGCGTGCCAGTGCAGCGCGATGCCGCGGGCCTTGGCCCGGACCTGCATCAGCTCCACAACCTCGCTCACAAGCTGCACCGGCTCGACCGTGAAGCACTCGAGCACGAGCCGCTCAGCCTCGATCTTGGACAGGTCGAGGATGTCGTTGATGACCGAGAGCAGGTGCTCGCCGTTGCGGCGGACGGTCTCGACGTGATCGCGGCGCTCCGCCTCGGTAAGGTCGGATTCGCCCAGGAGGTCCGCGAAGCCCAGGATCGCGGTCAGCGGCGTGCGCAGCTCGTGGCTCATGTTCGCCAGGAACTCGCTCTTGGCCTGGCTGGCGGCCTGGGCGCGACGCTCGGCGAGCCGCAACGCCTCGGCGTCGCGCTCGCGGTCGGTGATGTCCACGCACACCCCGCCCACCACGGTCTGCCCCTCGCCGATGGTGACGGGGAACTTGTACACCAAGAGCGTGACCTCGCCGCCCTCGGGCCGGGGCAAGGTGTACACGAAGTGATGCACCGCGCCAGTCGCGAGCACCCGCTCGCAGTCTTTGCGTCCGGTGGCCGCCAGGCTTGCGGGCAGCACCTCTTCAAGCAGCTTGCCGGTCGGGTCCGCGCCGTCGAACAGCCTCGCCATTGTGGGGCTGGCGTACACGAAGCGTCCCGCGAGGTCGGTGATCCACGCGCCCAGCGGGCTGTTGCCCATGAACGCCTGGAACTTGGCCTCGCTGGTGCGGACCACCTGCTCGGCGTGCCGGACCTCGGTGACATCGATGCAGTGACCGACCAGCACCGCGCGCCCTTCTTGCCGAACGACCGACAGCTCGTCGCGGATCCAGCGGTAATGCCCGTCGCGATGCAGGTAGCGATACTCGTGCACACCACCGCCGGCACGCATCAGGTCCGGCACGCCCTGCAGCACGCGCTCGCGGTCCTCGGGGTGCAGACGCTCGACCCACTTGCTGGGATCGCGGAGGAACTCCTCGGGGCGGAACCCGAAGACCCGCTCGCTCCCGCCGCTCAGAAACTCCGCCGCGAAGGGCGGCTCGGCGGCGCAGGAGTAGATCGCCGCGGGCGCCGAGGTCATCAGGAAGTCCAGCCGCGCCGACGCGGCGCTCTCACGCCGCGACGCCGCCCGCGCACCCGCCGCCGCGATCCTCTCGCCCTCCAGCGCGAACGCCAGACCCAGCCCGCCCACCGCGCACACGATCATGAACACCTGCGTGCCCAACAGATCAAGCGGTGGGGTCATCGCCCCCAGCCTCGGCAGCACGATCCACGTCGCGAACGCCGCCACACTCGCGATGTTCAGGATCACCGTCGACGCCATGCCCGGCGCCAGTCGTACCGCGGCCCAGATCACCGGCAGCAGGCAGACCACCCGCTGCCACTCGAACACCACCGAGCCCAGCGCCCAGGGGGACACAAAGGCCCACGCGGTCGACGCCGCCGCGACCGCGTGGAGCACGATCAACTCGCCCCAAGACGCCAAACTGCCGGCCGCAGCGGGCGCGTGGTCCTGGCGCCACAAGAGGATGATCGGGAGCAGCACGATGACCCCGGTGGCGTCGCCCACCCACCACTGCACCGCGGAGAGCGTCGTTCCAAAGGGGGACACTGGATCGACCAGCCGAATGAGGGCCGTGCCCACCGCCGCCAGCGCCAGAGGCGTCAGCACACCGGCGCCCAGCAGCAGCCGCAGATAGTCCGATGCGCCGCGGATGCGACCGGTGGGCAGCACGGCACGGATGACCCAGGCACCGAGCACGCCCTCCATCGTCGCGGCAGCGGCGATGATCAGCCCGGGGGCCACCACGCCCCCGTACTGCGTCAGGGAGATCACAAGCTCGCACGCGAACACCCCCGCGGCCCAGCGGTTGCCGTGTCGCGCCAGCAACGCCATACCGATCGCCAACGGCGGGTACCACAGCACCGGCCCGCTCTCGGCCTGCACCAGGATCACCAAGAGCCCCACCGCGAGGTACGCCGCGAGACACACCCAACCGGGAAGTGCCCGTGCGGCGACCGAATGGGATTCAACCGCGGGTTTCATGAAGCTCGCTCCGGCGTAAACGAACATGGGCCGAAGGACGCAGGCCGATTGTTGACGCAGCCATCACTTTTTCGTAGGTGGCAGTGCCTAGCTTAAGGAGCTTTCATCAATCGGCGCGAGCCTGCGCGAACAGAATGTTAAGATTTGCGCGGAGCCTTCCCGCCCCAACTCACCCCACCCCCCCAATTACAGGGCGAGGCGGGAGCGGACATTGTCCAGCACGTTCATGTAGTTGATGTACGAGTCGTACGGCGAGTCGTAGGGGTTGAAGTACTTGTGCACGTCGCCGTCGCTGAAGTACTTGGTGGACATGTAATAGAAGTGGTCGCTGGTGGTCAGCCTGCGCCAGTCCTCGAGCAGGTGGGCCGCCGCCTCCAAGCGTCGCGTCGCGGGTGCGTTGGGCCCCGCGCCACGGGCTTCCTTGACCAGCCGTGCCACCTTGTCCTTGAGCGGCTTTTCGAGGCTGAAGACCTCGTCGAGTGCGTTGGCCTGCATGGCGTTGCCGTTCCACGCCGAGAGGTCGCGTTCGGTATCGGCCCAGCTCGTGAAGGCGGGAATATCAAACTCGCCGGAGGGGGCGAAACGCGTCAACGCCTCGGTGGGGGTGAGGAACGACCCGCCGCTGGCGAGGACCTTGTCGGGCAGTCCGGTGAGGAAGCTGAAGATCCCGGTCTCGGCCCACTGGTGCTCGCCGAACGTTTCGTAGTCCATGAAGAGGTTGCAGACGTCCCCGCCCTGGGCTGCGATCCAGCCGGCGAACTTCTCCGGGGTCAGCGGCCAGTCGCCCCACCCGCGGTTGCTGAACCGGAAGGCGATGTCGTCACTGAAGCGGTGATTCTTGAGCAGGAGGGCCAGAGGCTTGTTGTCGCGCCCCAGCAGATCGTGCCCGTCGTGCTTGGGCGGCTTGTAGACCGACGAGGGCTTGCGGTTGCCCAGGTGCACGTCGGTGCCTTCGCACAGTGCGCCGAGCCAGCGGCGGCGTCCGGCCGCATCGGTCATGATCGAGAGTTCGTACGCCAGGGCGTTGGAGTAGATCAGTTCGGTGTTGCGGAAAACCGCGGGCGTCTGGCCGAAGTGGTGCTGGATCCGCCGCGCGTGCAGATCGACCTGCTCGCGGAACTCCTCGCGTGAATGCACAAACGCGAGCGAGTGGTGGTAGGTCTCGCCCAGGAACTCGCAGCAACCGGTGCGGGCCAGCTCACGAAAGACGTCGAGGACCTCGGGAGCGAACGCCTCAAACTGCTCGAGGGCAGTGCCGGTGATCGAATAGGAAAGACGCAGCGCCCCGTCGAACCTCTTCACCAGATCGAGCAGCAGCCGCGTCGCAGGCAGGTAGCAGCGGCTCGCGACCTTGCGGCAGATCTCCGCGTTCTTGCTGTCGTCGAAGTAGTTGGGGTCGGTGTCAAAGACGCTGTAGCGACGCAGCCGGTGGGGCTGATGAACCTGGAAATAGAGAACCACGGAGGGCATCGAGCGCAGTGTACGGAGAGAGCGGGGAGCATGTGGGATTTGGGATGTCGGATATCGGATGTTGCTCCGGCGTGTGGCGGATGGAGCCGTGCGAGTCTCGCACCGGCGCACAGCGAACGCACAACGCGATGACACTCGGATCGCAGCATCCGACATCCCGCATCCGAGATTCGACACTCTTACGTTCTCACGCTCGTGACCGCGGCGATCGCCAAGGGAAGCAGGACCAGCGCGGGCACGAACACACCGATCTGGGGCGGCAGGCCCGGGATCGCGGCGCTCGCGCCCAGCACGCCGCCCATGACGCCCAGCACAGCGATCGGCGCCGCCTTGATCGACTGCGCCATCATGTTCGTCGGCTCGCGTCGCAGGAAGAAAGGCGTGACCAGGAGCAACGCCAGCATGTTGCACACCATCATGGCGATCCGCCC
Organism: Phycisphaerales bacterium; assembly: GCA_036392375.1. Lineage (GTDB taxonomy): Bacteria > Planctomycetota > Phycisphaerae > Phycisphaerales > UBA1924 > JAFEBO01. The sequence continues at coordinate 39,556 of DASVYC010000036.1, forward strand.
GAAGCGCACCCGTTGCAGCTCTTCCACCCGCTGCTGACGCGTGGCGCTGTCGGCGCCCGGGTCAGAGCTCTCCTCACTCCCCAGCGCCAGTCGCTCGGGGCGTTCGAGCATCTCGTTGATCTGCCGCCAGCTCAGGCTCTGGCTGTAGCCGCTGAACCGGGCGATCTTGATCGCGGTGGGGTCGAGGTCTGTGAGGACGCGTTCGACGCGTTCCTTCGGGTCGGTCTGCGAGGTGCGCGACTCGGCCCAGCCATCGACCAGGTCCCAGCCGCCCTCGCTCCAGCGGGCTTCCTTGGCGGTGATGGTCCGGAGGGCCGGGCCGGTGGGGCCGCGTTCGATGATGGTGACGTCGCGCATCACGCCCGAGCCAGCATCGAAGCCGCGGGCGTAAAAGAGGCGCCGGCGGCTGTCGGGGACGAGCCGCACGGGGAGGGTGTCGAGCCGGCGCTGGCTGGCCTGCTCGCGGTCGCGCTGGATGAGGTCTGCGATGCGGGGGATGACCAATTCGAAGTTGATCGCCTGCACACCCACCATCACGAGCGCCACCAGCACGAACGGGCGCATGATGCGGAAGAGGCTGACGCCCCCCGCGACGGCGGCGACGAACTCGCGGTGCCGCACGAGCTGGGTGCAGGTGAATCCCATCGCGCCGATGATCACCAGCCCGATCAGGTAGTTGCCGAGCTGCAGCAGCTTGGGCCACCAGTAGTCAAAGACCAGGAAGATCATCAGGAGCACCCGCCGCACCGCTCCGGCCTCGACGGCGACGATCGCGCCGCCCGGGCCGACCTGCTGGGTCTTACCCCGGGCCGCGGCAAGATCCATGAACTCGCCGAAGTTCAGCGACAGATCGATCGCGACGATGAAGCTGAACAGGATCGCGATCAGGATCGCGATGTTGAGCAGAAACTGACGAGCGATGTAGCGGTCGAGCGTGGACACGAGGGCGGCATTGTAACGCGGGCGTTGGGCGTGCCGTTGGGTGCCATCCGTCCGCCGGCTCGGCGTCGGGACTGTTGCGGCGCGGATCGCGTTCTCGCGCGAACGCATCTGTCGCGTGGTGACGGGCAGCCACAAACTGGGGCCGCCATCGCGCTCAGACCGCCGCCGCGGTGCTGGCTCGCAGGCTCTCGACGCATCGGATCACCAGTGCCGCGGCCTCATCAATCTCGCGCTCGCTCGTCCACTTCGACAAGCTGAATCGCACCGAGCCATGGGCGAGCTTGGGGTTGATCCCCATCGCGAGCAGCACCGGCGAGGGCTCGAGCGATCCCGACGCGCACGCGGCCCCGGCGCTGGCGCACAATCCCCGTTCCGAGAGCGCCAAGAGAATCGCTTCGGCCTCGAGCCTTGGGAACGCGATGTTGCTGGTGTTCCAGAGTCTGGGCGCCCCCGCGCTGTTCACGACCGAGCCGGGCGCCGCCGCGAGCACCGTGCGCTCGAAGCGATCGCGGAACCCGCGGAGCGTCTCGCGTGCTGCGGCGTCCGCCAGCCACGTACCCGCCTCTTCGGCCGCGGCCCCGGCCGCGAGGATGCCAGGCACGTTCTCCGTCCCGCCGCGGCGCCCGAGTTCCTGGGTGCCCGGCACCGGCGTGCGCAGCCTCGTGCCGCGCCGAACATACAGAGCGCCCGTGCCTTTCAGGCCGTGAAACTTGTGGGCCGAGATCGAGACGAGATTGGCGTCGAGGAACGTCGCATCGGACCCGCTCGGCTCGACCCGCATCGGCTCTTTGCCCGCCCATTGCACGCAGTCGCAGTGGAACACCGCCCCCGCGGCTTTGCACAGCCGCGCGATCTCGTCCACCGGCTGGATCACGCCGGTCTCGTTGTTGGCCCACTGCACGCTCACCAACGCGGGCTTGTCGTCGCCGGTGAGCGCCCGCGACAGAGCCGCGATATCCACCACGCCGTCGATGCTGACCGGAAGCCACAGCACCCGAGCCTCGCCTCGAGACTCCATGTCCTTCAGGACCTCGCGCACCGCCGAGTGCTCTACCAGTGTCGACGCCACCAGCGGCGGACGCTCGCCTTTGGCTTCGTTCTTCGCGAGTGCCGCCACCGCGCCGCGGATCGCCACGTGCACCGACTCCGTGCCGCTCGAGGTGAACACCACGTCGCGCGGCTTGGCGCCGATCAGGTTCGCCACCGCCGCCCGCGCCAGCTCGACCTTCGCCCGCACGCTCTGCCCGGCGCGGTGCACGCTCGACGGGTTCTGCCACGCCTCCCGCATTGCCGCCTCGGCGGCCGCGACGGCGGCATCGCACGGCTTGGTGGTGGCGTTGGAGTCGAAGTAGAGCATGGGCACGGAGTGGGGCAGTGGAAAAGTGGAAGAGTGGAAGAGTGGAGCAGTGGGGCAGAAGTGCCCTGAGAATCTGTAGCGCGGCCGACGGCCGCTGCGTTCAGGAGAAGATCGCGCTTGCGGAGAGCCTCAAAGCCTGCTTGCAGTTTGTTCGCATCGTGAGGCCCCACTGCCCCACTGCCCCACTGCCCCACTGCCCCAGCGTTCAGCCCTTTTCCGCGGCCTTACCGACCAGGATTCGTGCCACCACGTCCTGCGGGTGCACGCCCTGCGCGTCGGCACCGTGGTCGCCGTAGCCCATGGCCGCGACCACGCCGTAGCCCATGCCGATGTGGATGAGCAGCCACGCGATGACCTCGGCGCTGAACCGGGTGGTGACCCGGTGGGCGTCCTGCGCGAGCTTGATCTCCTTGGCGATGAACGCGTGCAGGTTGTCGAGGTGCTTCTTCACCGCGGCACCGATGTCCTTGTCATCGACCTCGGTGATCGCCTGCAGCAACACCTTGTAATCGTCGCGACCGCTGGGAGAGACCATCGGGTTGTCCGACAGCAGCCGCAGCAGGCGTTCGGCGGGGTCCTTGGCGTCGGTGAGATGCTTCTCCCACGTCGCGATGGTCCGCTCGGCGGAGCGTTCGATCAGGGCCACGAACAGGTCGCGCTTGCTCGCGAAATGCCGGTAGATGATGGGCTCGGTCACGCCCGCGGCCTTGGCCACCTCCGCCGTCGTCGCCCGCGCGTACCCCACCTTGGAGAACAGGTCCCCGGCGTGATCCAAGAGCTGCGACCGACGTTGTTGAGCGGGAAGGCGACTCATACCCGGAAACCCATCTCCTTCGTGCACCAACCGTCCATCGACCGGGCCGCCAACCTCGCCTCGGCAAGGTCGATGCTCCCCAATCTCTCCATACGCTCACAGGCCCGTCCCTGCTGCCGCCGCGGGCCAGCGGCACCGCAAGACGCCAACCCCAGCCTTATCGGTCGTCTCGGCCGAGTAGGTTAGTAAGGAATCACAAGGAAGTCTGGGGCGTGCGTGACCCTGAAGGAATGCGGCGTGAAGGCCGGATTCCGCCCCCGATGACCACCCCTCACCCCTCCACCGCTTCACCACTTTGCATTTCAATCCCACGGCACCGGGTCATAACCCCCCTTGGCAAACGGGTGGCACCGGGCCAGCCGGTTGATCGTGAGCCATGCCCCCTTCAGGCCGCCGTGGCGCTGCAGGGCCTCAACCGAGTAGTGCGAGCAGGTCGGCCAATACCGGCACTGTCCCCCGAGGAACGGCGACAGCGTCCACTGATACAACCGCACGCCCACCAGCAGCGGCCATGCAACGACGCGACTCACTCGGCCGGGCCGATCCATGCTCCATTGTTGCCGATTCGACGGCGGGGCCTGGTTGGCCCCGCCCACCCGCGGCACAGCCCTATCGCCCCACCGGCCCACTCGTCATCTATCCTGCCCCGTGCCCCTGACCTTCCGTCCCAAGCACCGCCTGACACACAAGCGCGAGTTCGACGCCGTGCATGCGGCGAAGATGCGGACGCCGGTCGGTCCGCTGGTGGTCTACTCGCGCCGCAACGGCCTGCCGCACCCGAGGCTGGGTCTCTCGATCGCGCGAGCGTTCGGCTCGGCCCCGGAACGCAACCGGCTGAAGCGGTGTCTGCGCGAGGCGTTCCGATTCATGCAGCGCGAGATCCCGCCCGTGCCCAGCGAGTGGGGTTCGTTCGATCTGATCATCACGGCACGCAAGCACGATCCCACGCTGGAATCCTGCCGGGAACGACTCCGTGAGGCGGTCCGCAAGCTCGACGAATCGTGGCGCAAGCGCGAAGCCAAAGCGTCGACAGACGACGCATCCTGATCGCGGCGGCAGCTCGAACACGCCACCAAACGCGACCTTCGCATCCGTTTCGAACGCGCGCACCGGCACGGTCCACCGCGCGACTTCGCGGCTACAAATGGACGAAGGAGGCCGCCGCATCAACTCGCTTCTGGTCAGCCCGCCGGTGCTGTTCTTTTTCTTGGGTGTCGTCGCGGCCCTGGTGAAGTCCAACCTCCGCGTCCCCCGCGCCATCACCAAGCTCTTGTCGCTCTATCTGCTGTGGGCGATCGGGTTCCAGGGCGGGGTCGAGCTCCTTCACGGCGGGCTGCATGCGCACGTGGCAATCAGCCTCGGCCTCGCGATGCTGCTCTCCCTGATCGTCCCCGTGTACTCGTTCTTCGTGCTGCGGCTGCGGCTCACCGCGACCGACGCCGCGGCGATGGCCGCGACGTACGGCAGCATCTCCGCCGTCACGTTCATGACCGCGTGCACCGTGCTGGAACAGCGCGGCATCGTGTTCGGCGGACACATGGTTGCCGCGATGGCGCTGATGGAGTCCCCCGCGATCGTGATCGGCGTGCTGCTCTTGCGCTTGTTCCCGGGCGATCCGGGCGCTCCGGTCGCGGTGCTCAAGAACCGCCGCCGCCCGTCCGACACCGATCCCAGGCAGGGCATCCCGTGGGGCAAGCTGCTGCACGAGGCGTTCCTCAACGGGCCGGTGCTGCTGCTGCTCGGCAGCCTCGCGATCGGCATGCTCACCGGTGACCGGGGCTACGCAGCGTTCAAACCACTGTGCACCGACCTGTTCAACGGCGTGCTTGTCTTCTTCCTGCTCGATCTCGGCCTGGTCGCGGCGCGGAGGCTGCGCTCACTCCGCCAGGCCGGTTGGTTCGTCATCGCGTTCGGATTGCTGACTCCACTCCTGAACGCGGCCCTTGCAATTGCGCTCGCGTTCTTCGCTGGTCTGCACCAGGGCGACGCGATCCTGCTCGCGGTGCTCGCGTCGAGCGCCTCGTACATCGCCGTTCCCGCGGCCATGCGGCTTGTGATCCCGCAGGCGAACCCTGGGTTGTACATCCCCAGCGCGCTGGCCATCACCTTCCCGTTCAACATCGCGCTGGGGATTCCCCTGTACATCGCCACAGTGAAAATGCTTATTCCGTCGTGAAACAGCGCGAGTGCGGTCAGCAATGAGTCGGCCTTCGTTCGGCGCTCGAAACGCACCCACCCGAAACCACAAGAAGTTCGGGTTCGAAACCCGATGGGCAGGGAAGGTATCGACTAAACTCCTTGGTTCTCACGCTCTGTCGCGGCTTGCGCCGCCGACGGCCGACGCGAGAGCCACGTCCCGCCGATCGCCGCGGAACGAATGAGTCTGACCGCGAAGGAACCCATGACCACAGCCGCCACTCGCCCCACGCTCGAGTCCTCGCTCGACCCCAAGCCCGTCATCGAACCCAAGATCGCCGCCGCGCCCGATATCGCGATGGACCCGGAGACCGGGGCCCCCAGCACCGTCGCCCGGCGTCTGAACCACCCAGCCGGCGTCAAGCCCTGGGTGCTCCGCTGGCACGTGATCATCGCGATCGCCGCGATCCACCTCGCCGCGATTCCCGCCTTCTTCCCCCAGTTCTTCTCCTGGACCGGCGTGGCCCTGATCCCGCTGGGCATCTACATCTTCGGCTGCATCGGCATCAACCTCTGCTACCACCGCCTGCTCACCCACAAGGGCTTCATCGTTCCCAAGTGGTTCGAGCGCGGCCTGGCGATGTTGGCCATCTGCAACCTCCAGGGCACCCCCGGCTCCTGGGTCAGCGCCCACCGCCGCCACCATCAGCACTCCGACCACGAGCCCGATCCGCACTCGCCGCTGGTCGATTTCCTCTGGGGCCACATCGTCTGGCTCTTCGTCAACAACCCCGAAGTGGACACCCGTCAGGCCGTCGACCGCTACTGCGTCGATCTCATGCGTGATCCGGTCTACAAGTCCATGGAAGACAACAAGGCGTGGCTGCTGCTCTATCCGCTGCACGCCCTCGTCATCATGGCGATGGGCTACGGCCTGGGCTACTGGATGACCGGCACGACCGCCGGGGCGTGGCAGCTCTCGCTCTCGTGGCTCTTCTGGGGCGTGTTCCTCCGCACCGTCGTCGTCTGGCACGTCACCTGGAGCGTGAACTCCGTCACCCACATGTTCGGCTACCGCAACTACAACACCGACGAGGACAGCCGCAACAACTGGGTCGTCGCGATCCTCTCCGGCGGCGAGGGCTGGCACAACAACCACCACGCCGACCAGCGAGCCGCGTCCCACGGGCACAAGTGGTGGGAAATCGATCCGACCTACCTCACCATTCTGTTCCTTCGCAAGGTCGGGATCGCCAAGGAACTGGTCCGCCCCAAGGCCTGGGTCGAGAACGACGGCATCCGCAAGGCCTGATGCGCCACCAGATTCTCTTCGCGCTTATCGCTCCGACTTAGCCAGCAAGTCGACGATGCCGCTGGCGGTGGCGATCAGGGCATTCTGATCAACCGGCTTCTCCGTGTCGTTCCACCCGATCGAGACCGCGAAGAACGCGCCGTCGTCACGCTCCAGCAGCCACGTGAGGTTGAGCACCCCGGGCTCCGAACCGCCTTTGAATGCGACGCTCTTCCATACTTTCTTGTCCACCGACATGCCCGGGTTGATCCGCATCACGCGGCTCAGTTCGGACATTCCCTCCCGTTTCTCGATCGCGTGCAACCAGGCTATGGCCTTGCAGCAGTCCCTCGCGCTCGCGAACCACTCCACCCGATCGATCGCGATCGGGTTCTTCCACGCCGCGGCGGCGGCAAGATTGGGGACCGTCTTCGCGACCTCGCTCTCCTTCCCGCTGATGAGAGCACGCCGCCCAGCCGCGTCCGCATCGGCGTAACGAGTGACAAGCGACGGATCGCTCGCGAGCTTGATCCGGAACATCTCCATCGTCGACAAGAACGGGGTCGTCTTCTCGGCGCACGAGTTGCGTGCCGCCTGATACGCCTCCACCGTGTCGCGCCCCACGAAGGCGAGCAGGTGATCCGTCGCGGTGTTGTCGCTGATCGAGATCATCTTCGCCGCGTACTCCGAGACTGGGAACTCAGAGCCCGGCGCGCGGTTCTGCATCTCTCCGTTCGGCAGGCTTTTCAGCTCGCTTTGGATCGCGAGTTTCTCATCCCACGACGCCTGCTTGGCCAGCACTTTCTCGGCGAGCGCACCGAGCACCCAGAGCTTGAACGTCGATCCGATCGCCTGGCAGCGGTCGGGGTTGAACGTGTGCACATCGCGCAACGTGGGCTCACCCGTCTCGTTGATCGTGACGCGGGAGGCCGCGAAGCTCACCGAGCCGGGCATCCCCTTCAGTCTCGCATCCAGGTCCGTCCACGCCGCGAACGGCGACTTCGGCGGAGCCGGTGGTCGGATCAGCAGGCCGTTGATCTTTCCGTCGGCGTCGACCGATATCGAAACCTCCAGCACGGCCGCACCCCGCACCGCCGCGACGAGCTCATTGTCGCCGCCTCCGGGTCGGACCGACTCCACCATCGCCCCGGACTTGAACGCCGAACTCCGCAGCTGCTGGGTCAGTTGCTTCACACGCTCCGCTGGAACGGCCTTCAGAAACTCGGGTGTAAACCGCTCTGCGGGATCCCCGAGTTCGACACGCCCGTTCAGCGCGTCGATATACCACGCCAATTGCTTGCCTGCCGGCGTCGATGGCAGCGTCGCCCCGAGGGCCGGCGATGGTGCGGCATCTGCTGGCTCACCGAACGCCCGATGCGCGGCCGCCGCATTCAACACCATCGCCACGACTGCCGTCGCAAGCCATCGTTTGGGACGCATGTATCCTCCCGCGCGCGACGATCGGCTCGCCGACGCCGAAGAAAGCGTATGCAGAAGCGCAGACTTCTCCGGCTGCGGGCAGGAATGAACCGGAACGATCCGGTCAGCGAGACTTCGACACATCGAGTCGATCGGATCACTTCCGCGCCGTGATGTTCGCCGAGACGATGTACCGCTCCAGGCTCGCACCCGGCGCCCACGTCTTGATCAGCTCGCGGCTTGCGTCCTTGGGCGTGATCGCGATCTCGCGGAGCCCCGCGGCCTGCATCCACGACGTCAGTTCCGCGATCGACGCCGCGCCCGACGCGCACGCCGAGTACAACGCCAGATTCCCCTTGACGTGCGGCGGGAGCTCCGCCGTCAGCACCACATCGCTGATCGCCACCCGCCCGCCCGCCTTCAGCACCCGCGCCACCTCGCGGAAGACCGCCGCCTTGTCCGGGCTGAGATTCACCACGCAGTTCGAGATCACGACATCGACCGTCGCGTCGCCCAGCGGCAGCGCCTCGATCTGGCCCAGCCGGAACTCCACATTCGCGAATCCGCCCTCCGCCGCATTCTGCCGCGCCTTGGCGAGCATCTCGTGCGTCATGTCTACACCAATGACGCGCCCCGTGGTGCCCACCCGCTTGGCCGCGAGGAAGCAATCGATCCCCGCGCCCGAACCCAGATCGAGCACGGTTTCACCGGGCTGCAACGCCGCCACCTCGAGCGGCACGCCGCAACCCAAGCCCAGGTTCGCCCCCGCGGGAATGTCCTTCAAGTCCGACGACAGGTATCCCATCGCCGCCGAAGCCACGTCCATCGACGGCGCACAACACGAGTCGCCCCCCACAGCCGCAGGCCCGCAGCCGCAGCCCGAGCCGCCTTGCACCGCCGCCTTGCGATAGTGCTCCCGCACCGCGTCGAGAATCTGTTGCGTGTTTTCCATGATTCGTTCCTTTCGTTGGTTCGCGGCGGAATCAACCGCCGTGTGATCCGCATGCGCACTCACGACCGTGGCACCAGCTTCGAGCCCGAGCGGGACGCCTTGGTTCCCTTCGCGGGTTTGGTCGTGCGGGCACGCGTGTTCCCGGTCCTGCCAAGCGATTCCGATGGCCTGTGTTGCTGCGATGACCCGATCAGCCGCACCGCCGGCCTTGGCTCGCTCACGGCGTGCAACCGTTCGACGATCTCCCGCACCGACGCGAGCGTCTCGGCGTCGATGCCGCAGCACACCCGCCGCCCCTGCTTCAGGCACCAGATGACGCCCGCATCACGCAGCTCCTTGATGTGGTGCGAGACGGTGGAGGGCGCCACATGGACCGCCTCGGCGATCCGACCGACGCAGGATTCCTCGCTGTCCGCGGGCGTGCAGCACCCGCCCGCACCCGGATCACACGAGGATCCCGGCGCGCAGCAAGAGGCCAGCTCGAGCAGCAGCCGCAGACGCACCGGGCTGCCGATCGCGGCCAGAGCCCGGGCCACGCTCTCGGTCTTCATCTCGGTGCCTACAGTTTGATATTTCGACATACATCGAACTATACCCAAGCACGGCGCGCATGTCCAGTCGACCGCAGAGGAGTGGTGCGGGGGGGTCGGATGGGGGGCAGCCCAAAACGAACAACGCCCCGAGTGGGGCGTTGCATCATGCGACATCGGAAACGGCTCAGGCCCCAACTTTCCGGTGCATCTTCTCCACGCCCTTATCGGTCTCCACCAAGAGCTCCTGGCACTCGGTCAGGAACAGCCCGTGATCCGCCACGCCCGGGATCCGATCGATCTCCGCGGCGAGCTCCTCGACGTCGTGGTTCTCGATCGTGACATCGATCAGCAGGTGGCCGTTGTCGGTGAGGAAGAACTGGCCGTCGAGGGTGCGGCGGATGACGCCGTTGAGGCCCATGTCGCGGAGGCGGGTCCGCAGCGAGGCAAGGCCGAAGGCCATCACCGCGATGGGCAGCGTGCAGGACTGGCCCAGGCGATCGACGAGCTTGTTCTGGCCCACCATGTAGACGCAGCGGGACGCGGCGTGGGCGACGATGCGCTCGCGGACGATCGCGCCGCCCTTGCCCTTGAGCATCCGCAGCGAGGGATCGACCTCGTCGGCGCCGTCGAACAGATAATCGACGCGCTCGACCATCGCGAAATCGATGATGGGGATTTGGTAGCTGCGCGCGACGGTCTCGGTCGCGTGGCTGGTGGGGACGCACTGGACGGTCAGTCGCTCCTCGCGGATCCGCTCGGCGAGGGCGAGCACGCCGCGGGCGGCGGTGCGCCCGGTGCCGAGCCCGACGATCATGCCCGACTGGATTTCAGCGACCGCCGCGCGTGCGAGTGCGTCCACTGAGAGGACCTCCGTGCCGTTCCCACCGACCTTTTCCCCGGAAGACGTGAAACACATCGAAAGACTGTAGGCGTCGGGCGTGCGTTGTCGAACGCCTCGAGAGGATCAGAGGGAATTCACCACGTGAGACACAAAGGCATGGTGAGAGACCGTTCCACTCAAAGGGAGCCAAGGGCTCAAAAGGGGAGAGGCAGATCACAGGACACACGGGAGAGGCACCCGACGTCTCGGCACTGAACGATCGCAGAGTCCGAGCGTGGCACGAACCCTCATCAAGAGCGCCCGTCACCCAGTTGCCGCCCTTCCAGCCCAGAGCTTTGAGCGCCGTGGGTGGAACGAGCCGTTCCAATTCTCGTCTCTCAGTGCCCCCGCCTCTCTTGTGACCAATCTCTACTGCGGCAGCGGCATCGCCCGCAGCATCGCCGCCAGCCGCGCCTGATCCGGGCTTTGCGCATCCCGCACATACGCCCCGCTCGTCGCGCACGCGATCGCCAGACACTCGTCCAACTCCATGCCGCAGAGCTGCCCCAGCGCAAACCCGCTGTTGAAGTGATCGCCCGCGCCGGTGCTGAGTTTCGGTTCGGTGATGAACGGCCCGTCGAACCAGTGGCTCATACCCTGCGCGTTTGCCGCCGCCGCCCCCTCGCGCGGATGGATCACGACGCAATCAATGCCAAGTTTCGCGCGGATCGCCTCGGCCCCGAACCGCACCGATTGCCCGCGCCCCGGCCCGTGCGCGTCCTGCAGCGCATCAAGCTTCAGCACCGCCGCGATCCGCTCGGCCTCCGACAAGTTCAGCCCCAGCGTCACCGGCACCAGCGAATCGATCCGCCGGATCTTCACCAGCGCGCCCTCGATGTCCGAGTCGCTCCGCTTCGCAGGGTCGCACAGATCCAGGAACACCCGCTTCTTCTTCGCGGCTCCTCCGAGCTTCGGGAACACCTCATCGCACAGCCCATCCCAAATCGACTCGACGCCGCCCATCATCACCCAGTTCACGATGCCGATCAGCGCCGCGTTCTCGATCAATGCGAACAGCCGCTCCGCCCCAACGCTCTGCTTCAGCGACGCCCAATCGACATTCATCACGTTCCGCGGCTTGCCCAGCATCAGCTTGCCGTCGTCGAACTCCAGCGCATCCGTGTGCGCCGGCGGCCCGACCGGGATCACCCGCTTGCACCGTGCCGCGAACGGCTGATAGATCGGGTCCACCTCGCGCGGATTGTCCACCCGCCCCACCGTGCCGATGTACGTCACCGCCGCCCCGGCGCGGCCGAGCCCGCCCGCCATCAGCGGCCCGTTCCCACCGAAGCGGTCCTCTTCCACGACAAGTTCAATGTTCGCGCTCTTGCCCGCGGCGGCCGCCGCCCGACCGGCGAAGTGCTCGATCGTGCGGATACGCGTGAAGCCATCGAGCTTCATTGAGTGACGCTTATCGACGACATGGATGATCGAATCGACAAAGCCGTCGAACCCGATGAGCACCGGCTTCTGTTCCAAGCTCGGCGCCGCCGCCACCAGCTTCTCCGCCGCCGCACTCGCAATATCCTGACGCGTTCGCATGCCAGAAAGTAGGAAGGGGTGAGGGGTGAGGGGTGAGCCGGATGCCGGATGTCGGATGTCGGATGTCGGATGTCGGCTTGCATCGTCCTGCCCCACTGCCCCACTCCTCCACTGCCCCACTCCCATGCCCCTCCTCCTCGCCACCGCCAACCCTCACAAAGTCGAAGAGATGCAGGCGATCTTCGCCGCGCTCCTCCCCGACCTCCGCCTGCTCTCCCTCGCCGACCTCCCCGGCGGCCCGCCCCCCGAGCCCGCCGAGACCGGCACCACCTTCGAAGCAAACGCCACCATCAAGGCCCGCGCCTACGGCGTCGCCAGCGGCATGGCCTGCCTCGCCGACGACTCAGGCCTCGAGATCGACGCCCTCCAAGGCCGCCCCGGCGTTATCTCGTCCCACTACTGCACCGACGGCCAAGAAACCGGCATGACCCGCGCGCAGCGCGACCAAGCCAACAACCAGCGCGTGCTCCGCGAACTCGAAGGCGTGGCGCCCGAAGATCGCACCGCGCGATTCGTGTGCACGATGGCATTGGCCTTTGGGGGCGGGGCCTTCCAGGCCCCGCCGACTCCGTCCTTGAGCCCACTTTCCGCCAAGAGTGCCCTCCAGTCCCCGGTTCGTAAATCCCACACCGACTCCCTCCCTCACTGGGAACAAGCCGGCGCCACCTACTCCCTCACCTTCTGCACACTCGACTCCGACCTCTCCCCCCAAGAGCGCCAGATCGTCCTCGACGCATGCATGCATTGGCACGCAACCCGCGCCCACGTCGAAGTCGTGGTCGTGATGCCAGACCACGTCCATCTCGTCGTCCGACCGCTTCAACAGCCCGACGGAGCATGGCCGTCGATCCCGTGGCTCATGCAGAGCATCAAGACCTTCACCGCCCGCGAAATCAACAGAGTCCGTGGCCGCAGCGGCACCCTTTGGCAAGACGAGTACTTCGACCGCATCGTCCGCCGCGACGGTGAGCTGGAAGACATCGTTCACTACATCGGAGAGAACCCGGTTCGGAAGGGGCTCGCGAGTACGTGGAGCGAGTATCCGTTCATCGAAGGCGCGAGGCCGAAGGAATGGAAGAGACGCCGGGGCCTAGAAGGCCCCGCCCCCGCCCCGGTTCTCCTCGTCCGCGGCACCTTCGAAGGCCGCATCGGCCTCCCCACCGAAGTCCCCCGCGGTTCCCACGGCTTCGGCTACGACCCCCTCTTCCTCGTCGCGCCCGCCTTCACGCACACCGGCGCCGAGCTCGATCCTTCCGAGAAAAACCGCCTCAGCCACCGCGCCGCCGCGGCGGGACAGATGGCGGCGAAGATCCGTGCCTTGCTCGCGACCGACCCTGCCGCGTTCCAAAGCCGGGCTTGATTCACCCCGGCCTCTTCGGATAGTCTCGTCCTCTCGTCCGCGGCGTTCGCCGCGGCTTCTCCGTGTGCTCGCAAGGGTGGTCGCATGCTCACTGTCGCCCGTCTGCCCCGACTTCTCATCGCGCTCGCCGCCATGCTCCTCGCGTTCGCGGCACGTGCGGCCGACATGCTCTACTTCAACGACGGCCGCATCCTCATCGGCGAGATCATCAAGGAAACCGACGACGAGGTCGAAGCCAAGGGCACGATCGACGGCGTGGCGATGCACTCCACCTTCAAACGCTCCCAGATCGCGTCGGTCATCAAGGACACGAAACGAAAGCCCACCAGCATCGTCAAGACGGACCCCAAGGACGAAGAGTCCAAGGGCGATTTCCTGATCGTCCCGCTCAAGGGTGAGTTCGGGGCCGACATCTATCCCCTGGGCGTGATCAACGCCATGGACTGGTGCGTCAAGAACAAGGTGCCCCAGCTCGTGCTCGTGATCGATTCGCCCGGCGGATATGTCTGGGCAGCTCAATACATGGCCGAGAAGATGGCCGAGAAGGACTCCAACCTGAAGTTCACGATGGTGATCGACAGCGCCATCAGCGCGAGCATCTGGCCCGCGTTCGCGTCCGATCGCCTTTACGTGACCCCCGCAGCCACGTTCGGCGGGGCTGTCGTCTACTCGGTGAATCACACCGGGTCGGCGGAGGTGGACACCAAGATGAACTCCATCCTCGCCGCCAAGGTTGGCGCCATGGCCGAGTCCAACGGACACAGCGCCGCGCTCGCCCGCGCCATGATGCTCCCGGGCTCGCCCGCCTACGCCGCGCAAAGGGACGGCCGCTGGATCATCACCGACACCAACCAGCAAGGCGACAACGCGGTCCCTCTCAACAAGAACGGCATCATCACCCTCACCGCGGCCGAGTGCCTCCGCTACGGCATCGCCGGGCAGATCCCCGATTCCAGCGCCGCGAGCATCGCGGCCGCGTTAGGCGAGAACAAGAAAAGCGCCGGCGACGGCGGCGAGACGTTCATGCGCAACGCCAAGGTCTCGTGCGATGGCCTTGTCAAGCGCTGGGACCAGTTCCGAGAGAACTACGACAAGCGGCTCCTCGAGCTCCGCGAATCGGCCAAGAAAGCCAAGGATATCGAGACCGTCATCCGCCGCGTCGATGCTCTCGCGGCCACGATCACCAACGCGATCGGCCCGATCCGCGACGACGCCAAGCGGCTGCACTACCTCCCGCTCATCCAGGAACTCGAAGGCGTCAACATCAAGAAGTACACCGACCGCATCCACGAGATCAAGAAGGAAGCCCGCAAGTAATCGCACTCTCCGCGAACACCGGCACCACCGGCACCGCGTCGATCGTCGAGCACAGCCGCAGATCCTCTTCAAAGCCCAGCCGCGTCAACCCGCGCCCGCCGCGGCTCTCACGCATCAGCTCCAACACCCCAGACTCAAGCCCATGCGGATGCGCCGCCGCGAGCCGCGCCAACCCCACGCACATCCGCGTCGAGTCGTCCGACACCACCTGCCGCCCCGCCGCCACCAGCCGCTCCGCGATCAACCCCGCCGCCAGACAGTCATCCATCGTGATCTCGCCCCGCGTCCCCGCGCACAGGATGTGCACCGCCCGCGGCTCACACGCCACCCGTGCCACGATCGCCGACACGTTCGTCACCGCGCCGATGAGCACCTCGTGCGCAGCACTCGCGTGCAAGAGCGCCGCGGTGCCATTTGCCGTCGTGAACACGATCTCCTTCCCACGCACGCGCTCCGGCGTGAACGCCCGGGGTGAGTTGTCGAGGTCGAAGCCCGGTATGAGCACGCCGCCGCGCTCGCCGCCCAGCAGCCGCCCCGGCCCCCGCAGCCGCTCCGCATCCTCCACCGTCAAGGTCGGCACCACCCGCGTCGCGCCCGCCCCCAACGCCGCCGAGATCGTGACGCTCGCCCGCAGCGCATCGATCATGATCACGACGCCGCCGGCCAGCGCCTCCGGTGCCGCCAGCGCAGGCAAGAGGTGCACAGCGAGCGGCCGCTCGGTGATCACATGTGCGGGTGCGGGGCCAAGGTCGGGCGCGGGCATGGACGAGCGTACCCCGCAAACGGGTGCAAGTTCAATCTGCGCGGCTCATGACCCGATCCCGCAACCTCGAGCGGTCTCATCCGTGCAACTCCTCAGCACTCGCACCCCGGAGCCGCCATGCACACGCCACTCTCACGCCGCGATGTCCTCCTCACCACCGGCAGCGCGATGCTGCTCGCCCCGCTGGCGGTCCGCGCGGAGCCATCGCCCGCCGCGGCTCCGACCGGACCGTGGCAGCACTTCCCACACGATGACCCGAAGCTGATCGCCGAGGTCGTGGGCAAGTCGCACTTCGACGAGGCCCGTGTGAAGGAGCTCGTGACCACGCACCCGCACCTTGCGAACGCGTGGTGGGACTGGGGCTTTGGCGATTGGGAGTCCGCGCTCGGCGCCGCGGCCCACACCGGCCGCCGCGGCATCGCCGAGTTCCTCATCGAGCGCGGCGCCCGCATCGACATCTTCGCCGCCGCCATGCTCGGCTACACCGACGTCGTGAAGGCGTTCGTCGCCGCCCGGCCCGGCATCCAGCGCCAGCTCGGACCCCACGGCATCCCGCTGCTCAACCACGCCCGCGCCGGCGGCGACGCGGCCAAGGACACCTTCGAGTACCTCAAGTCCCTCGGCGACGCCGGCAACGCGCCCGCGGCCAAGCCCATCACACCCGAGGAACAGCAACGCTTCGTCGGCACGTACGCCTCCGACAACGCCACGTTCGAGATCAAGGTCAACAGCAACAAGATGCTCGTCTTCAAGATGGAGGGCGAGTCGGATCGCATCATCCACTGGCTCGGCGACGGCGACTTCTTCCCCGCGGGCGTGCCCACCACCAAGCTCGCGTTCGACCTCGCCGCCAGCCCAATCGCGGTCACGATCACCGCCGGACCACTGGTCCGCCGCGCGATCAGGCGGTAGGACCGGCTTCCAGCCGGTCCGTCGGTCGACGACTCCATGCTTTCACTCCCTCACCCGGTACACCATCTCCATCGCCAAGCCGCAGGAGTCCTGCGGCGGGTCTGCGGGTAGCACGCGGAGTTCGTTCGCGGGCGCGATCGCGCAGGCGAGTGCGGCCATGGCGTCCACGATGTCGTCGCGTGCGAGCGAGCGTCGCGGCCAGCGGTGCATTGCTTCCTCGACTGCATCCAGCACCAGCGAGCCGCGGCCAAGCACCGGGGCGAATACGGCAGCGAGCGCGTTGGCGCGCTGTTCGAAGCCGTCTTCGGTCTTCTTGCTGGCGAGGATGGGGCGGCCCAGCAGGCCTGTGAAGCAGACTTCGGGGTGACATTCGCGGACGACGCCGCGGGCGGCGGGGGTTGAACGCAGGAACGTGTCGACCTGGCGGATCTTGGCGGTGATGTTCCAGGCTTGCTTCGAGAGGCCTTTGCCGGTGATCTGCTTCGAGAGCCGATTCGCTTCGGGGTACGTCGCGGCCTCGGCGGCGGCGCGGCAGGGGGCGGGGAAGACGCGTGAGCGGGCAGCGCCGAGCAGCGCACGGGCCTCGACGTCGCAAGCGCGGGGACCGTCGCAGAGGCCGATGGGGATGTCCACGAGCACCAACTGCGGCGACCGCAGCGACCGCCACGCGGCGTCGATCGAGTCGACGACGTCGATGGCGATCGATCGATCACGGATCGTCGCCATCACCCAACCGGCGGGGCAGCCGTCAAGGCCTGCGTGTTCCCTTTGCGTCATGTCAGGACTCCGATGCGTCCTCAAGTTCAACGAACCACGCGCTTGGGAGCCGCTCGAAATCTCTCCAGACACGACTCGAGATCGCGATCGGCTGTCGCGACGACATACCGACGGTGCACCTCAATGAACAAGTGTCCTCCATAGCCGGCAGCGATCTGCCGACGCGGCAACTGGAGCCAGTGGAGCTCTGGGAGATTTCGGGGCAGGTCGTCGAACTGCCAAAACGTCGCGTGCTCGAAGTCGTCCAAGCCCTTTCTCTTTAGGAGCTCGCGAGTTTCAACGACGATACAGCCCCAGAATCCGCGCAGGCGACACGGGCCTGGTTGAGTCAGAAGCGACGGTGCGTATGGAAACTGAATCTCGGTTGACAAGTCCGATCCGAAAGCCATCGAAACGGCCGTCCAGCGAACCAATGGATCCAGGAGATCCAGAGCGTCAGCCGCTTCCCAGGCATGAAACCACCCGCCGCCTTCGGCGTCGCGACTGATTCTCTCCGGATCAATCGTGTCGTCGTGACCTGACATCGCCACCATGATAAGAGAAACCCCGGCCTACGCCGGGGGTTTGTGAACTACTTCGTCTCTCGGACTCTTTACTTATCTTCCTTCACCTTGAACTCGGCGTCGATCACGTCGTCCTTCTTGGCGTCGCCGCCTGCAGGAGCGGCGCCCGCGGCGTCGGCGCCGGGGGTTTGGCCCTTCTTGGCGGCTTCCTCGTACATGATCTTGCCCAGCTCCATGCTGGCGGTGTCGAGTTCCTTCAGGGCGGCTTCGATGGCGGCCTTGTCGTCGCCCTTGAGCTTGCTCTCGAGGTTGGACAGGGCGCTCTCGACCTTGCCGCGGACTTCGGCGGAGACCTTGCCGCCGTGCTCTTCGAGGCTCTTGCGAGTCGCGAGCAGCACCGCCTCGGCGCGGTTCTTGAGGTCGATGACTTCGCGGCGTGCCTTGTCCTCGGCGGCATGCGCCTCGGCGTCGCGCTTCATCTTGTCGATCTCGTCCTTCGACAGGCCGCCGCTGTTGCTGATCTTGATGTCGGCCTTCTTGCCGCTGGCCTTGTCGGTCGCGGTGACGGTCAGGATGCCGTTGGCGTCGAGGGCGAATTCGACCTCGATCTGGGGGACGCCGCGGGGTGCGGGCGGGATGCCGGCGAGCTCGAACTGACCGAGCGTGCGGTTGTCCTTGGCGAACTCGCGCTCACCCTGGAGGACGTGGATGGTGACGCTGGTCTGGCTGTCCGCGGCCGTGGAGAAGGTTTCCTTCTTGCTGGTCGGGATGGTGGTGTTGCGCTCGATGAGGCGGGTCATCACGCCGCCGAGGGTCTCGACGCCCAGCGAAAGCGGAGTGACGTCGAGCAGGAGGATGTCCTTGACGGCGCCCATGAGCACGCCGCCCTGAATCGCGGCACCGACGGCGACGACTTCATCGGGGTTGACGCTCTTGTTGGGCTCCTTGCCGAAGACTTCCTTGGCGATCTGGACCGCCCTGGGCATGCGGGTGGAGCCGCCGACGAGGACGACCTCGTCGATCTTGCTGGCGTCGATCTTCGCATCCTTGATCGCGTTCTGGCACGGGGCCTTGAGGCGCTCGAAGAGATCGTTGCAGAGCGACTCAAACTTGCTGCGGGTGATCGAGACCTGCAAGTGCTTGGGGCCGCTCTGATCGGCGGTGATGAAGGGCAGGTTGACCGTCGTCTCGTTCATCGTCGAGAGTTCGATCTTCGCCTTTTCCGCGGCTTCCTTGAGGCGCTGCAGGGCCATCGGGTCCTTGCGGATGTCGATGCCTTCCTTCTTGCGGAACTCCTCGGCGAGGAAGTCGATGAGGCGCTGGTCCCAGTCGTCGCCACCGAGATGGGTGTCGCCGTTGGTGGAGAGCACTTCGAAGACACCGTCGCCGATGTCGAGGATGGAGACGTCGAAGGTGCCGCCGCCGAGGTCGAAGACGGCGATCTTCTGGTTCTTCTTGCCCTTGTCGAGGCCGTACGCGAGCGCGGCGGCGGTAGGCTCGTTGATGATGCGCTCGACCTTCAGGCCGGCGATCTCGCCCGCGTCCTTCGTCGCCTGGCGCTGGGCGTCGTTGAAGTACGCCGGCACGGTGATGACCGCTCGCTCGACCTTTTCACCGAGATAGTCCTCGGCGGTCTTCTTGAGGTCCTGCAGGATGAACGCGGAGACCTGCTGGGGCGTGAACTCGCCCTGGTTCACCTTCACCTTGACGAAATCCTCGGTGCTGCCGGTGATGGCGTAGGGGACCTTGCTCTCCTCGTTGCCCGACTTGCCGTAGGCGGTGTCAGCGCCCGAGCCGACTTCGGCGCGACGGCGGCCCATGAAGCGCTTGATCGAGAAGATCGTGTTCTTGGGGTTGGTGACCTGCTGGTGCTTGGCGGGCTGGCCGATCAGGCGTTCGCCCTTGTCGGTGAAGCCGACGACGGACGGCGTGATGCGGTTGCCGCTGCTGTTGATGAGAACCTTGGGCTGCGAGCCTTCCATGATGGCGACGCAGGAGTTGGTGGTGCCGAGGTCGATGCCGATGATCTTGGACATAGGGACTCTCCGTAACTGACTACTTCGACCAGATGGCAACCCGCGTGCCAGCGTTCCCCCGCCCCGACAGCCGCCCACCGCCCCGCAGCACCCCCCGTGACCCAACCAAGGCCTACCGAAACCACCATATCACCGCCCGCCCCAAGGCCCCGAGCGGCAGGGATCCCCCATTCAGATGGTGCCAAAGTCCCCGGCAGCCCCCCTCCACCCCGAAAGCACCGCGGTTCGGAACCTGCAAGGACCCGCCACCTGCCAACGTGACAGGCCAACCATCGCCGGGTCGGGGCCAGCAATTCCGCTCCCCACTCCCCTCCCCGTCGAAGACAGAGAGGGATGGCCGAGGCCCGGCGAGGCCGGGGTGGGGTGCGGCCGCGCATGAGAATCGATGCCTGTGGTGCCATCAGTCCGCCATGGCTCGGCACGGCGCGACTGATGCGTCTGCAACAATTGCCAGACTGCACGGATGTTCGTCAATCCTGTGGAAGTTTGATTCTTCGCAAGACGCGCCAGGTCTTCGTGGAGAACACCCGTCCATCGCTGTCCATGAGAAGGGTCCCCTTTGCTGCGAAGCAATGGGAGTAGGCCAATTCAAACTCTGCGACGACTCTGTTTGCTTCCCGTCTGCCACGAATCTCGATCATCCGATGCAGCGGCTTTCCGGAAGACACCTGTTGAACCGCAAGAAATGACCTTGAAGATTCGCGATACGTGATCTCGTTGAACTGCCCAATGCCTGCGGACTCGATGCGATTGCGCTCACGCCCGTCTCGTAGACCAAAGACTGCAACGTAGGTCGGTTTTACGAACGCTGTCGAAAGGGCGCACTCCGATCTCGCGAACGCGGCCATGACCGGCCCCTGAAGACCAATCTCGATGTCCTTGCCAGGTCGGACCAAGAAGAGCTTGTGTGCGCGATTCTCGACAGCGTGGTTCGTGTGCGGGCTGACCACAATTCGTTCAACGCCGGATGCGAGCGTCACGACCGTGCCGTCGGCGGCATCGAGTTCGGCCATCGGTGCCGAGTTGTAGCACACAAAGACCCGCTTGCAGTCACCGGAAATCGCAACACCTTGGGCCTTCCGCGATCGACCGGAGATCCACATTCTCTCACCGTCCGAGACGCGATAGGCATGAACCCCGGGACGCGAGTACGCAGCGGTCACGACAAATCGTCCGTCCTCGCTGATGGCAACGCGAGAACCACCGAAGTCATAGACAACCGTGAACTCGCTGACCTTTCGGCCGGTCGCGATGTTCCAGATCGCGACCCGAGGTGTCGGGTCGTCGGTCGCCACTGCGACGAGTGGCTTGCTCCAAGTTGCCGCCAGTTCCATTTCGATTCCCCCAACGCACAGACTCATCTGCCGCGAAATCCGGTTTCTGGGATCAATCCCTTCGATGCAGACCACATGCTAACTTCTAATGCTCGCCCGTGGACGTCTACCGACCCGCATGTCAGAACGCTCGCATGAAGCATGCTCACGCTTCCATCCCCCACTCTCTCAACGCGCCGGATCGTGCGCTGCCGATTCTGGCGGCGTTCTTTGAGCCGCTGACGGCGCTTGGGTGTGCGCCGCGAAGGGTGGTTTGGTGGCTGCGAGAGTCGGGGGTTTCGCGGCGGCAGGTGCTGCTGGATCTGGGGTGTGGGAAGGGAGCGGTGTCGGTGGCGGCGGCGCGTGGGATTGGGTGCCGCGTGGTGGGTGTGGATGCGTTTGAGCCGTTCTTGGAGGCGGCGCGGAAAGGGTCGCGGCGGGGCGGGGTGGAGGCGTTGTGTGACTTTCGGCGTGGGGACGTGAAGCGGGTTGGGGCGTGTGTGCAGGGGCGGTTTGATGCGGTGGTGGTGCTGAATGTGCTGCCGATTGATCTCGCGCTGCCGCTGGCTCGGCGGTGGACGAAGGCGGGCGGGGTGTACGTCATCGACGATGCGGTGCGGGTGGCGGAGAGCGAGGCGTACGCGGATGCGCCGACGCTGGAAGAGGCGGCGGCGCTCATCGAGCGGGGTGGTGATCGCATCGAGCGCGTGCATGTAGAGACGCGCTGGGAGATTCTGCGGCGGGAGCGGACGCTGTACCGGCGGCTGGAGCGGCACGCACGCGAGCTGATCAAGGCGATGCCGCGGCGGTCGGGGGTGATCCGCGAGTGCCTCGCGTGGCAGCGCGAGGCGATGGGAGAGTTGACGGGACCGATCCGGCCGGCGTGCTGGCTGGTGCGGCGGGCACGGTGAACGCGACTTGGTCTGCCGTCCACCATCGCGGTCGTGATCCGAACGGGGCGTGGCGCAGGGGCGAGGACGCCCCCTCTCGCTCTCGATAGCGCCCCTCGACGAACCCCCGGTCGGAACGACGACACTTCGGAGCGCCCGCGTCCTCTTCTACTCGCCCTTGCGCAATCTTCGCGCACCTGGCTGCGGGGCTTCTTCCCTCTTGCTTGATCACGCCGCCGCGTCTCTTGGTCGATAATCCCTTGTGGCGCTCCCCGCGGCGGGGGCGTCGGTTTCGGGCATGCGCTAAACTTGCCCTTCTTTTGGCGGCCGGACCTAACCCACCCCCGTCCGACCCAGATCCGTTCTTCCACAGGAACCCGACATGGCTCTTGTTCTTGGTCTCAACTCGATCCACCCCGACGCCGCCGCCGTGCTCATGGACGACAAGAAGGGCGTCCTGGCCGCGATTGCGGAGGAACGCATCAACCGCAAGAAGCACTGCGCCGGCTTCCCGAGCCTGGCCATCGCCGAGGTGCTGCGACTTGCTGGCGCCTCGATGAGCGACATCACTGATGTCGCCATCGCCCGCGACTCCTCCGCCAACCGCGGGGCCAAGCTCGGCTTCATCGCCAAGCACCCCATCAGCGGCCTCAAGCTCGCCATGTGGTCGCAGAAGGTTCACGGCACGCTCGCGACGGTTGACCAACTGATCGCCGAGGCCTGCGGCCGCCCGCACTCGGAGTTCAAGGCCGGCGTGCATCACGTCGAGCACCACATCGCCCACGCCGCAAGCTCGTTCTTCTGGAGCCCCTTCGAGCGCGCGACCGCCGTCACCACCGACGGCGCCGGCGACTTCTGCACGGGGCTCATCGCCCGCTGCGAAGGCAACAAGATCGACGTCATCCACAAGAACTTCTGGCCGCACTCGTTTGGCGTGTTCTACACCGCCGTGTGTAACTTCCTCGGCTTCAATAAGTACGGCGAGGAATACAAGGTCATGGGCTTGTCGGCCTACGGCAAGGACACGTACGCCCAGCAGATGAAGGAGCTGGTGGACTACATCCCCGGCGTCGGTATCCGCCTCAACCTCAAGTACTACAACCACCACTACACCGTCCACACCCACGACCAGAGCGAAGAGGGCGAGATCACCGTCAAGGCGATGTGGAACGACAACATGCGCCAGCTCTTCGGCGAGCCCCGCAAGCGCAAGGACCCGACCGAGCAGAAGCACAAGGACATGTCGCTCTCGATGCAGAAACGCTTCGAGGACATCTACATCAAGTACGTCCAGGACGCGATCAGCCGCAACGGCGGGCTGCGTGACGTGGTGCTTGCCGGCGGCTGCGCCCTCAACGGCGTTGCAAACGGGCGGCTCGTGATGGAGAACCATCTCGACCGCGTCTACATCCACCCCGCCGCGGGCGATGACGGCACCGCGGCCGGCGCGGCGGCGTACGTGATGCACAGCATCTTGAACAAGCCGCGCCTGGGCGAGGTCATCCACGGCTACTGGGGCAGCGGCTGGACCGACGAAGAGTGCGAGAGGGCCGTGCGCGAGAGCGGCATGCCCTTCAAGAAGCTCACCCGCGAGCAGCTCCTCAACACCGCCGCGGACGCGCTCAGCCAAGGCAAGATCCTCGGCTGGTTCCAGGGCCGCGAGGAATGGGGCCCGCGCGCTCTGGGCAACCGCTCGATCATCTGCCATCCGGGTTGGCCGGATATGAAGGCGATCCTGAACGCTCGCGTCAAGAACCGCGAGCCGTTTCGTCCCTTCGCGCCCCTGTGCATGGAAGAGCACCTGAGCGAGTTGTACGAGGGCAGCCACGACGTGCCGTTCATGAATGTGGTGTACAAGGTCCGCCCCGAGTGGCGTGCGCGCCTGAGCGCGACGACGCACGAGGACTCGACCGGCCGCGTGCAGACGATGCGTCGCGAGCAGAACGAGCTCTTCTACGACCTGCTCACCGCGTTCAAGGCCCGCACCGGCGTGCCGGTGCTCTTGAATACGTCGTTCAACGAGAACGAGCCGATCGTGCACACCCCGGCGCACGCGGTGGGCTGCTTCCAGCGAACCCGCATGAACGCTCTGGCCGTGGGGCCGTTCTGGTACGAGAAGCCCGCCGACGAAGCCGACAAGGGCGTGGCGGTGTAAATCGGGGGCGGGGCCTTCCAGATCCAGTTGCTGATCAGCATGACACACTGAAAAGACCGGCCCGCGGGCCGGTCTTTTCGTGCGCGTGCGTTAGCGGCGTTCCTTCAGATCATTCGTGGGCCCGTCAAAGCGGACGACGTAGCCGCGGTCGATGTAGAGCGTGAAGTCTCCGCCCACGACCGCGCGGCGGGCGATCACGCCGCCGCAGAGCACGAGCTGCCCCGCATCGGCATCGACCACGAGCGGGCGTTCAAAGACCGTCGACCCACGGCCTTCACCCGAGGCGTTGATGTTCATGGACCGCAGTGCCATGCCGCCCTCGGGTGCCGCGACGAGTTCGTCGGAGCCGACCCAACCGACGAAGAAGATGATCTCGCCGACGGGGTCCTTGTTCTGGTTGACCATCGTCCGGAGCTTGTTGTTGTTGAGCTTGCTCCACGCGGTCGCGCCGTACTGGGTCAGATCGCGGAGCGTCTGCAGGACCTTCTCGCTCGCGGCCGGCCAGCGGTCGTCGTTCTCGTTGAGCTTGGAGAGCTGGCGGGCGAAGTCCTTCATCTCATTGACGAGGCGCGGTGCCTGCGAGAGCCCCGAGCCTTCGCACTTCTTGCACTGCACTTCCACGTTCTGCTTGGTGGGCGTCCGCACGCCGGGGATCGACTTGCGGGAGGCGCCCGTTCGCTCCTCGGTGGCCTTGCCGTCGCCGCGGCAGATATCGCAACCGGCGGCCTTGGAGGCGCGGACAACGCTGGCGATGACCTGCCCTGGCGCAGTGGCGACGGGCTTCTCGTCCGGTTTGGCGGGCTTGCTCGCGGCGGGCTTGGGCGCGTCTTCGTTGTCGTCCTTGTCGCTCGGTTCGGCCTTGTCGTCCTTCGGAGCATCCGGCTTTGGCGCATCGGGCTCGTCGGCTCTTGAGGTGTTGAAGGCCAGGAGCGCCGGTCGCGGCTGCTCACCGGCAGCGACGAACGCGGTCAGAGCGACGAGCAAGGAACACGACAGCCATCGACCCACCATGCGGATGCTCCCACGTCGCGGGCATCGCCGCGAACCATGGGAAACATATCAGATCGCCGCAAGGGCGGGCTGAGAGCTGGATCGCGGGGCTGCTTACTCGGTCGGCGCGCTCGCGAACGCCGCACGCTCGCGGGCCTCGCGGCGTGCGATCGCGCGGTCGGTTGCATAGACCACCAGGCCCAGGCGGTCGCCCGCCGCCATCGACATCCGCTGGCCGGGCATCAGCCCGTCGCCCGCGGCCATGCCGGTGCTGGGCTGCGTGGATGCCGTTGAGACGCTCGAGCTTGAAGAGCATCCGCCCGCGGACATTCCCGCGGCCAGGGCAGCGACACCCGTCAGCACGATCCAGCGGCGGTTGCTCGAACCCATCACCCACCTCCCGTCCCGGACCTGCCGGGGACCCGGCGCGGCCGGACGAGAGCCCGGACCGACGCCGCTCCAACAGTCCTTTTCATGGGTGGCACCCGCCAGCACTGAGACCGCGGCCGCGCAAGAACCGCGCCGGCGGCGACGAATGGCGCGGTTGTGCGGGCGGGCGGCGTGAGGCGTCGATCCTTGTAGTGAAAGCCCGTGCGACACGTCTGTGGCCGCCGCGGCACGGATTCGGTCATGGTCCCAGAATCAGGGCCCCTGGAATCACGCCCCGCGTCGGCCCGTGTATGCTGGGGCTGTCATCAGATCCCGCTCTGCTTGCAGGGCGGGCTGTCTCGTGGCCGTCGCGCCGCCGCTCCTTTGGGTTGGGGGGTGGGAGGGGCGGCGTGGTGTCATTGTGTTTCCGCGGGCCCGGCGTCCGGGCAGGAGAATCCCCGACTTGGCGGCACGCAGCGCGACAGCCTGGCACACCCGATTGCTCCAAGCCGAGGAAGCCCTCGCACGCGCCCGCGAGGCGATCGCCAAGGGTGAGCGGCCGGACGATGCCCTCGCGGATGCCCTTCGTCAGATCGATCGGGCCAAGCTGGACATGCACGCCGCGGACCAGATCGGGGACACGCTGGGGCAGCTCGACCAATTGGTGTGGAACGCGTGGAACAAGAAGATCGCGCCCGACTCGGCGCTGGCGCGGGAGGGGAGTTTCACCCAGTCGCTCGCCCGCGTCCTGTCAGAAGGCGACGACCAGAGCCGCGCCAGAGCGCTGGACGAGGTGGAGCGATCGCTGGCCTCGACGCGCCGGATCATCGCGGCCCTGATCGCGGCGATCGCCCAGGCGTCGGAGCGATTCGCGAGCCGGCACGTGATGCGGTTCGGGGTGGACACCATCGAGCGGGTGGCGCAGGCGGAAAACGGACGAACCAACGCACGCGTGGGCAACCCCGACGCGGCGGCGTGGCGTAAGTACAAAGAACTGATGGGTGAAACGGCGGGCGCGGCGGAGGCCAACATCGAGGCCGAGATCCTCCGCGCCGTCGCCGAATTCACCGAGTCGCTCGCGGGAACGTTCGCGAGCGCCGAGCGTGACAACCTCTCGCAGTCTCAGCTCCGCAGCCGGGGCGGGGCTCCCGGAGAGGCCGGAGGATCGCAATGAGTTTGCTCGAACTCGTCGAGCCGATCTTGCAGCAGGTCTGCCGTCTCAACCGCCTTGCCCGCAAGGGAGCGGCGATCGATCTCTCGGTCGTGCGTTCGGAGCTGCGTGCGGCCCTCAATGACGCACGCGCCAAGGCCTCGGCCGACCCCGACGTGATGCGCGGCTTCGAGACCGTCGAGCCCTCGCTCCTGGTCTTCATCGATTCGAGCGTGCGGTCGATGCGGGCCGGGTTCGCGGGCGTGTGGAAGCCCCTGGCCCCTGAGCGAGGCGTGGAATCGTCGGTGCGGGTGATCGAGGAAGCGATCGAGAAAGCTCTGAAGGACGACTCGCCGGGCTCGTCGGAGCGGCTGGGTGTGTTCGCGCAGGTCCTGGGGCTTGGGTGTCCGAACATCTACGCGGGCAGCCGCGAGGCGGGGGCGAAGAAGCTGGGCGAGATCCTGCCCCGGCTGTCGGCGCTGGCGGAGGTCGATCAGACCCAGCGGATCTGCCCGGAGGCGTACAAGAACGTGGACGGCCGCATGCTGACGCTGCCGCCGGCGCGGAGCCTGACGACGGTGGCGATCGCGGCGGTCGGGATGCTGGCGGTGGTGGTGGTTGCGTACTTCGCGCTCTTCACGCGCGCGTCGGGGGACCTGCGTGACACGTTGCAGAAGATCCAGAACGCGTCCGTGACGGACGCCCGGAACTCCGACGCCGGGGGTGTCAAGTGAGTCTGACCGCCGCTTTGTCGGACGGATTGTCATTCGGGTTTGCGTTCGGGGCCGCCAAGAGTGCTTCGTGGGGCGTGGCGCTCACGGCGCTGGCGGCGGGTGAGTATTCCGAACTGCTCAAGCTCATCCCCAAGGACGGGACGTTCCTCGCCACCCTCGGCATCGGCGCCGTCGTGGTCTCGCTGGCCATCGGCGCGTTCCAGTGGTTCATCTCGATCCGCGACAAGGCCAAGGGCGTGCCCTTCGCCGAGCTCGTCAAGGGTGCTGTGGGTGTGACGCCGGCGATCGCGGATCCGGCTCAGCGGGCGCGGCTGGACGACCTTCGTCGCAAGTTCGACGACGGCGTGCAGAAGTTCCGCGCCGCGGGCAAGGACCTGTACAGCCTGCCGTGGTATCTGCTCGTCGGCCCCGCGGGCAGCGGCAAGACCGAGGCGCTGCGGCACTGCAATGTGGGCTTCCCGCCCGGGCTGCAGGACTACCTCCAGGGCGCCGGCGGCACGCTCAACATGCACTGGTGGTTCACCAACCACGCCGTGGTGCTCGACACCGCCGGGCGCATGTTCATGGAGGGGGCGGGTCCGAACGCGGAGGGCGGGGGTGGCGGCGAGTGGGGCGAGTTCCTGAAGCTGCTCAAGCGCAGCCGTCCCAATCAACCCGTCAACGGCATGTTCCTGGTGATCGGCGCCGACAGCCTGATCCGCGACAAGAGCGAGGAGATCGAGAGCAAGGCCGGCCGCATCGCCCAACAGCTCGACACCATCCAGCGCACGCTCGACGTGCGTTTCCCGGTGTTTGTCATCATCACCAAGTGCGACCTGATCGCCGGGTTCCGCGAGTTCTTCGACAACGTCAGCGACCCCAACCTGCAGCACCAGCTCCTGGGCTGGAGCAACCCCGATCAGCTCGACTCGCCCCTGCGGGTGGAGCTGGTTGAGGAGCACATGAAGGAAGTGAAGCAGCGGCTGACGGCACGCCGGCTGGCGCTGGTCGCCGACAGCACGCGCTATGCACAGGGCACCGGCAAGCGGATGGACGAGGTGGACGAGCTGTACGCCCTGCCGGAGAACCTCGAGAAGGTAGTGCCGCGGTTGAAGCGGTACCTCGAGACCATCTTCGCCGGTGGCGAATGGAGCCCCAAGCCGCTGTTCCTACGGGGCATCTACTTCACCTCGTCGATGCGCGAGGGCGAGGCGCTCGACAACGATCTGGCCAAGGCGTTGGGCCTCACGCTCGACAGCCTGCCCGGCGGCAAGGTGTGGGAGAAGGAACGCTCGTTCTTCCTGCGCGATGTCTTCCTCGCCAAGGCCTTCCGCGAGAAGGGCCTGGTCACACGCGCCACCAACGTGCAGAAGCAGATCGCCAACCGGCGCTTCGCGATCCTCGGGTCGGTGGCGACGGCGGCGGCGTTGGTGCTGGGTTTCACGATCTACGGGCAGCGCGAGCTGACCCGATCGATCGAGGGGCCGCGCAGCTTCTGGAACTCGGTGGGCGTGGCGCTGGGTGTGATCGAGGCTCCCGCGGGCGAGGATTCGGGGGTTCCCACACAGGGGACGCAGGCGACTCGCGGCGACACGGCGATCGTGCGGTACGAGGCACCCAACTGGGTCTACAGCGGCGAGCGCGCGGACGTGCAGTTGCCCGAGGGGATGGTGCCGCGGGCCAAGCTGCCGTCGCTGACGCTGCAGCGATCGACCGAGGGCGTGCGCGTGCCGCTGGTCTTTTCGCCCGCGGCGACCGTGGCGGGCGCGGGAGGCGGGTTCACACGAGAGCAGCGGGCGGCGCACGCGGCGGTGCTCGAGAAGACGGTGCTGAGGCCGCTGGTCGAAGGAGCGCGGCAGCGGCTGAGCGAGACGACGGCGTGGGACAGCCGTGCGACCGGCGCGCTGGCGGAGATGATCCGTCTCGAGACTCTGAAGCTGAACCTGGCGCCGGCGGGCGGGCCGCGGGCGACGCTGGTGGACCTCAAGTCGTTGTTCAACTTCGTGATGAACACCAAGCAGGCGCCCGAGGAACTCCGGTCGTGGCAGGACGCGATCGACGCGACGTACGGCGTCGGCGCGACGGGCGGCAAGCTGCCCTGGCCGCCGGCGAGCCTCAAGGTTGGCGAGGTCGCGGCCCTGCGGCCGATCCGCGAGGGCCTCGAGAAGTTCGCGGCGAGCTGGCCCGAGCGCGCCAAAGGCGACGAGTTCGCGCTGGGACGCTTGTCGCTTTTGGCCGATGCCCTCGCGGCCTTCCGCGCCGAGGAAACACGCCTGCAGAGCCTGCGGGGGATGCCGACGCCCGAGGGCAAGGCGACCGAGCTTGTGCAGACCGCGGCGGAGCTGGAGTCGTTCCAGGTCGAGGCACGGACGCGGCTGGAGACGCTCGCCGCTGCGGCGGGCAGGGCCGATGAACTGCTGCAGTCGATGAAGCTCGACGCGGCAGAGCTAGCCAGCGGGATCGACGCGACCAAGCGCGAGGCGCTCGAGCAGATCTCCGCCGAGTACGCGCTCCTGATCGCGCAGCTCCCCACGCTGCCCGAGGGCGATACATCCGCCATCGAGCCCGCCCCGGCCGGTGAGATCCGCCAGTTGATCGTGGCGCGGCGCGACAGCGCGGAGAAATCCCTGGACGCCTCGGCGGGTCGCGTGAACGCTCGCCTCTCGCCCCTGCTGCCCATGGTCGCGACCGGCGCGGGCGGGGAAGAGGTTGCGTACCGCGTCCGCCTCAACGCCTATCAGCGCGGGGCGCAGGAGCTTTTCGAGCGGGCGGCCGCGGCCGAGGGCGAGTGGTACGGGTTGGCCGATCGCCTCCGCGAGCTCGATACACGCGTGGACCGGGCGCGGGCGGACATCGAGTCGATCGCTCGCGGCGTGTCCGACCCTTCGGCACGAACCGCGACGGTCGGCGTGGCGATGAACCTGGCCCGCACGGCCCGCGCTGCGGGCGCGTCGGAGGTCCTCCGCGCGTTTCTGGCGAAGCTGCCCGAGTCCGCCGACGGCGTGCGGGCGGCGGTGCGTTCAATCGCGGAGAGTAAGGGGCTCACGGCGCTCACCAAGCCCACGATCGCGATGCTGGGGCTGCAGGGCGGGGAGATCCCGCTCGCGTACGCCCCGCAGGCGGCGGGCGTCGTGCTGCAGGGCTTGTCGCGGGCTGAGCAGGAAGTCAGCGGCGGCGGCGCCGCGGTGGACCGGGCGCTGCTCGCGGTGGAGATCAAGTCACGCGGGCGGGGGCTCGACGAGTACGCCCGGGCGTACGCCGACGCGTGGGCCGTGGGGCTCGTGAAGGAGATGTCGCTCGCGGATTCGCTCGCCGGGTGGCCGGCACTGGGTCCGGCGCTCTCGGCGAACGCTGAGAAGCTGATCGACCGGGCCGCCGAGCTGCGAACGCTGGCGTCGGCCGCGGCGGAGGCGATCGAGCCGCTGCCGGCGAGCATCCAATCGCTGCCCGAGGTCAAGGCCGCGGGAGAGCGGCTGCGTGCGACGGTGCGGGCGCTGTCGGACGAGGCGGCGCTGCGCAAGCGCGGGGACGCGCTGCGGGCGATCGCGTCGCTGGGCGGGCTGGACTGGCGTGCGGCACGGGCGACGCTCCTGGCCAGCGGCTCGGGCGAGGCGATGACCGATGCGCTCGCCACGCTCGCCGGGCCGGGCGCGATCAGCGACGAATCGCTGGCCCTGGGTGTGCTGCGAGCGTTACGGGACCAGTACGAGCGCAACGCACGCGACGCGGTGAAGCTGCTGGCGTCGTCGGAGCGCTGGCCCTTGTCGCGCAGCGGGGATCAGACCAAGCCGCTCGACGAGGCGGGCTTGCTGCAGGCGGTGGACGCGTCGGAGCTTCTCTCGGGTGGCGTCGGCGTCGCTCCGAGCGCCACGGGCGAGTTCCGCGATCTGTTGCTCGCGCTGCGCGGGCGTGGCGTGCTGAACGACGAGCAGCGCTCGCGGATCGAGCGGGTGCGAGGCGTGGCGTCGGCGCTGTCGTCGGGGCTGGCACAGAAGCAACCGATCGTGGTCTCGATCGTGCCGGTGTGGAGCCGGCGTGACTTGGAGTCGCTGCCGGCGCTGTCGTCGCTGGGGGTGGCCAGCGCGGGCGACGTGGTGGAGTGGTTCGAGCAGATGGAGGTTGTGCCGGCCGGCGGCGCTGCGCTGCCTCGGGTCACGCTCCGGGGGCTCGATGCCGCTCGCGCCGCGGAGCTGGTGCGTCAGCTCTCGCTCAAGAGCCCGGGCCCGGGCGTGACGATCCGGTTCTATCGCAACCTGGGCGATGCGGCACCGGCTGGCGAGACGACGCTGAGCGGTCCGTGGGTGGCGGCGGCGGTGGCGCTGCTTCCCGGGGCTCGGCCGACGGCCCTCGGGCCCGACAACCGCGGGGCGGCGTGGATCGTCCCCCTGCCGGTGGTCGAGACCGAAACCAAGCAGACGTACCACCTGTGGCTGAACGTGACGTTCTCCTCGCCCATGCCGCGGCCGGAGGATTGGCCCGGATCAACGAACTGGCCTCGCTAAGACCGCACGGATGCTCAAGAAGATCTCGCAATGGCTGGGCGGGTTATCCGGCGCGTCCGCGGGCGCGGGGGAGCCGCTCGCGCAGATCTGTCTCTTCGGCAAACACCCGGGGTGGGACGACCACATGGAGGACCTGGGGCTTGTCACCCAGCGTCTCGTGGACGTGCGCCGGGCGCTCTACGCCGAGGGCATCGCGGGCAACATCGACAGCGGGGCATGGGAGAAGCTGAGCCACGAGGCGAAGATCGCGCGTTTCGATCACGCGCTGGTGTGGCGCTTCGGTGGGTCTGAGCTTGTCTACGGCCGCCTGTGGGCGAGCCGCGACGCCCGCGGGCGCGACAAGTACCCGATGGTGGCGTGCCTGCACTGCCGCGGGCTGCGCCTGGACAAGATGGCGCCGCGCGGGGCCGCGATCATCGAGCGCCTGACCAACGCGTGCCGGCACACCGACGATGCGCACAGCGTGCGGGGCGAGTTCCTGCGCGAGAGCGAGGCCGTCAAGGCCCAGGCCCCGGCGTTCATCGGGGTAAGCGAGGCATTTGATGCGGCGTGCCTGCGGCTGGCCGCGACCGACGCCGCGCTGCTCGCCGACGGCGGCGAGGGTCTCACACGGTGCTGCTACGCGATCTGGCGCGAGGGCGAGGCCGCCGCCAAGTCGATCAAGGCCGGCACCGAGCGCGGCTCGCACGTGCGCCTGCCGATCATCGACGCCGCCGAGCTCTCACTGGGCCGGGGCGGGAGCGCGTGGGTGTGGACGTGCGTCGCGCACGACGTGCTCGGGGAGCGTGGTGTCACGCACGACGGGCTCCTTGCGATCGAGGCGTTGGAACACGGGCATGTCGATCTCATCTGCTGCGGCGCCGAGAGTCGCTTTGCGCCCACGGAGCTGTTCTGCCTGAAGGCCGCCCGCGGCGCGATTCCCGCGGCGAACGAGGTGCCCTACACCATCGAGCCCGCGTTCGCGGCCTTGGTACAGGCACGGGCCTCGGCGTGGGCCAGCGACCGCGGGAGCGTGCGCGCGAACGGGGGTGCCAGCGCGTGACGCGGCCGCGGAACCAACCTCGCACAGCACTTCCCCGCCCAGAGGGAGGGGGCCGGGGGTCGGGTTCGACTGCGCCTTTCGCTCGGCGAGCAGGTCCGCAACCGTTCCGATGCGACGCTGGCGCGGCTTGGAGGCGAGCCGCGCTCGGGCTCGTCCTTTGCTGCGGCCTTGCCGCTCCCGCGATGGCGCAGCTTGTTCCTCCTGCGCCCCGTCGTCCGGAGCCGGAAAAGCCCACGCCTCCGCCGGGCGATCGCCCCGCCGCCGAGACTCCGGCGGCTCCGCCGCCCATCTCGCCGATCCCGCCCACGCTGTCGGTCCCGCTCGACGAGGACAACCTGCCGCAGGCCAGCACCACGCAGGAGGGCGGCCCGCCGTACAAGGTCCGGCGATTCGTGCTGCAGTACCGCAGCCAGCACCCGGACCTCCCGCCGCTCAGCGACCTGGCTCTCCTGCCGGTCGAGCTCGGGCTCACCGCCCAGGGGTACGTCGCGTACCGCGACGGCGTGCCGAAGGTCGTCATCCGCATCGGCGACACGTTCGGCAGCGTCCAGACCGGCGGCGCGAACTTCTTCCCCAGCGCGATCCTAAAGGTCAGCCAGGCCATCGTCGCCGAGTTGCAGCGCCGCCAGCTCATCGGGCTGTTCGTGCTGCCCTCGCCCGACGACATCGACGACCTCACGGGCGACGACCTGCGCGAACGGCGCGGCAAGACCGACCTGGGCATGACCATCTGGGCCGGCCTGGTTCGCGAGGTGCGCACCATCGCCGCGGGCGAGCGCGTGCCCGAGAGCGAGCAGCGCATCAACAACCCGCTGCACAAGCGGCTCATCGATCAGAGCCCGCTCAAGTCCGGCGACCTGCTCCGCAAGGACAAGCTCGACAACTTCGCTCTGCGGAAGAACCGTCATCCCGGCCGCCGCGTGGACGCGGCCCTCGGCCCGACGGATCGCCCCGGCGAGGTTGTGCTCGACTACCTCGTGAGCGAGTCTCGCCCCTGGACGCTCTACGCCCAGCTCTCCAACACCGGCACCAAGCAGACCAACAACTGGCGCCAGCGCGTCGGCTTCACGCACAACCAGCTCACCAACCACGACGACGTCTTCCGGCTCGACTACGTCACCAGCTCGTTCAAGGACGTCAACGCGCTCAACGCGTCGTACGACCGTCCCCTCGGTGACAGCGGCGTCACGCTCCGCGGCTACGCGGGGTGGAACCAGTACACCGCCTCCGACGTCGGCCTCGCGGGGGAGACCTTCGAGGGCCAGGGCTCGATCTTCGGGGCCGAGGCCTCGGTGCTCCTCATGCAACGCCGCGAGTGGTTCCTGGACGCCAACCTGGGCGGGCGGTTCGAGGATATCCGCATCTTCAACAGCGCCGTGGATCAACGCGCGAGCTCAACGATCTTCACGGGATACGCGGGGCTGCGGCTGTCGCGGGAAACCGACGCCGCGACGACGCGCGTGGGTGTGACGCTCGACACCATGATGCCGTTCGTGACGGGCGTGCAGCAGTTCGACCTCAACGAGCTCGGACGCCTGAACCCCGACGGGGCGTGGTCCACGTTCAAGTGGGAGGCCGAGCACGCGTTCTACCTTGAGCCCTTGCTGCGCGGGCACACCAACGCCGTGGCGCCGCCCAACGCCACCGACACCAAGGGCATGACGCTCGCGCACGAGCTCGTCTTCTCGACTCGCGGGCAGTACTCGTTCGACAAGCGCCTCATCGCCAACGCCCAGCAGGTGGCGGGCGGCGTGTACAGCGTGCGCGGGTACCCGGAGTCCGTCGCCGCGGGCGACACGGTGTTCCTTGCGACCGCCGAGTACCGCTTCCACGTCCCCCGCATCCTCGCGGTCGAACCTGATCCCACCAAGACCAAGCTCTTCGGCCGTCCGTTCCGCTACTCGCCGCAGCAGCCGTACGGGCGTGCGGACTGGGACCTGATCTTCCGCGCGTTCGTCGATGTCGGCCGCACGGTGAACAGCCGCATCGAGACGTTCGAGAACAACGCCACGCTCATCGGCGCCGGCGTGGGCGTCGAGTTCCAGTTCCAGCAGAACCTCAGCGCCCGGCTCGACTACGGCGTGGCGCTGCGGAGCGTGCAAGCGACCGACCCGATCAGCGTCGGCGACGGGCGGCTGCACTTTGTGTTGACGCTGTTGTACTGAAAAGCGCAAAGCGATGAAGCTCAACTCAAGGCACCGCGATCGGTATGCCTTGGATTAGAGCTTTCTCGCGTTGAGTTTTGAGCTTTTCCTCAGTCCCTCGACACCCGCTCCATCCGCAGCTTGCCCGTCGGCACGTTGCCGTCCTGCGTCACGCGCAAAACGGTGAGGCCAGGATGGACGTCCATCTGGGTCGGGTAGCCGGGGTTGCCCAGCGCGTCGACCTGGACGAACAAGCGCCAGCCGTCGGGCACGTTGTAGCGCGAAAGCTCGCCGCGGCTGTTGGGCGCGATGCGCTGGGTGTCGATGGCATTGGGCTGCCCGCTCCCATCGGCGCGGATGAGCTGGGCCACGACCGGCTGTGCCGTGTCGTTGCGGATGTCGGCGGTGTAGCCGACGGTGCAACCGGTAAGGGCGAGGAAGGCGGGGATCGAGCAGAAGGCGACGAATCGACGGGCGGAGAGCATCTCGGAACTCCAGAAGGCGCGCTCTGACGGGCGCGGGGAATGATAGCGAGCACTAACAGCGTGCGGGTTCAGACCCCGTTCGCTCACTGGCGGGGCTCACAAAGGCGTGCCAGCCCGAAAGAAAAAGCCCCCCGCGTCGCGGAGGGCTTTGGTGTTTCGCTGATGCCTGATGCCTCGGGCTTTAGCCCGCCGCCATCTTCGCGGCCTTGGCCTTGGCGTCCTCGAGCGTGCCGACGTACATGAACGCACCCTCGGGGAGGCTGTCGCCCTCGCCGTTGCACAGACGCTCGAAGCTGTCGATCGTCTGATCCAGGCCCGAGTCCACGCCCTTGAAGCCGGTGAACTGCTCGGCGACGTGGAACGGCTGCGACAGGAAGCGCTCGATCTTGCGGGCGCGGCTCACGGTCTGCTTGTCCTCTTCGCTCAGTTCATCGACGCCCAGAATGGCGATGATGTCCTGGAGGTCCTTGTACCGCTGCAGGATGCGCTGCACACGCATCGCGACGCGGTAGTGGCGCTCGCCGAGGATGTCGGCCGAGAGGATTCGGCTGGTCGAGGCCAGCGGATCGACGGCGGGGTAGATGCCCTTCTCGGCGATGCCGCGGCTGAGAACGATGAACGCGTCCAGGTGGCTGAACGCCGTCGCGGGGGCCGGGTCGGTCAGGTCGTCGGCGGGCACGTAAATGGCCTGCACCGAGGTGATGGCGCCCTTCGCGGTCGAGGTGATGCGCTCCTGCAGCTCACCCATCTCGGTCGAGAGGGTGGGCTGGTAACCCACGGCGCTGGGCATGCGGCCGAGCAGAGCCGACACTTCCGAACCCGCCTGGGTGAAGCGGAAGACGTTGTCCACGAACATCAGGGTTTCCTTGCCCGACGCGTCGCGGAACTCCTCGGCCATGGTCAGCGCCGACAGCGCGACGCGGAGACGCGAGCCCGGCGGCTCGTTCATCTGGCCGAACACCATCGCCACCTTGTCCAGAACGTGAGCCGTCTTGCCGTTCTCGTCGGTGTAGGCGGCTTCCTTCATTTCACGCCAGAGGTCGTTGCCCTCGCGGGTGCGCTCGCCGACGCCGGCGAACACCGAGTAGCCACCGAAGTTCTTGGCGACGCGGGCGATCATCTCCTGGATGACGACGGTCTTGCCGACGCCTGCACCACCGAACAGACCGATCTTGCCGCCGCGGACGAACGGGCAGAGCAGGTCGATGACCTTGATGCCGGTGGCGAGGATCTCGGTCTTGGGGTTGAGGTCGGCGAACTCCGGCGGGTCCTTGTGGATCGGAGAGCGCTTGGCGTTCTCGGGGGCGGGGAGCTTGTCGATCGGGTGGCCGAGGAGATTGAAGACGCGGCCGAGCACCTGCTCGCCGACCGGGACGCTCACGGGGCCGCCGGTGTCGGTGCAGGCCATGCCACGCCGGAGGCCGTCGGTCGAGCCGAGAGCCACGGCGCGAACGCGTCCGCCGCCGAGGTGCTGCTGCACCTCGCCGACGAGGTACAGGTCGCCGGCCTTGGTCTGAGCCTTGATCTCGAGCGCGTTGTAAATCTCGGGGAGCTGGTCGTCGGGGAACTGAGCGTCGAAGGTCGAACCGATGACTTGGGTGATCGTGCCGTTGGTGGCCATGAAGACTCCTCGCAGGACCGTTTGAACCCGTTTCCGGCCCGCCGTGGAGCGGGAAAAGGGGGAGGCAAGGATAGCGCGCCGAACCGGTTTCGGGAAGGCGGCGCGATGCCGAATCCGGCTCCCAGACGCCACCCAAATGCCGGCTCCCAAGGGCTCGCGGCACCGGGGTTTGCGACGGGCACTTGGCGGGGATTCGCGGGGCCCCAAGGGCCGCGGCTGCGTTTTCAGAGGCGTCGACGCGAGCAAGCGACTCTGTGGTCAGGGCGAGCCAGCAGGGCTGAACCGCGTCCCATTAAACCTGCGCACGCCGCGGAACGTCCCGAACCACAGCGTCCCCGACGCGTCCTCGTGGATCGATGAGACCGAATCCACGGGCAGCCCGTCGGCGGTTGTGAAGTTCTGGAGTCTGTCGCCATCCAATCGCCACACGCCCGAGTCGAACGCGCCGATCCACAGGGTGCCGTGACGATCGCTCGTGATCGCGTGCGGATCCGCGATGGTGCCGGGTTGCCGGATGAGCGCCCCTTGCAGCCAGGTGAGATTGGAGACTTTCCTCTCAACGCCGAAGTTCACGAGCGTCGTGCCGTCGAAGCGGAAGAGGCCGACGCCGCTGTTGCCGAACCAGGCATGGCCCTTCTCATCGACGAAGATCGCCCGCACCGCGGCCTTGTCGAGATCGTGCTCGCGGAACCACCGCGCCGACTTCCCGTCGAGGCGGCAGACGCCTCGGCTGGCAGTGCCCATCCAAATGACGCCCGTTCGATCGCGGTGCACGGTGTAGACGTCGTACGGCATGAGCGATTGGTATGCGTTCCTCTCCGTGCGGTCGGCTTCGTTAATCGGCAGCGGGAGGAATCGGAGCTCGCCAGCCTCTGCGACCGCTGCGCCGGGGCCGGCGGGGAAGAAGAGCGCGTCCGGGCCTGGCGGACGCATCTCGAACGCGTCATCGCCCGTCGGCGCCGCCGTCGGCACGGTGGCCCGCGTAAACGTCGTGCCGTCGAACGTGCACAGGCCGTCGCGGCTGGTGATCCAGAGCTTGCCCTCCGCGTCGACATCGATCGTGCGGACGAAGTTGCTCGGCAGGCCTTCCTTCTCGGTGAAGAAGGTGAAGGCGTGTCCGTCGTAGCGAACAAGGCCCTCGCCGTCGGTGCCGAACCACATCTGCCCCTTGGCGTCCTGCGCGATCGCACGCACGTGGGAGGTGAGGGCGTTGGACGACCGTGCGCTCGCCGCGGGCTCGGCAGAGCCGGTGCTCATCGCCGCGAGTGGGTCGATGGCGGGCATCAAGCCGAGTGCAAGGAGTGTGACGCCGCGGATCAGGCAACGCTGCATGCAGAGTCCTCTCCCGCGGGGTGTGGGCTGCGTCAGACTTGAAGCGCGGCGGCGCCGAGAACGTTCATCGGCACCCCCTACCACCCCAGATCGGGCCCGCCGCGACGGCCACGGACGTGGTGAAGGCGGCAATTCCCCGTCACGATGTGGCGTTGCCAGCATCGCATTCTCGCGTCATTTGCCGTACCTCTGGAGATCACCATGCCCTCGACCTCGATGCTCGCCCTGACCGCCGGACTTTGCCTCCTCACCTCGGCCGATCCCGCGCCGACAACTCCCGCGAGCGGCACCAAGCCCGCGGCCAGCTCGCCGGCCAAGCCCGAGCCGTCCAAGAGCGAACCCGCCAAGGCCAAGAACGCCGGCCCCGGTCCCGTCATCGCCTCCACCGGTGTGCTCGACCGCGCCAAAAAGGTCGGCGACAAGGCTCCCGACTTCAAGCTCCCCGATGCCCAAGGCGGCGAGTTCGACATGAAGCAAGCCCGCGCCAAAGGCCCCGTCATCGTCACCTGGTTCCGCGGCGAGTGGTGTCCCTTCTGCAACAAGCAACTCGTCGGCATGCAGGAACGCCTCAAGGAGTTCGAGGCCGCGGGCGCGACCGTCGTCGCGATCAGCCCGCAGACGATGGAGCACTCCGAGGCGACGGCGACCAAGGACAAGGTCACGTTCCACATGCTCAGCGACGAGGGGTTCAAGGTCGGCGAGTCGTTCGGCGTGCGCTACGAGATGCCGCCGGAGATGAAGGAACAACTCAAGAAGTACAACCTCGATCTCACCAAGTACAACGGCGGCACGCCCGGCGAGGACGGCGACGAGCTGCCGCTGACGGCGACGTACATCGTCGATCAGGAAGGCACCATCAGGTACGCGTTCCTCGATCCCGACTACACCAAGCGTGCCTCGCCCGATGAATTGCTGAAGGCTCTTGAGCAGATCAAGAAGAAGTAGTTCCCCGCCTCGACGAGCTCGACGAGCCCGGAGCGCGAGCGAGCGTGCAATCAACGGACGCCGCCGCGTGACCGGCGGGTCCAGCGGCGGGAACGCTCCGGCCACCAACGAGTCACTGCTTGGTTCCGAGGAGCCAAGCAGTGGCAGCCATGCAGAGGAATGCGGTAGCATGCTCTCATGCCCGCACGCACCTTCATCACCACGATCTTCCAGGACGACGGCACCACGATGACCGGGATCAAGCTGCCGTTTGATCCCAAGGAAGTCTTCGGCAAGGTCCGTGCGCCGGTCGTGGTGTCGATCGGTGCGCACGCGTACCGGTCCACCGTGTTCCGGATGGGCGGCTGCGACTGGGTACCGATGCGCCGCTCGCACCGCGAGGCCGCGGGTGTGAAGGCCGGGCAACGCGTGAAGGTCACGCTCGCGAGCGACGACACACCGAGGGTTGTGAAGACGCCGCCGGACCTGGGCAAGGCGCTGCGAGCCGCGGGTCTGCTCGCGGCGTTCAAGAAAATGTCCTACACGCACCAGCGCGAGCACGTCGAGGCGGTGCTGGACGCCAAGAAGCCCGAGACGCGTGAGCGGCGGATTGCCGCGTGTGTTGCGATGGTTCGGGCCAAGGCCAAGCCGGGTCGGGTGGCCGCGACCGACTGATACACTCGCGCGATGGACGAGTTCGAGACATCCCGGCCGACCGCCGACAAGTCGGGGTCCAGTGCCGCGCGCGGGGAGCAACCCACGCGGGCCGAGTCGTGGACGACGCACCCGAGCGCGTCGATACCCAAGCCCGGCGACCGGGTCGGTCCCTACACGCTGCTCGAACTCATCGGGGAGGGCGGCTTCGGCACCGTTTGGCTCGCGGAACGACGCGAACCGATGGTGCAGCGGGTGGCGATGAAGATCATCAAGCCCGGGATGGATTCCCGCGCCGTGGTGGCTCGCTTCGAGCAGGAGCGCCAGACGTTGGCCCTCATGGATCATCCCGGCGTCGCGTCGGTGTTTGACGGCGGGGTCACCGATCGCGGGTTGCCCTACTTCGTTATGGAGTACGTACCGGGAAAACCGATCACGGAGTTCTGCGACCGGCAACGCTCCACCATCATCCAACGCCTTCGCCTCCTGATCGC
Source organism: Phycisphaerales bacterium (assembly GCA_036392375.1). Lineage (GTDB taxonomy): Bacteria > Planctomycetota > Phycisphaerae > Phycisphaerales > UBA1924 > JAFEBO01. Next base: position 79,868 of record DASVYC010000036.1, read on the forward strand.
GGTCTGCGACGCGGTGCACCACGCCCACATCAAGGGCATCATCCACAGAGACCTCAAGCCCAGCAACATCCTCGTGCAGATCGTCGACCACCGCCCACTCGTCAAGGTGATCGACTTCGGCATCGCCAAGGCGCTGGTGTCCGACCCCGATCGCACCCACGCAACATCAGACGGCGCGATGATCGGGACACCCGCGTATATGAGCCCCGAGCAGGCCGACGGCAGGCTGGACATCGATGTCCGAGCCGATGTCTATTCGCTCGGCATCCTCCTCTATGAGCTGCTCGTCGGCTCGGTGCCGTTCGACCCGGCCGAGTTGCGACGTCTCGGGCTCGTCGAAATGCAGCGGGTCATCCGCGAGTCAGTTCCGCCTCGACCGAGCGCCCGCCTCATGCCCGGCGATGCGCCGGCCGATGCCGCAGCGGACAACCGAGGCCTTGCCACAAAGGCGCTCGCGCGAATGCTGCGACGCGAGCTCGAATGGATTCCCCTCAAGGCGATCCGCAAGGAGCGTGAACGCCGATACGAGAGCGCCGCCGCCCTCGCCGAGGACATCCGCCGGTATCTGAGGGGCCGCCCCATGGCCGCCGGTCCGGATTCGACCGCGTATCTCGTCCGTAAGTTCGTGGGGCGTCATCGCGTCCTGGTCGGCGCGGCCGCCGCGGTCTTCGTAGCGCTGGGAGCGGGATTAACTGGCACGATCGCACAAGCTCGCGAGGCCGCTCGACAGCGAGACGCTGCTGAAGCAGCACGCGTTGAAGAGGCTGCCCAACGTGCTCGCGCCGACGAGCGCGCCGCCCAGCTCAGGCAGGTCACCGAGTTCCAATCCCAGATGCTCAGCCGAATCGACACCGCAAAGGTCGGCACAGACCTGATCGACGACGTGCGCCGCCGATTCGCCGAGACCCTTGCCCGCTCGAATCTGGCCGAGGCGGAACGATCACGCCTTCAGGACGGGCTCGATGCCGGCCTCGCCCGGGTCAACGCAACCGACGTGGCGGCAACGATGATCGACCGCGCTGTGCTACGGCCCGCCGCGGCCGCGATCGATGAACGCTTCGCCAATCAGCCCCTCGTCGACGCCGAGCTGCGCCAGTCGCTCGCCGATCTCTATGAGTCGATCGGCCTCTACGACGCGGCGCTCCCGCTCCAGCAATCGGCCCTCGAAACCCGCCGCCGCCTGCTCGGCGATGATCACCCGGACACCCTTCACTCACTGAACAACGCCGCCTTGCTTCAGCAATCGCGCGGAATGCTCGCCGAGGCGGAGACGCTCTACCGCGAGGCTCTCGATCGGCGTCGGCGGATTCTCGGCGATGACCACCGCCTGACCGTCACATCGATCAGCAACCTCGGGCTTGCGCTCCAGGCACGCGGCCAGTTCGCCGAAGCGCTGACGCTACAGCAGCAAGCCCTCCACAAGCGCCGTCGCATCCTCGGCGACGAGCACCCCGAGACGCTGACCTCCATCAACAACCTCGCCGGGCTCTTCCAAGCCCAGGGACGCCTCGCCGACGCAGAGCCGCTCTACCGCGAGGCGCTGGAGCAGCGCACGCGCATCCTCGGCCCGGAGCATACCGAGACCCTCATCTCGATCAGCAACATGGGCTTCTTGCTCCAAGCCGCAGGCCGCCTCGCCGAAGCGGAGCCGTTCTTCCGCGACGCTCTCACCAAGCAGCGGCGAGTCCTGGGCGACGATCACCCCGACACCTTGCGCACGCTCAGCAACCTCGGTGTCCTGCTCCAGAACCGAGGCCAGCCCGAACTCGCCGAACCCTACGTCCGCGAAGCCTTGGACAAGCTCCAGCGCTCCCTCGGACCGGACCACCCCAACACGCTCCGAGTCACGAACAATCTCGGCGCCCTCCTGCAGTCCCAGGGCAAGGTCGAGGCCGCAGAGCCGCACTTCCGCAAATCGCTCGAGGCCCGCCGCCGCGTGCTCGGCGACGAGCACCCCGAGACGCTCGCCGCCATGCACAACCTCGGCAGCATCCTCCTGCAGCGCGGACTGCTCACCGAGGCCGAGTCGTTGCTTCGCCCGGCTTTGGACATCAGCACCCGCGTGCTCGGAGACTCACACCCCACCTCACTCGTCTTGGCCGTCGGCCTCGGCCGCTGCCTTGAGCGCCAGAGCCGACATCGGGAGGCCATTGATCTGCTCGGACAGATCGAGCCTCCCGCCCGAGCGGCCTTCCGCGACGCAAACGCTCGCCGTCTCGCCGATCTGTTGGTCACGCTCGGACGCGCGCGCTTGGCACTCCTAGCAAAGACCGACATCCAAGCTTTCCGCGAGATCGCCGATAGCCTGTTGGAGGCTCACGAAATCCTGACCAAAGCCCGAGGCTCGACCCACGCGGACACGATCGATTGCGGGCAGGCGATCGTCGATCTCTACACCGCTTGGCACGCCGCCGAGCCGGACGCGGGACACGACGCCAAGGCACTTCAGTGGAAGACCAAGCATCTGCGAGAATGACGCTCAGCCGACCACCGAACCATGGCAATCGTTCCGAAACAGCGAATTCGATAGAATCAAACTATGGATCTCGGGGACACCTCCGCACCGACAGCCGACGGCTCCGATCGCCGCGGGTGCGGCGTCGATCAGGAGATGCCCACCCGGGACGAAGCCCCGCACGTGCGTCATGATGACCACCTCTCCGCACCCGGCGACCGCGTCGGTCCCTACACGCTGCTCGAACTCATCGGCGAAGGCGGCTTCGGCACCGTCTGGCTCGCCGAGCGACGCGAACCGATGATCCAGCGCGTCGCGCTCAAGATCATCAAGCCGGGCATGGACTCGCGCGCCGTGGTGGCTCGCTTCGAGCAGGAGCGCCAGACCCTGGCGGTCATGGACCACCCCGGCGTCGCCCGCGTCTTCGACGGCGGCGTGACCGAGCGAGGCCTCCCCTACTTCGTGATGGAGTACGTCAAAGGCGAGCCCCTGACACGATTCTGCGATGCCCACAAGGCGTCGATCGCGGAGCGACTCGAGCTCTTCATCGCCGTGTGCGAGGCCGTGCAGCACGCCCACCACAAGGGCATCATCCATCGCGACATCAAGCCCAGCAACGTCCTCGCCGCACGGACCGACGCGCCCGGCGCAAGCAAGGGATGGCTGCCCGACACCGTGCAGATCAAGGTCATCGACTTCGGCATCGCCAAGGCGATCACGCAGCAGGCGACGGATCACACCATCTTCACCGAACGCGGCACGCTCCTGGGCACACCGGAGTACATGAGCCCCGAACAGGCGAGCATGGACGTGCGCGATGTGGACACGCGGACGGACGTGTACTCGCTGGGCGTGGTGTTGTATGAACTTTTGAGCGGCAAGCTGCCGTTCGAGTCGGCAACCCTGCGGAGCGCGGGATACGCGGAGGTGCAGCGGATCATCCGCGAGGTCGATCCGCCGCGGCCGAGCGATCGGGCGGGACGGGCGAGCGAGGTGGAAGCGGACCATCGCGGAACGCGTGCCTCGAATCTTGCGGACACGCTCCGGGGCGAGCTCGACTGGATCGTGATGAAGGCGCTGGAGAAGGAGCGCGACCGACGCTATGAATCACCCGCACTGCTGGCGGAAGATGTCAAACGGCACCTGCGGGGCGAGGCGGTGTTGGCCGCCCCACCCAGCCAGGTCTATCGGCTGCGCAAGTCCATTCGGCGGCACCGTGTCGCGGTCATCGCGACCGGCGCGGTGGCCGCGGCGTTGGTCGCGGGCGTGATGGGCACGACGCTCGCGTTGTTCGAGGCGCGGCGGGAGCGAGCGTCGGCGGAACGCAGCGCGGCGGAGGCGGTGGAGTCGGCACGCCGGGCGGGTATCGCCGAGAAGGCAGCGAGCACACGCCTGGCCGAGTCCGAGGCGACGGTGGACTTCCTCAACGAGATGCTGGCGGCGGCCGACCCGCTCTCCAAGGGCAAGGACGTCACGGTGCGTGCGATTCTTGATGAATCGTCGAGCAACATCGATACGCGGTTCGCGGAACGGCCGCTCGTCGCGGCGCGGCTGCACGCGACCCTGGGGCGGACCTATTCGGGGCTCGGCGTGTTCGACGCGGCCGGGCCGCATGTGCAACGAACCTACGACATTCGGCTGAAGGAACTCGGCCCGGATCACCGCGATACGGCGCAGGCGCTCAACACGCTCTGCCTGTGGAAGGTGAACTCCGGCTCGAGCGACGCCGAGTCACGGACGCGCGACGCTCTATCGCAGCACCAAAGGCTGTTCGGCCGCACCGATCCGCTGACGCTGGAAACGCTCGACGTCCTGGGACAGTTCTGTCTGCAGCAGAACCGCGCGAAGGAGCAGGCCGAGATCGCCCGGGAATTGCTCGACGCACGAATGATCTCGCCGGGGCCGATGAGCCCGCTCACCATCGGCGCAATGAACATGCTCGCCATCGCCAACGCCGATCTCGGCAATGTCGAGGAATCGGAGCGGCTGTACGAGCAAGCGATCACAGCACAGTCGAAGCTGACCGGACCGCAGCACCCGCTCTCGATCGCGCTGCAGAGCGACATGGGATGGATGCTGTACTGGACGTCGATGAACGGCGGCGAGCCCACATCCGAACGCAGCAAGGCCCGCATCGCGCGGGGCACGGCGCTGACCCAGAGCGCGTTCGACGCGCGGCTGCGGATACTGGGCGAGGAACACAAAGACACGCTGGCGTCGATGAGCAACCTCTCGACGATGTACAAACAGCAGGGCCGCCTCGACGAGGCCGAGGTGCTCGCGTTCCGGTCGCTCGAGGTCAGCGCCCGCGTCCTGGGCGAGGATCACCCGGACACGATTGTCTCGATCGCCAACTGCGGCAACCTGCTCCGCGGGCGGGGCAAGTTCGAGGAGGCGCTCGTCCTACTCAGCCGTGCCGTGGATGCGTCGCGGCGGGCGCTGTCGCCCGACAACCCCGGCACGGCGTACGCGCTGGGCTGGTACGGCGGCTGCCTCGCGTCGCTGAAGCGATTCGATGAGGCCGAAGCGGCCCAGCTCGAGGCCCACAAGTTGATCGAGAAGATCCAAGGCCCGACCAGCCCGGTCGCGATGCAGATGAAGCTGCAACTCGAGATGTTCTACACGGCACGCGACAAGGCCGAGCCGGGGAAGGGGTACGACGTGAAGGCGGCGGAGTGGAAGGCGCTGGTTGCTCGCTCCGCACCCCAAGCGCCAGCGAACGACGATCAACCGAAGTAGAGCGTGTTGCATTCAAAATGAAAACCGCGGGGCTTGGAGCCCCGCGGCTTTGAAAGTGCCTTGATGCGATGATCGCGTTGTGCGAGCGATCATCAGGCGACGGTGACGCTCTTGTCCAGGTACACATCCTGCACCGCGTTCAGGAGCTTCACGCCGTCGGCCATGCTCTTCTGGAACGCCTTTCGGCCGGAGATCAAACCCATGCCGCCGGCACGCTTGTTGATCACCGCCGTGTGCACCGCCTCCTGCAGATCGCCGGCGCCCTTGGATTCGCCGCCGCTGTTGATCAGCGGCACGCGCCCCATGTAGTTGTTCAGAATCTGGTAGCGGCACAGATCAATCGGGTGCCCGCCGTGGCCGGCCTCGTCGCTGCCGCAGAGGTTGGTGTAGACCCGCTTGTCCCACTTGCCGTACGCGCTGCCGCCGGTGTTCAGGGCGGCGTAGCCGCCGTTGTTGGTCGGCAGCTTCTGCTTGATGATGTCGGCCTTGATCGTCGCGCCCAGGTGGTTGGCCTGGCCGGTGAGGTCCGCCGAGGAGTGGTAATCGACGCTCTTGCCGTCGGTGCCCTTCACCTTGAAGCTGGCGTTGCGGGTGTAGCACCACAGGACGGTGACGAGGCCGTAGCTGTGGGCCTCTTCGAACATGTCGGAGACGTACGCGATCTCGTCACGGGCCGAGTCGTTGCCGAAGTAGATCGTGGCGCCGACGGCCGCCGCACCCATCTCGTAGCACTGGCGGACCGAGCCGAAGTAGGACTGCTTGAAGATGTTGGGGTAGGTCAACATCTCGTTGTGGTTGAACTTGACGAGGAACGGGATCTTGTGGGCGTACTTGCGGCTGACCGAGGCGAGCACGCCGAGGGTCGAGGCGACGGCGTTGCAGCCGCCCTCGATCGCGAGCTTGACGATGTTCTCGGGGTCGAAGTACGCGGGGTTCGGAGCGAAGGACGCGCCCGCCGAGTGCTCGATGCCCTGGTCGACCGGGAGGATCGAGACGAACCCGGTGCCGGCGAGGCGACCGGTGTTCAGGATGAGCTGCATGTTGCGGAGGGTCGGGCCGTTGCGGTCGGTCTGGCTGAAGACGCGATCGACGAAGTCCGGCCCCGGCAGATGGAGCTGGCTCTTGCTGACGGTCTTGGATTCGTACTTGAGCAGGGCGTCGGCATCCGCGCCGAGGACCTCGCGAACGTTGGTGGACGGGGTAGCGGGGGTGACCATCGGAAGCTCCGGTTGGAGGGGGTTGGAAATGGAGAAAACGCGCGATTCTAGGAGAAGGCGCGCCGACTTTCTGTGCCCGGCGGAATCATCGCCACCCCGGTCCGCCCGACCCTTCACACGGGCGGTTCCGTAATAGTCCGAAAAACGGCCCTTGCGGACGCGATCCGGCGACAGTTATCTGGCCTCGGGTCATAGCCTGCGGCCCGAGCATCCACCGGGCGATTTGTCAACAACAAATGATCGCCGTCCGGGAAAAAAACTGGCAAAACCCGGCGTTGGTGGCATTGTTGTGCTTGGAGGCACCGCGCTGCTTCCCTGCTGGGCAGGTTCCCTACCCGGACCCCGACCAGCCGCCCACATGCCTGTTCTACACCACCGGCGGGATCGAGTCGAAAGATTCGATTCCGTCGTTCTTTTTGGGCTGTCCAGATCTCCTCCCGGGGCGGGAGGGCGGGTTGGGGCGCGGCCTTCTAGGCCCCGGCGTCCGCCGCGGTTGGCTTCGTCCACCCCTGCTCCTTGTCCTTGGCGAGTACCGCGGCCGACTGGTTCACGCAGCGACGGCATGCCGCCAGCGGCTGATCGGCGGGCTGGTCGGCAGGGATTGCGTGCGGAACCCAGCCGATCTCGTCGCGATTCTCGCGGCAGAGCGTGCACAGGTACCCCGCCGGCGCGTTGCCCTCTTTCCGCAGGACCAACGCGGTGTAGGCGAGGCGGAGACAATCGCCGCAGACGCACGCGCCGCGGTGGCCCTCGACCATCGGGCGTTCCATGGTCCATTCCCGGCGACAGAAGTCGCAGAGGATGTCGGACATCTGCACGTCGTTCTCGTCGGTCCCGGGTCGCTGCATGGCGGAGGATAGAAGCGGCCGGGCTGGAATCCCGGTGGCAGCGCGTGGCTCGGGGCAGACATGGATAGCGTGAGGCCCGAGAATCTCGGGGCGCGTGGCAGGAGGGCGTTGGGAATGCAGAACCCGCGCGGGGCGGCGCACGTTCGATGAACGCCGGGGTTTGGTCGCGCCGATGCTATAGTCCGCTCCACGAGACGGACGCTGTTTCGTGGGGGTTTTGGGAGGGGGATCGGGGCGGCGACGTGCGGGAGGTTGCCTCGAGAAGGTGTCGGGCGCTCGCCCGGCAAGAGCCGGAACAGGTCCAGGCCGCTCTCGGCCTGCGGAGTTCGAATCGTGCGGATCTGCATCCCCGGGGGTTCGGGGTTCATCGGTCGATACTTCCATGAGCAGCTGACCGCCAAGGGTCACGAGGTCGTCATTCTCGACCTCATCAAGCCAGAGTGGGACACGACGGGGGTGGGCGGGAAGCCGTCCGCCTTTTTCCACGGCGACATTCGCGATCCCGCGATCGTGCAGCGTGCGATCCGCGGCTGCGACCGCGTGCTGAACCTGGCCGCCGCGCACCACGACTTCGGCATCGCCGAGAATACCTTCTTCGACGTCAATGAGAACGGCGCCCGCGTCCTGTGCGAGGCGATGGACAAGGAAGGCATCAAGGAAGTCGGGTTCTACTCCACCGTCGCCGTCTTCGGCGACGCGCCCGAACCTCATCACGAGGATGCCCCCAAGGTGCCTGTGTCCTTCTATGGCAAGTCCAAGCTCGCCGGCGAGAAGGTGTACGAGGCGTGGGTGAACAAGGGTGATGGGCGCCGCGCGCTGGTGATCCGCCCGACTGTCACCTTCGGCCCGCGCAACTATGCGAACATGTACTCGCTGATCCGCCAGATCAAGAGTGGCAAGTTCGTGCTGGTCGGCGACGGCAGCAACATCAAGAGCCTCTCCTACGTCGAGAACATCGTCGACGCGACGATCTTCCTTTGGACCAAAGAGAACCGCAAGAACTGGGACGTGTTCCACTTCGTGGACAAGCCCGATCTGCAGAGCCGCCAGATCAGCGAGCAGGTGTACGTCTCGCTGGGCAAGAGCCTGCCGAAGTTCCACATCCCGCTCTCGCTGGCGTGCCTGCTCGCGCTGCCGTTCGACATCGTGATCAAGCTGACGGGCAAGAACCTGCCGGTCTCGAGCGCCCGCATCAAGAAGCTCTTCGCGATGCAGACCAAGTTCGAGGCCCAGAAGATCCTCGACGCGGGCTTCCGCCCCAAGATCCCGCTCGCCGGCCCCGACGGCGGCATCGACCGCATGGTGAAGTGGTACCTCGCCGAGGGCCAGCACAAAAAGGCCGTGTGGCACCTGCCGCCGCCGGAAGTGCAGCGGTTTGGGAACGCAGACGCTGGAGCTGCGGCCAATCCCGGCACCGGCGGCACCGTCAGTACGGCATAATCAGCGTGGCGTGATGAGCAGGGGGCGGGGCCTTTCAAGCCCCTCGCACCAGTAGGACCGGCTTCCAGCCGGTCCGTTCTCGATGGCGGCGAATCACGAGACGCATACAGAAAGACCGGCCGCACGCCGGTCCCGCTGTTCGTATTTGGGTGTGTGCCGGCAAGTGCGGGGCCTCGAAGGCCCCGCCCCCGGCGTGTCTCACGGACACACCAGCGCGTTGTACCCATCCGCGAACGCCACGAAGTCGGTGTCGTCCACCGCGCCGTCCACGTTCTGATCGGCGAGGCAGAGTGCCGGGCCCGGGGCGCAGAGCAGCAGGTTGTACGCGTCGGCGAAGAGCACGAAGTCCGTGTCGTCGACCGAGCCGTCGTCGTTGAGGTCGCTCGGGCAGGAGCGCTGCAGCATCGTCAGGTCGAGGTCGGGCTGGTTCACGGTGCCGTCGCCGTTGAGGTCGTACAGGTGCATGATCCCCGCCACCGCCGGCGTGCCGCCCCAGCATTGGATGAGCGCGGTGAGGGCCTTCACGCCGATCTTGCGGCTCTCGCCGAAGTGCCAGCGGAAGAACTCGGCCTTGAAAAGCGTCCAGTCGGTTTCGTTGATGAAGCCGTCGGCGTTGTAGTTGTACCGGGCGTTGGCACCGCCAGAGCTCACCGGCGTGCCGCTGTAGACGGCCTGGAACGATTGCCAGTCGGTGGCGTCGATGTAGCCGTCGTTGTTGAAATCGCCGCGTTGCTTGGTCGCGGTCGCGGTGACGAAGTTGGCGAGCGTGGTGCGGTTCGCGGCGACCGTGAACGTGGGCCCGCTGAAGAAGATCCAGTCCTGGATGCCGACGCCGGTGGTGCCGGTGGCGTTGCTGCAAGCGGTGAGCTGGTTGGCGAGCGTCGGGTGCCCGCTCGTGGTGTCGGTGTACAGGCTCGCGATCACGCGGCGTCCGGCGGCGTTGGCCTTCACCGTGTTCAGGTCGTTGGTGATGCCGGTGGTCGTCGAGTTGTAGACCATGGGGGCGAGCCAATCGATGTAGCCGTTGGTGGCCCACGTCTTCCAGTCCTGGCACTTGGTCGTCTCGGGATTCGCGAACATCGCGGCGGAGAACTCCACGCTCGCGTCCTCGCCGTCGATGCCGAGCTTCATCTGGCGGGCGGCCTCGGTGATGCCGGCCTTGCGCCAGTTGAGGAAGTTGGTGTACTGCGTGCCGGTGCTGCCGCTGGTGGTGATGGCCTTCAGCAGCGGGTCGTTGCTCGCGCCGTAGATCGCCATGAAGGCGTTGCGGCTGTAGGTATCGAAGGACCACGGGGCGGGGTTGGCGTCGCCGCCGTTGTCGTCGAGGGCGTAGCGGTGATAGTCGGTCATCACGCCCCAGATGCCCGGGTACGTTGAGAGCTCGGCGAAGTAGTTGCGGAGCTTGGCCTGGAGCCCGGGGTGGGCGAGGTTGCCGAAGACTTGGCCCGCGGTACCGTCGCCGCCGCCGTTGCCGGTGGCGGAGGAGATGGCCTTCCACTCAGGGTTGCCTTCGCTCTGGCCCGGGCCGTTGACGGTGAAGTTGTACGCGCCGGTGGAGCCGAACTGGAGGTACGCGCTCTCGCACCAGGCGTGGACGCGGATCCCGTAGCGGGCGGAGCGAACGATGGATTCCTGGAGATAGTCGAAGCCGAAGCGGGCGTTGAAGACGCCCTGCTTGCCGGTGGTGACGCCCCAGTACAGCGTCTCGATGAAGAGGTCGGTGGCCTTGGCGTTGGCCATGTTGGCGAGGTTGCCCTCCAGGCCGCTGGCTCCGGTGAGGGAGGCGGGTGGGCGGAGGTAGACGCCGCGGACGGGGCGGGTGGTGCGGTAGGTCTGGGCGAGGGCGAGGTCGGCACAGACGGCGGCACCGGCGAAAGCCAACGCGACCGCGGCGCGGCGTGAGATCGAATTCGACATGCGTATCAACTCCTCCGTCGAGACCTGACAGATCGGGGACTCGCCGGGGCAGCGAGTCTCCGCCCAAATCCAGCAATGCCAGACAGTAGTATCTTCGGATCGGTGAGAATACTGATCCCGTCAAGTTGCCTTCTCGGACCACGAAATGACAAAAAGGACAGCGGCCCGGGGGAGTTGGATCCGGGCCGCCGTCTGGAGACACTGCAGAAGTGGGAAGTGGAGAGAGAGAGAGAGAGAGAGAGAAGATCGCGAGCCCCGAGCGTGAGCGAGTGGGAACGGATGGGGGCGCCTGGAGGAGAGAGAGATGACAGGCTGCCCACTCGCTGACGCTCGGGGCTCGCGAGAGCCCGCGTGGATCAGCGGCGGCGGCGGCGCATCGCGAGCAGGCCGGCGCCGGCGAGGACGGCGGCACCCGACGGGGTGGGAATCACCTCGACGCGCCAGTTGTCGATGCCGCACTCGGTGTTGAAGACGCCGCTGGTGAGTGAGCCGCTGGAGTTGCCGCGCCAGAAGCCGAACTGCATCACGCCGCCGGCGATGGAGAAGTCGGGGTTGTTGCCGGCGAAGATGTTGCCGGCGTTGTCGATCTCGTGGAAGTCCGAGGCGACGAGCCCGGGCGCGGGGTTTGCGGTCCAGGTGCTGTAGCCGCTGTAGGGCATGACGAGGATGGGGTTGCGCTGGAGATAGGTGCGGCCGCTCTGGACGATCACGCAGCCGGAACCCTGGCCGTTGCCGCCCTGGTTGAGGAAGTTGATGGAGTCTTCGCTGTAGTTGATCTGTGTGATGGCGCCCGAGCCTGGGTTGTAAAAGGCGAAGTTGTTCATGTGAACGCCGACGACAGCCGAGTTGGCGCCGTTGATCGAGAGGCTGTTGCGGATGATGCGGTACTGGTTGGGGTTGCCGCCCACGGGCATCTGGAACGCGCCGACGATGCTGCCGGTGCCGCCGGCGTTGGTGATGGTCGTCAGCGACCAGTCGGGGTTGTTGAAGACGCCGTCGAAGAAGACGACGGCCTGGGAGCTGGCGGCGAGCGCGGAGATACCAGTGGCCATGACGGCGAGAGCGGAACGGTTCATTGTCTGTCTCCTATGAAAGTACGTGAGCGGGTCGGGCGGTACACAACTCCCCGACAGGGAGACTTCACGGCGGGGCACAAGACCTTGCAGGTACTTGGTACTTTTCTGCCAACAGAAGCGCAGAAACTCATGGAGTAACAACGCCCCGGGTTTCGCTACACTGGCCCCCGATCCTGAAGGAGCCTGGCCGGATGGTTGCGAGCGCCTGCACAATCGGACGCGCCGAAGAGCTTCTGGATGCATTCCTTGAGAACGTGAGCGACCCTGGGCGGCAGGCGGTCGCGGGACAGGTCGGTTTCGGAATCCGTGAAGGCCGAATGGTGTTCCTGGTGGACGCACCGGACGAATCGGCGGCTCGAGACGTGTTCCCGTCGCGGTTCGATGGATTCTCCGTGCTCCACGAGCGCTCGCGGCTCGATCCGTTGGGTTATTACGCCGACCGTGCTCGTCGCTCGCTGGGGCGCAAACCGCTGCAGGCGTGGCCGGGATGGCCCGGATCGCTCATCGAAGCCGAGAGCGGCAAGTACTCGGGCACGCTGGGGTTCTTCGTGACGCAGGCCGGGGCGTCCTACGCGGTCACGTGTGCGCACGTGTTTCGAGCCTCGGATCGAGCGTCACTCAACGGTTCGCCGGTGGATTCGTGGGTCGGGAGTTCCTGCCGTCGGATCGGGCGTGTTTCAGACCCGGAACACAACCGCGAGCTTCGGGCCGCGCTGGACGTCGGTCTGGTGACGCTGGCGGACGCTCGGTGGGCTGTCAACGTGATCCCGAGGATCGGCCGCCTTTCGACCGAAGTCCTCAACACCGATCTCATTCCCCTGCAGAGCCTGGTCTGCAAGTACGGCGCGAAGACGAATCTCACCTTCGGCCGCATCACGGCGCTGCGGCGGGACTTCGGTTCCAATTCGAATCACGCGCCGCGCACGAAGCCGCTGATCGAGATCACGCCGGAGGGAGAGCCGGGACAATCCGCAGTCTCACTCAGCTTCTGCTCGCCGGGAGACTCCGGGTCGGTGGTGGTTCTTCACCGCAAGGAGAGCATCGAGGTGCAGGTTCTCGGCATCCTCTGCAAACGCAGCACCACGGGCATCATCGATCGCGGCTACATGAGGAGCTTCTCGGAGGTGGCCGAGAAGCTCACTCTCAAGATCCCGTCCTGACGCGTGCGGACCCGAGGCGCCTTAGGGCACCAGGATGAATCGGAGTCCGGAGAGCAATCGGGAAAGCCGAACGCTCAAAGAGATATGCTCCCCGACGACCGTCGCGGGTCGACCAGAGCCGCAATGACGCTTCGGACCACCGAGATTCGAGACCGATGCCGTTTCGACGTACACGGGCAGGCTGCTGCCGGCCGCCGCACGAAACACCGAGTCCTTCATCGCTGGATCCCTGACATCAAGGATCAGGTGTGGTGAAGTGGTCTTGTGGTCGCCGTTGTCGGGTCGCATCCCCACCCCGATGCCGGAGAGTTGATCCGAAAACGCGCTGACCACAGCCTCGGCTTGTTCCAAGGCCTTGCCAGCGTCCCCGATGGTGCGTGGGACGCCATTCGAGGATTCGTCTGAGGAGCGTTGTACGGTCACAAGACCACCTCTCAGTTCCGCACTGACGCCAAACATCTCGGCCCGCGGTGGGGGCGAATTATAGAGATCGTCGGTTCATCGTGCAACGAACCAGAGTTCCTCGACACGTCCCATTGACAATGCTGTCACACAACCGTCAGAATGCCAACAGTTATCGGTCTTTGCCTGTGACTTGACGGCATTTGATTCCAGATTTCAACAAACAGCCTCCCCAAATGCGGGCGGAGCCGGACCGAACGATCGGGCGAGGCTCGGTGGCTTAGTGCAAAACCCGAAACACCTCGGCCTGGTCGGTCAGGCCGGCGGCGACCTTTTCGGCGGCGTCGTCCTTCATCATCTTGAAGCCGTCGCGGCGGGCGGCGTCGAACAAGGCACCGGCGTCGGCGTTCTTGAGTGTGAGCGAGCGCAGCTCGTCGTTCATCTTCATGATCTCGTAGACGCCCACGCGGCCCTTGTAGCAGTTGCCGCCACAGGTCTCGCAGACGTGGCCCTCGTGGCTGCCGGTGCCGCGGCAGGTCTGGCAGGTGCGGCGCAAGAGTCGCTGAGCCATGGCCGCGAGCAGGGTCGAGGTGACGAGATAGGGCTCGACGCCGATGTCGATGAGTCGCGTGATCGCGCTGGGGGCGTCGTTGGTGTGGAGCGTCGCGAGCACCAGGTGGCCGGTGAGCGAGGCCTGGATCGCGAGCTGAGCCGTCTCGGGATCGCGGATCTCGCCGACGAGGATGACGTCGGGGTCCTGACGCAGCAGACTGCGAAGACCCGCGGCGAAGGTGACGCCGCGCTTCACGTTGACCTGCATCTGGCTGATGCCGTCGAGGTGGTACTCGACGGGGTCTTCGATCGTCATCACGTTGCGGCTGGTGCGATCGATGCGCCCCAGCGCGGCGTAGAGCGTCGTGGTCTTGCCGCTGCCGGTCGGGCCTGTGACGAGGATGATGCCGGTGGGACGCTCGACCAAGTCGAGCAGCTCGGCCTGCATGTGTTTGGTCATGCCCACGGCATCGAGGCTGAGCTGGGTCTGGCTCTGGTCGAGCAGGCGGAGCACGAGGCGCTCGCCGTAGATGGTCGGGATGCAGGAGAAGCGGATATCGATCTTGCGGCTGCCGATGCGAACGCTGGTCTGGCCGTCCTGCGGGCTGTGGCGATTGGCGATGTCGAGCTCGGTCATGACCTTCAGGCGTGACGAGATCGCCGGCGCAAGGCTCAGCGGCGGGCTGAAGGCATCGACCAGCATGCCGTCAACGCGGAAGCGGATGACGAGCTTGTTCTCCATCGGGTGGATGTGTACATCGCTGGCGCGGCGGCGCAATGCCTCGAACAGGATCATGTTCACGAGGCGGATGACCGGAGTCTGCCGCGCGAGCTGGAGCAGATCGGTCGCGCTGCCCACGCTGCCGGCGACGCTGGCGATGGTGCGCTCGTCGAGCGGGAGTTCGTCGATGATCTCGGTGACGAGGTCCTGGCGGCGCTCGTAGCCGCGGTTGATGAGGTTGCCGACCGCGCCGCGGGGAACCAGCACGATCTTCAGCGGCATGTGGAGGAGGTCCTCCAACATGTTGAAGACGGCGGGCTGAAACGGCTGCGCGGTCGCGATGGTCATCGTGACGCCGTCGGATTCGAGTCCCGCGACGTGGTGGCGGCGGGCGGCGTCGGGGGGGATCAACTCATAGAACTTGGACGCGGTCTCGGTCAGCCGCGGCTCGGCGGAGAAGCCGAGCCCGGTGCGGCGGGCGAGCAGCTCGAGTGCAACGTGCTCGTCCATCGCCAGCGTCGTGAGCAGGGTGTCCCAGGGCTCCTCGTCCGAGCCCTCGGTTTGCTGGAAGGCCCTCAGCTGCTCTCCGGTGACGCGGAGCGCGCCGAAGGCCTCGGCGACCTTGGACCACTCGCGCACGACGATGGCGCCGTCGGTTTCCGGCGTGGCCTTGCCGTTCACTTCGCCGGGGCGGAGTTTGGCGAGGAGGTTGGTGGGGCGGGAGGGCATGGGCGAGGACAAAGGGTTGAGGTCTTAGGACTTAGGGACCGAAACAAAACGTCGTTGATGGGCTTCTTACTCTAAGACCTAAGCCCTCAGACCTAAGTCCTTTCCGACACCTACTCCTTCTTTGGCGTCGTTCCCGGCAGCTTGATGGGCAGCGGCGGCGGGAGCGGGTCGTCGGAGTGGATGGGTTCGTGGCCGGGGGCTTTCTTTTCCTGCGCCGGGGCGTGGAGCGTGGGGCGATCGGCGTCGCCCTTGCCGAGCGGGACGAAGAAGTCGACGAGCACGGGCTTGATGGGCGGGAGATCGCGGTCCAGTTCGACCTGCTGTTGCGGGCCGCTGGTGAGCAGGCGCATGTCCTCGAAGCCGGGGTCGTTGATGATCCGCGGCGTGATGAAGATGTAGAGGACGGTCTTGCGCTCGGTCTTGTTGGTGTCGCGGAAGAGGTAGCCGACCAGCGGGATGTCGCCGAGCAAGGGGACCTTCCGGACCGTATCGGTGCGGGTGTTGAGCGTGATGCCACCGATGACGACGGTCATGTCGCTGGGCACCGTCACGGCCTTGTTGCTGATGCCGGCCTTGTTCCTCGGCGGGGGAATGCCGCCGGAGCCGGAGCCTTCGAAGGCCGACAGATTGGCGGCGATCTCGAGGGTGACGAGGTTGCCGCTGATGCGGGGCGTGATCTCCAGGTCGGTGCCGGCGTCTTCGTAGCCGGCGAAGCTGGTCGTGGTGGTCGAGGTGCCCTGGTTGGCCTGCGTGGTGGGCTGCTGATCGACGCGCTCGATCTTGGCCTTCTCGTTGTCGTTCACCATGATCGACGGCTTGGAGAGGATCTTGGTGTCGGTCGTCGAGGCGAGGGCGTTGAGAACGATGGGGACGTACTGGCTCTTGATGACGGCCGACGTGAGGCCGCTGAGCCCGGTGGCGACGGTCTTGGCTTGGTTGATGCCGGCGCCGGTGCCGAAGGAGGAGAGGCCAAAGCTGGTGTTGAGCACGCCGCCGCTGCCGTTGGCGTTGACGAGCTGGGTCTCGAAGGCGAGGCGGTAGTCGTCACCGGCGGTCACCGCGACGAGCTGGGCCTCGATGTGAACCTGGGGGCGGCGGAGGTCGATGCGCTCGATGAGCTGGGCGAACTCGCGCTGCTGTCGCGCCGGGGCCTTCACCAGCACCTGGTTGTTGGGCTTGTCGGCGAGGACGAAGACGTTGGGGCCGCCGCTGAAGCCGATGCCCCCCTCGTTGGTGCCCGCGGCGGCCGACCCGCCCCCGAAGTCGGGGCCGAGGTTGACGTTGACGGGCTGCTGCGGCTGGGTGGGCTGGGTGTTGTTGCGGTTGAAGCGGTTGTTGGCGTTGGTGGAGTTGCTGCCCGAGCCGGGGAGCAGGCTGGACTCGGCGGCGGGGGTGCGGTTGGTAAGCAGGCCGTTGATGATCTCGGCGACCTTCTCGGCGGAGGCGTACTTGAGCTTGTATTCCTTGACGACGACGATGTCGTCGTCGAGGTTGATGCCGCGAATCAGGTCGGCGAGGAGCTCCTGCTGCTCGGGCGTGGCGTAGTAGATGATGAGGCCGCGGTCTTCGTCGACGACCATCACGGGGCCGCCGGCGGCCGCAGTGGTGCGTTGGTTGAGGCGCTGGCTGCCGTCGTTGAATTCGCCGCCGAAGAAGCCTTGCTGGAAGCGGTTGTTGCGGTTGCTGGTGGAGGCGATGGTGGTGACCTCGCCCAGGCCGCGCTGGCGGGCGAGGTCGGCGATCTGCTTGGCGGCAAGGCCGACCTCGTACTTGGTGCTGGTGAGTGTGCTGGCGACGTCGATGGCTTCGAGGACCTCGCGGACCTTGGTGATCTCTTCGGGCACGCCGCGGAAGACAAGCGCGTTGCCCTGCGGGTCGATGGTGAGGCGATCGGAGAGGTTGTCGAGCGTCGCGGGCCGACCGGTCGGCGACATGCTGGGGACCGCGGCGGCCGGGTCGCCGCCGCCCGGGAAGCCGGGGTTCGCCGCGCCGCGCGACTGACCCACCTGGCCGATGAGCTGCAACGCGCGCTCGCGTGCGACCGACGCGGCGACGAACTTGAGATCAAAGCGGTGGAACTTGGCCTTGTTGAACTCGTCGAGCAGGAGCTTGACCATCGATTCAACGGCGTCGAGCTTGCGCGACGAGCCGGTCATGACGATGACGCCCAGCTCGTCGATGTACGCGGCTTGGCCGAGGGCGCCGGAGCCGGTGGTCACGCCGCCCCCGCCGGGATTGCCCGGGTTCATGATGGGACCGCCGCCTCCCCCACCGCCGCCGCCGAACTGGGCCTCGATGGCGGACTTGAGCGCGCTGGGGCGGACGTTGGGCGTGGGGATGACGCGGGTAGTGGCGTGGTCGCCGCCGATGCCGACGCCGACCTCGTTGAGGGGGTGGACGAGGTAGAAGCCGGTGTCCTCGTCCTTGGTGATGGTGAAGTTCTGCTGCTCGAGCAGGGCGGTGATGAGGCGGAGGAAGCGGTCCTTGGGCACCGAGACGGGGGCGTTGAAGGAGACGCTGCCGCTGAGGTTGCCCTTGATCGCGACGTTGATGCCGAGCTGCTTGACGAGCATGTCGACGAGCGTGGTGAGCTCGACGGGCGCGGTGAACGCGGCCAGCTCGATCATGTTGGGATCGGTGGACGTGAGGTTGGCGGGGTCGGGGTTGGCGCCGGGCTGGGCCCCGAGATGGGCGCCGGGGACTGGCACCCCGGGGTTGGGCGCGGCGGGCTGAGCGGCACCGTTGGCGGGCGTCACTTTCGTCGGCGGCGTCCGCGGCGGCATCTTCGTGCCTTCGCCGCCGGGCTGACCGGGCGCGGGCTGGACCTTCCACTTGGGAACGGGCTGGGCCGAGGGCGGGACATCGGAGTGTGTGGGCGTGTCGGCCTGCTCGGGGCGGTCGGGGGTTCCGGGCGCGGGTTGGGCTGGACGGGCGGGCTGATCCTGCGTCGGCGTTTGGGCGACGCTGGTGCCGCAGACGAGCAGGAGCGCCAGAGGCAGCGAGCGACGAGCGGACTGTTCGAGCAGGCGATTCATTCGGGGCGCACTCCGTGCCTGTGGCGACCGGCGCGATGGCACCGGCGACGCTTCGGCTCCGCCGTAGACCGTGAGATTATCACCCCCGGGCCTGTCCCGGCGGCGACTTTCGCCGCGGCCGATCGGGCATCCGCGCTGGTGCCGCCATAGAGCGCGGGCTGGGTGACCCGGGTTCGCGCTCGATGGGAGGCCAACAAAAGATTGCCCATCACGTGTGCCGGCTGCTCTGAGCCGACACAAGCGCTGGCGTCATGCACGCTCCTCTATGGTCGCATCAAGCCGGCAGAACGTCGGAACCCGAGAGTCATCGGTCCATGCCGAGAACGCCGAACTCAGTGTCCGCGACTGGAAGTCCGTTCGATTTTGGAGAGAGGGGCGTCGTGATCCCGTAGTGCCAGTTGTTCGGAACGCCGGGGTTGAGGCTCGAATACGGCTGCTCGCTCGCGCTTCCGTCGGACCAGCACACCGCGGTGTTCCCGGTGCTACCGAAACCAATCGTTTCGCCCTTGGCATCGCCACGGTGGTTGTAGCGAACGCCCTGATAGAGCAGGCCCTTCTTGGACGGGAATGCGACATCTGCCAGCCGTTGCGTGCGCCACTGGACGGGACCACGTTGCTTATCCCGAGTCCAATACTCGGGATCAGCGTAGAAAGACTCTGCGAGTCGAAAATCAGCGTGCAACGCAGTAACCGCTCCAAACACCCGTATCTGGTGCGGATTCTTCGGCGCACCGTGCGCACGCACATCGTGATCCGACAGCGGCCCGAGCAGATAGTGGTACTTCAGCGAATTCATGAACCAGGCGCCAATCACTTTCGCGCCGCCAAGGTCAACCGACTCCCAAGGATCGCCGAGTGTGCTGTTCAGGTACACGGGTGCGAAGATTGTTGGAATCATGTCTCGATTTGATGTAGCGTATGCGACGGCCGCGACCCCAATCTGCTGTATCTTAACGACATCGGAAAGATCACGAGCTCTTGCTCGTACATGGCGAAGCGCAGGCAGTGCGAGCGCGAGGAGTATCGCTGCGATTCCGATTGAAACAAGAACCTCAATGAGCGAGAACCCCCGCGATTCTGGTGCACTGCCGCAGCAAGCGGCAGCCCGGGGCGCCGACACGAAATCTGACTTGACGCACCCACGGTTTCTCTGTATGTTGGTTTTCGAAAGGGAATGCTTCATGGAGAGCTCATTCCTCCGTTGCACTTTCGCGAGCATCACGCTGGTCGTTGCTTCTGTTCAAGCAGTACGCGGAGAAGAACATTCCAACCCGCCCGGTTGCGAGCCGGTACTTTCATCAGACTGCGTTGACATCACGGAGATTTGTTGGAGCTCCGACTGTGTCATCGTGGGGTCCTTGCCAGCCAACTGCATGAAATGCGATCCGAATGGATCCTTCGAAAAGAAACCGGGAACGCAGACGGCGAAGACCAGAGCCATCGGGGTCGAAGAGAGAAACTGTCAAGCGGGAACCAAGGGAACCAATCCAGAAACGGGGCACGCTATCTGCATCCTGATCGGCACCCCTTCGCAAGTTAACATTACCATTCTAGCCGAAGATGGCGAGTGCCCATTGATCTATCCCTGCGGAAACGTCTGAACCTCCTCAACCCGCAACGGGGTGATCCATGTCAAGTCCCGGGTTTTCCCGCGCCGCACTCTGGGCAGCGGTAGCGATATCGAGTTGCGCGGGCGCGTCAGATGTGCCGGTCGCCGAAGCGGTGAAACTGCTCCGAGAAAGCTATACGCCTTTGAATCCGAAGTCGTCGTTCCGACTCACTTGGCGCGTGTTTTCTGTCTCTCCTTTCAGCGGAGCGGCCTCTGAGATCGATGCGGCGATCCAGTCGCCGCATGTCATGGAGCAAAGCGGCTATTTCGGCGCTGTCGATCGGTATCGACTCATCACCTGTCGAGCGGATCGCTCCGGTCCGGAAGAACTGCGGTGCAGCGTCGAACTGACCGGCGAGGGCTACTTTGTGGACGCACCCTCTCTGCGGCAAGCGATGGTGCGAGTGGTACCAACACGCAGCATCGCCGATAGAAAGACCGTAGACATCTTCGTGCCGCGCGATATTCACTGCCCAGTCTTGATCGCTCAACGGATACTGACGTGGGTCGAGTATTGCGGTGCAGCCGCTCGCGCGGAGCGAATCTCGAATGGTCGAGTTCTTGTCAGGACAGATGAGAAAGAGTTCTCAGCGATTCTCTCGGCGACGGGTCAGATTGAGTCGGTGGCTTTTCGAATGCTGTCGGGCGCGACCGTGAGCGCGCGATTTGAGTACTTTCTTCGCGAGAACGTCTATCCAGCGGCACAACCATCTCGAAGCGCCGTCGTGATGACACCGGAGGTTGGCGAATCGAGCGGCCAGGTCTTCTTGTACGACTCACTCGATCGCTTGATCGATTCGGATCCTGATTTGTTCCGGTGGCAGAGTGTTTCGAAACAAGCCTTCGACTCTGGACGCAACGTGGTCCTCGATGTCGCCGGACAAGTTGATCAGGGAGCGACAAAGCTGTTCTATGAGAAGTCGAAGCGCCCGACGATTGCCTCGAGTTCTTCCGCCAAGCCGACTGCCAATCGTGAGATCGGTTTGGAGTGGTTTGTCGGCGCCTTCGGTGTTGGTGCTTTGCTTGTTGCGGCTGTCTTGGCTCGTAGGCGAGGCGCAGCGTGACGTGTCGTGAACACACGAGCGTGACGATCCGCCGCTATGAACAGCAGTGCCGATCAGTTCATGGCGCGTGCTCCCTCGACGACTCCGGTGCAGTCGGTTCATCGCATCGGCAGAGATGACAGACCCCCAACGATCGGACATGCGATACCGCAATCGGACCCCGGCGTGGATGGTGTGGGTGCTGCGTCTGGCGGCGTTGTACAACTTCGGCTGGGCGGTGTTCATGGTCGCCCTGCCGCACGCGTGGTGGGACTGGCTGGGGCTGGTGCGGCCGAACTACGAGTTCCTGTGGCCAGGCATGGGAGCCCTGATCGGGTTCCTGGGGCTGGGGTACCTGATCGCGTCCACCGACCCGGCGTCGCACCGGGGTCTCGTGTATGTGGGGCTGGGGACCAAGGTGCTGGGGTTCGTGGGCGTGCTGCAGAACGTGTACGTCATGAAGATCATGCCGGAGGCGTTCGCGGCGGCGGCGATCGTCAACGACCTGATCTGGATCGTCCCGATCTTCCTGATCGCAAGGCACGGGTGGATCGAGTCGGGCCGGTGCGGCGTGTGAACGCGGTGCACACTCGCGTCTGCTCACGCTCCCGGCTTGTTCACAGGTGCGTCCAAACGCCCCGCGGCATCGAACCCCTCACCGGTGCCTGAAGCGATCCATCAACCCGGCTGGATGACCGTGTGCCTCCGTGCCGCGGCCTTGTACAACCTGGCGTGGGGTGCGTGGGTGGTGCTGTTCCCCAAGCACTTCTGGGCCCTGGTGGGCATGCCGTCGCCGGAGTATCTGTTCCTGTGGCAGTGCATCGGGATGATCGTCGGGGTCTACGGCATTGGGTACTGGTTCGCGTCAAGTGATGTCGCGCGGCACTGGCCGATTGTGTTGGTGGGGTTTCTCGGCAAAATCTTCGGCCCGATCGGGTTTGTGCAGACGCACTTCATTGACGGAGCCGTGCCGCTGCGGTTTGGATGGACGCTGATCACGAACGATCTGATCTGGTGGGTGCCATTCGGGGCCATGCTGGCCTTCGCGTACCGCGTTCGCGAGCGCGAGCGGTCTCGGGCGTTCGTGTCGGTCGATGGCGAACTCGCGGCGCTCCGCGACGCGGTCATCTCCGACGGGCCGGGCCGCGGCGTGTCGATCGCGGAGCGGAGCGAGGGGCGGGCGGTGCTGCTGGTGTTCCTGCGGCACCTGGGCTGCACGTTCTGCCGCGAGGCGGCGGCGGACCTGCGGGATCGCCGCAGGATCATCGAAGCAACGGCGACGATCGTGGTGGTGACGATGAGCCCTGCGGCCGAGGCGCGGGTGTTCCTCGCGGGTTACGGTCTGGGCGACGTTGATGTGGTCAGCGACCCGGAGCGGAAGCTGTACCGCGCGATGGAGCTTGGGCGCGGGACGCTCACGCAGCTTTTCGGGCCCCGGGTGTGGCTGCGTGGTGTCATCGCGGGCGTTTGGGGCGGGCACTGGGTAGGCGGGCTCCGCGGCGACGGGCTGCAGATGCCCGGAGCGTTCGTGATCGCGCGCGGGCGCTTGGTTCGGTCGTTCCGCCATCGCGACGCGGCGGATCGGCCTGACTACTGCGCGATGGTGATGCGTTGAACAAGCTGCGTTGCCCAGCCGCATGGCGACGCGGGGCCTGGAAGGCCCCGCCCCCTGTCCTCGCAAAAAACAAGACGCTCCATCGCGTGAGCGAGCGGAGCGTCCTGCGGGCGGAAGTCCCAGGGAAGGGCGGGATTAGTTGCCGCGGCGGCGACGGGTGCAGAGCAGGCCGCCGAAGCCGGCCAGGGCCAGGGCGCCCGGGGTGGGGACGCGGATGAGCTGGTCCTGGGCGGTGCCGCTGGCGATGCCCAGCAGGTCGGTGCTCTGGCCGTTGGTCTGGAGGAAGTTCATCGCGGCGTTGTAGGCCGAGGAGGCGACGCTCACGACGCCGGAGCTGAGGGCCGAGCCGTTGGTCTTCTTGGCCTTGAAGTTGCCGCTGGTGAAGCTGCTGGCGTTCATCGCGAAGGAACCGGAGTAGTCGGTGACGATCTCCCAGATCGCGAGCTGGAAGCCGGTGGCGTAGTCGTTGGAGGCGTTGATGGTGTCAACGTTGGCGTTGGCGACCGCGAACAGGGCGCGGAGGGCGTCGGCCTTGGCGATGCCCATCGGGCTCGAGCCGGGCATGTTCTGGACCTGCTCGATGGTGTAGGTCTTGGTGCTGCTGGTGACGTACTGGTAGAGGTCGGTGCAGTAGGTGCGGTGCTCGCCGTTGATCCACTCGTAACCGGCCGAGGCGTTGGTGAGCAGGTGGCGGAGCTGACCGGCGAAGACGTTCTGGCTGTTGCCATTGAACGTGATGCTGACGTTCTGACCCTGACCGGTGCCGAGATACTTGACGCTGACGGTCGGAGCGGCCGAGGCGGCGGCGGCGATGGCGGCGAGACCGGCGAGGGCGATGATGCTGTTCTTGTTCATGTCTTTCTCCCATTCCCTGAGGCCGCCGTTGGATTCAACTGGCGGGCCGGTCTGTCCTTGACCGGGCTGGCGGCGAGCACTCGCTCGACACGTCAACCATGCCACGGGAACCCTCGCGCCGCACCCATTCACGCCCGGGCGCGGGCGAAGGTGCGTCGGAGGTGCGGGGTGCAACGGATGGGAAGGTGCGTCGCGCCACGGCGCGGGGTTTTCTCAGACGCGGGCGGGGTGCGCGTCGCGATGCACGCTCGCGCTCTCGGACGCAGCGGACGGCGCGTGCCAATAAAAACGCCGCGGCGGCGCGGCGTGTTGTGAAACGGGCGTTGGGATGGGTGCACGGTCAGCGCGCGGGCTTGGTGTCGTGCGCCGGTCCTTCTTTGTGCGTGTTCGCGGCGACCCTGCCCAAAGCGGGAGGCAGCTCGATGCCCGCCTGATTGGCAAGCTCGTGCAGCTTGGGCAGCGCGCCCACCATGCCCGAGACCCAGTCGGCGGTGGTGTTGCGTCCGGTGCCGTTCGCGGACATGCCGCTGTCCCACACCGTGACCTTGTCAATCTTGAGGTTCTGCACCGCCTTGACCTGCTCGGCCACGAGCTGGGGCAGCTGCTCGATCAGCAGCAGCGTGGGGCCGACCTGCGGGTTGCTGCCGCAGGCCTCGATGAGCTTGCGATAACCCTCGGCCTTGGCTTCGAGGACCTTCTGCGTGCCCGCGGCCTCGGCCTCGAACTTGGCGAGGATGGCGTCGGCCTGGCCCTGGGCTTCGATGCGCTGACGCTCGGCCTCGGCAGCGGCGGCGATCTCGATGCGCTTGCGCTCCACTTCCTGCGAGGCGAGCGTCTCCTTGCTGAGGCGCGCCAGCTCCTGCTCGCGCTGCGCGATCAGGATCGCCTCGGCGGCTTTGGCGGCCGCGACTTCCGAGCGCTTCTTGGACTCGGCCTGGATCTCGGCGAGCTTGGCGTTGCTCTCGGCCATGGTGGCGCGGGCGGTGTTCTCGCCCGTGGTCGCCGCGGTCTCGGCCTGGGCGACGGCGATGCGCTGCTCTTGCTCGGCCTTCTTCTTGGCGGCCATGGACTCGGCCTCGCGTTGGGCCCGGGCCACTTCCATGTCGCGGTTGGACTGCGCCTCGCCCGCGATCGCCTGGGCTTCCAGCGCCGCGACGGCGACGCGCTTGTTCTGCTCGGCGTCCTTCTGACCCTTGGCGGCCAGGGCGCTCTCATTGGCGACCTGCACGTTGCGCTCGCGGATGGCGAGGGCTTCGCCGATGGCGCCGTCGCGCTCCTGCTGGGCGACCTCGACCTTGGCGCGGTTGATGGCCTCGGCCGCGGCCCGCTTGCCGATCGCCTGGATATAGCCCGACTCGTCGGTGATGTCGCGGACGTTGACGTTGATCAGCTCCAGTCCGATCTTGTTGATCTCCTTCGCGACGTTCTCGTTGATGAGCGTCATGAACTTCTCGCGGTCTCGGTTGATCTCCTCGATCGAGAGCGTCGCGATCACGAGTCGGAGCTGGCCCAGGATGATGTCCTGGCTCTGCTCGCGGACCGCCTGCACGTCGAGGTTCAGCAAGCGTTCCGCGGCGTTGTTCATGATCACCGGATCGGTCGAGATGCCGACCGTGAATGTCGCGGGGACGTTCACGCGGATGTTGTTCTGCGAAAGAGCGCCCTCGAGCGGGATGTCGATGACAATGGGCTCGAGGGAGAGGTACGAGTAGTCCTGGATGAGCGGGATGACGAACGCGCCGCCGCCGTGCATGCACTTGCTGGCCTTGTTCCCGCCGACCCGGCCGTAGATGACGAGGATGCGGTTGGACGGGCAGCGCTTGTACTGCTTGATGACGAAGATGATGAAGAACATCATCACCAGCAGGCCGGCGCCGATGAGGCCGAGCCAGATCAGGGGCTGGACGTTGTTGGTGGTGGATTGCGCGAGGATCGGGTGCATGACAACTCCGTGGATGCAAAGCGTCCGGGGACGCCCGGCACAGTGTGCCAGAAATCTGCGGCTTGTGTGCGGCCCTTGCACCAGGGACGCGGCGTGATGTGTTTCAAGAGGTGCGGGTGAGTTCGGCCGCTGCGGTTGGGCGGGGGGGGCTGGTGCCGCCAGAGATCACACGGGGATGACTCCCACCGAGTTGTCGTCGTGCACGCGGACGACGCGGACGCGTCGGCTGGTTTCCAGCGGGCCTTCTTCGCTGCGGGCGTTGAAGATGCGCTGGCGATCCCGGATGACGAGCCGCACCTGTCCCTGTCCTTGGGCGGGGATGGATACGTAGACGTCACCTTCCGCTCCGACCGCGGACTGGATGTTGATGTTGCCGCTGCTCTGCAGGTCGAACGTCGCCTTGAGCAAGAGCCCGAGGGTCCACATCATGGCGACGCCGCAGAGGAACGCGACGAGCAGCGAGACGTGCATGGGCCAGCCGGTGCCCTTGAGGGCGCCAAGGCCGCCCCAGCCGAAGCCCATCGAGTACGCGGCCAAAGACTGCAGGCTCAGGATCTTGAACGCGTCACCGGGATCGGTGTGGCCGTGGACGTCGGCGTGGAGATCGACATCGACACCGTGGGCGTGCCCGAGCATGAGCATGACCATCCGAAAGATGAAGAACGAGGTCCCCAGCGCGGCGGGAAGGGCGAAGTAACCGGCCCCGCCGCCGAAGAAGAGTTCCAGCAAACCAACACCCCCTTTCTGCCCGTGATTGTACGGGGAAAGCTCCTCGGTGGGGTGTTTGGGAGGTCGCACCCGGTGGTTTCACGCGGGGCTCCATACCGTCTGACGTGAGCGATGAAGCTCCCATTGTCGGGATCGATCTGGGAACGACCAACAGCCTGGTCGCGGTGTGCGATGCGCGCGGGCCGCGGGTGCTGGCAGACGAACGCGGGCGGGTGATGGTGCCGAGCGTGGTGCGGTACGAGTCCGGCGGTGTGGTGGTCGGCCACGATGCCCTCGAGCGGGCGAGCGAGTTCCCGCGCGAGACGATCTCGAGCGTGAAGCGGCTCATGGGCCGATCCATGCGGGATGCGGCCGCGGATCTCTCGTACCTGCCGTACGAAGTCGTTGCGGGCGAGCACGACACGGCGCGGGTGCGGGTGTCGCCGGGTGCGACGGACGGCAGGATCGTCTCGCCGCAGGAAGTGTCGGCGGAGATCCTGAAGCGATTGAAGCGAATCGCGAGCGAGTCGCTCGGGGTTGAGGTGCGCCGCGCGGTCGTGACCGTGCCCGCGTACTTCGATGATGCGCAGCGCCAGGCGACGCGCGACGCCGGACGGTTGGCGGGGCTCGAGGTCGTCCGCATCGTCAACGAGCCTACGGCGGCGGCGCTGGCATACGGCATCGGCGCCGGGCGCACGATGGGCGAGCACGAGAAGACGATCGAGGGCGAGCGGATCGTCGCCGTGTACGACCTGGGTGGCGGGACGTTCGATATCTCGATCCTGCGGCTTACGCCCGCGGACCAGGCCGCGGGGGGCAACGAGACGAGCTTCTTCGAGGTCATCGCCACCGCGGGTGACACGCACCTGGGCGGCGACGACGCCGACCACGAGTTGGTGCGGCTCGTGGCCTCAGGATTCGACGATGCAAGCCTGAGCAGCGCCGACCGGCGGGTCCTGAAGCGCGAAGCCGAAAAACTCAAGTGGAAGCTCAGCGAGTTCGAACGTGCGGAGGCCGCGTTCGAGCTCTCGGGCGGGCGACGGATCACGCGGCTGGTGACGCGAGCGGAGTTCGAATCGCTCATCACGCCTCTGGTGGAACGGACGATCGAACGCTCGAAGCAGGCGCTCGCGGATGCGGAGCGAACGCTGCGGGGTCCGGTGGTGATCGAGCGGGTGATTCTGGTCGGGGGCTCGACGCGGGTGCCGATGGTGCGGAAGCGGGTGAAGGAGTTCTTCGGCCTGGAGCCCTACTGCGCTGTGGATCCGGGTCAGGCGGTGGCGCTGGGTGCCGCGGTGCAGGCGTCGATCCTCGACGGCACCACCAAGGGCGCGCTGCTGCTCGACGTGATCCCGCTCTCGCTGGGGCTTGAGACCGTCGGCGGCGCGGTGGCGAAGCTGATCGTGCGCAACAGCACCGTGCCCGCGAAAGCGAAGGAGTTCTTCTCCACCAGCGTGGACGGCCAGACCGCGGTGCGGTTCACGGTGTACCAGGGCGAGCGCGAGATGGCGGCCGATTGTCGCAAGCTGGGCGAGTTCTTCCTGCGGGGCATCCCGCCGATGCCCGCGGGCGTGCCGCAGGTGCAGGTGGAGTTCCTCGTCGATTCCAGCGGCGTGCTGAACGTCTCGGCGTACGAGCGCCGCAGCGGCAAGCGGGCCGCGCTGCAAGTCATCCCCAACCACGGGCTGACCCGCGAGGAAGTGGATCGCATGGAGGCCGAGAGCTTTGCGCACGCCCGCGAGGACATGACGCGGCACCGGGTGGTGGACCTGATCGCGAACTCGAAGCTGGACCTGAAGTGGATCGGCGAGCGGTTCGAGCGGTTCAAGGACATCCTCGAGGCCGAGTACCGGGTCGAGCTGATGCGGAAGATCGAGATCCTGCGCGACTTCGTGGCCCGCGCTGAGGCGGACTGGGCGAGCGTGGACGCGAACGCGTTTCACAAAGCGAAGGAAGACCTCGACCGTGGCAGCGTGCGGCTGCAGGAGGTCGGGATCGCGATGAGCTTGAAGGCCAGCGAGCACCGGGGCTGAACCCGCCGCTCGGGGCTCGTTGGGGTATCCCCGGCGTGGCAAGAAATCCGGTCTTGAAGGCCCGGAAACTCCTAGCATTTCGGCCCGGCGCGGAGCGTTCGGGGGCTGTGGTCCGGGGTCGTCCCAAGCCCGTGTTCCCGTCGGTCGATAGACCGGATCCGGGGACGCGGTGTCGGCCTCGGGAAACTACGTGGCCGCGGCAAACCCGCGGCGTGGGCCGTGCGTACGAACGCCCCCCCACCCCCGCCCCAACCTCCGTTGGAGGCGAGGGCGAACCGGACCGTGTCACCGCCGGGCAACCGGCCGCTTCAGGAGTGTTCTTCATGTCGATGACCCGTCGCGCTCTCATCACCGGCATCACCGGACAGGACGGCTCGTACCTCGCCGAGTTCCTGCTCGGCAAGGGCTACGAGGTCCACGGCATCATCCGCCGCTCGTCCTCGTTCAACACCGGGCGCATCGACGGCATCTATCAGGATCCCCACGCCAAGGGCGGCAAGCTGAAGCTGCACTACGGCGACCTGTGCGACGCCAACAACCTCGCCAAGCTCATGCGTGAAGTCCGCCCGCACGAGGTCTACAACCTCGGCGCGCAGTCGCACGTCCGCGTCTCGTTCGACATGCCCATCTACACCGCCGAGACCGTCGGCATGGGCGCCCTGAAGCTGCTCGAAGCCGTGCGCGACTTCCAGCAGGAGAGCGGCCAGCAGGTCCGCTACTACCAGGCTTCGTCCTCGGAACAGTACGGCAAGGTCGTCGAGACGCCCCAGAAGGAAACCACGCCCTTCTACCCGCGCTCGCCCTACGCCTGCGCCAAGATGATGGCCCACTGGTGCACCGTCAACTACCGCGAGTCCTACGGCCTGCACGCGTCCTGCGGCATTCTCTTCAACCACGAGTCGCCCCGCCGCGGCGAGACCTTCGTCACCCGCAAGATCACCCGGGCCGTGGGCCGCATCAAGCTCGGCCTGCAGGACAAGATCTTCCTCGGCAACCTCGACAGCAAGCGCGACTGGGGCTTCGCCGGCGATTACGTCAAGATGATGTGGATGATGCTCCAGCAGGAGAAGCCCGACGATTACGTCGTCGCCACGGGCAAGACGATCGCGGTCAAGGAGTTCTGCGAGCTCGCCTTCGGCCACGTCGGCCTCGATTACAAGGACTTTGTCGCATTCGACCCGCGCTACCTGCGTCCCGCCGAAGTCGATCTGCTCCTGGGTGATCCCACCAAAGCCAAGCAGAAGCTCGGCTGGGTCCCGACCACGACCGTCGAGCAGCTCGCGGGCATGATGGTCGATCACGACCTCGAACTCGCCAAGCGCGAGAAGACCCTGCGTGACGCGGGCCACGACCTGCCGGCGTACGCGGGCCACGATCAGTGATCGCCCGGAAATGACGAACCCCACGCGCGAGCGTGGGGCCGCCGAATCCTGTTGTTCACCACGACCTCACGCAACGCGTGGGGTTTTTCTTTTCCTCAGCGCTCGCTCACCGCCGTGCCTCGATCGCCTTCTCAAGCCGCTCGAGGCGGGCCTTGAGATCGGCGATCTCGGCGTCCTTGGCCTTGCGGAGCTCTTCAAGCTGCGTGTCCTTCTCGGTGCGGAGGTCGCGGAGCGCCTCGACCATCAGGGCTGTCGTCGCACGCTCGGTGACGAAGAGGTAGCCGTGCTTGTCGGTCTGGACCCAGTCGGGGAAGACACGCTGCACTTCCTGAGCGATCAGGCCGAGCTGGGTGCCGGGCAGCGCAAGGTTGTTCGCAACGGCGTCGGTGTTGTACTCGAAGGAGTAGCCGCGGAGCTGGAGCAGGCGATCGAGCGTGCCTTTGAGGGGCGCGATGTCATGCTTCAGACGAGCATCGGAGTACGACGCCCACGAGCCTCCGCCGGTCTTGGCGGCGGTGCCGTTGACGGCGAGGTCGAAACCGTTGGCCAGGCCGGTGTTGATGGCGACCTGGTTGCCGGTGTAGGTGACGCCGGAGTTCTCGATCCAGCTTGCCGTGTTGTCGGTGCCATCCGCAAAGCCGGCAGGCTTGCCCGTGATGCCCGACCAGGGCACCGCGTTGGCCACCGTGGCGCTGTCCGCCGAGAGCGCGTAGGTGGAGCTCCCAGCGAAATCGGCGTTCTGAGCCTTCAATGCTTCGGCGGCCTTCTTCGCCTCGCCGGAGCGGAGCGCGAAGATCGCCGTGGGTGTCGGGCTCAGCCGTGTGCGGGGAGAGAGGACGACGGGATCGGCCCCGCCGACTTCGGCGATCTCGATCTGCAGGTAGCGCTCGGTGCCGTCGAAGGTTGAAGGCTGCTGGGGAATCGGGAACTCGAGGTCCTGGGTGAAGATCCCGTTGACGATCTCGACGGTTTGGGCCTGCAGCGGGAGACTGACGCGGGCGCCGAGATCTTGGCTCTCGGGGTCGGTCCAGAGGGAGAACGTGATCTGCTTGTAGCCGCTGAAGGGTGTGCCGTTGCTGGAGAGTCGGCCCTGGTAGGTAAAGCTCTCGGTGACCTTCGTGGTGGCGTTGAACTGCAGCACATACGGCATTGGATAGGTGCTGGCGGTGAGCAGGGCAGCTTTGACGTAGTACGTACCCGGGGGAAGCTCCACGAGCCCGGCCGCGTTGGTGGGGTTCAGTTGCGGGCAGAGGCCGGCGCCGAAGTCGTCGTTGAACGCGATCTGGTTGCCGTTCGCGTCGTAGAGCGTGAGGGTCGGGTCGGCGTTACCGACGCACTGTCCGGCGTTGCCGTTGTTGATCGCGATCGACAGATTCGACGTCTGTGACAGCGTGATCCGGAAGAAGTCAACGTCGGTGACGGCCGAGAAGTTGGCGGCGATCACACCCGACCCGAGATACGGGCCGTTGGCCTGTGGGATCGAGTCGTTGGGCTCGGACTCGCTCTGGGCGAGAGCCGGAGCGGACAGAAAGAGAGCGCCGGCGGCAAGTACGCCGCCCATCCGGTTGGTGGTACGCATCGTGGACTTTCCCTTCGTTCGGCCCCGCTGGAGACATTCCGCCGAGGCGTCGTCTATGGTGCGACGCCGGACCGGGTCGAGGCTAAGGAATTGGCTCTACCGGCGTCACTTCATGATCCCGGGTTTTTCCATGGCAACGGTCGGGTGGCAACCATGTGACATGGCTCCGGCATCGGCCCCCCAACGGGCCCGCGTCATCGCCCATGTCGACATGGACGCGTTCTTCGCGTCGGTCGAGCAGCGCGACAACCCCGCGCTGCGAGGCAAGCCGGTGCTGGTGGGCGGGTCGAGCAAGCGGGGCGTGGTGTCGGCCGCGAGTTACGAGGCCCGGAAGTTCGGGTGCCGCAGCGCGATGCCGACGGCCCAGGCGCTGCGGCTGTGCCCGCAGGCGATCCTCGTCAAGGGGGCCCACGGCAAGTACTCGGCGATCTCGAAACAGGTCTTCGAAGTCGTGCGCTCCTTCACGCCCGATGTGCAACCGATCTCGGTCGACGAGGCGTTCTTCGACCTCACCAATGTCATGCACCTGCACGCGAAGGGTTGGGACCGCGAGCGGGCGTGGGAGCAGGACGGTGCCATCGAAGCGATGACGGCTCTGGGGCGTCGCATGAGGCAGGCGATCCGAGACGCGGTTGATCTGCCCGCGAGCATTGGGATCAGCGGGAACAAGTTTCTGGCGAAGCTGTGCAGCGATCTGAGCAAGCCGGATGGGTTGAAGATCCTGAGGCCGCAGGACGCGGAGCGGGAGCTGCTGTCGCTGCCGGTGGGCGTGATCTTTGGCGTGGGGCCGAAGGCGCAGGAGCGGCTGCGCCAACTGGGCATCAAGACCATCGCGGAAATGCGTGCCTTCGGCGAAGATCGCCTCGTCAGCCGCTTCGGCGAGCACGCGCGGGAGTGGTTCCAACTCGCCCGCGGCGAAGACCACCGCCCGGTGCGGCAAAGCCGCGAGCAGAAGTCGATCGGGAAGGAACGCACGTTCTTCGACAACATCGATGATCCGGAGGAGCTGCGGGCGCTGTTGCTGTCGTTCGTCGAGGACGTCTCACGCTCACTCCGCGAAGACGGGCTGAAAGCCAAGGGCGTGACGCTCAAGCTGCGGCTCGGCGACTTCAGCACGTTCACGCGTTCGCGGGCGCTGGCGGAGGCGACGGACTCGACCAAGGACCTGTGGGCCGCGGCGTGGTCGCTGCTGCAGGAGTGGATCCAGCAACGCAAGGGCGCGCTGCGGCTCATGGGCGTGAGCCTGCACGGGCTGACGAGCCAGACGCAGATGGGGCTGTTCGAGGCTGCGTCGGAAGAGATGGAAGCAACGCCGATCCCGAAGCGCGGCGCGAACAAGAGCGCCGGCACCTCACCAACCGCGAGCCGGGGCGTCCCCGCCCCGGCACAGAAGACGCCGCAACCCGCCGATGCGGACGAAGTCGAAGATACGTCGGGCACCAAGAAGCGTCGCAACATCGACGCCGCCACGGACGCGATCGCGAAGAAGTTTGGGAAGGATGCGATTCGGCGGGGTGGGGCGATCGGATGATCTCTCTACCGCCGCCGCAGCGATTCGATCTGCTGTGCCGCGACGAGAACCGAGCCGACGCACAGTGCACACAACCAGCCGGTCAGGACAACGCGGCAGGCCACGTCGTACACCGCAAAGAGCGCCAGCGCGTTCGGAAGCGGCGGACTCGCAGCACCCGGGCTCGTTGCGGGGTAAAAGGAATACCCGAGCGAGTTGAGCCGGCTCCAAAGCGGGTCTCCCCCGACGAGAAAAACCCCTAGGAAGACGCCGGCCGTTGTGCCGACCCACCACGGCAAGAACATCCAAGCAAACGGGCCTTTGCAGAGTCCATGTCGAAGCACATACCAGCACGTCACGAGCACCGCCCACAGTCCAAGACGTGAGGTCCATTCACACATTTTCCAGATGAGGTCCTGACGCACGACGTTCGCGGGATTCGAAAAGTTGAAGCCAGCAGCGTTCGCGGCGACCCGCAGCATCATCAGCACCAGCGTCGCAACGCAGAGTCGGATCAGCCATGTGCGATACGGAATGAAGGCCGAACCAACGAGCAGGAGAACGGCCGCAAGCGGAATCGGCATGAACGCTTGCCACGCGGGCGGAAAGCCCTGCAGCAGCAAGATCGATTCCAGCGGCTTCGCGACCACAAAGATCAACGGCGTCGCGAGCACGAGCGTCAGTGCACCGGCGATTGAAACAATGCCGCGTTGTGCCTGCTCGGCCCGGCCTGCAACGCGGCCGCACTCGAGGCAGCGATCGGGCAAGCCGCCGCCGGACAGCACGTGGCCGCAGTGCCAACACGTCCCGTCATGACCGGCTTCAGCTGGCGTCGTCACCCAAGCAGCGTACCAAGTCGCGCACGCCCGAGCGCAGCAAGACCCAACGCATGCGATTCGAGCGGCAACACGAGAGGCTCACCCCCCCATCGCCTCCAGCATCGCCTTGCCCATATCCGCCGGGCTCATCGCCACGCTCACGCCCGCGGCCTTGAGCGCCGTGATCTTCGCGTCCGCCGTGTCGTCGGCGCCGCCGATGATCGCGCCCGCGTGACCCATGCGCCGGCCCGGGGGCGCGGTACGGCCGGCGATGAACGCGGCCACCGGCTTCTTCAGGCGCCCGCTCTTGCGGTTCGCGGCGATCCAGTTCGCCGCGTCGATCTCGTCGGTGCCGCCGATCTCGCCGATCATCAGGATGCCGTGGGTGTCGGGGTCATCCGCAAACAGTTCGAGGCAGTCGATGTGGTTGAGCCCGCGGACCGGATCGCCGCCGATGCCGACGCAGGTGCTCTGAGCGAAGCCCAGGTTCGACGTCTGCCACACCGCCTCGTACGTCAGCGTGCCGCTGCGGCTGACGATGCCGACGGCCTTGCCGCGCTTGCTCTGGCTGATGTGGGTGTTGATGTAGCCCGGCATGATGCCGATCTTGCAGCCGTTGTTGGTGAACGGAGCGCCCGGCTCGCCGGTCATGCTGTTGGAGTTGGTGCGCGGCCCGGGCGTGATCACACCGGGGCAGTTGGGGCCGACGAGGATGATGCGGCGCTTCGATGGCGGCGTGCTCGCCCCGCCGTTCATCTCATCAAGCACCGATCGCACGCGGATCATGTCCTGCACCGGCACGCCTTCGGTGATCGCGCAGATGACCTTGATGCCGGCGTCGGCGGCTTCGAGGATCGCGTCGGCGGTGAACGCCGGCGGGACGAAGATCATGGTCGCGGTCGCGCCCGTCGCATCCACCGCCTGCTGCACGGTGTCGAAGATCGGCAGGCCGTTGGCGTCCTTGGTGCCGCCCTTGCCGGGGGTGACGCCGCCGGCCATCTTGGTGCCGTAGAGGAAGCAGCCCTTGGTGTGCACAGCTCCGAACGAGCCGGTGATGCCTTGACAGAGGACCTTGGTGTTCGCGTCGATCAGGATGGCCATAGGGAGGGGAGTGTAGAGCGAAAGGCGTGCGAGCGGGCATGACGCGGGAACGAAAAAGGCCCGCCGAGGGGCGGGCCTGAAGACCTTGAAGATGGGTTGAGATCAGCGGCGGCGACGGGCGGCGACGAGGCCGCCGATGCAGAGGAGGGCGAGCGCGCCGGGGGCGGGGATGAATGCGATCTCGGAGATGTACTTGGCGTTGAAATTCCCGCCCGCGGCGACGGCGGTGATGGCGTTGGTGTTGGGATCAAGCACCCAGACGCCGTCGCCCTTGGTGATCAGGAGGTTGCCGTTGTCGAGGCGGAACGAGGCGCGGATGCCGAGGCCGCCGCCCCAGAACCCGGTCTGCGCGCCCGCGGCGTTGAGCTGGTACGCGCCGGCCTGGGTCGTGAAACCGAAGCCGCCGACGAGATAGCTGCCGCCGTCGGCGTTGATCTGCTGCGGGAGCGTGAGGCCGACGCCCGCGTTGTTGTTGTTGAAGTAGAAGTTGCCCAGGAAGGTGCCCGCCGCGTCGTAGCGGTCGATGCGCGAGACACCGACCGTCGTCGACGAGGAATAGTTGCTGACGAGCAGTTCGCCGTTGGCGGCGACGTGAATGTCCCACGGCGAAGTGGTCGTCGCCGTTGAGAACTGCTGGACCGCAAAGGCACCCAGGTACGCGCCGGTGTTGGCGTCGAACTTCACGATCGAGTTGCCGAAGCCGGTGCCTGAGTTGGCAACGAAGACGGTGTTGCCCTGGCGAGCCATGCCGCGGATGTTGCTGAGGTTGGTGCTGCCGCTGCCGGTGATGGCGGTCTTGTAGGTGCCGGTGGTGAGGTTGTAGCGGAAGACCTTGTTCTGGACCTGGTCGCTGATCCAGACGTCGGAACCGATGGAAAGGGCCTCGGTCTGGCTGCTGAAGACGTTCGCGGCGCCGTCCCCGACGATCCAGTTCTGCTGCACCAGCGAGCCGTCGCTCTTGTTGAACAGCATGATGCTGCGGTTGCCGCTGGCGAAATTGGTGACCATCAGGTACTTGGCCGACGCGGACGATGCGATGCCGCCGACCACGGACGCCACAGCGAGCACAAGCAGAGCCTTCTTCATGTCTCTCCTACCTCTCCGGCGGCGGAGCCGCCATAACGCACGAGCACACCCGGCGCGCGGAAACACGCCGGGTGAACGAACCTCGGGTTGTCGCGGGAAGCCTCTCTCCTGGTGAGAGCCCTGCACTCGATGCGCGCACCGAGGCGGAAAACAGGGCGGCAACTCGCGATCGGTAAAGTACCCGAGCGTGCGAATTGCGTCAAGAAGAATTGAGTTGAAAGAGACCTGACGCTCATCCGAACACAATCCGATCAACGATCGCCCTATCGTCCACCAACGACCTTGCTCCAAGAATCCGCCATGTCGCAAGCGACCGCCACACTGCCCTCGTCCTTCGTCGGCTCGCCGCACGCCGGCCCCGCGCCGATCGTGGCTCGCGAGGGATGGACGATCATCGCCCTCTTCGCGGCACCGACGATCGGCTGCGGCGTCGCGGCCGCGTGGGTGGGCGGAGCGGTCGGCGTGGCACTCTGGACGCTATTCGGGGTGCTGCTGGCGTTCACGGCGTGGGCGATCTGGTTCTTCCGCGATCCCGAGCGCTCCCCCGCCGCGGGCGAGGATCTGTCGCTGTGCGCCATCTGCCCCGCGGACGGCGTGGTGGTCAAGATCGATCGTGCGGCTCCCCCTCCGGACGCGGTGGCGGCGGTTGGGGACTCGGGATCAGCCCGCACGCGCCTGTGCGTGTTCATGAATGTCTTCAACGTGCACGTGAACCGCACGCCGTTCGAGGGAACCGTCGAGAAACTCGCGTACCACCACGGCGCGTTCTTCAACGCCAGCTTCGACAAGGCCAGCGATCTGAATGAGCGGGCCAGCATGGTGCTGCGGCTCGCCGACGGCTCGCGGGCGTTTGTGGTGCAGATCGCCGGGCT
Organism: Phycisphaerales bacterium; assembly: GCA_036392375.1. Lineage (GTDB taxonomy): Bacteria > Planctomycetota > Phycisphaerae > Phycisphaerales > UBA1924 > JAFEBO01. Next base: position 116,312 of record DASVYC010000036.1, read on the forward strand.
GGTGGCGCGGCGGATCGTGTGCAAGGTGCGGGAGGGGCAGTCGCTGCGGCCCGGCCAGCGCTACGGCCTGATCAAGTTCGGATCGCGCGTGGACCTCTACCTGCCCGAGGGCTATGAGCCCGCCGTCACCAAAGGCCAACGCGTCGTCGCGGGCGAAACCATCCTGGCCCGTAAGCCCAAGAATCCGTAACTGCCCCACTGCCCCACTTCCCCCGTGTTTCTCAAATTCCCATCCCGTCGAAACGTGGTCCCGTTCCGGGCGTTGTTCCCGAACATGATCACCTCGGCCGCCTTGGCGTGCGGGTTGGCGAGTCTGCACTTCTCGATTCAGGGCAAGTTCGAGAACGCGTTGATCGCGATCGCGCTGTCGGCGATCTTCGATGCGCTCGACGGGCGGGCGGCCCGTCTGCTGCGTGTCAGCAGCCGATTCGGCGCCGTGCTGGACTCGCTGTCGGACTTCGTGTCGTTCGGCGTCGGGCCGGCGGTGATGCTGTACATCTGGATGCTGCGGCCCGAGACGGGAGTGACCGCGACCAAGCCGGTGCCGCACACCTTTGAGCCCTTGTTCATGGTGTGCGTGCTGACCTACTCGATGTGCGCGGCGATGCGCCTGGCCCGATTCACCAGCGCCAAGCCGTCCAAGAAGAACAACCCGCTCGCGGCCCGCTTCTTCACCGGCATGCCCACACCCGCGGCCGCGGGCGCGGTGTTGATCCCGGTCCTGATCGACGTCTCCGCGACCGTCAAGTGGCAGGTGCCGCCGGTCGCGGTCGCGATCTACACGCTGTGCATCGGAGCGCTAATGGTCAGCCGTCGTCCGATGTACAGCTTCAAGAAGCTGGCGGTGCACCGGCGGATGGTGCTCCCCCTGTTCATCTCGGTGGGCGTGCTTGTGTTCATCGCCGCCAAGGACGCGTGGCTTGCGGGCGCGATTCTGGCGGGGGCGTACCTGTTGACGCTTCCACTGGCGCACCTCTCGCACGCGCGGCTGCGGCAATCGGTCAACGAGTCGGCGCAGCGGGCCGGCGATGGGGCCAACACGCGGCCGGCCGCGCCGCCCCCCGCTCTGGACGATTGACTGCGGACGCGGGCGTGCGGATACCGCACAATCGGCGCGAGTCGGCGGGCGTGAGACCCGTTCTGTGAAGATCGTGTCAAAGGAACGTGAAGCTCGCGCGAGGCGGGGGCGGGTCTTTGTCATCTTCACGCAAGCTTGTCGCAACGCAAGCAGGTCCTTCATGCGCTCTTGACTAAAACCTCCCCTCACACGCGAGGGTTGCGCATGAAGCAGAATGGTCGAAGCCGTGAGCGATCGGTCGGGGTGTCGGTGCCGCGAGGCGTCAGCCGCGACGGCTTTACGCTGATCGAGCTTTTGGTCGTGATTGCGATCATCGCGATCCTGATCGGGATCCTGCTTCCCAGCCTGGCCTCGGCGCGGGATATCGCCCGCAAGACGCGGTGCATGAGCAATCTGCGGCAGGTCGGGATCGGCGTGCTGTCCTACGCCGCGAGCAACAAGGGCGTGTACGTCAGCGGGCCCCAGGACGGGCGGGTGAACAACAACTGGGGCAACGCCGCGGATATCCAGGCCGGCAAGGTGGGCTGGATGTCCGACGCCGTGTACGGGGAGTACTACAACCCGGGCGGGCTGCTGTGTCCGACGAACCCGGCCAGGTCCACCCAGTCGCTGCAGAACGACAAGCTGCCGCTCACCTTCGACGGCATCAAGACGACGAAGGACAAGCGCCAGCGGATGTTCGACCGCGGGATCAACAGCAACTACACGATGACGTGGTACACCGCGTTCACCGAGCTGGTGAGCATGAAGGACGACGGCGACGTCGATGTGAAGCGGCCGTACAAGGACTCGAAGCGGACGCAGCAGGCCTCGCGCGGCCCGCTGAGCGACAAGTACCTCGGTCTCGTGTCCAACAGCTTGGTGCCGCTGTTCGCAGACGGGCGGGTCAACGACGCTGGCGACGGCGAAACGACGGTGCTGGTGGGCGACCAGACGCTGCGGGTGGTGAAGCACCTGACCGACGGCTACGCGGGCGCGCCGGTGGACGGGCTCTTCGGCAAGCAGTCGTGGAGCGACCTCGGACCCGCGCACGGCAAGGCCCCGGGCGGGAAGCTCCGCAACTCCGCGAGCGGGCTCAACCAGAAGGACCTCGACAAGTACTACGGCAACTGGCTTTTCGCCGACGGGCACGTGGACTCGCTCCGCGATTCCACCCAGGACGGCGAGTTCGGCTGGCTCGACGGCAGCACGTTCAGCGCCGACGACCCCTATGACGACGAGGACGTGGAGCGCAAGGTCTTCGGCGGGCACCTGAGCTCGGGCCGTTTCGCCCCCGCGCCGGGCAAGCCCCGCAGCGTCGCCGCCCAGTAATCAACACGAAGCTCGGCCGCCCGGAAGGGCCGCCGCCGCCGCGGCTCGCGTGTGCGAGCC